>CAKVLD010000190.1 GCA_934755305.1 uncultured Clostridium sp. | reverse complement strand
GTTATTATCATAAAGAAGGTTATGCATATTCTGCCAATGAATAAGATGAGCGGAGCAGAAAAAATGGCATTATTAATATGTAGTAATTTTAAAGAGTATGAGCCTATAGTAATTTGTGGAGGAGATACTTTAAAAAAGGCATTTAATAATAATAATATAAACAGTTATTCATTAAGTTTTTCTAAAACAAAAATGTTTAAAACATTAAGTTCTATGAAAAAAATAATTAAGCAAAATGATGTAAATATACTTCATTGTCATGATAATACTGCATCTTTATACGGATACTTAGTTAAAAAACTATATAAGTTAGATGTAAAGGTAATTTCCCATATTCATAATTGTTATCCATTTTTAAAAGAGGAAGGAATAAATAAAAAGATAGATAAATTATTAAGACCTAAATATGATTTTAATATTACTTGTGGAAGTAAGGTATATGATTTTTATAAAAAGTATACTGATTATTTTCAGGAAAGTAAGTATGCTAAATTATCAAATGCTATGGATATAGAAGGAATTACTAAAGTAGATGATATAGAAATTGAAAAAGTAATTAAGCAATATGATATACCAAAAGATAAAAAAATCCTTGGATTTATTGGTCGTTTATCAGAACAAAAAGGTATACTACCATTTATAAATGAATTTGCTAAACAAAAAGATAATTTTAAAGATTGCAAAGTATTGTTGGTGGGAGATGGAGATCAAGAAGAAAAAGTAAAAGCTTTATTAAAAGATTTAGATATTGAGGATATGTTTATACTAACAGGATTTCAAGAAAATGTATATAAATTTTATCCAATTATAGATGTTTTCTTTTTACCATCAATTTATGAAGGACTACCTATGGTTTTATTAGAAGCTATGGCATTTAAAAAACCAATAGTATCTATGGATGTTGGAAGTATAAATGAAATAATAAATATTGATACTGGAGCATTAATAAATAAAGGTGCCTATAAAGAGCTTATAAAAAAGCTAGAGAAAGTGAAAGATGATAAAGTAGTAGCTGATAAATATGCAATAAATGGCTATAACTTTATAAAAAATAAATATGATATAAAAACTTATGTTAATAAATTAGAGAAAATATATAACAGTGTTTAGTTCTTTATTAAAAGTTTAATGAGGAGTAGATTAATGAATAAACAGGAATTGAAGGAATTTATTAATTCAGATTTATATAGGCTAGAAGGAAAATATGATATAAAAAGTAAAATTAAAAACATATTATTAAATCCTGGGTTTAAATTTATATATACACATAGAAAATGTAATTATTATAGAGATAAGAATAAAATAATGTTCTTTTATTATAGAGTTAAGCTATATAGATATAATATAAAATACGGTTTTGAAATATCTAACTTGGCTAATATTGATAAGGGATTTTATATAGGACATAGAGGTTCTATAGTTATAAATCCAAATGCTATAATAGGTAAAAATTTTTCTATAACATCTGGAGTTACAATAGGACAAGAAAACAGAGGAAAAAGAAAAGGAACTCCTAAAATTGGTGATAGCGTATGGATAGG
>CAKVLD010000189.1 GCA_934755305.1 uncultured Clostridium sp. | reverse complement strand
AATCTTATGCTTTTTTTGATGTAGGGTCTTAATTAATAAGAAAACAGAATATTGGTATCTTTTTAGAATAAATTCTGTTAATGATTAAAAAGCTATCATTTTGTCAAGAATTTAAGAAGAGGTGATAGAAATGATAGAACTTGATACAAACTTAGATAATTATGAAAACTATATAGAGAAAATTGTAAAATCCCAAATATATTCAAGTAGAAAAAGTGTTACTAATTCTTGTCCTAAATGTGGATGCTCTCATTACATTAAATATGGAAAATTTAAAGAAATACAAAGATATCGTTGCAAGGAATGTGGTAAAACATTTTCGTTAGTAACAAATTCTATTTGGAGTTATTCAAAGAAAAAGCCATATAAATGGGTGAAATTTATAGAATTTATGTTAGAAAAAAAGACTTTAGAGTATTGTGCAGACAAGTTGAAAATAAGTATAAATACAGCATTTTATTGGAGACATAAAGTTCTTCATGCAATGACTTTTACTAAGATTCCAGACTCTTTAACAGGAAAAATACATATGATTAAAATTTCAACTAAGGAGAATTTTAAGGGAAATAAACATATAGATACTGATGTACGAGAAAAGGTCTTTGTGGTATCAGCAAGAGGTAAAGAAGATTCTATTTTATGTTTACCAGTATGCAAAAAAAGATGGGACATCAATAAATTTAATGATAAGGTGTATAAGAGAATTGACCCTAAATCAATAATTATTCCTTATGTAGATAGGTATGTTCATGTTATAGCTAAAAAACATAATGAAAAAGTAAAGGTTGATAAAAAAGAAATAGATGATAGGAAACTTCGTAGTAATTGTATTGCTGGTGATTTTGATAAGCTCATAAGTAATTTTTATCTTGTTTGCAAATCATGGTTTAGTCCTTTTTATGGAGTTGCAACTAAGTATTTAAAGAGATATTTTTGCTGGTTAATAATTTATAATTTAAAAAAGAAATTTACCAATATAGGTTTATTTAAAGAATTAATACTTGGACAATTTTATATAAAAGAAGAAGATATATCAATATAGAAATATACTAATATTAAAAAATAACAACATTTTTCTTGAAAAGCACACTAAAGACAAAAAAGTAGAGCCCATACTAGTAGTATAAGCTCTAACATTATTATTGCCACTCTTCAACATCTTTAAGTTCAGGAATTGAACTTGCTTTGAATACTGGATCTACTATACCAGCTTTCTTTTGCTTTCTATAATCATTTAATACCTTAATAGCAATATTTCCAAGTAGGACTATAGCAATTAAGTTCGATATAGCCATAAGTCCCATGAATACATCGGCTAATGTCCAAACTAAATCCATACTAGCTATTGATCCTATAAATACCATAGCTATAACTAATATTCTGTAAACTACTAAAGTATATTTATTTTTTGATAAGAATTCTATATTTGACTCTCCATAATAGTAATTACCAATAATTGAACTGAAAGCAAATAGCAAAATACATATTGCTATAAAGTAGCTTCCCCATGAACCTACATGAGAGCTTAAAGCTGCTTGAGTAAGTTGTATACCAGTAGCTCCGCTAGTTAAATC
>CAKVLD010000188.1 GCA_934755305.1 uncultured Clostridium sp. | reverse complement strand
AAGGAACAATAAGTGTTACAATACCAACAGCTTTAGCTTTTACGGTTGATAATACAGGGAGTTTTAAAGGTACAAGTTTAGATGTTGTAAATAATGGGACACAAAAAGTTGATGTATATGCATATAAATTTGTTGATGGAACTGGTGTAAGGGATATAGAAGTTGCTAAGAGTGTGACAGATAGCGACAAAATAAGTAAAGTTGTTTTAAGTTTATCAGGTAATGCAGGAGAAGCAGGTTTTACATCGGATAATGCTTCAAATGGGGTATATAATGTAAATTCTGATGCAACTGTTGATAGTAATGGAGTTAAAATAGCTAGCGTAGGTACTTCTTTGGGAGGACAAAACGAAGTAAAGCTGCAATTAAAAGGGACTTCTGGAAAACTTGCTACTGGTGCTAAAGCTGTAAAAGAAGAATTTACATTAAAGTTAAAAGTGAAAAAAGCAACACCTTAATTATATTTGAAAAGTAAATAAAAATATAAAATTCCATAATAATATATTTTGTTGTGGAATTTTATTGTTATAAAAAGTAAAAGAATAGAGGTGTATTTATGAATGAGGAATCTAAGAAAAATAATAAGTCTAAAACTATTGTAATGATAGTATTATTTTTGACTGTTTCATCTTTAGGGGTATACTACATGTATAGTAAATATAATAATAAAAGTAAAGCTGATGAAAATGGATCAGCAATTTCAGGATATATTCTTGAGGATGGAGCGGAACCAGGTTTATCTGATGATGAAATAAGGGCGTTATTACAAAGACAAGTAGATGAATCAACGATTTCTTTTAGTATTTCTTCTGATCCGGTGTTTAAAGGTAAAAAAGCTTTTATAGTTATGGCTAATCCAAGATATAATGCTTATGATATTGATTATGTTATAACTGTTGATGGAAAAGAGATAATAAGAACAGCTAAAATATCACCAAATCAATATATTGAAGAAGTAGAACTTAAAGAAGCTTTGCCAAAAGGAACATATAATGGAGAAGCTCTTGTAACTGGTTATAATAAAGAAACTGGTGAAAAAGTTGGAGAAACAATAGTAGAAGTAACTATAACTTCACAATAATTTATAGTTTCAATACTTAAAAATATAATGGGGGGTGAAGCTATGAAAAGAAAAGAAATTCTTGTTTTATTAGGAGAAGTTTTAGGAAGTAGGGCAGTATATTCTGTAGCATCTTTAGTTGTTACAATTACTATGCTTTCAGGTATTACTATTATATTAAGAAATGATATAAGAGATATAAAAAATTATGTTCAATCAGTTGTAGATGGAGATCCAAATTATAAAGAAATACATTCTCAAGTAAGAGGTAGTGAAAATGTTATTAGAGGAAATATAGATTTGGAAGCTCTTTTGGCTAAAGAAGATAAAAAAACAGAAACTACTAGTACTGCTAATAATATTAGTAGTGGATATGATAATTATACACCTACACAAACTATTGCTGATGATATCAGTAATAGACCATCTAATAATTTGAATAATTCGACTACTGGAGAAACAACTGTTGCTGATAATAATAGTAATAATTCAAATAATTCTACTAATGAAGCAAATAACAATAATAATAACAGTGATGAAGATAAAAAAGAAGATGTTTTAGATAGGTCATCATTTAATGGTAAAGATGTAATGGTTTCAGA
>CAKVLD010000187.1 GCA_934755305.1 uncultured Clostridium sp. | reverse complement strand
AGGCTTTTTTAGTGTGCGCTTTTTTAGAAATTTTTATGCATACTCCAATTATTTCCTATATTTAGCTTTTATCAATAATTTTGTTCAATTTTTAAAGTTAGTTTTGCAATCAACTATAATTCTACTTATTAGTTTATCACCATTTATTATCATTTCCAATATTTATATATTAAAAGGTGCTGTCGCATTATCGGATTAAAATCCGTTAGCGATAGCTCCCTTTTATGTAATTTTTAGAAGATTATTTTTATAAATATAAAATTTATAAAAATAGGCGCACTTTAATAAGCCTATTGAAAAAGGCTTTTTTTAAAATATATTTATGATGTTTGTTTTAGTGGAAATAAATGCTTACCAGTTCGGTTTCCTTGTATTTTGTTATGTAGTTTATTTATATTATGTGCTATTGCAAGAAGTACACTTTCTGCTAATACATTCTTTTTGCCACGGCACATAAATCTTCTGAAATTCATATCCTGCTTTATTTGAGCAAAAGACCCTTCTGCTTGGATGCTTCTATTCATTCTAAGTTGACATCCCTCTTTTGATGTTATTCTATCTAAATCTTCTTTTCTTTGCCTGTTAAACTTCTTTGATGTTTCAAGTCTTTTAACCCTTTCTTCTAATGGAGTTTTAGAATTATTCCCTTTAATACATTTACTTTTATAGGTACAATTACTGCAATCCTCACATACATAGATTGTCTTTACACTTTCATATCCTGTCTTTGATTATCTAATCTTTATACTATCTACTTTTAGCTGTTTATTATTTTTACATATATAAAAGTCATTATTTTCATCGTAAATCATATTTGCAATTTTGCCGATATCATTTTTATATTTTCTTGTTTGTGATATTTCATAATTTGCAGTTTTAATAAATGCTACTTGATTATTTTCTTCAATAAATGAATAGTTTTCTTCACTTTCATATCCAGCATCAGCAACTATTTTTAAATATTTAAAATTTAGACTTTCTTCCATACTCTTAAGGAAAGGAATTAATGTAGTTGTATCTGTTGGCTGTGGACCAATTGTTAACCAAGTAATATATTCTGAATCAACTCCATGTTGTAGGTTATATGCTGGTTTAAGTTGTCCATTTTTCATAGCATCTTCTTTCATTCTCATAAATGTAGCATCAACATCTGTCTTTGAATAACTATTTCTTTCACCGCAAGTGTATACTTTCTGATTATAATCTTTAAGTTTTGAAAGATATTCTTCAAGTTTTTCTATTGATTTCTGCAATATAGTTTTCCTTTTACCACATCCGTGGACGAATTCTATTTCTTCAGATTTTTTTAATAAATAAAGTTTTTTTCTTAACTTTTTAACATGCTTCATTTTAACCTTATCTTTATATACTAATTTAATTCCATAAAGTTCTTCACATTCTTGAACTAAATCAGCTATTTTAATTAATAATTTTGCCATATTTTTAGTTACTGCCTTTTTCCAAACAAAAGTATATTTATTTGCACAAGCTTCTATTTTTGTGCCATCAATAAAAATGGCTTCTCCTGATATTTCTTTAATTTCATAAAGAAAATTAGTTGTTTCTGCTAGAATTTTTTCAGCACAAGGAGCAAAATGTAAACTTCTAAATCTTGCAAATGTGGAATGGTCCGGAGCGGATGCACCATCGAGTAAATACATAAAATTTATATCTCTACGGCAGGCATTTTCAATATCTCGAGATGAATATAATCCATTCATGTACCCATAAATCATAATTTTCAGCATTTTCATAGGTGATACTTGA
>CAKVLD010000186.1 GCA_934755305.1 uncultured Clostridium sp. | reverse complement strand
TCTGAAACCATTACATCTTTACCATTAAATGATGACCTATCTAAAACATCTTCTTTTTTATCTTCATCACTGTTATTGTTGTTATTATTTACTTCATTAGTAGAATTATTTGAATTATTATTACTATTATTATTATTATTGTTGTTAGCAATAGTTGTTTCCCCGCTATTTGAATTATTTAATCCATTAGACGGTTTATTATTATAATCATCAGTTATAGTTTGGGAAGGTGTATAATTATCATATCCACTACTAATATTATTAGCAGTACTAGTAGTTTCCGCTTTTTTATCTTCTTTAGCCAAAAGAGTTTCCAAATCTATATTTCCTCTAATAACATTTTCACTACCTGTTACTTGAGAATGTATTTCTTTATAATTTGGATCTCCATCTACAACTGATTGAACATAATTTTTTATATCTCTTATATCATTTCTTAATATAATAGTAATACCTGAAAGCATAGTAATTGTAACAACTAAAGATGCTACAGAATATACTGCCCTACTTCCTAAAACTTCTCCTAATAAAACAAGAATTTCTTTTCTTTTCATAGCTTCACCCCCCATTATATTTTTAAGTATTGAAACTATAAATTATTGTGAAGTTATAGTTACTTCTACTATTGTTTCTCCAACTTTTTCACCAGTTTCTTTATTATAACCAGTTACAAGAGCTTCTCCAGTATATGTTCCTTTTGGTAAGGCTTCTTTAAGTTCTACTTCTTCAATATATTGATTTGGTGCTATTTTAGCAGTTCTTATAATTTCTTTTCCATCAACAGTTATAACATAATCTATATCATAAGCATTATATCTTGGATTAGCCATAACTATAAAAGCTTTTTTCCCTTTAAATACCGGATCAGAAGAAATACTAAAAGAAATACTTGATTCATCTACTTGTTTTTGTAATAACTCTCTTATTTCTTCATCTGATAATCCTGGTTCTGCCCCATCCTCAACTATATATCCAGAAATTTGCGAACCATTTTCAGAAAGTCTATCATTACTTTTATTCTTGCTATATACATAATAAACTGACATAGATGTAATAGCTAAAAATAATAATATAACTATAAATTTAACATTATTTTTTTTTTCTATTTTATTACTCATAATAATATTTTGTTCCTTTTTAAATTTTATTATAAATTCCATAATAATAGAAATTATTATGGAATTTATATTTATTATTTAATTTTAAGCTTTTTTAATTTTTAACTTCAATGTGAATGTGTCTCTTGCTGGATTAGCTAAATTTCCATTTCCTGTTTCTCCATCTAATGTTAATTGCCCAGTTTTACCTGCATTTACAGTAGCTAATTTAATCCCTTCTGCCGCACTCTCTGTTTGAGTTAATTCTGGATCTTTATAAATCCCTTTGTTAGTAAAATCAGAACTTAAATAAGCAATTCCCTCATCACCTGAAATACTTAAAGCAATATTATTTCTAGCTGCACTTGTAAGCTCACTCTTCTTTCTAACATTGATTCCACTTGTTCCATTTATATCTTTAAATTCATATGCAAATACTTGAATATTTTGAGTTCCTTTATTCGCTACTTTAATTTTCGCAGCTGAAAACACTCCACTTTGATTAACTGTAAAACTTGCAGTTGTTGGTATTGTAACATTTAAAGTTCCCGGAACTGATGTTCCATCATCATTAAGGATATCCCCTGTTATTTCAATTTTAGATTCATGCGTTTCACTTTCTGGTCCATTTATAACATTTTCTGTATCTGCCGCAAATGCACTTACTGAAGTTGTAGCAACAACTGCTGCTGCCATCATTAATGATAAAAATTTCTTTTTCATAATTTA
>CAKVLD010000185.1 GCA_934755305.1 uncultured Clostridium sp. | reverse complement strand
ATAAGTAGATATGTATTTTCCATGATAATTTAAGAAAACAAAAAAGCAGCTACTAATTTATTTTAGTAACTGCTTTTTGGTTTGTATTTTTTATTAAACAAATCACCAAATATATTAGCTAATATAAAACTAATAATATAAATATAGACTGTGATTCTTAGTGGATTTTTTAAAAGAGGTATTTTAATACTTTTAATTTGGGACATAATAAAAGCATATGTATTACTCCTGATGCTTTTTATATACAATTAATATTTAACTTTCTAGATTCTTCTTCAATTTTATCTAACAATTTCTTTGCTTTCTCTTGAGAACTATGGTATCTTTTTTCATTCTCAATAGTTGTCATTGTTTGCAGTTCAATAAATTTTTCTTCTAATATATCACAAAAATGCTCTCCCAAAACTATTCTCTCTAACTCTTTTTTACTTATACTTATAATTGCTATTCCATCTTTTAAATATATTTTCCTTATTAATCCCCATGCATCAGACCAATCATTTTTTACTTGTCCAGTAACCCCTTCATAAGAAAAAATTATTCCTATTTTTATATTTGATATAGACAATAGTGAATAAAATTTCCCTACCCAAGTAACATCAATTGTTGATTGATAATTTTTACACTCACATATAATTGGTTGAAATATAATTTTAGGTAAAGCATTATATGCGCATTTTCTTGCCAAATCACTTACTTTTATAATAATATCATATTCATTAGTATTATTAGTTATATTTTCAAACAAATCAAAACTTTTTGTTTCTATTGTTATTTGCTTAATTAGTTCTTCTAATAAATTACCTCTTGTTTTTGACTTTACATTTTTGTATTCTTCTGGATTTTTGTGCATATATACAAGTTTATTATATAATTCTCTTATTATATCTGACTTATTGCCACTCTTTTTATTCCAAATTTCCCTTAGTAATTCAGGATCTTCTTCATTTAATTCAAATAGCTTATCAATTAAGCTTTCAGTTTCTTGTGTCTTTTTCATTAAACTCTTCCTTTACTACTTTGTACACTATAATAACCTTCCTTAAAAGTTGGCATCTTTTATCACAATCTTCACATACCTCATCTGGTATATCTTCAATAGTTTCATAGTAAAGTGCTCTAGCCGTTAAATACTCATCACAATAATCAATCTTAAAATTCATTTCTAAAACATTAGCTTTTAATAAAATACGTATTATTTTTTTAGCATCTTCAAAGCTAATATCTAATCTATTAGCTATTTCATTGCATGTTACATGTGCATTCATATGAAAATTTAAAAACGAGTTTAATTCTTCAATTTTCTCTTCATTTATTATCTTTGTTAGCTGTATAAAATTTAGAGATATATTTGATTGCATTATTCATCATCTCCATACCTATTTTGTTTGCCTCTAAAAAGTTATATAAATCATAAATATTTTCTCTATAACTAAAAAATACATTAATAATTACATTTAGTTTCACTTCACCATCTGTACTAATTTCTATAAGTCTAGATTTATATTTAGCTTCTTTTTTTACTTCATTAATATAATCAGTAAAAATTTTTGTTAATTTAGTACTTTCTTCATTAAAATATAGTTTTTCCTTATTATTCTCTATTAGTTCTTCTAGATCACCAATAAAAGGCATAACATTGTTATTTCCTACTTTTAACTTAGCCGAACTATTTCCTTTCAATCCTATATCTTGTCCTTTTAAATGTACTTCATTTTTATTTTCATCTACGATTTTATCTATTAATTTATTTGTTCTAAATTCATTAATCTCAAACATATAGCTACTTCTTAACATACTTATTTGTGAATCTTTAGTAGTATTATAGAAATTATCATCGCCTTTAAA
>CAKVLD010000184.1 GCA_934755305.1 uncultured Clostridium sp. | reverse complement strand
TAAATTTAAAGTGGCTCCGCGAAGAGGACTCGAACCTCCAGCCTATCGGTTAACAGCCGAGTGCTCCACCATTGAGCTATCGCGGAATATTATTATTTTGTGTCTTTATAAATTTAAAGTGGCTCCGCGAAGAGGGCTCGAACCTCCAACCTATCGGTTAACAGCCGAGTGCTCCACCATTGAGCTATCGCGGAACGTTACCACAAGGAATATTATATATAGTAATTTTTTAAAATGCAACCCCTTTTTTAAATTTTTTTTTAAATTTTACTTTTAATTTTATAATTTTCTTATAAATTACAAAAACTTTTGTAACGAATTTATATATAGATATGTTGTATAGTATTATTAGAAAAAAGAGCAAATTTATAATAAAATGAATTAGACAAAAAGTTGTGGAGGGAAACATAAAATAATGGATCATAAGAAAAAAAGATTTAATAAAAAGAAGAAAAGATTTAATAAAAAGAAGAAAAGACAAAGAAAAAGGGCAATATTAGCAATATGTATTTTAATAGTAATTGCAGTATTTGTAGGAGTTAAATTTATTCCTAAACGTGAAAATCAAAATTTACAAATAGAAAATAATAGGACAAGTGATAGTGAACAATCCAATAATACTGAAGAAACAGAAAATAAAGAGGAGATAGAAACTCCTAAATTAGATAATAGTGGGTATACATCCTTTGAAGAGGATCCTAATGCAGATGATGCAGCTGTTGTTGCAGCAAATACTAAAGGACTTTTAAATAGAACTAAGACATATCCAGTAAGAACAGATGGTAAAAAGGTTGCTTATTTAACTTTTGATGATGGTCCATCACCGACTAATACGCCAGGTGTATTAGATGTATTAGATAAATATAATGTAAAGGCAACATTCTTTGTTGTAGGAACATCAATAGCTGCTAATGATCAAGCAAAAGCATTACTAAAAAAGGAGGTTGCTAGAGGACATGCAATAGGAAATCATACATATAGTCATAATTATTCATACTTATATCCTAATAGAGTTATGAATGTAAATAATATTGTATCTGACCTTCAAAAAAATGAAAATGCAATGAAAGAGGTACTAGGAAAAGACTTTACAACAAGAGTTATTAGATTACCTGGTGGATATTGGTCATGGGATGGGCGTACAGCTATGAAAGAGGCTATGGAACAAGACGGATATTACAATGTAGACTGGAATGCCTTAGATAAAGATGCTGAAGGTCCAAAGAAAAATGCAGATCAATTAGTACAATGTACTAAAGAAAGTGTAGAAGCTTTAGGACCTAATGCAGATAGTGTTGTTTTATTAATGCATGATACTTATGGAAAAGAAGAAACTGTAAAAGCTCTTCCAAGAATAATTGAATATTTACAAAGTCAAGGATATGAATTTAGAACAATTAAATAAAAAAATGTTGTGAAAATTTATTTTATCAATTTGTGATGAAATTAGGTGAGTTAGGTGAAATAGACTATAAAAATATATTTATTGATGGGACTAAGATAGAAGCCAATTCAAATAAATACTCATTTGTTTGGAAGAAAAGTGTTGATAAATTTGAAAGAAAACTTAAGAAAAAAATGATTGAAAAAGTTAATGAAATAAACGAAGAGTTTGGTAAGTGCTACGCTACCGATAGCGATAGCTTAAATGTTACTCTATATTCAGAAATAATTGATGATTTAAATAAAATAATTAATGAAGCAAACATCTTATATAAAACCTCAATTTTATGAAAAGCAAAAAACAAAGAAATTTAAATCAGATATAAGTAAGTAAAAAAGTGGCTTTCGCCACGCTCCCTTCGGGAATTTAATTTTAAGTATTCTAAAAGGCATAGAACTAACATCAGT
>CAKVLD010000183.1 GCA_934755305.1 uncultured Clostridium sp. | reverse complement strand
CACTAATACTGTTGCATCCGCCTTTGCTGCTAAAAGTTGTGCATCTGTCACTGCCAATACTGGTGGTGTATCAAGAATTATATAATCATAATTTATTGATAACTCATCTAAGAATTCTTCCATAGTTTTAGAACCAAGAATTTCTGCTGGGTTTGGTGGAATTGTTCCACATGGTAATACATAAAGATTATTCTCTATCTTTTTAATAACTTCTTTTAAATCTTGCTTATCAAATAATACATCTGTTAATCCCTTATCATTAGGTATTAAAAACTTCTTATGTACTGAAGGTTTTCTTAAATCACAATCAATCAGTAAAGTTCTACTTCCATTTTGACTTAAGCTAAAAGCTAAATTTCCTGCCACTGTAGACTTACCTTCACTACTATTAGAACTGGTAATTACAATTGTTTTTATTGGATTATCTACTGATGAATATTTTATACTTGTTCTTATTGAACGATAACTTTCTGCCGATAAAGATTGAGGCATTTTATTAACTATGAACATTTTCTTAACTCCCTCTCAAATTCTCTTTCATGATGAGGTATATCACCTAAAACCGGAACTGGTAGTATTTTTTCAAGTTCCTCTCTTTTGCCTATAGTGTCATCTATATAATCTAAAAATAATATAATTCCAATAGATATTATTATTCCTGCTGCAAAGGCAACTAAAATAACCTTAGCCTTATTAGGAAGGGAACTATATGTTGTAGGCTCTTCTAGTATCTTTACTTTTACCCTTGAATCTATTTCTTTTATTTCATATTCAAATTTTTCACAAACAGCATTTAAGATATCTTCCATTTCATTTGTTGAAGAGCTAGTATAATTTAATGTAAATATAGGAGCTGTTGTTGATACTGAATAAGATATTGCATATTTAACTTGATCTGATGTTTTAGATATTTTATTTTTCTTTAAAGTATCATCTAAAAAATCTCCTACCTTCATTATTTCATTGAAAGTAGCCATAAATTTACTATATGCCTCTATCTCATTTTCAGAATAATTATCTAGTATCTTATCACTGGTACTTACTAAAAACTTCATACTGCATGTATAAGTAGGTGCCATTTGTCTAGTTTTATATATACCTAAAACTGTTGTTAAAGCTGTAACTACTATAATTATCCATAACCTCTTTCTAAATAAACTTCTCATATCTTCTAAGTTAATTAATTTATCTTCCATTAGATTCGCCTCCTATTTTGCTTTAGTTAGTTCCATTAAAATACTCCATTGTTACATTATCATCCTGGTTAATACCTTCTTTAATAATTACCTTCTTCATAGTTAAAAATATTATCTTTAAATCCAATAGAAAACTTCTATTCTTTATATACCAAACATCTAACTTAAATTTTTCTGTCCAAGTTATTGAGTTTCTACCATTAATTTGAGCCCATCCTGTTAAACCTGGTCTTACATCATGTCTCTTTTTTTGCTCTTCACTATATAAAGGTAAATACTGTGTTAGAAGAGGTCTTGGCCCCACAATGCTCATATCTCCCTTTAATATATTAATAAGCTCTGGAAGCTCGTCTATACTTAAACTTCTAAGCTTAGCTCCAAAAGGAGTTAATCTTTCTTCATCACTTAAATAATTTCCATTTTTATCTTTCCTATCTTTCATTGATCTAAACTTAATCATTTTAAAGACCTTATTGTCTTTACCAACTCTCTCCTGCACAAAAAATATAGGACTTCCTAAGTTAAAATAAACAAGAATTGACACTACAATTAATATAGGTGATAAAACTATTAATGCCGTCAAAGAAAGAATAATATCAAAAAACCTTTTTACAATTTCATATAAAATATTTGCTTTAATATCAATTCACCTCTTCAT
>CAKVLD010000182.1 GCA_934755305.1 uncultured Clostridium sp. | reverse complement strand
GATATACATCATATCCATGATAAATCCTACAAAGATTTATATTCAAAAAAGGAAGTAGCAATAGATTTATTTAAAAGCTTCTTTAATGAGAAATGGACTAAATACTTAACTACAGAAAATTTAACTTAGAGTTTCAATCAACAGTAGACTATAGAATGCCACTAAGGTTAAAAAGGAAACTCGACTCATATACATTCGCTGAGTAAGTTCCAATAACCAAATATAAAATTTGGATTGTCACTTATTTCTGAAATTTTAAGAGAATATGCCGTAAATGCAAAGCATAAAAGATACGATAAAAACATAAAGATTCCAGCAATAGTACCGGTTGTGCTTTATAATGGAGAAGAAGTATGGGATGTGCCTACTGAATTTAGAAAAATGATTTATTTGGAGATAATATGCTGAATTTTAAATATGATATTTTTGATATAAGTAATGATAAGAAGTTTGAAAAAGAAAAAATAGAAGGAAAAGATTTTGATTTAAAAGTCAAAGTCTTTTTTGGATTTTTTCAAACTTATACATTTCCCTGATTCCAAAGAAGTAATATCTAAATTTATATAACATATGTTATAATTTAGGAGTTAAAGGTATTCATGTTTAAATGAAAGTGAGGTTTATTCATGGAAAATTATAAATTAATAGCTCGCCTAAGTGAAAATTACAATATAAGTCAAGATAAAGCAAAAGATGCCTTAGAAAATAATAATTGGAATATAATAGATGCTATATTATCCCTAGAAGAAAATAACAAAATTCAAAAACCAACAGTTAGCATATTTTATACAAATGAAAAACAATATAATGCCCAAATACCAAACTTACCAGCAAAAAGATATAAAGCAGAAAGAAGATCTGATGGATTATTTGAATTTTTATGCAAAGTTATAGATACTTGCAATAATATTTTCCTAGAGATAAAAAGAAAAGGAAAAGTATATATAAGAGTGCCACTTACAGCATTTTTAATACTTTTATTTTTTACTTTTTGGTGTATGATTCCAATTATAATTATTATGTTATTTAAAGATATAGAATTTTACTTAGATAGTAAGAATACAGATATGACACAAGTTAATGTTATATTAAAAAAAGCTACAGTAATTGCAAAAGCAATAAAAGAAAAAGTTAAAAAGAGGGATAAAAATGATTAAAATTTTAATAGTTGAGGATGAGGAAAAATTAGCTAGATTTATAGAACTAGAATTAAAGCATGAAGGTTATGAAGTTATAAAAGCAAATAATGGACGAACTGGTCTTGATCTTGCAGAAAATTCTGATGTAAACTTAGTTCTTTTAGATATAATGCTTCCAGAAATCAATGGTTTAGAAGTACTTAGAAGACTTAGGAAAACATCAGATATTCCAATAATTATGCTTACAGCAAGAGATGCAGTAATGGACAAGGTATCAGGTCTTGATGCAGGAGCAGATGACTATATAACAAAGCCTTTTGCAATAGAAGAATTACTTGCAAGAATAAGAACAGCTCTTAAGAAAAGAATAGTTACAGAAGATAAAAAAGTAGAGAATGTTTTAAGATGTGGATTGTTATCCCTAGACAAGATGAAGCATAAAGTAATGTATAATAATATAGAAATAGAATTAACCAATAGAGAATTTAATTTATTGCAAATACTATTAGAAAACAAAAACATAGTATTAACAAGAAGTACACTAATGGAAAAAATATGTGGCTATGATTATCTTGGTGAAACTAATGTAATAGATGTATATATAAGATATCTAAGAACAAAGATAGATGATGTATTTAAAGTAAAGATAATCTCAACAGTTCGTGGGGTAGGGTATGTAATTAAAGATGAATAAGAAGCATAAGAAGAATAAAAGTTTCAGGTCATTTGCAATTAAATTAAATTCTGTTTTTGTAAGAAGTTTATTC
>CAKVLD010000181.1 GCA_934755305.1 uncultured Clostridium sp. | reverse complement strand
AAAGATAACAAAGAAGAGAGTAATTTAAAAGAAAGTTTTAATAAAGATAACATTGTAATAGATGATAAGGAGTATGTTGACTATTTAAATAAGATTGGAAGTAATCATAAAGAATATATAGGAAGAGATATAGAAGTAACAGGCTTTATATATAAAGATGAAAGTATGAAAGATGGAGAATTTGCATTAGCTAGATATATGATGACTTGTTGTGCTGCAGATATGCAGATGGTAGGCTATTTATGTCATACACATGAAACCGTTAATTTTCCGAGTGGAACATGGGTAAAGATTAATGGTAAGTTAGAAGATGAAAAAGATAATGTAGTTATTCATGTTGGTAATATAGAGAGAATAGAATCTCCTGAGGAAGGGTATGTATATCCATATTAATTCATATAAAGATTCAAAAAAATATATGATGTAAAAAAATATTTAATAAATTTTATGTATAATGTATAAATTATAAGTTAGGTGAATATTAAGATATATGTATTAAGATATTAAAAAAGGACTATGCGAACCAGCATAGTCCTTTTGTGAGTAAAGAAACTTTAGTTTTAAATATATTTTATTAAATATATTTTTGATGTTCTAAAGTTATTTAATAGAAAAGAGTTTTCAAGAATATATCCTTCTAATCTCACACTATTATTATAAACAAAACTATTTTTTATATACATAAGTTATAAAAAGCTGAGGTTTTATTTAAGAGATAACTATATAAACAAAAAAACATAACTTTATTTTTAAAAAATATATAAAATTTTTATAGTAAAATATTATAAAAAATTATATAATTTATATTAAAGAATGTGAAGGGAGAAGGATAATATGTATCCAATTAAATTTGAAAATATATACTATAAAAAAATATGGGGAGGAAGAGATTTAGAAAGTTTTAGATCTAATTTACCAGAAGGAGATATAGGTGAGAGTTGGGATATTGCCTGCCATCCAAATGGAACTGGAATAGTTGCTAATGGAGCATTGAAAGGAAAAAATTTAGAACAATTATGTGAAGAATTTGGAGAGAAATTAGTAGGATCAAAATTTAATAAAAAGAAGTTTCCTCTATTGGTTAAATTAATAAATTCAAAAGATAAGTTATCTGTACAGGTTCATCCTAATGATAAATATGCAAAGAGAGTAGAAAATGAATTTGGAAAAACTGAAGCTTGGTATGTAGTAGATGCAAAACCAGGAGCTAAACTTATAGTTGGGACTAAAAACTGTGATAAAGAAAGTTTTAAAAGGGCAATAGAAGAAGGCAAAACAGAGGAGTTTTTAAATATAATAGAAGTTAAAAAAGGAGATTGTTTTTTGATTAAAAGTGGTCTTGTACATGCTATATGTGAGGGGTTAATAATTGCAGAAATACAGCAAAATAGTGATGTTACATATAGGGTGTATGACTATGGAAGACCTAGGGAAATTCATGTTGATAAAGCCTTGGATGTTATAGATTTTAACTTAAAAGCAATAAATGAAAGTAATAAGGTTTTAAAAGATTTTGTAGGGTATAGTAAAGCAACATTGTGTAAGTGTGATTATTTTAATATAGATAAGTTTATAATAAAAAGTGAAATTGAGTCAATGAGTAACAAAGAAAGTTTTTATATATTAACTTGCGTTGAAGGAAGTGGAAAAATAATTTCAGAAGAAGGAGATGTAGATATTAATAAAGGAGATAGTATTTTAATACCTGCATATTTAGGAAAGTATAAACTTTGTGGAGATTTAACTATTTTAAAAACTTATATGTAGTTATAAAACTGCAGATTTTTCTTAATGATTTTATATTTTTAAAAAATAAAATAGAAATCTATAAAGTAATAAAAAAAAAGGTCGAATATAAAAAAGTAAGCTTACAAAAGAAAAAATAATTAAAGAACAAAAACTAATTGGCAAGGAAGCCGATTAA
>CAKVLD010000180.1 GCA_934755305.1 uncultured Clostridium sp. | reverse complement strand
GTGCTGAAATAGTTGAAATAAATATAGCAACAAGTTTCTTTTGGAGACATAAACTTCTTAATTGTATAAGTGAATTTCTTGGTGTAGGCTCTGTTGATGGCGTAGTTGAAGCAGATGAAGTTTTCTTTGCTTATTCATACAAAGGAACTAAACCTATAAATATGCCAAGACCTTCTCGTAAAAGAGGTAAACAAGTTAAGAAAAGAGGTGTCTCCAAGGAACAAGTATGCGTTGGCACTGCTCTTGATAGGCAAGGAAACTTAATTATAGAGTTGTTATGCACAGGAAGAATGACTTCTGATGAATTGAAAAATCTTTACACTAATCGTATAGGAGAAGGCTCTATTCTTTGCACTGATAGCCATAAGAGTTATATACAATTTGCAGAAGATATGGAGTTAGAACATAAGAGAATTAAAAGAGGTAAGCACAAAGAAGATATATACCATATTCAACATATAAATAGTCTTCATTCCAATTTAAAAAAGTGGATGAATAGGTTTAATGGCGTTGCAACAAAATATCTTAATAATTATATGAAGTGGCATAAATGGATAAGCATATTTAGTTCAGAAAAAGAATCTATTAGAGTTAAAAACTTTATTGTACATAGTAATATATCTCATAATTATACTAAAATAAAGGACTTTAAAAACATTCAACCAATATTTATGTAATATCTTAAATATATGGAATTTCAATGCAAATATAATGTATAATAAAAATATAAATTATTACGCAATAGTATTATATTGTGAGGAGATTTGAAATGAATAAAAAGCTAATTTTAAAATTATTATTATTAACATTATTATCTTTTTCTCTTATCTCATGCGAACAAAAATATAACATTTCTAAATCTAATAAAGAAACTCAAACATCTATAGAAAAAGAAGAAGGTAATAGAAATCAAGATAGTTTACCTGGAGAAGAAGAAAAGAATAATATAAATCAAGGTAGTGACAATGTTATAGATGAAGAGAATACTGAAAATAAGAATATTAACAATCCTGAATTGTTTGTTGTTGCAGGAGGACGTAATAAAGTTTCTGGAATCTGTGAATATTCTTTAGCTGAAATTAATGCGGGTCGAAAAATTAAGCCTCCAATTAGCAACAAGAACTCTACCACCTATATTGTAGAAAGTGATGAGAATATCTATATAGATGTAATCTTTGAAGTATATAGCTTGATGAATAAAGCTGAAGTAGCTGGAGATATGATAAATACAAGAATAAAAATCAAAAATGTTGAGTATCCTTGTCTTTCCCTTGTAGAAAGTACTGATGGAACTAATTTAGAAAAATATGCTTTAATAAATCCTTTGGAAACAAAAAGAATTCATTATCTATCCCAAGTACCTACAGCAGACGCAACTACTGGTGAATTTGAAATTATTTTAACTATAAACGGAAAAGACTTCAGCAATAAGTTTAGTTTAGACAGTCTTCAATATTCTATAAAGGAAAATATGCAGGAAGATGTAAAACAAAGCTTAACAGAAGAAGAATATTATAAGATAATAAAAGAAGCTAAACAACGTCAACAGGATTATATTGATTCTATTGATGATTCTCATATTAAGCAGTCAGTACAAACCTCATACTCTGCTGCTATTGCAGAATCAACAGCATTGCATATAAAATATCCAGATGATACGGATACTATAGATTCAGCTTTAAAGAGAGTTCTTAATGGAGAATAATATTAAACTATTACGAATGAAAGTAGATAAATAATTTTATCTACTTTTATTCTTTCAATTATCAACATCAGTTTAAAACAGAGCCAAATATTTCAATAATAAAGAAAGTAAAAAAGCGGATTGTTCATAATCCGCTTTTGCTCATCTAATATCTTTAAAATTACCACTGTATTCCTCTACTATCTTCCTCAGCCTTAATAAGGGCAACATTATACGTTTCAATTTCATTTAAACTTATGCTGCTGGCATCTGA
>CAKVLD010000179.1 GCA_934755305.1 uncultured Clostridium sp. | reverse complement strand
TTAGCTAAATTTAATAATGGTTCCATTATCTTTTCCCTAACATCTCTAGGAATTCTCTTAGCATACTTCTTAATTATCATAAGCTTAATAGCTCTTTGAATATCATTAGTTTTACTTTGATTAATTACCCAATCAATAACGTAATTATCTTTAACCACAGCTTTTACATCTTTGGCTATTTCTTTAGATATTTCCATTGTTTCATCGCTAATATATGTTGCCTCTTCTTCTTTAAGTTTAAATTCATTTGCATCATCTTCTAAATACTTTCTAATAACTTCAAAGAAAGCAAACTCCTTTTCATCAAGTCCTAAATCATTAGCTTTATTAGAAGCTCCTGTTTCAACATCATTTTTAATAAACTCTTCTAGTTGCTTCTTTCTTGCAATCCAGTCATTTTTAGTTTCATCCAAAATTCTTTGAAGTCTTTCAAATAAGGATTCATAGTAAACTGGATTCTCTTTTATTTTTACATTAATAATATGCTTTATAGCATGTTCCATAGCTGATGCTTGTGCTTCATCTGATTTTAGAGTATTTACTTTGGCTTTAAAATTATCTTCAAATAAAGTTATAGGTTCAATCCATCCCCTAACTCCAAGAGATTTTAAATGATTCTCTATTATTTCTCTTACCTTTTCACCACAATCAGAAATATCTATAGAATCACTTGGATTGAACTTAGCTTTTGCAGCAGCTCTAATATAAGAAAGCCATCTTAAATCATTTAAAATATCTGTATCTACATGAGCAGGTAATAAACTTTCTACTGCTCCAGAAAACTTTTTGTACATAAGCTCAAATTCCGCCCTTTTATCATCTGGTTCAATTTTATTAACTAATTCATCTAAATTATTTTTATTTATTCCTCTAAACATAGACATTATAGCTTCTCTATAAGAAAGCATTTCATTATATAGATCATCTAAAGACTCCATAGGCTTACCTAAATCTTCTTTATCAAAAATATCTAATGCTTCTTCTAAAAAATTAGAAATACCATAGTAATCAACAACATATCCACATTGTTTTATAATATTTTCTTTTGTAGTTTTACCACTTTCTAATGTTACTTCAACATCCCTAGTGCAAGTTCTATTAACTCTTGCTATAGCTTGAAGTAATGTGTGTTCCTTAAGTGGTCTATCTATATACATAACTTGTTCAATTGGAGCATCAAATCCAGTTAAAAGCATATCCTTAACTATTAAGAAACAAAGTTTATCTTTATTTATAGGTTGCTTAAATCTATTAATTAGATTTTCTTGCTCTGCTTTAGTAGTAAAGTGTTTCTTTAAATGTACTAAATCATTATTATCTCCAGAAAAAATTACTTTAGCTTCAAAACCTTCACCTAATATTTCAGGCATATGTTTATTTAAAGCCTCATAATACTTAACACAAGCATCTCTTGATACACATACTATTTGAGCCTTAAATCCATTAGGAAGTATTTGCTTCTTATAATGATTAAGCAGATCTACTACTATATCATCAATTCTTTCTTCACTTTCAACAATAGTTTTTTTAGTTCCATACTTAGCCTTTATAGCTTCTTTTTCTTCTTCAGTCCTATCACTAAATTCTTGGTCAAATAATTCTTCCAAAGAATCACCTACTACTTGTAAATCAGGTCTTCTACCTTCATAAACAATTTTAACTGTAGCACCATCTTCAACTGCACTTTTAATAGAATACTTATCTATATATCCACCAAATGTTCTTGGTGTTGATTTATCTTCTTTATCTATTGGAGTACCTGTAAATCCAATAAAAACAGCATTAGGTAATGCAGTTCTCATATTAGCTGCTGTATCTTTATATTGACTTCTATGTGCCTCATCAGATAAAACAATAATATTTTGTTTTGTACTTAAAAGAGGATAATCTACAGCATATTTTTGTTTAATTTTTTTACCTTCAAATAATACTTCCCTTTCTTCAGTTTCATTTTGGAACTTCTGTATAGTTGTCATTATTATTTGTGGTTGTGGATTAGATAATAGCTTCTTCATAATATCAATTTTATCTGCTCTAAC
>CAKVLD010000178.1 GCA_934755305.1 uncultured Clostridium sp. | reverse complement strand
CCACTGTACTTCCTATAACATTATTTGTAGTATTAGTATCCACTGCATAAGTAAAAGTTCCTGTAAAAGTAAAAGCAACTCCAATTAAAGCCAATAAAAGTTTTATACATTTTCTTTTCATTTTAATCCCACTTATTAAAAAATGAATCCAAAACACTTTAAATTCATTTTGCACTTATATAAATGTATGTTTCATTATAATTTTACCATATTTTAATTTATTTTCAAATAAAATGTAATTTTTTAATTATCTTTAAAATCAAAAAGTGGTGTTAGACATATTTGTATCTAGCACCACTTTTAACATTCATTAAATATATATCTTTTCATTACTAAAAAGATAAAAATAAAGTAATATATTAAACTATTTTATACTAATTAATAATTGACCAGTCTTAACTTGTTCTCCTTCATTCACTAATATAGAATCTACCACACCATCACAAGATGCAACAATATTAGTTTCCATCTTCATAGCTTCTATAACTAGTAAACTTTGATTTTCCTTAACTTCTTCTCCTTCTTTAACAAGAATTTTAATAACACTACCAGGAATAGCAGCACCTATTTCCTTATTATTTGATGGATCTGCCATCTTAGTTAAGCCTTCTCCTGATCCTGGTATAAAGTCTCTTTCATTTCTATCCTTAATCTTTATACCTCTTCTATTTCCATTAATCTCAAAATCAACAGTTCTATATCCTTCATAGTCAAGCTTACCAACACCTATTAATTGAACTATATAAATTTTACCTTCTGCTAATTCAATTTCTGATGTTTCTCCTTCTTTTAATCCATGGAAGAATATATCACTACCCATACGTGCTAAATTGCCATATTCTAGCTTAAATTTTATAAAGTCTTCATAAACATCTGGATATAAAGCACTACTTAATACTTGTTTCTTTGTAGGAGTAAACTTATATTTTTCTTGTAAATGCTTTTCTATGGCTTCAAAGTCTTCTGGTGGCAATAATTCTCCTGGTCTAACAGTTATCGGTTCTTCACCTTTTAATACAAGTTTTTGTAACTTTTCAGGGAATCCCCCTTCTGGTTGTCCCATCATTCCTTTAAAATAAGATACTACTGAATCTGGAAAAGCCATATTAGTTGCCTTTTCATATATGTTTTCAGGTGTTAAATCATTTTGTACCATGAAAATTGCCATATCTCCAACCATTTTAGATGAAGGTGTAACTTTAATAATATCTCCCATCATCTTATTTACTTCTTTATACATTTGTTTAACATCATCAAATCTATCACCAAGTCCAAAACTTTCAACTTGTGGTTTTAAGTTAGAATATTGGCCACCTGGTATTTCAAATTTATAAATTTCTGCACTACCTGATTTTAAGTCTGATTCAAAATTATTATATACAGATCTTACATCCATCCAATAATCAGAAATCTTTTGAATATCACTAAGTTCAATACCTGTAGCTCTATCTGTATGTTCAAGAGCTGCAACAATTGAGTTTAAAGCTGGTTGACTAGTAAGTCCTGACATACTATTAAATGCTGTATCTACTATATCTACTCCTGCATCTGCTGCCATTAATATAGTTGCAACACCATTACCTGTAGTATCATGAGTATGTAAATGTATTGGAATAGAAATTTCATTCTTTAATGCAGTTATAAGCTTTTTCGCAGCATAAGGTTTTAAAAGTGCTGACATATCTTTAATTCCAAGTATATGGGCTCCCATCTTTTCTATTTCTTTAGCTTTTCTTACATAATAATCTAAAGTATATTTATCTCTACTTTCATCTAAAATATCACCAGTATAACAAATAGCTACTTCTGCAAGTTTGTTACATTCTAATACTTGATTTAAGGATACTTCTATACCTTTTAACCAGTTTAAAGAATCAAATATTCTAAATACATCTATTCCTGATTCTGCAGATTCTTTAATAAATTCTTTTATTACATTATCAGGATAATTCTTGTATCCAACTCCATTAGCTCCTCTTATTAACATTTGGAACATAACATTTGGGATGCGCTTTCTAAGTTCTTTTAATCTTCTCCATGGTGATTCCTTTAAAAATCTATAAGAA
>CAKVLD010000177.1 GCA_934755305.1 uncultured Clostridium sp. | reverse complement strand
GAACTAAAAGCAGGAGATATTCTTGAAACTGCAGATGAACAATGTCAAATAGTAAAAAGCATTACTGTAGAAGAAAAAGGTTACCCAGTTACTACTTATAATTTAAGTGTTGAAGATAATCATACTTTTTTTGTAAATAATGAAGGTATATTAACACATAATATGTCTATATTTAAAGATTGTGAAATTAGAGCATATAGACAAATAGATTCAAAGGCGTTAGGTAAATATGAAGCAGATAAGAGATTAGTTGTAGATATGCCATTTGTAGGTAAAGGAAATTCTAAGGCAAATGCAGAGGGATGGTTAAGAGATGCACAATATTATTGGAGTGAAGTAATACAAAAGCACCCAGATGCATTCAGCTCTTTTAATAAAAGTATTATAGAAGGAAAGCATCCAACTTTATCTACTCCCGTAAATGATAAAACGTTTAGGAGTTATTTCCCTCAGTATGATGAGAAAGGATTAAAGGGGACTCAATTAATTCATCACCATATTGCTGGTGGTGGTCAAGCCGTAGCTATTCCTAAACCGCTTCATCCAGGATTCGGAGGAGTTCATAATAAGGAAAAGTACTTAGGAATATGGGGTAGTGATAGCAAGTATGCTGAATTACTTGAAAAGTTTCTTAAATAATATAGATTAATGAGGTAGAAAAAATGAAGAAAGAAATGAAAAACTATTTTGATAAGCTTATTAATGTTTGGCGTGGGTTTAATAATTCACTACCAAAAGTACAATTTAATGAAGATGCTTTAGATACTATATATGATGGAAGAGCAGATCAAGATGATTATATAAGTTGGAAGCCAGTTGAAAAAAATGTTGTTAGTGATTTTAAGGAAGTTGAACAAGTATTAGAAGTTCAACTTCACCAGGATATAAAAGAGTATTTTAACTCTTACTGGTTTGCAGAATTAGCAGGATTTTATAAGGGGTATAATTTAATATTAGAACCAGTGTTGCCGGGAATTGAAATAAATAATTTTGTTATACAATTAATAGGGTACAAAGAAGCTCATGATGGCCAACTTAAAAATATACCAATAGGATTCGATGGGGAAAATAACTTTTTAATTGTTATAGATAATGAAAGTGGAGTTGTAAAATTAGAAGATTATGAATGTGGTAAATATGAAGTTATAGCTAATAATCTTGAAGATTTAATTAGTAATTTAGAATTAAAATCTTAGAAGGAAAGAAATTATAATGAGTAAAAGTTTATTATATGCTTCTGTTTGTAATAAATGTTGGTAAAGGTTTATGAGGGAATTTAAATGAATAGCATTTTAAAAGATTTTAAATTAGAGAAAAAAGTTTCTGAAGAAATTATAAATAAATATAAAAATAAGATTCCAGAACAAGTATTAGATATATGGCAAAATTATGGTTTTGGTAGTTTTCTTAATGGATACTTAAAAATAGTTAATCCAGAAGAATATGAAGAGTTATTAAAAGAAACATATATTCCAGTGGAAGATGAGCCAATAGAATTTAATACAGTTTTATTTGCAACAGCAATGGGAGATTTAATTATTTGTGAAAAAACAGAAAGTAAGAAGGATAATATTTATATAATTGAATATAGAAAGGGAAAGTACAAGATGTTATTAGGTGGAATGGAATTCTTTTTTGAAGATTTATTAGATGAAGATTATTTGGAAGAGGATTTAGAATGGAAACCATATTTAGAGGCTGTTAATAAATTAGGTGAGCCCTCATATGATGAATGTTTTGGATATGTACCATTACTTGGACTTGGAGGAAAGGATACTGTAGATAACTTAGAAAAAGTAAAGTTAAAGGAGCATATTTATATAATTAATGATTTAGTAGGTCCTGTGGAGGAAATGGAATAGATAGAGTTAAAGGTCAATGTTTCTAAATAAAGAAGCATTGACCTTTTATAGTAACAACAATTAATGCAAACAGAAGGTGAGGCATGAAAAACATGCATCACCTTCTGTTTTGTTGCAAAGAAAAAAGCAAATGAAATTATGTAAAAAATTTAGTTTTATTACAATAAATGACAAAATTTTCAATGTTAAAATTATATAATTAATACATAAAAATGAAGTAAGGCTTTATGTGGAGGATATAACTAGATGAATGATTTGATTTTAGATAACTTAATTAAGGAGAAAAGGGATATAACTAATATAAGTT
>CAKVLD010000176.1 GCA_934755305.1 uncultured Clostridium sp. | reverse complement strand
GTTTACTAGCTCAGTCGGTAGAGCACTTGACTTTTAATCAAGGTGTCCGGGGTTCGATTCCCCGGTAAGCCACCAAAGGGTCACTTCAATTGAAGGAACCTCTAATAAGAACTTGCTTAGCATTAATATAAAAAAGGATTTTACATTATGTAAAATCCTCTTTTTATTTTATTTAAAAATATTTGAAATATCATTTTTTATAAACTTTAAAAAGTTTTTTAGATAAATAATATCATCTTTAAAAGTTGATTCTTCCTTAGATGTTAAATATCCTGTATTATAAGTTTCTACTATAAAAGCAAAAAGACCAAGATTAATATATATGTCTTTTATATCAGCTACGAATAAATTACTTATTCCTATAAAGTCTAGACTTCCTCCATAAAATATTTTATCAATTAAAGAACAAGATGCACCTATAAATAAAAACAAGAATGTTAGATCACTCCAAAAATCTTTTATACCTTTAATTTGTAAATAACGAAAAAGTTCAAATAGTAAAAATAAAGCAAACACATTTATTGTAATTAATATAGGGAAACTAATACTAGTTCCAAATCTAGCATTTAACCAGGAACCATCTGTATTAATTAAAGGATTAAAAAATAACATTTTAGATAGAATTTCTTTTTGTGCATTGAAAAAGAAAAGTTTTATCACTATTTTTGTTCCTTGATCTATTAACAAAAATAATATTGAAAAAGTTATTAATTTTTTATTTGAAAATCCATTTTTAAAATTTAAGCTTAACATATATAACATATAACCTGTAAATATGAAAATAAAAATTAAAATTAAGTTAATAATAAAAGAAGAAAGTTCTGTTATTCTACCAGTAATAAGTTCAAATAAAAAATATATTCCCCACATTAAAGGTAATCCTGCTATAGTTAATAGTTTTGTATGTTTCATAGACACCTCCATTATTATAAATATAATTTAAGTTTAGCACATGGAGTAAGAAAATTCATTACAAAGTATTTATATGGAAGAAATATAGTTTATAATATAGATAGAATAATTTGGAAGAGGGAAGTGGTAATATGTTGACTATTTTTGCTGTATCAGATTCTATTGGTGAAACTGCTAATCAAGTTGCTATGGCTGCAGCAAGTCAATTTAAAGAAGATGTTGAAGTAATAAGAATACCTTATGTAAATACATTAGAAGATGTGGAAGAGGTAATAAAGCAGGTAGAGCAATGTAAAAAGGCTATGATAGTATCGACTATAATAACAGTAAGTATAAGGGAACATTTAACAGAAAAAACTATAGAAAAAAATATATTTGTAATTAATGTTTTGGGTCCAATAATAAATGTTGCATCTACTTTATTGAATAAAGTACCAGATTATAATCCAGGAGCTATGTGGAATACTGATAAGGAATATTTTAAAAGAATAGAAGCTATGGAATTTGCTATGCAATATGATGATAGTAAAGATTATAGAGGACTAAAAAATGCGGATATTATATTGGTAGGTTTATCAAGAACATCTAAAACACCTTTATCAATGTACTTAGCTAATAAGGGATTAAAAACAATAAATATACCATTAGTTCCTGAAGTGGATGTACCACAAGAATTGTTTAAAGTTGATAGAAAAAAGGTATTTGGTTTAACTATAAACCCCTTACAATTGATTGAGATTAGAAAAAGAAGATTGGATAAGTTTCATAGGATTCCGTCTGATATAGAGTATGCTGGAGATGCTAGAATTTTAGAAGAATTTGAGTTCGCTGATAAAATAATTAAAAAATTAGGATGTAAAACTATAGATGTTACACAAAGAGCTATAGAAGATACCGCATTAATAATATTAGAATCAATAAAGTGGAATAAATAAAAGGTGTGATTAGTTATATATTCAAGCAAAGAGAGTTAAAAACAAATGAACACATTTCCGGGCGTATCAGTAATAGAATCATTGAGAAAAATAAAGAAAGTTGAAGGATTAGGAGGATAAGATTAATTAAGGAGTTTTATTTATATGAAAAAGGGGAAGGCATCATGATATGATAAATTTCGTTCTAAGGCAACAGCGAAAAACAAATTTAAGAAAATAAAAAAAACTTGTTGACAGATGTTGAATTAGATGGTAAACTAAATGAGTCGCTTGGGTGCGATATATAAAATGGTCTTTGAAAATTGAACAGATATAAATAAGTTAAGAACCAGCAATTCTTTTTATGAGTAAGTTTTTTGAG
>CAKVLD010000175.1 GCA_934755305.1 uncultured Clostridium sp. | reverse complement strand
AATCATTACTGAACCCCACCCTAAATCAATATCATGCTTTAATAACTCAATAGTTGAATCGTCGGTAACAAAGGTGTGATCAACTGACAAAGCAACCGGTACTCTTGCAAGTTCAGCAGCTAACATCGTTAACTTCTCTTAAAATTTATACATCTATTATAAAAACAGGCTATACAACCTGTTCTTTAATTTTTTCTATAAAATTATGATATTCTTTTTCATTTAATCCAAGAGAATTAAGAATCTTCTTTTGTCTAGCAGTTAGTGCATATCTTTCATGGTATTTATTGTCAGATAGTCTTGTTATGCCCATTCTTTCTAATTGTTGAATTATTTTTGGTAATGTATATTCTTTACGATTTGTATAATACAGATTCTTTGTTTTTTGGCTCATCTCATTTCTTATGATTAGTGCTATAAATGAAATGAATAGTTTACTCTCAAGCTTATCTGTTGAATGCACTCTAAAGGCATTAAAACCTAAATAAGACTTTTCCATTCTAAATACCTTTTCTACTGCATCTCTATCTCTATATATGTCTAAGGCTTCAAGTGCGCTCATTTCTTTTGAAGTAATGATGACAAAGTAACCCATCTTATCCATTGTCTTTTTTATATCATTCTCTTTTCTTTGATAACTGTAGAAGTAACCATTATCATCAAACTTGACTTTATAATAGCTTTCATAAGACTTTACATCCTCTTTTCTTTGCAGCCTTTGTTTTATTTTTTCTTCTAAGGCATCATCCATTCTATTTAAATGATTATTGAATTCTATCTTATCTTTTTCTGCTTTAATGCCATCATAGTAAACATGTACATATTGTTTATTATCATTTGAGAATAAATCTTTTTCAATTGTTGTTCCATATAACTCATATTCGCTTAAATAGTAGTTATTTCCATATCTTAAAGATGCACTACATTCTTCTATCGCTTTTTGAACAAATGATGCATTACCCTTAGTCATAAGAATATAGTCATAATGACGTTTTTCAAAGTATTTGATATTCTCTATTGAGAAATAGCCTCTATCTAGAATAAAGCCAACGTTCTTGCATCCATAATAGATGGCTCTATCAACCATCTTCTTACATTCTGTATTATCAATAATGCTTCCGGCATATAGCTCATACATAAGGGGAATGTTATCTGTTTGATTGTATCCCAAAGATACATTAACTTGAGGAAGATCTTTATTATCTTTGGCATGTCCATATTCTACAAGTTCTAACTCTCCAGCACTAGAGTTCATATTAGTAGAATCATAAGAAATATAGATATCCTTATTGGCATGTGTAATTACCCATGATTTAATAAATAAATCAATATCTTTAACGCTTATTTCATCAAATAATTTCCCTATGGTATTATCAGAAAAGTTCTTCTCACTAAATAAAGAATGGCTATATCCATAATCTTCAAAGAAATACATGGCATTATCTTGTCTAGTTATAAGATAGGTGGCGATATCTAATATTTTCTTACTATTTTCATCAAATATACTATCTAATAATTCTTTTAGCTGTAAGTTATCTATAATCTTACTAACAACGGCATGCATACCAGCAGAAATAAAATCACATCTATTAAAAGGATCTATAATCTCTTCACTTGTTCCATATATTTCAAAATAATTATGATTAGGAATAAGTAGACCTTCATCATTTAATTTGCCTATAGCTATTCTTTTAGGAACAGAACGTTTTAATGAAGAAGAGTACTCAACCTTTTCAGTCAAATAGACATAATCATAGTTATTAACATGGACAACAACAGTGCGTTCAGGACGCTTAACAGGTGCATAATTTTTCATATCAGTCTTCCTCATATAGATGTATATTTTATACATCTATTATATACCAGATCAAACCAAAAGAAAAGCTAAATATCCTTATATTTACTAGGTTATTTAGCTATTATGACTTTAATCTTATTTAGATGTATAAATTTTAAGAGAAGTTAATGATATATAAGCTAAGGTATAACGAACATATAAGCTTAATTATTCACCTCTTTAATGGTTCTGAATATGCTTATTGTTAGCGGTATTATTCCTACAAAGATATTTGAATATGTAACATTGTTTCTTGTAAAAAATACAAATCCAACAAACAATAAAATTAATGATACTTCAAACAAAAGTTCTTTGTTGTTTTTCTTAATCACGACATCATTTAATAACATAACTAATAATATTAATGAATATAC
>CAKVLD010000174.1 GCA_934755305.1 uncultured Clostridium sp. | reverse complement strand
ATACCAAAACATTCACCAATTCCTGAAGTAGAAACGCCAGGAGTACCTGATACAAGCTATAATAATAAAACAAATATTTATTTAGGTTTAGCTGCAGGATGTGCTTTACTTGCATCAGTATCATTTCTTATTAAAAATAAGACTAAGAAAAAAATAGAAGAAAAATAGGATGGCTTATGAGGAAGGGAATTAGTGTTATAGTGGGGATAATCTTTTTACTAGCTACTATAGTATTTCTTTATTTAGCCTTTAATGAAGCTAAATATTCCATAGATACTAAAGAGAAGAATAAAGCCATTAGAGAAGTAGTAGTAACTGAAGATGAAAATAATCCATTAAATAGAAAAATAGATTTTCATAAGTTAAAAAATGAAAATAAAGATATAGTGGCGTGGATCTATATTCCAGGGACAACTGTAGATTATCCAATACTTATAGGAGATACAAATGAAGAATATTTATATAAGGATTTAGAAGGAAATTATAATCCTTTAGGATCTTTATTTAGTGATGCAAAGAAAGACTTATCAGAAGATCATATAAAGATTTATGGACATAATATGAGAGAGTTTCAGATGTTTGGAGAACTTAGGAAATTTTTAAACAAAGAATATATGGAGCAGCACGAAAAGTTCTATATATACACAGAAAATAAGACTATGGAATGTGATATAATTTCTATTTTTATTTGTGATATATATGATAGCTTTTTTAATAATAATCCAGGAAGTGATCTTGTAGAAGTTTTAGAAAATAAAAATGTAAATAGTAATTACTATACTAAAAATAAAGATTTATCTAGTGGAAAAGTATTTAGCTTAGTTACTTGTAATGGAGTTGAAGGGACTATTGAAAGATTAGTTGTAAATGGTATAGTTACAAAACAAAAAATAATGTTTTAGATATATTTAAAGCTATAAAAAGGTGTTCAAAAAGAACACCTTTTTATAATAAATTAATCAGATTTTATAAGGATTTAAAAGCGATTAAATCTTATTAAATAGTATTAATAAAGTAAGTATTAGTATTTATTTTATTAATGTTATTTTAAGTTTAAAAGGAGGAGTTAAGGTATGAAAGGGAAAAATCCAACAAGAAAACAGAAAGAGATCATTAGAAAAAATAGACTAAATCCAAACAATTGGTTAATAGTAAAAGTTTTATCAAAAGAAATTCATATGAAGCATAAGATAAGTAATAAGCTAAAGAAAATTAAGCTTTAGGAGAGAGAAAAGATGCATAAGGAAGTAGTAAGAATAAATGAAGATATGAGAATTAAGTTAGAAAGATATATAGTTAGAGAAGGGCTTCATAAATATAGTGTAAAGTTTGCTAAAATAGCAAGTTTTATTATCAAAGATTGGATTGATAATCCAGTTTTAGATAAAAGTAAGATTATTTATGGGACTGCTAATGAGCCAAGAACAAGACGAGTTACTATATATTTAACAGATGAGGAATATATAAAGTTTTATGAAATATTTGTCTCTGATTATGTAAGAGATTGTAGGACACCAAGTATATTAATATATAACATTATTAAGCAATTTATAGAAGAAAAAGAATTAGATTAAAGATAATAATGGCAATGTATTATTAAAAGCTAATATACAGTATATGACACAGAAATTAAAGCTTATGAATTGTTAGTAGCAATTAATAATTAAATTATAAATATAAAAATATTTTAAGAAAGGAGCTATTATAATGGCTGTTAAAAAAGAAAACAATAAAGGGATTTCAAAGAAAATTATTGAAATTATTTTAAAGGAAAAAGGAATTGACTATAAGGATTGGCTAGCTGAAAAACATCTTGAAGTATTTAATGAAAATCAAGAAATTTTAGAAGAAAAATTTAAAAAAGCAGATGAATATGATAAGCTACAAAATTAAAATATAAACATTTTTTAGCTTATTTTTTTATTAAAAAATGCTTTATAATTTATATAAACATAATAGAAAGAAGGCTGAAAAATGGATTTTGAATTATTAAATAATTTAACTAAAGATTATGTATTAATAGTTGAAGTTTTAATGGTAAAACTAAAAGAAAAAATAATAAATCATAATGATAAAATTTATGTAGATAGAGAAATTTTTTTTGAGTTATTATCAAAAAAGGATTTTATGTTACCACAAGAAAAAATGAAAATTTGGCGTAGTTTAGGTTGGATCTCTTGTGATAATGACCGTAGCAGATTTACTAAAAAGATTAGAATTGGTGATAAAACATTTAGAAAGATTGTTATTGAAAAAGAGCCATATAAAACTATAAAAAACATAATAATGAATGTGGGAACACGTGTGGGAACATAGGTGGGAACTTTGAATTTTAATAATTTTTATCGTTCCCACAATATAAATACTATAAATAATAGGTTTAAATGTATTTAGTACCCATACGTATAATGGGGTATATATGTATATATACATATATACCATAGAGTA
>CAKVLD010000173.1 GCA_934755305.1 uncultured Clostridium sp. | reverse complement strand
GGACAAGACATAAAAAAAATATCTGAAACTAAAGATATAGATTATTTTGTTAAAAGAATAAATAGTGTTGCTGATTTAGTTGGACATGATATTATAGAAACTCAAGAAACAATTGCTAATCAATCTCCTGAGAGAGCAAAAAACTTTGAAAGAACAGTTATGTTAACAGGAGTTAATGATTCTTCTAAAGAAACAAAATTTGTGTCAGGAGCTTATAAATTAGTTGAAGGAGCTCACTTAGATAATCAAGATAAAAATAAAATTTTACTGCACAAGGATTTGGCTAAAAAGAATAATTTAAAAGTTGGGGATAATATAAAAATTAAATCTAATTTGTTCGATGCTGATAATGAGAAAGGTGCAGATGAAACGGTAGAAGTAGAAATAAAAGGTCTTTTTGATGGGCATAATAATGGTGGTGTAAGTGCAGCGCAAGAGCTTTATGAAAATACCTTAATTACTGATATCGATACCGCAGCAAAAGTTTATGGAAATACTGAAGATACTGCCGTGTATCAGGATGCAACATTTTTTGTAAAAGGAAATAAGAATTTAGAACAGGTTATAAAAGACCTTGGAAAGCTTGATATTAATTGGAGAGAATATAATTTAATTAAAAGTTCATCAAATTATCCTGCGTTACAACAGTCGATATCAGGGATATACTCAATAGCAAACAAGTTATTTGCTGGCTCATTAATATTTGCTGGTGTTGTAGTTTCATTATTATTATTTTTATGGATGAATGCTAGAAAAAAAGAGATTGCGGTTCTGTTGTCATTAGGAATTTCAAAATTAAGAATTTTGGGACAATTTGTAATTGAGCTATTGATTGTATCTATACCAGCATTCATAGGAGCCTATTTTTTAACTGATTATACAGGTAAAATACTTGGAAATAACATACTGCATAAAGTTACTAGTGATATAGCGAAACAAATAGTAAAACAATCATCATCTAGCCAACTTGGAGGAGGAGCAGAAGTTGATGGTTTTAATAAAACTCTAACAAGTTTAGATATTAATATATTGCCGAAATCGATGATATATGTAGTTTTATTTATGACTTTGGTGCTTATAATATCTTTAATAATATCATCATCTAGCATTCTAAAGAAAAATCCAAAAGAATTATTGGTTGATACTAAGTAAAAATTATCGGTGCAAGTTAGCACCGATAGTTTTTATTTAGTAGATAAAAAAGCTAAGAAAGAATATGCTATTTATAAAAAAGCTATAATTTAAAAGAGCATTTGATATATAATATATTTATTAAGTTGAAAAGGAGGACTTTATGAGAATACTAGTTGTTGAAGATGACAAAATGATAAGAGAAGGTATAAGTGAGTATTTATCAGAATCTGGATATATTATTATAGAGGCAAAAGATGGTAAAGAAGCTCTGTCTAAATTTAATAATGATATTAATTTGGTTATCTTAGATATTCAGATACCTTTTATCAATGGATTAGAAGTTTTAAAAGAAATAAGAAAGAAAAGCAAGTTGCCAATTTTGATATTAACAGCATTTAGTGATGAAGAATATAAAATTGATGCATTTACTAATTTAGCAGATGGTTATATAGAAAAGCCTTTTTCATTACCTGTGTTAAAAGCTAGAATTGATTCTTTAATTAAAAAAAATTTTGGACGAATAGAGAAGTTTGACTATAAGAATATAGAGGTTAATTTTACTAGCTATACAGCAAAAAAAAATAACCAAAATATAGATATAAATGCAAAAGAATTGGAGATACTGAAATATCTATTGGACAACGAAGGATATGCATTAACAAGAATGCAAATAATTGATAATGTGTGGAAGGAAACAGAAGAAATTCCTTATGATCGTGTAATAGATGTATATATTAAAGAATTGAGAAAAAAATTAGAATTAGACTGTATTATTACTATTAGAAATGTAGGTTATAAATTGGATAGAAAATGAAAAAATTAAATATATTTCCAAAAATGTTCATACAAATATTTTCTGTTCTTGGAATAATAATTATATTAGTTCATTCATTAGTTTTTTTAATTTTTCCTAAAACATATCTGGATACTAGAAAAGAAGAAATTTATAATAAGGCAAATGAAATTTCTAGCAATATGAATGGAAAAGAATTAAAATATATAGAACAAATTTTAGATTTTTATTCTAAAAGTAGTGAGATAAAGGCATTTATAATGGGTGAAAACAAGAACAATGAAATACAAATCAAAAATAATATAAATATTAATTTAGAAAGTGATAATAATTCTTTGATAATTGAGGAAAGAAAAATAGTACTCAACACTGGTAAAAAAATATATTTACAATTTATTTCTACAGCGGATATGCAGAAAGATGCAAAAGATTTAAGTTTTAAATTTTTACCATATTCATTATCAATATCACTTTTATTTTCTATTGTCGTTTCTTTTGTATATGCAAAAGCAATAAAAAATAATATACAAGAAATAAAAAATGTTACGGATAAAATGATGAAGCT
>CAKVLD010000172.1 GCA_934755305.1 uncultured Clostridium sp. | reverse complement strand
AAAAAAAATGAATGGTCAAATACACAGGTAGTTTTCAGATTTGCAATAATACAAATAATAGTATCATTTTGTGTTATTTATTTAATAAAATAATTGATAAAAGCTTGGCATATTTCAGCCAGGCTTTTATTTTATTACTCATAAACTATTGCACCATCTTAAGTTATTATGAAAGAAAGTTTAATATTTTTAAATTATTGGATTTTCTGATATTATAATTTATAGTAATATATGTAAATGTATTAAAGTTTTACATAATAAGATTAGGAGTGAAGTGGATGAAATATAAAATGCTTGTTATAGATGATGAAATTAGTATTGTATCACTTTTGAAAGATTTTTTTGAAATTGAAGGTTTCTTGGTTTATACAGCTTGTAATGGAAAAGAGGCCTTAAATAAAATAAATATAAATCCAGATATTATATTATTAGATATTAACATGCCAGAAATGGATGGAATAGAATTATGTACTAAGATAAGAAACTTTGTTAGCTGTCCGATTTTATTTTTAACAGCAAAAGTTGAAGAAAGAGATAAAATTCAGGGATTTAGCGTAGGTGGAGATGATTATATTATTAAACCATTTAGCATAGAAGAGTTAAGTGCTAGAGTACAAGCTCACTTAAGGCGTGAAGAACGTAAGAATATAAAAGAGAAAGTTAAGTTTTCCAAAGAAATAGTTATTAATTACTCTACTAGAGATGCTTTCTATAAAGAGAATGAAATAAGTTTTACAAAAACAGAATTTGATATATTAGAAATTTTGAGTATGAATAATGGACAAATCTTTAGTAAGGAAATGATTTATGAAAAACTTTGGGGAATAGATAAAGATGGAGATAGCAGCATTATTACAGAACATATAAGAAGAATACGTATGAAAATTGCTAAATATACTGATGAACAATTTATAGAAACAGTTTGGGGAGTAGGATATAGATGGATTGGATAGATGATAAGATACTAAAACTAAAAGATAAGATAAAAGAACAATCCTTAAAAAGAACTCTAAGCATATATATTTTTATAGCTATTATCATAGTAATAATTCTATATATAATAACATTAGTTTTTTGCCACGGTTGGAAAGACCTTGTTTATACAAAATATTATATTGATATAAAAAGTTATATGCCATTTGAGCTGATGGTTGAATTAGAACCAATAGATAAAGTTATTTTATATGGAGCAGATATTATTGAAAAATATTCAATAATTATTTATTCCATGATTGCAATAGTGCTTACCTCTAATATGTTTTATAAAAATAACATTAAAGCTCCTATAGAAATTCTAAAGGAAGAGGCAAAGCATATAAGTCGTAATGATTTAAGTTTTTCTTGTGTTTACAATAGTGGTAATGAATTAGGTGAAATATGTGAATCATTTAATAAGATGAGAATACAACTTATTAAAAATAATGAAAATATGTGGAGTTTAATGGAGGGGCAAAGACAATTAAATTTAGCTTTTTCACATGATCTTAGGACGCCTCTTACGGTCATGCAAGGTTATACAGATTTTTTACTTAAGTATTATCCACAAGGGAAAATAACAGATGAAAAATTATTAGATACTCTAATACTGATGCAGTCACAACTTAGTAGATTAAAGGATTTTTCAGAACAGATGAAAAATATACAAGATATAAATTCTATAGAAATAAAGCAAAAGCTTACTAATTTTAATATGTTAAAGAAAAAAATAATAGATATTGCTAATGGAATAAATGTTAAAAGTAATTTTAAAATTAATATAATTGATAACTTAAAAGAAGATAAAGGGTATATTGATGAAAATATAGTTTTACAAGTTATAGATAATTTGTTATCTAATGCTGTTTCATTTGCAAAATCTAATATAGATATTATTCTTAAGTGGGAAGATGACTTTTTGTATATTTATATTAGGGATGATGGAGTAGGATTTTCTAAAAAAGATTTATATTCTTAACTTAAACCTTATTATAGTAATAGAAGTGGCATAGATGGACACTTGGGTCTTGGATTAAGCATATGTAAAATCCTATGTGAAAAGCATGGAGGAAAATTGACTTTAAATAATAGTACAAAAGGTGGAGCTATTACAAGTGCAAGTTTTTTTGCTATTGTAGATAAAAAATAGATAATTAATAGTTAAAATTTATTTGTATCAAAAATAGAAAGAGAGAGGTAACTGTATGACTACAAATATAATTTTAAAAGATGTAAGTAAGTTTTATGGTAAAAAACAAGCTTTAAATGGTATTAATTTAGAAATAGAAAAAGGAATGTTTGGATTGCTGGGGAGAAATGGTGCAGGTAAAACTACATTAATGAAATCTATAGCTACTTTACATTCGGTGAGTTCTGGAGATATTACTGTATGTGGTATTAATATAAGCGAATCTAGTAAAATAAGAGAAATGATAGGGTATTTACCACAGGATTTTTCAATGTATAGCAATATGTCAGCATATGAAGCTATGGATTATTTAGGCGTATTATCAGGTTTAGAT
>CAKVLD010000171.1 GCA_934755305.1 uncultured Clostridium sp. | reverse complement strand
AATAGTAGAAAGGGTTTTTCAATAAAACATAAAAAACAACTAGATAGATCCATAACTAAGGATGAAATTTTTCAAATGAATCTAGATTTTTATTTTGAAGTATATAAAAATTAAGATTAAAAAGGATTATTTTACTTAGCAAAGAATTAATTAAAATAATTAATAAATGAAAGAAGGATTTTTCTATGGGGAAAAATAATAAAAAAAAGAAATCTAAACCTAAAAAGTTTTATGCTATAAAAGAAGAGATTGGGATAAAAGATATAATAGTTAGGTCTTGGGATGAATGTTCTAAACTTGTATTAGGCTATAATGCTGTATATAAAAGCTTTTTAACTGAAGATGAAGCCAAGAATTATTTAGAAATTGTTGATGTAGACACTGTAAAAAACAAACTATAGAAGGAATGGAATCAAAAAAGATTAGAAAAGAAACTACAAGAACATTAAGTATTAGATTACCTAAAGAAGTTTATAAAGACTTCATAGATAAATGTAACAACATTAATATTGATAAAGATAAAGCTATTAAAATGCTTATAGAAGAATGGATACTCTAGAAAAACTGAAAATATCTCAACAAATGATAAATTTAGTATTATAAATAATAAAAAAGTGATATAATATAAATAAGAAAAGCATCGTACTGCAAATACGATGCTAATCCAAGAACGTTTTGTCTCTTGGGATATTAGTTTAATAATGTGTTATTAAAGAAGCAGAAAACTATTTAGATGGGGTTTTCTGTTCTTTGCTTTTTATGGATAAAGTAAGACCTAGAAGTTTAACCTTTAGCTCTAAAGAAAAATCTTTGTTATGTCTAAGTATTATAGTAATTAGAACTATAACAATAATTCCCATTAAAATTATCTCAAGCATACTAATACCACCACCTTTCGTATTAGTTTAAAAACTAATAGCCAAAAGACGCTATTCAATATCCAAAACTGGAGTATAAATAGCCAAAAGGCGGAAACGTACAACCGCCGCACCACCCATTGCGGCATAAAAACAATATAATTATAACATAAAATGAATATATTAGCAGATTAGTTTTAACTAGTCTGTTTTTTTATTTTCCGTTCATTTTATAGCAAAACAAAATTGAATTCATGTTGTTTTTGAATTGATATACTAATACTCGTTATTAATATATTAAATATATTAATATACTACTAATATACTATTTCATATAAGTATACTAATTTCATATTTTAGTATACTTATATTTAAAATGGTGATATAATATAAGTATAGATAAAAAAATGGAGGATTTATTATGAAAGAAGAAAATATAAAAGAGAAAAAGAAGCAAAAAGCCCCATTAGGAATTAGACCAGATGATTATATTGATATAAAATTTAGAGAACTTGTTGAGAGAGAAGGAATATCTCAAACTAAATTATTTGAAAGAATGTTTTGGGAGTTTACTAGGAATTCTAAAGATGCATTAAAACTACAAGCATTAGATTGTAGTGTTGAGTTGCAATCTATTAGTGGAGCTTCAGCAACATTAGTAAAAGCTATTGAAAAAATTGTTAATAAGGCTCAACTCGAACTTATGTCTAAAAATAAAGAGGTTGAAAATATCAAAGAAGCTTCAGATAAAAAGATAGAATTAGCTAATATTGAGTTAACTAATAGAGTTAAGGAACTAGAATTGAAAAATAAGGATCTTGAAGAGCAACTAAAAAATTCTAATGCTATTGTTACTGGATTTAATACAGTAAAAGGTGAACTAGATTCAAAAATAGAAAATCTTAATAAGACTGTAATGGAATTAAATAATGATATAAAAGAAAAAGATAAAATTATACAAGATAAAAATAAGGAAATTATAAATAGTTCTAAGACTATTGATAATATGGAAAAAGAAATAGCATTGATAAAAGAGCAGAAAATAATTTTAGAAGGAAAAAATGCAAGTTTACAAGTTAATGTTGAAATGTTACAAGGAACTATTAATACTTTTAATTCTATAAAGAAAACTGAAATCGAAGCTATTAAAGATAATGAAGCTACAATAAATCAATTAAAGATAGATAAGTTAAAAGCTGAATTTGAAAATGAAGTATCTAAACTTAGTAACAATATAGTATCTTTGAAAAAAGATATTGAATTAAAAGAATCTGAATTAAAATCATTAAATAATGTAATATCTTCTAAGGATTTAGAAATAAAAACTTTAACTAAAGAGAATAAACACTCTAAAGGTTAAAAAACATGGTATAATATAACTAAGAAAAGCATCGTACTACAAATACGATGCTAGTCCTAGAACGTTTTGTCTATTGAGATATTGATAGTAATGGAATATTATTAAAAGAAAGAAGAACTATTTGGACGGAGTTCTTTTTTCTTTGCTATTAATCTTAATGTTTAAACCTAAAAGTTTTAAATTAATTTCTAAAGTAAAATCTTTATTATGTTTTAATATCATTTTAATAAGAAATAATAATATAGATCCCACTATAATAATCTCTTGCATCGTCAATACCACCACCTTTT
>CAKVLD010000170.1 GCA_934755305.1 uncultured Clostridium sp. | reverse complement strand
GTCATCTGAAAAACTTGTATTTCTCCACTTAGTTAAGCTATCTTCCTTTTCTATATAACTCAAGCTATCTAATTTATTTAAATATGGTATAAAGTCTGTATCCTCTTTCCAACTTTCATATTTTTCTTTTGAAAGTTTTGCTATAAATTTTACATCACTATCTCTATATTTATTGTGATAATGTTCACATATTCTTAAGTATATCTTCGGCGTAGTGAAACTCTCAAACTTTAATAAATTAAATCCTGTACCACTTTCCAATTGACTATCTATTAATTGTAAAAGCACATTTATATAAGCTCTCATTCTTATACCTCTAACTTTCTATATGGATTAATTACTATTGATGTAGCATCTGATAATTCTTTAAGAAATCCATTTTTTCTTAACAATACTTGAAAATCATCTAAATTATTTTGAAGAAATGAATAATCTTCCACAATTTCTTTATCTTTTAGATACTCCTCATACTCTCTTGGTCCAATTATTATTCCAAAATTTATATAAAGCTTTTGTAAAAAAGTATCTAATGTAACTTTCTTTTCAGGTTCTATCAATGATAATACAAAAAATTTAACTATATTATCAGTTACTGTGAATCTCATATTATCACCCTTTATTGGAATAACAAAACCAATATCTTTTCCTAACTTACGTAATAATTTATGTGAATCATCATAGGCATCCTTTAATAAACTTGATTTTGTTGGTGGCTTTTTCCCGCTTCTATTTTCTTTAATTTTCTCATAATTAACTAACATCTTTGCAACTGCAATCATCATATTTTCTTCAATATCTTTATATGATTCTATTGCTAATTTTTTAACTTTATTATTAGAACTACCATTAACATGAACTACCCACAAAGGATGATCTTCTTTCTCTTCTGTAGCAACGATTACTGCAGCCTCACTCATCATTCTTAATATTTGAATAATTATTGCTAATGATAATATTTCATACTTATCAAACTCATTAATATCAGCTCTTAATATATTTACCAATTCCTTAATTGTGAATTTAGACCTTTTTTTATAATTATTTGAAATCCACATGCAATCTGATTTAATTTTCTCTAATTTGTCACCATTACTTTCTTTGTAAATATACTCTTTCCAAGTTGAACTAATCCACTCTGAAAGTTCTCTAAATTGTGGGAAGCTATCAATGAGATTTCCTATTCTTACATTAATCTCATTCTTTAAATTTTCTGCTTCAATATTATCTGACTCTCCAATATATTTAAGTCCTTGTAATACATGTAGAAAATATACTTCTCCGCCTCTTGCCATAAAATTATGTTCATTAAACTCAAACTCTTCATCAACCTCAAGATTAATCATTCCATTTTTCCACAATTCAAGATTTTTCCTAAACTTCACTTTACCCATTGCTTCTGGAAAAATAGTATCTTTGCACATTGGTAACAACGCCTTTGCAAACCATCCTCTATCTCCTGAAAATGCTGTAAACCCTAAGTATAATTCTCTTATTATTTCTAATAACTCATCCGATTTTACTCCATCAACTTCCATTTTCTTCAGTAATTGTTCTTTTAATTCCCTATTAGCATCTTCATCAATGTCATACCTATTATCTTTTTTACTATTTTCTAAAAATATAAATCTTTTTAGACCTATGTTATTTTCATATTCATAATGTACTCTTTTATCATAATCCTTTATTTTATCTAATCCTACTTCTTTTGTATTATGACCCTCACCAATAAAAACTAATAGAAATTCTATTAAGTATTCATAAAAAGTTTGATCTTTTCGTATTCTTCTTCCATATGTCTGAATCTGTAAGTTTTGAGCTTCTGGCTTATATTTCCCCCAATTTACTTCACTTGGAAAGATATTTATATTATTCATATTACCACCTACCTAAAGACGCATTCAGTATACCCTCGTCTAAATACATTTCAATTTTCTCTATTTTATCTTTTTTTATTACTAATAGTCTTATATCATCTTTGTTTCTTTTGAATTCTCTAATTAAATCTGACTTTAATTTTGATATTCCAAAAGTAAAACTTGGATTATAGCTTGTAAAAATTACTCCTTCTTTCAGTTTAAATAAATAATATAAAGCTTCATGTGTTATTTCATACTCTACTTTACCTATTTTAATAAATGCACTGTTATTTTTTATACTCTTTTCTATTTTTTGCTCTCTTCTAATCTCTATCTCAATATTCTCTTTTGTAAAATTACCTAATACAATTTGTACACTTTGCATTTCATCTAAAGTTCTTCTTAATGTAAGGTTAATTCCACTTTCATTTCCCTTCACACTTACACCAGTAAATAGCTTATATAATCCTTGAAAAACAATTTCCGTAATCTGAGTTTCTAAATTTCTACATATTTTTTTTTCATTAACTAATTCATAATAAATAGGATAAACCTCACTAAATATCTGTTTAAGTAATTCTAAGTCTTCATCTTCATTATTATTGAATAAAATAAAATATCTTCTAAATGCTCTTCTCATATTTTGAGAATTTTTGTTATCTAATCCTAAGTTTAAAAAATTTCTCTCTAATTCTTTCTCC
>CAKVLD010000169.1 GCA_934755305.1 uncultured Clostridium sp. | reverse complement strand
GTCATTAATGAAATTAATGCAAATACTTCTTAATTAATTATTTCTTTATTTATGTTCTTTAATATATGTTCTTTATAGAGTACATATGGTAACCATTTAAATTACAATGTGTTCTAATAATTATCAATAATTTAATACCCAAACACCCTCATATACCATTGTTAAAATTATTTAACCATCAACAAAACATCCTACTTTACCACTATCATAATCAATTAATAATGGTAATGCTTTTCTATGTGAATATTTTTCTTCATCAGAATAATAATAAGCAACACCCTTGCACCTATATAATAATTCATTAAAATCTTCTTCTAATAATTTATGTTCTACTTCACTTAAATCTACTTCTTTTCCTTCTACATATCTTGGTTGTAAGTTCATCACTTTATATGTATTAGCTTTACCAATTAAATTATTTCCTGTTCTTATTTTTTTAATATACCCATGTTCCTGTAGCTTTTTTAATACTTGCTTTGCTTTTGAGTTTGAAAATTTACCTATCTTTGCTAACTGCTCTGATGATAAGAAAAATAAATCACCTTTTCTTTGGCTATTATCCTTTTTATTAACTAACCTAATAATATATATTAATGCCATTCTTTCATAAATATCTAATTCAATATGTTCACCTTCATCAAATAACCAATTAGGAACCATAAAATACCTTTCTTGTTTATCACTATATTTTTCACCCTGTTCTAAATACAACACCTTTTTCATTTACAAATCCTCCACTCTATTTACTGTTTTATACTTTTTCTAAATTCTTCTACTGAATAATCAACTTTCTTTCCTGTTACTTCATCAATAAAATAAATATCTAATATTATTTCATTTTCTATATCAATTACATGAACCAACTTCATATCTTTCACCTCCTACATACATTTAGGTTAAAGGTCCTTAAATAACTGTGACTACCTTTTACATAAAGCTAAGTTCCTTACTCCTATAAATTTGTGACATAAAAAAAGACAATGAAACTTAATTCATTGCCTAACTAACATTTTATTTAATTCTCAAATTCATTAATGGACTTGTTTTAATACTTATTTCAATAATATTTTTATCTTCTAATCCCTGTAAGTATCTTTTTGTTATACTTATATCTTCATGACCTAATAATCTGCTTAATGAATAAACATCTAATCCATTTCTTAATTGTGCTTGTGCAAAATAATGTCTACAAGTATGTGGGGAACATCTTATTTCACTTCTTATTTTAGCTTCCTTACCACAAAGATTTACTATTCTCTCAACTGCTTCACCTGTCATTCTTTTTCCTCTATATGATAAAAAGTAAGCATCATCTTTTATAATACTATCTTTAATGTATTCTTCTCTTGCCCTCTCATATTTTATCATTATCTTTTTAAGCATTGGACTTATAGGAACAACTCTTTCTTTTCTTCCTTTACCTTTAATATAAATAACAGTATCCTTTATATCTAATATACCTAGTGTACAAAGTTCAAGGTTTCTAATACCTGTATCAAATAAAACTGCCATTATACATTTATTCCTTGTTTCAAGATAATTCTTATAGGTGTACACCCCTAGCATCCCCTGTACTTCATCATCATTAAATGTCTTAATTACTGTTCTTTTTTCTCTTTGCCATTCAACCTTTAAAGCTATATTTCTGTTTATATATTCTTCCTTATAGCAATACTTAAAAAATGCCCTTATGTTCTTTAATATATTATTTACATAAACAGAACTTCTTCCTTTACTTAATAAATACTGAAAATACTTTTTAATATGAATATGATTTATTTCCTCTAATTCAAAAACTTCAAATTCTTGTTTACAGTATTCCATGAACTTTAAAATATTGTTCTTATACCCCTTTATTGTTCTAGGTGTATAATTCTGCACCTGTAACTCAAAAATAAATTCTTTTACAATATCATCTACTAACATAAATAAAAAAGCCACCTTTCAAAAACAAATTATCTGTTAATCTGCTTTGAAAAGTAGCTTATAAATGAACATCATAGTCAAAACTATGCTTTTTGTTAACATTTATCATAATGAAGAGGCTTTTTCCTTACTTCATATTACTTTTACCTTCTGTAAAACATATTGTAAAAACACTGCTAACACTGAATATCACTGTATTTAACAGTATTATTCATCCCATCCTTCTGGGAATTCAGCATTATGGTAAACTTCTTGAACGTCATCATCATCTTCAAGTAAGTCTAACATCTTTTGGAACTTCTTAGCATCATCTTCATTAATTTCAGTGTATGTATCTGGAATCATTTTAACGCCTGCTTCTAAGAATTCTAAACCTTGAGCTTCTAATTCTTCTCTAACTGCACTGAAGTCTTCTGGTGTAGTAGTTATTACAAATACTTCCTCTTCATCTGCATTAAAGTCTTCTGCACCTGCATCTAAAGCCATCATCATGATTTCATCTTCATCTAAGTCTGCTCTTTCAATAACTATTTCACCTTTTTCTTGGAACATGAAGCTTACACATCCTGTAGTTCCCATGTTTCCGCCACCTTTAGTGAAAGCTGATCTTACGTTACCAGCTGATCTGTTTTTATTATCTGTTAAAGTTTCAACTATTACAGCAACTCCTGATGGACCGTATCCTTCATATACTATGC
>CAKVLD010000168.1 GCA_934755305.1 uncultured Clostridium sp. | reverse complement strand
TGTGATTCAAGGGATATAATTGAATATTACACTTTAACAGGAGTATGGGTTAATAAAAGTAACTTACCTTTATTACAGATGGCAGTAACAATAGGTAAAGATTTAGTATGTAGGGACCTTACTAAGCAAGAAATAATAGGACTATATACAAAAGTTCTAAATAATCCAGATGCAAAGTATAGAATGAAACCAATAAGAGATGCTATAGATAATGCTGTAAATAAGAAGAATAGAAAATTAACAAGTAGAGAAGTATCAGTAATAATAAATCATTATGCTTATCAATTTGATAAAGCTTATGAAAACATAGTAAAAGGTAATGCTTCCTTAAAAGATTTTTTGCTTATACAAATAAATGGAGTTAATTCTGAAAATATTGTATGGGTTAATGCAGAGATAAAAGAAAATATAGATATAAAGCTACAATTAGAAAAAGTAGACGGAAAAATAAATAATGTACAGACATCTATAAATAACTTATTAGACATATATAATATAACAAAAATAATAAATGCTGGACAAGAGACTTGTGATTCAAGGGATATAATTGAATATTACACTTTAACAGGAGTATGGGTTAATAAAAGTAACTTACCTTTATTACAAATGGCTGTAACAATAGGCAAGGATTTGGTAGGCAGAGATCTTACTAAACAAGAGATAATAGAACTTTATAATAAAGTATTAAATAATCCAGATGCTAAAAATGTAATGTTACCAATAAGATCTGCAATAGATATTGCTAAAGTAGAAAATGATAAACTATCACCAAAGCAAGTACAAAAAGTAGTGGATGAAACTATTGCTAAGATTAATAATGCTTATAAAAGAATAGTGAAAGGTGAAGCATCAGTTGCTGATTATGAACTTGTACAAATAGCTGGAATTAATGCGGAAAATATAGTATGGGTTAATGCTGAAGTAAAAGAAAATGTAGATATACACCTACAATTAGAAGAGGAAAATGGAAAAATAAATAATGCACAAGTAGCTGTAGGGAATTTATTGAATGTGTATAAAACAGTAAAGGTAGTAAATGATGGACAAGAAACTTGTGATTCTGTAGATGTAATAGAATACCACACATTAACTGGAAGATGGATAAACAAAAGAAATCTTCCTAAAACAAGGGAAGCTATAGCTATAGCTAAAGTTCAAAAAGGAAGAGATTTGACTAAAAATGAAATAGTAGAAATCTTAAAGTTATTTTAAGAAGTAAATTAAAATAAGGAGAGAAGAAATGAAAAAAAAGACATTTGCCATATTAATGGCTGTGATATTATTTATTTCAATTAGTAGTAACTTAAGTGTCTACGCTTTAGATAAAGTTATTATTGAAGATAATAATTTAAAGTCAGTAATCTTAAGTACTTTAGGTAAAAATGAAGATTACGAATTAAATAAATCAGATATGGAAACTATAACCTCCTTATCTGCAGAAGGAAGAAATATAGAATCTCTTAAGGGGCTAGAATATTGTTCTAATTTAACTTATTTGGATTTAAAAGATAACAAGATATCAAATGTACAAGCTTTATCTTCATTAAAAAAATTAGTAAAGTTAGATTTAGATGAAAATAAAGTAGAAGATATATCACCTCTAAGTTCATTAACTAATTTAGAAGAATTATGGCTTAGAAAAAATGAAATTAGTAATATATCATCTTTAAGTTCACTTAAAAATCTAGAAGGATTAGGGTTAGACAAGAATAAAATAGTAAATGTAAATCCGATATCTTCTCTAGAAAATTTATCAGTATTAGGATTAAGTGAAAATCAAATATCTAATATATCGCCATTATCAACTCTAGATAATTTAGTATATGCAGATATTGAAGATCAAAAATTATCATATCCAACTAAAGAGATTTCCAATAATATAATTATAGAAAATCCATTAGTTAATATAGATGGTTCAGCTTTACAAGGAATTATAGGTATTACTTATAATGGTGAGTTTGATGCTGAAAATAACCATATTAAGTGGCCTATTTCTTTAAAGGGTAAATCACTAGGATGTTCATTCTATGAAGAGGTAACTATAGGTATGTCAGATGCTATTTTCTCAGGAATTATTAATTATGGAGAAGAAAGTGATGATCCTATAGAAGATGAAGAAATTATTAAAGATGAAAATTTGAGAAAAGCTATATTAGAAAAGCTTGAAAAACCAGAAGGTTATAAACTTACTAAAGAAGATTTGAGTAAGTTAGAAGTTTTAAAAGCAAACAGCAGAAATATAAAATCTCTTGAAGGGATGGAGTATTGTGTTAATTTAAAGATTTTATATTTAGAAGATAATAAGATTTCAGATATAAGTCCATTGAAAAATTTGACAAGTTTAAATACAATATCTATATTTAATAATAAAGTTTCAGATATTACTCCAGTAAAAGATTTAATTAATTTAACTTTCTTAAAAGCAGCAGCTAATAATATTAGCGATATTTCAGTTTTAAGTAATTTAACTAAATTAAATACAATATCATTATACAGTAATGATATAACAGATATAACATCATTAAAAAATCTAAAAGAATTAGTATATTTAAATTTATATGATAATAAGGTTGAAAATATAGATGTTTTAAAGGATCTAACTAAATTAACATCCTTATATGTGAA
>CAKVLD010000167.1 GCA_934755305.1 uncultured Clostridium sp. | reverse complement strand
CAATAGGAGATAGAAGTATAATGAATGCTGTACAAGAACAGATTATTATAGTATCAGTAAATACTCCTAAAGTTTGAATAAGACCTTGTTTAACTGGATGTGATACTGTCGCTGTAGCAGCAGCATTTGGAGCACTACCCATACCAGCTTCATTAGAGAATAAACCTCTCTTGATACCAACTAATAAGATACCACCTAAGCTTCCTCCAACAACTTCTTTAATTCCAAAGGCACCTTCGATTATATTCATAATTAAAGAAGGTATTTCTTTAATATTTATTATTACAACAAATAAAGCTATTCCTATGTAAGCTACAGCCATTATTGGAACTATAACTTCAGTAACTTTTGCTATTCTTTTAATTCCACCAAATATTATTAAAGCAGTTAATATTGTTAATGTTATACCTATTACTAATTGGTTGATTTTAAATGCTTCATTAAAAGCAGATGCTATTGTATTAGATTGAACAGAATTAAATATTAAACCAAAAGTAATAGTAATTAAAATCGAGAATATTATACCCATCCATTTTTTCTTTAGACCTTTTTCCATATAATAAGCTGGACCGCCTCTAAAAGCACCTGATGAATCTTTAACTTTATAAACTTGAGCTAAAGTAGATTCTATAAAACTTGAAGCTGAACCTATTAATGCAATTAACCACATCCAGAATATTGCACCAGCACCACCTACAGAAATAGCTATTGCTATACCTGCTAAGTTACCAGTACCAACTCTTGAAGCTGTACTTATACAAAAGGCTTGGAAAGAAGAAACTCCATCATGTTCTTTATCTGAAACTCCATCACCAAGTAGTCTGAACATTTCTTTCATATATCTAAATTGAACGAAGTTAGTTTTAAAAGTAAAGTAAACCCCAATTACAATTAATGATATTACTAATACATATGTCCATAAGAAATCATTAAAAGATGTTAATATCGTATTAAAAAAATTCATTTATTTATGTCCCCCATTCTAGTTATTTATGACTTATTTTATTTTATTTTATAATACAATTTATAAAAATGCAAGAAAAATAAAATGAAATTTCATTGAAGAAAGAAAAAATTAAAAAATGAGCCAATATAGGGTGAATATAGGGGGGGGAGAGCCTTGAAAGTAAAGAAGTTTGCAAGAAGTAAAGAGCGTGTCCATCATTTTGAAGGAAGATAACTTTTAAGCTTATATAATTATATATAAAAATAAAAAAGGCGCTGCAATATTTGCAACGCTTTTTCAAGTGAAACATTAAGGTTTTCTAGTAGTGTTTTCATTATTATTGTTGTTATTGTTATTGTTGTTGTTGTTGTTGTTATTATTATTATTGTTATTACTATTTGTATTATCTGAAGTATTATGATTATTAGAATTATCACCATTAGTAGTAGTACCTTGCGATGGAGGTATAACTTCAGGTGTAGAGTTATTATTTTCTTCTTGCTTATCTACATTTTCTTGGTTAGGTTGAACTTCTGTTGGGGTTTCGTTATGTGTATTGTTGCTTGGCTCTGAAAAAGTATGTTCAGTACAATAACTTGAAGGCTCAGTTCCAGCAATAAACATTTCCTCGTAAACTGTACCACTAGAGTGACAAGCACTAGTTGCTAGTTTACCAGAACTTTTACATACAGTTTCAGTAACTATATCTTCAGGCATATCTATATCAGTAACCTCTAATCCTTCATGAGCTTTTTTCATAATTTTCCCCCAAAGAGCAGCAGCATTATCTGAACTTGCATATAGTTTTTTAGGTGTATCAAAACCTAACCATATAGAACCAGAAAGATAAGGTGTTACTCCTGAAAACCAAAGGTCATTACTACTAGTAGTAGTACCTGTTTTTCCAGCTACAGGCATAGAACCCCATTTAGCTGAAGGTCCAGTATATCCAACACAACCTTTTAATATATCATACATAATATATGCAGCTTCTTTGCTGAATATTTGTTTTGTTTCAACGTTAGCTTCAGAATCAAGTAATATATTACCAGAAGCGTCATATACTTTGGAATATAACTTAGGTGTAGTATAAATACCACCATTTGCAAAAACACCAAATGCAGAAGATGTGATATAAGTATTACCACCATCACCATTGTTATCAAATTGTCCTAAAGCTGCTGCTGCATAACTTGATCTAGAAACATCATTATAAATTAAACCAAATTTTTCACCATAAGCAACAGATGTCTTTAATCCTATATTATTTGTAACAATTGCAGAAACAACATTTTTAGATCTATTTAATCCTTCTCTAAGAGTTATTTCACCTGCAAAAGTACGATCATCATTTTGTAGTGCCCATGGTTTTCCTTGATTCATAGTTTTTCCTATAGTATTTTCAATAGGAGCATCATCAATGATAGAAGCTGCTGTTAGTATTTTTTCATTTATAGCAGGACCATATACAGCCAAAGGTTTTATAGTAGAACCTATAGGTCTTAAAGTAGTATAAGCTCTATTCATAGATTGTGCACCATGTTCGCCTCTACCACCAACCATAGCTAATACTTTACCAGTTTTATAATCTACGATAGTTGCAGAAGCTTGAAAAGCTGGAGTGTTAGTACCTTCTAGAAGTTCCTCTTTATATCCAACATTGTTAGCTTTATAGTTATCTTAAACTTGTTGAGTATAGTCTTG
>CAKVLD010000166.1 GCA_934755305.1 uncultured Clostridium sp. | reverse complement strand
TATAATAAGAACTTATTAATACCGTTTCTAAAAAATAATGAAAATAATGCATTTCCTACTATGCAATCATTAAGAAATGTTGATAGTGAAGCAAAAGTTGAAATACTAGTTTTTGGGGGAGAAGAGGATGAGTAGAGGACGAGTAGTAAAGACAATACCATTAAATAAATTTAAATATACTGTTAGATTTAGTCAAGCACTGACACCATATGGTGCAGGTGCTATGGTGGATTTTAAGGATCAAACATTAATGGCTGCATCTCCAGAATATTGGAGACAATTTAATGAAATACATGATGAAAGATTAGAAAGACAATTAAATGTAGATAAATTTCATCTTCCAGTTGATGTTGATAGTGTAAGTGGACTTCCTTTTGTAAGGTTTCCAAGATGGTATTTTTGTCCGAGATGTAAAATATTTAAGCCAATAGAGGAATGGGAAAAGGAGTATATACCAAGTAAAAAAACTAAAGAAGTAGATATGATTACACCAAAGTGTATGGAATGCCGTTTGCAATTGGTACCAGCAGGTATTGTAGTAGTTTGTGAAAATGGACATATAGATGATTTTCCATGGGTAGAGTGGGTTCATGACAAGAGTGGAGGAAGACCTTGTAATAAACCATTATTAAGGATGAAAAGTACTTCAAGTACTTTAGGGTTAGAAGGTTTAATGATTGAATGTTCAAATTGTAAAGCTAAAGCTAATATGAAAGGTGCATTTAATGATGGAGTTTTTAAGGCAATGCAAGAGAAATATCAAAGAAGATATAAGTGTAGTGGTAATATGCCTTGGAAGGGTATAAAAGTTCAGTGTGATTTATATCCTAAATCAGTTCAAAGAGGCGCATTAAATATTTATTTTCCTAAAGTAGTTAGTTCTTTAGTAATTCCACCATATTCTAATGAAATAAATGAATTAGTTAGGGTAAGTGATGGATTTAAAAAATTACTATTTCAACTTGAGGATGAGGAATATGTTGAGTTTAAGGGAAGAGATAAAATAATAGAATTACATGTTGAAAAGATTTCTAATGAAATACATCAAGAGAAAGATGTTGTTCAAATAATAGTAAATAAGTATTTATCTAATAAAAATAGAAATGAAAAATTAAGTAAAGAAGAATACAGGTTAGAAGAGTATAATGCCCTAATTGGAAATATTCCAAAAGAATGTATGTCAGAGAGGGATTTTAAAATTGAAATACAAAAGGATATACAAAAGTATGGAGTAGATGTAATAAGCAAAGTAACCCTTGTAAAAAAACTTAGAGAAGTGAGAGCTTTAGTTGGATTTAGTAGGCTGAATCCAAGTGATCAGAGTTCTATTAGTGGTTTTGATGGAGATGAATTACCTAAAGGATTTGTACCAATAAAAGAAAAAGAAACGAATTGGTATCCAGCATATGAAACTAGAGGTGAAGGTATATTTATTGAATTTGATAATGAAAAAATTAATAAATGGATTGAAAGCGATCCAGGGATAAATGATAGAGTTTTACTTTTGAATAATAGATATAATTTAAGACAAAAAAAGTTTGAAAATAAAGAAAGAAAAATTACACCTAAATATGTTTTGCTTCATACAATAGCCCATTTACTAATAAAAGAGCTTAGTTTTCAATCAGGATATGACTCTGCAGCATTGACTGAAAGAATTTATTGTAATGTAGAAAATAAGGAAAATAATATGAGTGGTATATTAATATATACTTCATCAGGTGATTCTGAGGGGACATTAGGTGGTTTAGTTAGACAGGGACGATATGATACATTTCCCAAAATATTGAGAGATTCAGTTAGAAAGGCACAGTGGTGTTCTTCAGATCCAGTATGTATAGATAGCTTAGCTCAAGGACGTGATAGTTTGAATTTATCAGCATGTCACGCATGTTCGCTAATTTCTGAAACGAGTTGTGAAGAATTTAATGTATTATTAGATAGAGCTTTAATTGTTGGAACTTTAGAGAATAAGAAAATTGGATTTTTAAATAATATTTTTTAATTAAATTATCTAATTTAGAAAAGAGGAAATAAAATATGTCAAAAATAATATGGGATAAATTTTCAGATGAAGAAAAACAAGAGTATATAAATTACCTAAAGATATTTGGTGCATTAAGTGGATTATTTAAAGATAATAAAGAAGGAGCAAATTCAAAAAAACCTTATTTATATTATAGAAACCATGAGCAGTTATTCGCTAGAGTATTTGAGGTTGAGGATCTTACTAGAAAAGATAGTGCTTTTGATGCATTAGGAGTATGGGGAGAAGAAAGAATTGGAATAGGACTTAAAACATGGATACATACTAATGATAAAACATATCAAAAAGTTGCAGAATTTAATAAACTTGCACCTACAGTATTAGTGCCTTTAATGGAAAACGGTACTCCAGAAGAAGTTGTATTTAAGGTAGCTGAATTAAGAAATGAGCGTATTATGTTAGATAAAAGGCTTTATAGGACTAATAGAGATGTATATCATTTTATTACACGTGATGATAATACTATGAATATAGTTGAAGCAACTTATGATCTCATAGATACTGAAACTATAGAATTTATAAAAACTGATGGAAAGGTATATTTATTTAAAGATAAGCTTCATAATTATAAGTTTTATAAAAGTAAAAGTGTATTATTAAAAGAGTTTGATGC
>CAKVLD010000165.1 GCA_934755305.1 uncultured Clostridium sp. | reverse complement strand
TTTCTACACGCCCCTTAAATTGTTATTAAATAATATTAAATAATATTTTTTATAATTAAATGATATTACTTTATTTTTATTTTGTCAAGTTTTTTAATTATAAATAATATGAAATAATATTTTTTATAATTAAATAATATTATTTAATATTATTTGCACATTTTGGAATAACGTTGTGAAATTAGTTATCTATTAGGCATGTATTTTATTAATACTAAAATCAATTATTACCTTTTAATATTCTTTTAAATACATTACTTTTTCTTTTTTTCTCTTTTCTACTTTTGTTTTTATCTCTAATTTCTATTAATTTTTTATCTATATCTTTAAAATGTTCTTCTAAAACTACTCGTTCTTTTTCTCTTTCTTGGGAGTTTTTAATTAATATTTGATTATTTTCTATAAGATCATGAAGTCTATTTATTTGGGTATCTTTTTCTTTAATTTGTGTCAATAATATTCCTACTACATTATCTTCTTGCATATTTTCTTCTACTTTTACTACGTTTAAATCTTCTTTATTTACTATCTCTACACCTTCTACTTCTTCAATATTTTTTATTTTTGTATTAGCCTTTAATAATTCATAGAGTGAGTCATTTATTTTTATTACATTATTCTCTTTTATTATCAACTTTTTATACTTTTCCTCCTTTAGTTTTTTGTATATAGTAGCCTTACTTATACCGAGCTCTTTAGATACATTATTAATACTTTTCAACATATTCTCCACACCTCAAATTAACAAAATATTTATTTCCATATTTTACTAATTCTGTTTTTATTTCTATTTCCCTTTAAAAAAGAAAAAAAGCTTGAAAAATATTTTCCATAGCCTTTATATTATTCTTTAATCTAAATTTTCATATTCTACTTATCATATATAATTTATACATAGTAGAATTTTAAAATTTATTTTAATTATATCTTTTTGTCTTTTTTTGTATTATATTAATAATATAATACAAAAAAAGAGACTAACTATATGAAGTCAAGTCTTTTTTAGTAAGTTTCTTTAATTATTATTTTAGTAAAAAATTGCATGACAAATAAAGCAACAAAGTTGCTATTTTTAAAAAGTAAATTACATTTGTGGAACAAATGCAGTATCAGTTTTTAAAAGATAAAAAATAACTCTTAGTAGTTTTTTGGAAACAATGTTAAATCTCTCATACAAACTGTCCTGGAAGCCATTAATATAGCCCATCGTAGATATTTTGAGCCACGTTTTACCATTGGTGTATGTGAAGCTGAATATTTACCAGATTGATATGTAGATGGATCTAATCCTGCAAAAGCTAAAAGCTTTGCGGGCGTAGTGAAACGTTCTATTTCTCCTATTTCAGATAATATGATTGCAGCTAGAGTATAAGAAATACCTGGTATTGTCATTATAGGAGAATTCAATTCGGTAACAACTTCTTTTATTTGATTGTCTAATATTTTAATTTCATCCTGAACAGACTCAATCAGTCTGATTGTTTGCTGTAGCTCAAAAGATAATGATCTATTACTGGTTCCAATTGAATCTTTAGCATAAGTTTTTAATTCAATGGCTTTATCTTTTGTATATTTACCTTTTGAAGCTTTATTTAGAAGATTAGTAAGCTTCGTTAAATGACATGACTCTATATCCTTCGGGCTCGGCAACTCCTTTAGGAGAGCATAAGATGAACTTTGATGAATAGACCACAGCAATTTAGGCAGTTCAGGGAAAATTATATCTATTAGCCTGTTTATTGATATTTTAAGCTTTGAACGATAACCGATTAATCTATATCTGTGTCTAGTTAGTGACTTTAATTCTTGAATCTGGTATGATACTGGTATATAGGATTTTGTATCATCAGAAAATAGCATTTTAGCGATAACTAGTGCATCGGTTTTATCCGTTTTAGTTTTCCTAAGGGTTTGTGCCTTACGGAAAAGATTTGTAGCTAAGGGATTAAGAATGGAGAGCTTAAACCCTTTATTATACAAAAAGCTTTGGATGTTAGTGCTATAATGACCTGTTGATTCAAGTCCTATTTTTACGTTAGAAATATCCTTGTCAGGTAGGACGGAAAGGATTGAATTATAAAGTAATTCAAAGCCCTTAAGCGTATTGGATATACGTAAAGAATCATTAAGAATAACACCATCCGAATCAATAATACAACAATCATGCTTTTCTTTAGCAACATCAATGCCAATGTAAATCATAAGAACAACTCCTTTTTAATTTATCCGCTATGTTCCACAAATCTTATACTAAATGTAACCTTGCTATATATAAAACGTCATGCGTTATCTAACTAATTAACAAATAAGCATAAGACAGTGGTTAGATCCTCAATTAAAATAGTCTAAGCTATAGGTGATAAAACTAATCCACAGCGTCTTATGATAATTATAGTAAAAAATATTAAAGAAAGGAAAAGTATAATGAAAATCTGTTTTTTACTATGTTTTCATTATACAAGGTGATTATTTTGTTTGATTATTTGAAATTAGAATTGAAAAATTCAATTTTTTCAAAATATTTTCTTATAGCTTATTTAATAACTTTTATATTACTGCTATATTCATTCTTTGAATTTATTACATTAGGATGGGGAGGTAATATAGCGGATTTTAGATCTTTTTCTGAGCATTATGATTTTATTGATTTATTTATAATTTCAAGATCAGAAAATAGAGCAAGC
>CAKVLD010000164.1 GCA_934755305.1 uncultured Clostridium sp. | reverse complement strand
TAGTTTATTATCTATTTCATAAAATAAAGTATTATTTATTTCTACCTTATTTTTTCATAGCCAACTTTACACTATCAAGTTATTACTTTTTTGTTTTTTATAATAACACACTATAATATAAGCAAACAGATATAATTGCATTTTAAAGACATTTTTATTACTAAAGTCATATAAATCAATCTTACAATTATGACTTTAGTAATATATAATTTGAATAAAATTAATCTTATTAACGAAAACAAAACCCACTAAAATTTAATTTCTAGTGGGTAAACATAACCTTTTATATTATTATATTTTTTAAAATATGTGCATCCATCCTAAACAATATAACTTCTCCTTAAAATATATTTAATTTATATTTATTTTCTGCAATAAACTTCAAATTATACTTCACATAACACCCATAAATATTTATAAATATAATTTGTTAGTAATAATTAAGGATGAAAGTTAAAAGTAAAACTGCTGAAGTTGGACTTTGTTTAGCCATGGCTAGAGTGTCTCAACGTGCTGGACATACAGTTTATAATAAATTCAATATAGCAAAAACTCTATACTTTTGATAGTAAATTATTATATACTAAGTTATACAATAATTTAGGAGGTGCGTATATGGGATGTGGTTGTGGAACAAATAAACAAGATGGAAAATCCATCGTAGATAGAGTAAGAGAAAAAGGAAAAGCTAATTATAAATTAGAAACTCCTCATACTATAAAATGTTCTTGTGGAGAAGAATTTGAAATGACTACATGTGTGGATAAATGTCCTTATTGTAAAATGACTTATGGAGTTACTCCATGTTCACAAAAAGATTCTGCTAATATTAAACCAGCAGGTATTAACTACTAAAAAATCCACCCTAGAGATACACATCTCTGGGGCTTTTACTTTACACATCTTTTTATTAACTTCGAAATCTTTATATCTGAAACTTTATCTAAAAAAAATACTGCACTTTTTACTATTTTGTTTCTTAACATAAATTATTTCCTATTTTAAAATAAATTTAAACTTTATTTATATTTTTTAAAATTATTGAATTAAATATGATTTTTTTATAAAATAACATAATAGAAACCTTATACAAAAGATTTCTATTGTAAAAAATAGGAGGATTGAATTTATGAGAAAAAAGAAGAGATCTTTTTCCATTAAAGAAAAAGATAAAATGAAAAAAAAACAAAAAGAAAAACAAATAGCTATGGTTTTAGCAACAGGAATAATTGCAAGTAGTTTTCCTACAACCATAACTTATGCTCAGACTGATATAGTTAATGAATTGAATTCTGTATTAGAATCAAATATTAATGATGCTTTAACTAATAATAATGTTTTAGCAGATACAAACAATATTCAAGAAGTTTTTAGAGTAACATTAATAGATGGAAAAAACATCAGAGCTGTTCAAGATAATAATTATAATATTATCTTACAAGAACTTAATCCAGTGGATAATCAATGGGTAGATAAATATACAATGGGTAAAGTTGGAATTAAAGAAATAGTAGCAAATGCTGATGGTGGCTATACTGTTACATATTTAGACTACGAAAAAAATGATTATTTTAAATATAAACAAGCTTATGATAAAAATTCCGAAAAGATAGGTTTGGAGGAAATTTGCGGTATAGAGATTAAAACAGAAAATTCTGATATTCTTTCACTTGATTTAGTAGTAGATAAAATTAACAATAGAATGACTATAAAACATCCAGATAAAGAAATTACAATTAATGAATTTGTACCAACCTTATGTACTTATCTTTGTAGTAAGCATATTGCTATGATTGGACAAGACTCCCAAGGAAACACTTCAATACTTATAGTTACACAGAAAGGAAAAGTCATTAATGGTAATATTCTTAAAGACGCACAATATTTTTCATCAGATTATACTGAAGTTAGATCACTAGGTCTTTCAGAGTTAGAGGATGAAAAATTTATAATTTCTGGATATGCAATTAAAAACACAGATCCTTCTAAAAAAGATGGATTTTTAATTCAATTTGATGGAGAAGGCAATAAAGATTCAGAAGTAAAAATAATTCCAAGTTCTTATAGCGAAAAAAATGATGCTTCTATAAATATTGTAATAAAATCTAATAGTGGACATCTTCTTATACAAGGAGATAATCTTAATCGTATGTATATAAATGCTTTAGATTATGTTGATAATAGACCAATAAAAGAAAGTTTAACTCTATTAAATGGTAAACGTTATAATATAGTAGAAGAAATAAACAAATCAAGAACAGTAAATAATGATATTAAAACTTTCACAGTTAAAGCTATAAATGATATATTTGAGTATGATATCGATACTTACACAAATATAAAAGATATTAAATTAATTCCTGGGAATAACAATCAAATACTTATTGCTATACAAAACTTGGACAACTCTACAGAAATTAAAATTATAAACACTGATAATGATGCTGATTTCGATACAGACGGAGAAGCAATTAGCAAAATAGTAGACGCTGGTTCAATTAAAGATGGTAACGGAAATATACTTAATATTGATATTAAAACTATTAAAGTAAATACTAATGGAACAATTAGCGTTACACCAACTGATAGTTCTACACCAATAGAACTTACTATAAACAGTATAGAGGCAGGAACTCCAATTGATATTATTACTCCTCAACCACCAGTAGAGCAAGAACCCGAGGTGACTCCTCCTGTTGAGGAAGAAAAACCTGGGGTAAAGCCTCCTGTTGAGGAAGAAAAACCTGAGGTAAAGCCTCCTGTTGA
>CAKVLD010000163.1 GCA_934755305.1 uncultured Clostridium sp. | reverse complement strand
GTATAATACATTTAACATGGGTATAGGTTTTGTACTTTGTGTTAATGAAAAAGATGTTGAATCTATCATAAAATCTCTTAAAGAAATGGGAGAAGATGCTTATGAAATAGGTTATGTAACATCTGGAGGTGAAGGTGTTTGTTTAAAATAGCAGTCTTAGTTTCTGGGGGAGGAACAGATCTTCAATCAATAATTGATGCAGTGGAGAATGGCTATTTAAACTGCAAAATTGAAATGGTTATAAGCAGTAAAAAAGGGGCTTTTGCAATAGAAAGAGCTAAAAAGCATGGTATTGATTATCATGTAATTAGCAAGAAGGAATACGGAAAAGAACAATCTAATAAAATATTAGAATTAACTAAGGACAAAGTTGATTTAATTGTTTTAGCTGGATATCTTTCAATATTAGATGGAGAACTTTTAGATTATTTTAGTAATAGAATTATAAATATTCATCCTTCCTTAATACCAGCTTTTTGTGGTTCTGGTATGTATGGTTTAAAAGTGCATGAAGCAGCCATTGAAAAAGGGGTAAAATATTCTGGCTGCACAGTACATTTTGTAAATAATGAAGTTGATGGGGGAGCAATCATTTTACAAGAAGTCGTACCAGTGAATTTTGAAGATAGTGCGGAAGATCTTCAAAAAAGAATTTTAGAAAAAGAACACATTTTACTACCAAAAGCTATAAAGTTGATTTCGGAAAATAAAGTTGAAATTATAGATAGAAAAGTTAAAATCTTAAAATAAGAGGAGGCCTTTATTTTGAAAAAGAGAGCATTAATTAGTGTATTTGATAAAGATGGAGTATTAGATTTTGCTAAGTTTTTAGTATCTAAAGATGTAGAGATAGTATCTACAGGAGGAACATATAAACACCTAAAAGAAAATGGAGTACCTGTAATAGAAATTAATGAAGTTACAAACTTCCCTGAAATGTTAGATGGTAGAGTAAAAACTCTTCACCCATTAGTTCATGCAGGAATCTTAGCTATTAGAGGAAATGAAGAACATATGAAAACTTTAGAAGAAAGAGATATTCATACAATTGATTATGTTGTAGTTAACCTTTATCCTTTCTTTGAAAAAGTAAAAGAAGATTTATCTTTCCAAGAAAAAGTGGAATTCATAGATATTGGTGGTCCTACAATGCTAAGAGCAGCAGCTAAAAACTTCCAAGACGTAGTAGTTATTTCAGATAAAAAAGATTATGAAGTAGTTATGAATGAAATGAAAGAAGGAGAAGTTTCTTACGATACTAAGAAGAGACTTGCAGGTAAAGTATTTAACCTTATGGGTGCATATGATGCAGCAATAGCTAACTTCTTATTAGATGGTGTTGAAGAATATCCTGAATATCTATCAATGTCATTTAGAAAGAAACAAAGTTTAAGATATGGTGAAAATTCTCATCAATCAGCAGCTTTCTATGAATCTACTATGGTAGAAGGTGCTATGAATAACATTGAAGTATTAAATGGTAAAGAATTATCATATAATAACTTTAAAGATATGGATATAGCATGGAAATGTGCTAATGAATTTGAAGAACCATCATGTTGTGCTTTAAAACATAATACTCCATGTGGTGTTGCTATAGGAGAAAACCCATATGAAGCTTATACTAAAGCCTATGCAGTAGATCCAACTTCAATATTTGGTGGAATAGTTGCATTTAATAGAAAAGTAGATAAGAAGACTGCAGAAGAAATGGTTAAAATATTCTTAGAAGTAATAGCTGCTCCAGATTATGATGATGATGCTCTAGAAGTATTAAAAACTAAGAAGAACTTAAGAGTTTTAAAAGTTCATAAGACTCCACAAGATAAGAACTATATGGTTACTGTAGATGGTGGTATCTTAGTTCAAGAAGAAGATAAGAAACTTATAGATGAAATAAAGGTTGTTACAGAAAAGAAACCTACAGAAGAAGAAATGAAAGATCTATTATTTGGTATGAAAGTTGTTAAGTATGTAAAATCTAATGCAATAGTTGTAGCAAATAATGAAGTAGCTTTAGGTATTGGTGGAGGTCAAGTAAATAGAATTTGGCCAACAGAAGATGCATTAAAGAGAGGAAAAGGAGCTACAATTTTAGCTTCAGATGCATTCTTCCCATTTAGAGACGTTGTAGATCAGGCTGCAAAAGCAGGAATAAAAGCTATTATTCAACCAGGTGGATCTATAAGAGATCAAGAATCAATTGATGCTTGTAATGAACATGGAATTGCTATGGTGTTTACAGGACTTAGACACTTTAAGCACTAATTTATAATATTTTAAATAGGTGTTTGAAATAATTTTCAAACGCCTATTTAAGTATTAAATAATACATATTTTTTTAAATAAAAGAAATATATATTTTTTTACATTAAAAGAATATATGTTTTTTACATAAGCTGCTGTTTTCAATAAATGTTGGTGAATTTTTAGCTTATATAAGAGATTTTTTATAATAAGGAGATTAATCATTATGAAATTATTATTAATTGGTTCAGGTGGAAGAGAACATGCTATTGCTTGGAAGTTAGCAAAAAGTCCAAAGGTTTCAAAAATATATGTAGCACCAGGTAATGGTGGAACAGCTATAGAAAATAAATGTGAAAATGTTAATATAACTGATTTAGATGAACTAGTTAAGTTTGCAAAAGAAAATGATATATACTTAACTGTAGTTGGTCCTGAAGCACCACTTACAGAAGGAATAACTGATAAATTTAAAGAAGCAGGACTTAGAATTTTTGGACCTGATAAAAGAGGAGCAGAGCTTGAAGGAAGTAAGAGCTTCTCTAAGGAATTTATGAAAAAATATGGAGTTAAAACTGCTGAATATGAAGTATTTACAGAAGCGGATAAAGCATTAGAATATTTAGAAAATTGTGCTTATCC
>CAKVLD010000162.1 GCA_934755305.1 uncultured Clostridium sp. | reverse complement strand
GAGCTAAGAAAAATGCCTAGTTTGTGGACTCGTAGCTACTTCGTATCTACTGCGGGAAATGTATGCAGCGAAACTATAAAAAGGTATGTTGAGAATCAAAAAACTAGATATTAAATTATAAAGGGGGTGAGTATTTTGGCAAAGAATACACCAAGTTATGTGTTAAATTTAGATTTAGAAATAGAACTTTTTCAAGAACATATATTAGAAAAAAGATTTGAAATAGGTAGAAAAGTCTATAATTCAGTTTTAGGAATTGCTAAAAACAGATATATTGAGATGATTAAAACTAAGGCTTGGAGAGAAAATCAAGCTAATATCTCAGAAATATATAAAAAAGAAAAAGACTCTGATAAGGCTAAAAAACTTTGTAGACCTTATTTTAAAATTAAAAAAGAGCTTCAAGAAAAATATGGATGTACAGAATACTCACTTCATGATGTTGTTAAAACAATGCAACACCATTATAAGAAAAATTTAGATTCTTTCACTTGTCAAAAAATCGCAAGTAGAGTTTGGAAAGCCTTAGATAAATTATTGTTTGGTGATGGTGAAAAACTTCATTTTAAAAAATTCTCTCAAGGCTTAAACTCTCTTGAAGGAAAAACAAATGATACTGGAATTAGATATAAATTAGATACTCATACGTTAGAGTGGAATGGGTTAATTATAAAAGTTCAAAAAAAATTAAATGATTTTGAAATAACAGCTTTAAGAGATAAAATTAAGTTTTGCAGAATTATTCGTAAGTTTGTTAGAGGTAAATTTAAATATTATCTTCAATTAGTTTTGGAAGGTATTCCTGTTTTAAAAATTGATAAAAAAACTGGAAAAGTAAAGAATGATATTGGGGTTGGCGATTGCGGAATAGATATTGGAACGCAAACCGTAGCATACGCTACCAATAGCGAAGTTAAATTATTAGAATTAGCTCCTAGAGTTCAAAACATTGAAAATGAAAAACGAAGACTTTTAAGATATATGGATAGAAGTAAACGAAAAAATAATCCTCAAAATTTTAATCAAGATGGAACAATTAAAAGAGGAATTAAATTTGAATGGAATTTCTCTAAAAGATATATTAAAGCTAGAAATATTCTAAAGGACTTATATAGAAAACAAGCTGATATAAGAAGACAAAACCATAATATTTTGGCAAATAAGATTATATCTCAAGCAGATACTATAAAAGTTGAATCTATGTGTTTTAAAGGACTCCAAAAAAGAGCTAAAAATACTATCATAAATGAAAAAACTGGTCGTATAAATAAGAAAAAAAGATTTGGTAAATCTTTAGCGAACAAGGCTCCAAGTATGTTTTTAACTATCTTAGAAAATAAACTTAAAGCCAAAGGTGGACTTTATAAAGAAGTAAATACCTTTGAAGTAAAGGCATCTCAATACAATCATTTAAATAGAGAATACAATAAGAAAAAGTTATCTCAAAGATGGAACTTTTTTGAATATAACAAACAGCAAATCAAAGTACAAAGAGATTTGTATTCAAGTTTTTTAATTAAAAATGTAATGAATGATTTAAAAACAATAGATAATGAAAAATGTAATAATGATTTTGAAAAATTTTTAGAGTTTCATAATAAAGAAATAAAAAGATTGGAATCTAAAGATAATTTAAGTAGTATCGGAGTTAAAAAAATAAAGCCACAACTACCGACATTTAATGTTGATAATAACGGTCAATATACTATGTTTAATTTAATATAAATAATACAAAACAGGTTTTGAAACGAGCCTGTAGGCTACCGCCAATGAGCTGGGTACAGCTCTAGGTAGTGAAAGTCTTGAGGAAAAGTACTAGTCTTTATGTCTTTCGAGATATATTGGAAGTTAGATACTCAAGAACCCCTTGCCTTTAGGCTTGGGAGTTTCAGCCAATAATGAATGCATCAGGATATTATTTTATGAAAATGCATCAAGAACGGTCTTATGTAGTTGCCATAGAAGATGCAGAAGACGTTGAGGGAATGTACATAGATGAAGAAAAAGGAGGATATTCTTTTAGAAATTATAATGGATTATTGCTTTTAGGGGGAGTAAGTCATAGAACTGGAGAAAATGAAGAGGGAGGAAGTTATGAGAAGTTAAGGAAAGCTGCTAAAGAGTTTTATCCTAATGGCAAAGAAAAGTATCATTGGTCTGCACAAGATTGCATGACGCTGGATGGTATACCTTATATAGGCAGATATTCCAACAGCACTGATAATATATATGTGGCTACAGGATTTAATAAGTGGGGCATGACAAGTTCCATGGTAGCAGCAATGATAATAAGTGATTTGATTTTAGAAAAGGAAAATGATTTTAGCCAGATATTTTCACCTCATAGATTTGATTTATCATTATCAATAAATAACATAGCCAATGATTTAATTGAAACATCAAAGAATTTTATTGCTGAAAAAATATATATTCCTGAGAGTAAAATAGATGAAATAGAAAAGGGGCATGGTGGAATTGTTGAATATAATAATGAAAAAGTAGGGGTTTATAAAGATAATGAAGGAAAAGTATTCATTGTATCAACAAAATGTACTCATTTAGGATGTCAATTGCATTGGAATGCAGATGAATTAACATGGGATTGTCCTTGTCATGGTTCCAGATTTGATTATAAAGGAAGAGTAATAGATACTCCAGCAATTAAAAATCTTGAAAATGAAGAGTAAGAGGATTTAAATTTGCCAAAAGATATGTAGCAAAATAGAAAAAACATCAGGAAATGTAACACCTAGAATCAAAGAAAAATTACTTTTCATTTTGGTGTATGGATGCATAAAAAAAGAGGTAGATAACTTTGTTATCTGCCTCTTTTATTGTATAAAGAAAACCCCTTGCTATGCAAGGGTGTTCAGAAAAGCTTTAGCGTTCAGTATGTTAAAAAACCTCCTTT
>CAKVLD010000161.1 GCA_934755305.1 uncultured Clostridium sp. | reverse complement strand
GATAGACTAAAAGTCTATCTATTTAATACACATGAAAAACTAGAGTTATTAGTTGTTAGTAATAACCCCCCCCCCCAGTACTTTATTTTGTACATATAGGCTGTTGTTTTTCATGTTCATCACCTTTGTTATTTATAGCTTCCTACAATAAAATAATACCACAAAAAAGATAGTATTACAAGTGCTAAATATTGCACTATCATTATTATTCTTTTACTTCTTCTCTAATCAAATCAATACTTGAAATAGCAATTTTATCATGATTAACATATCTAACTACAAATTCATTTACTTCTTTAGTAATTATTATCCCCATAGTACTATTTTGAGTAATAGTCTTTACTTCTTTATCTATATAGTTCATATATAGGAGTATTTGCCCTACATCTTCTTTTCTAAATTTTCTTGCTTTTATTTCTATGACCACAAAATTATTAAACTTATAGTTAAACAAAAGTATATCAATATAATTTTTATTATTACCAATATTTATTTTATATTGATTATCAATGAAACAGTAGCCTTCACCTAACTGTTTCATTACATAACTAATATTATCTATTATTAAATTTTCTAATACCTTTTCTGTTAGTTCTTCTTTTAATTTATTAGATGGTACAAATATTGTACTGGGCACCATGTCCTTTTCATTTACTTCTTTACTTTCTTTTAATTTAATTTTAGTCTCTAGTGGTAACCTACCATACTCATCTCTTTTTATTCTTTCTGCAAGTTTTCTATAAGATAGATTATCTCTTATAACAATATTAATATAATAATTAATTTCATTAATGTCTTTTAATGGTAATAATTTTAAATAATGGTTCCACGTCAATTGTCGGTGCACTGCACCGACTTTTCCACAAAGATTATAAAATTGTAACATTTTATATAATTCCTTATATTGAAACCCTTTTCCAAACTCTTTTGTTAATACAAATGCATACTTCTTAATTATTCCTTCTCCATAATGTTTACCCGCTTCAGATAGTTCCTTTCCAATATTATAATTAGTTTCAAGTTTACTTTTGTTAGCATTATAATCTCTTACTATAGTCCTTGCTTGTTCACTTATTATAAAGCCCCTTATATTCTCTAAATAATTTTCTTCCATAACTTCCTCCTTCTGAAGGGTAAAATTTACCCTTTCCCCTTTCTTATACGAATTTTTTACCTAAAATTCCCCTAAAAATTTTCTCTTTACGCGAAATTTTACATAAAATTTTTACATAAATGTGTAAAAAATAAATTTTCAAACATAAATATTTAAAATTTAAAAACATAAGCATTAGTGCTTACTTTAACAAAAAAATTAACTTCACTGAAGTCAATAAATTAGTCTAAATATGTATTTTTAATGTTAGTATAACACATACTTAAGTAGCCTTTATAACTACCAAAACATATTCTAAAAAAGTTATAGAAATTTTTAAAAAAGTATACACATCTTCTAACAAAGAACAAGCTAGCTTATTTATAGAAGAATCTAATATTAAATATAAAGATAAGAAAACTATTTATAAACACGCGAATGAATATTTTAAATTAATGTTACCTTTATTTATTTTACCAGTAAACATCAGAAAGTATATTAATATAAACAATATTGTTGAGTCAGTTAATTCTAAAATACAAAGAGGCTTTTATGGAAGAGGAGTTCTTCCTAATAAAGAAAGTGCAGTCAATATTATTTATCTAAATTTAATTGATTTAGAAAATAAATAAAAAAAAGTAAGTAACTAGGATAAAATTTATAATGAATTAACTATACTATTTACTTAAATGAAATTAAAAAATACATAAACTAAAAATTATTCCAATTTCCTCTATGACAAGCATAAATAATTTTTATTTATTATAGTCGTCTATTTACCTATCAAAAGTTTTCTCGACATAGGTTTTTAATTAATTTAGCATGCAAAAAAATACTCTACTTTTCAAACTAGAGTATTTTTTTCTTGACTTTATACTTATACTAAAATATTATAATATTTATCATTTAATTGATTACTTTATAAGTAATTAACAAGTAAATTTATCTATTAGACACAGTTAAGTTAATGGGATTAATCTAATCATAAACAATTTCATAAGGATAAGCACTACTGCCATCCCCACTTTTCCATACTAAATTTCCTTTTAAACTTATAGCAGGACGAACAACGACCGAAAAGTGTACAGCGCGGTTACGACTGAGGTCGCCCGGAAAGTCAGAACCGCACACACGCCACGAGTAAGCATAGTTGCCATACCAGTAGCCAGGCGAAAGCAACCACCAATGTGTATTTCCTGTTATACTGCCTCCAGCACTATTTAAATAATACCATGAATATGGACTAGGTAAGTTCGTATATGCTTTTCCTCCAACATATGCTATTTCATCTGCTGTCATTAGTCCTATTGGATATATTAGTTTTGCTTCACTATTACTTCCTGAAAATGCATCTTTGATATTTGTACAATTATATGTTGGTGTCTTATTTGTATCTAGTCTTTTATAAGCAGCATAGCCGAATTCTGAACCAGTTGCACTATATGTTCCGCTTCCCACTTCTCTATCATTACAATATACTGCTTCTGCACTTATATATTTTGAGTAACTTGATAGGTTTGTACTATACCAGTTATCTATATATGTTTTTATTGTACTATTAGTTGTATTAGTTCTGTTGTTTGCTTGACTACCACTTGTTCCATACATATATCCTACATACATTGAATCATTAGATGTACTATTGAATTTACTTTCACCTATATATCCCTCAGTTGTATCAGGTCTTGTTCCTGAATACAAAAGTCTTATACTTCCATCATGGTTAGTTCTTATTATTCTCCAGTAGAATCCTGCAAACTTAACCCAATTGTTTTTTGCATCTCCTGCAAAATAGTATACATCTTTTGCTGAACTATTTGCTATACTCTCTGTTGCTTTATATAAAGTTCCTGTATTTGTTTCGGTAAATGTTGTATTAAATGAAGTTC
>CAKVLD010000160.1 GCA_934755305.1 uncultured Clostridium sp. | reverse complement strand
GCTTTCTGCCATCTTTTACATCAAAGAATACATCTAATATAGATCCCTTTAGTTTACGACCTTCATATGCTGGTGATTCAAGACGGATACTACCTATTTTGTTTAAACTTTTTTCAACAGCAATAAAGTTGTTTTTATTTTCACTTAAACCTAATTCTTTAACTAGGTCGCTTATATATTTACCAATACTTTTATCAGTTACAAGATTATAAAAGTTTGTATAAAAAAGTGATATTATCTTTAAATCAAGATTATTTAATGCTTTAGCTGCTTTTAAGAATGCTATTTGAGTTATAAGATCCTGAGTTTGTTTTCCTTCTTCAATTCTTAAATAAGTTCTTTTCTCTAATTTCATTATTAATTCATTACTGTTAGATGAAATTAATTTATCTATAGTTCCATCTAATGAAAAGTTATCAATGTCATCTAATTCACGCTTTTCTTCTACAGTAAAGTAATCTTTCTTATTAGTTGGATCAAAAGGTATATTACTTAATACTCTAGGAATTCTTGTTATTTCTTTATGATTACTCATTGTATAAGAATAATAAAGTTTAATAATATCATTTTTAAAAGCTGACACTATAGATTTTTTGTGAAGAATAGTTAAATATTCAAAATCTGAAAGTAATGCATCTGCAGAATTAACCCAAAGATCCATATTTCTATATAGTTTATTTATGTATTCATCAATGGAGTTTGCTTCAAACATTATTATGAATTTTTCAGGTTCGATAGTTTTATCTAATACTTGATTATAGATATATTTAGCATTTTCAATATCTTGATTGATTTTCAAATTCTTATGGGATTTTATCTTTTTAACCCATCTCTGTTTTGTTTGCTTTGTTGTAAGCATTAAACGTTTATATGTACTTTCCTTTTTATTAGGATCTGAGATTTTATTAAGATCTGCATATAAAGTACAATATAGCTCATCAAATTTGGATTTTGTTATTTTCTCATATTTAATTTTAAATAAATCATCTATCTTTTTTTTGAAATTTTGATCCATAAACATACCTCTCTTTAAGGAAATTATATTATAGTTTCAATGCACCGGCAATATTTGAGAATTAAAGGTGAAAGCATTAATAGTGAAGAAAAGCACCGCTATGTAGGGGAATAGTGACAAAAACCACCGCTATGTAGGGTAAAAGTGATAAAAAGTACCGCTATGTAGGGGAAAAAATATTTTTTTATGTTTAATTAGAACAATAGTGACGAAAATCATCGCTATATAGGGAAAAAATTAAAGATTTCAAAAAAAATTAAAAAAATTTTAGCACAGAAAATTATAAAAAGTAACACAATAGTGATGAAAAACCACCGCTATGTAGGGGAAAAAATTATAAATAAACTTGAAAAAGGCTAAAATCATCATTTATAGTGATGGAAATCACCGCTATGTAGGGGAAAAAATTTTTTTAGTTTGTGATTTTAGAAAAAACATTAATTCAATAGACGCTAGAATTGGCATTATATAAGGGCTAAAAGCAATAGTGACGGAAATCACCGCTATGTAGGGAAAAAGCCTTGCAAGTGGCATTCCTTCGTTGCAATAGTGACAAAAACCACCGCTATGTAGGGAAAAAAACGCTATTTTGCATAATAAAATTATGTAATTTAAAATAAAAATACACTTTGTAGTTTATTAAAGTTTATATGTCTAAGAATTAAATTTAATTGTATTTAAAGGTTAAATATAAGTGACATATTAAAAAATTTGTACATTTTATCTTAAAATGCATATTTCTTTATTATAAGCAGGTTGCATATCACCTATATGATATGTAGTGAGTTTGCCCTTAAACACTATAAAGCAGGTCAGGTTTAGTCCAGAGCGTAATAGCTTGTTAAATAAGATTATTTTATATTATTTAATGCCAATGCAGAAAATGGACCTCCACACAATAGTTCCTAGTCCCTATCTTTAGGCGTGTGGGTTGAGCGTGACGACAACGTAAAGGTCGGTGGTGGGAGTTCTAGGAGCATAGGTGCTCGGGAACTACCAGCAGAAAAGACAAGCATTAGGATAGAACCGTAATGTAGAAAGCTGGTAGGTAGAAATACATAATAGATAGGGTGCGAGATATGAGCGACCGAGGTATACGGTTCAGTATAAAAGTAGTTATTTCCTTACTGATAGATATTACTTTTTATCTATTGGTAAGGGAATAATTGCGTCCATTTCACTCTCTCAGTGCCAGTTCAGTATATTTTTAAGCTTTAAAAAATCAAGTGTTAATTTAAAATATTTAAAGAAGTTTTTTAAAAAAAAGGATTTTAAGCTTATTTAAAGAAGTTTATAAAGTATAGAGAAGTTTAATAAAGTTTAGAATTGAGGTTTATAGTTATGTTAAAGAGTGTTGAAGAAGTTGCTACTGAATTAGGAGTAAGTAAAACAGCTATATATAATAAATTAAAACTTGATGAGTATAAAGATATGGTTATAAAGAAACAAGGAAGATCAATGATAAATGAACAATTATTTAACTTTATTAAAGAGAATTTAAAGTTTAAAAATGTAGTTGATGAAGATAATAAAGAGATACCAGTGATAGATGAAGATAAAAAAGAAGATAAAAAGGAAGATAAAAAGGATGAAGCTATAGTTAAATTAAATGATGTAGCAGTTAATTGTTTAGTTGATCAGTTAAAAGAGAAAGATAAGCAAATACAAGAACTTCATAGATTAATTGAAAATAGTCAGATACTTTTAAAGCAGGAGCAAAAGAATTGTGAAAGTCAAATGCAATTGGAAGAGCACTTTAAAGAAGTTGATTAGAATGGCTACGCACACTCATGACTTAAGTCACGAGTGTGCGTAACCAAAATAGTCAGCATATAGAGAAATCTATATGTAGAGATAGGTAAGACCTATCCAATACTACTTGAATTGCTGGAAATTCCTAAAGCTAACTAAACCACAACGTAAACATGAAATAAGGTTAAGCGTGAAGGTTACGAAAGTAGAAAAAATTAG
>CAKVLD010000159.1 GCA_934755305.1 uncultured Clostridium sp. | reverse complement strand
TTTAACCATATTTAAATTTTCTTCATAAACTCTACTAAAATTACATATAACTATATCTGACTTTGTTTTAATCATATTTCTATATAACTTTTCGTACATAAATTCATCTATCCAATCATCAGAATCAACAAATCCAATATATTTTCCAATTGATACATCTAATCCAACATTTCTAGCTGAACTAAGTCCTCCATTTTTTTTATGAATTACACGTATTCTTTTATCATATCCTGCAAAACTATCACATATTTCTCCTGATTTATCTGTTGATCCATCATCTACTAATATTAACTCAAAATTCTTAAATGTCTGATTCAATATAGAATTAATACATCTTTCTAAATATCTCTCTACATTATATACAGGAACTATAATACTTATAATAGGTCTATTTTTCATTTTATCACTCCTATTTCATCTCTTTCTTTATAGTCTTTAGTATATATTTAGCTCCATATAGGAGAATTTTTCTTATTGCGTTTCCCTTATTTTGTTTACGCTTTATATATTGTATATCCTTATAGCTTATTAATTCTACCTCATATTCTTTTATTACTCGTTCTACGTCACTATCTAACATAAGTTCATATTCTGCTACTCTTTCTTTCCATGTTGGGTTCATTCTTCTTACTTCATCAGAATCTACTGATGGATGTATATGCACTTCACTTATTCCCTCTGGCAATTTTCTTATCATATTAATAAAAGCTTCTTTCTTTTGTTCATATGTTATAAAAGTATTTCTATATGGAAATTTAAATACAAAATCCGGTATAGGTAATTCATATAAATCTGATACTGCTGAAAAAAACTTTGCTACATTATCTGAATCGCATAGACTTGGTATTCCATCACCTACATTCGTACTACCATTTCTAGACCATCTTATAGGAAGTTTTCCTTCTTTATTACACTTTCTACATAAATATAAATAAGCTAATAAATTATATGTTGGATATAATGCATATCTATGAATATCTACATGTGAAATATTAATTCCACTTTCTTTTAATTTTAAAAACTGCAAATCTATTTCTTTTTTTATTTCTTTTAATTTAAGATTTTTACTAAACTTCATTCTATCTGCAAATAAATAACCTTTTTCATCAGTTATTGATTTACTATTAGATAAACTTTTATACTTTCCTTTACAATCATCATTTAAAAATGTTAAATGTAATCCTATATTATTAGAATTGTTTTTAGCCCATTCAGCAGCTTCATCATAATTATTTACATTAGGCATTATTGTAGCAGATGATATTCTTCCTTTATTTAATAGTTCCATTATTGCTTTATTAACAGAATGAGATACTCCAAAATCATCTGCATTTATTATTAAATACTTCTTCATTTCATCACCTCAACTTACTTATATATTACTACCTAACCTTTTCTTTAACTTTTTTTCAATTATTATTGTTTTTGAACTTAAATTAAGTAATCTAACTCTAATTTTATATTTTTCTGATAAAAGATCGTTACTATTAATTAATTTTTTATATTTTAATGTGTAACTTCGTATAAAATTTAAATACTTTATTAATTGGTCTTTATCCTTTACTTGATTCATAATATAAAAAATATTATCCACACACCAATATGTAAAAGTAGCAACTACTTGCTCACTAACCATCGCATATCTTTTATTCATAAATTCAAGTATTTCATCCCATCCTATAAATGATTGCAATCTTTTTTCATTATATTGTTTAGTCAATATACTGTCTTCTCTTTTAACATAAATATATCCTTGATATGTTGTATATATTGATCTATTGCTATTAGCAAATAATTTATATGTTGTTGACAAATCTTCATGAATTCTCCCTTCTGGAAATGTTATTCCTTGAAAACACTTTTTATTAAACAATTTATTACACAACGAAAATCTATATAACACACCTTTAAAAAGTTCATTCATTGCTTCTTCATTATTTAACTCTCTTATTATCTCTGTTTCATTATTATCAGCATTAATTATTTTTCCATCAACTTCTCTTGCAAATTTACAAATTGCTATTTTTGAATCTTTTTTAATACATAAATTATACATTTTTTCATACATATCTTTTTTAATATAATCATCTGGATCAACAAACCCAATATAATTGCCTATTGAGTTTTTTAGTCCAGCATTTCTTGCTGAACTTACTCCCCCATTTTTCTTATGTATAACCTTAATTCTTTTATCCTCTTTTGCATATCTATCACATACTTCACCACTATCATCTTCAGATCCATCATTTACTAATATTAATTCAAAATTAGTAAATGTTTGTGCTAAAATACTCTCTATACATCTTGGAAGATATTTTTCTACATTATATATAGGCACTATAATACTTATTTCTGGTTTCATACATAATACCTCTCTTTTTACTTAATACAAGCTAACTTTTCTCTTAATATTGTTGATGACGTATCTTTTGTATAAGGAAAATAAACTACATCTACTCCAACTTCATTAAACTTCTTTTCAGTTTCCATAAATAAAGGTTTTCCTTTCCAATCATCACCTACAAACATTACATCAAAATGTAATTCTCTCCATGCTGAAAACTTATCTCTATTAATTTGTGGTACAACTCTATCTACATATTCAATAGCTTGTACTATATCAACTCTTTCATTAAAAGGTACTATTGGAGTTTTATTTTTATATTCTTGCACTAACTCATCAGTACTTACACCAACAATAAGATATTCACATTGTTCTTTTGCTCTTTTTAAAATATTTAAATGTCCAATATGAAACATATCAAATACCCCGGTTGTATAACCTACTTTATACTTTTTCATAAATTCTTTTCCCCCTAATTAAAACAAATCTTTTCTATGCGCTTTGCAACATTATAAGAAGCATTACCATCTTCAAAGCTTCCTACTTTACTGGAAAATTGCTTTAAATCTTTTTTATATTTATCTTCATTAAAATCTAAAATTTTATTTACTAAATCGTCATTGCTATAGACATCAATAAAAGGTAATTCTTTAATATTAAAATATAAATTTCTATCATTACTTATATATTCATCCAAGTCTGGCACATATAAATAA
>CAKVLD010000158.1 GCA_934755305.1 uncultured Clostridium sp. | reverse complement strand
TGACTTCAGTCAAGATGCGTTAAATTAAAAAATATAATTGCTATTAAAAATGTACTTTAAAGTAATAAAAGCGTGGCCAAGCCACTTTTTTATTGATTTGTGTAAAAATAAAATTAAAATTTACGCAAAAGTTAGATATAATGCAAATTAAAATGATATAATAGTATTAAAATAATGTTACAAATAATGGAATGGTGTTATGGAGGATAAAGATTTATCAAAAATTAATAAGGTTAATATAAAAAAGCTAGAACGTGTAAAAATTAAGAAAAGAAAAAGAAGAAATAGAATTATTTTCACAATGTTATTAGTTATTCTTGAAATATTTATAGGTTTAGAGATATGTTATCTAAAAGATAAGAGTTTGAAGATAGAAAAATATACTGCTGAAAATAGTACAGAAGTAGTTATTTCTTTAGGTGGTAACTGCGTATTTGGTTCTAAAGAAGATGATGAAGTATTTAAGAGTATAGTAGATGATGAAGAAAAAGGGTATAAATATTTTTTAGAAGGAATTCAATCTATATTAAGTAAGGACGATTTTTCTATAGTCAATTTAGAAAGTCCATTAAAAAGGTTTAAAGCAGAATATAAACAAAATTTAACTTATGATGATTATTCAAATATAATAAAATCTTCATCTATAGAAGGTGTTGTTATGTCAAACTTTAGTGATAATAATAATGAGAAAATGATAGAATCTTTAAATAATAAAAGTATACATGTTTCTGATGGAGAAAATAGCTTTATTAAAGAAATTAATGGAGTTAAAATAGGTTTTGTAAGTTATAGAGGATGGGGTCTAACTGATGAGTTAAAGGTGAAAATTGCTTCTGATATAGAAAATTTGAATCGTCAAGATGTAAAGTTCATAATCTCGTATTTTAATTGGGGAAATAGGAATGAAACAGAAGCTAATGATGTTCAAAAAAAGGTGGCAAGGTTCGCTATAGATAATGGAGCAGATGTTGTTGTTGGAAATTTCCCAGAATCAATTCAGGGTGTAGAAAATTATAATGGAAAGTTTATTGCTTATTCTTTAGGAAATTTAAGTTTTGGTGGTACTTTTAATGAAAACAACATGGAAAGCTATATTTTACAAATAAAACTTAATGTGGAGAAAGAAGAATTAGTTAATGTAGAATATAAGGTTGTACCAATAGTTATTTCAGATAATGGAAGTTCTGATTATAAAACTAGTATGGCAGATGAAGGCAGCAAGAAAGAAATATTTGAAAAGTTAAATAAATCTTCAGGTACTTTTAAAGATAAAATTACAGAAAAATACTTTGAAGTAAATTAAAAATGTGATCCGTAAGTTCTAACAAATCAAATTTACGGATCACATTTTTTAAATTTAGTTAAGTGTGCTTGATACACAATATTAATTTTTTTAGAAAGAACTGATAAATAATCATTAGTAGTTATTGAACTACAATGTTAGAAAATCTGATATCTGTGATTTTAAACCCTTGAATATTTTTATTGATAGTTTCAATGAGTTCATTTTTCATCTGCGTACCATCATCGTTAATTACAAAATCAGAAGTTTTTCCTTTAATATAAAAATTAATTGCATCAGCTACTACGACTAATTGTTTTTCTTTGGTCAGTTGTTTTTTTGCAGTAGAATCTCCTTTGTTATATGCAACTGAAACGTTCCCCTTGAAATATCGTTTGCCACCTTCATCTGCTAAATTTACCATTACATCACCTAATGATACATAAACTTTATCTTGTTTTGTATTCCCACCTTTGGCTTTGTATAAGTAAAAACCAGTAAACGTACCTACAGCGATAACAGTTAATAAAAGAATTGCTAAGAATATTTTAAAACCATTACCTTTTTTTGTAGTATAGTTTTCATCATAATCAATATGTTTTTTCATAAATACCACTACTCCTTAAAGTTCTTTCTATATATTAAAAAATACATTCAATATAATTGTACTATTAATTGGGTTGATATTCCATAAAATAAATAAGTTTACAATGACAAAATCGTAAAAAAAGCTAATCAATACATAAAATACATTTTGGTTATTTTAAAATAATCTTTACAATAATGATGATTCGTGATAAAATGTGACAGTAAACCGCTCACGGAAAGGTTTTTTAAAAACAGGGTTCAAACCTTGTACCTATAGTGGCGAGACCGTTATGAGGAGGTGTTTTTATAATGTACGCAGTAGTAAAGACAGGTGGAAAACAATACAGAGTTCAAGAAGGAGACGTTCTTTTCGTTGAAAAGCTAGAAGCTGAAGTTGAATCAACAGTTGAATTAACTGAAGTTCTTGCTGTTGGAGGAGAAACTTTAAAGGTTGGAACTCCAGTAGTAGAAGGAGCTAAGGTTGTTGCTAAGGTATTAGCTCAAGGTAAGGCTAAGAAAGTAACAGTTTTCAAGTATAAGAGAAAGAAAGACTACAGAAGAAAGAATGGTCATAGACAACCTTATACTAAGTTAGTTATCGAAAAGATCGAAGCTTAATTCTTATGATAGAAATTAAAATTAGATCTGAAAAAGATACTATTTTATCTTTCACTATAAATAATCACGCTTTAATAGACAGAGAGGCTATTATGGCAGGTGATGCATATGATATGATATGTAATACTGTATCTGTATTATCACAAAGCGTAATCATTGGTTTTGACGAAGTTTTAAAATTAAATGTTAATTATGAAATGAAAGATGGATATCTTGCACTAGATCTTAATGGGTTTACCCAAGAAGAGATAGAGCAAGGGCAGGTCTTATTAAAGACCTTTGCAAAAAGTTTAGAAAGTGTTATTCTAAGCTTAGATGAATCCTTTGGAATTAATAAACGTAAGGAATATATTACTTTAAAAAATGAGGAGGTGTAAACTATGTTAATAATGAACCTTCAACTGTTCGCTCACAAAAAGGGGCAAGGTAGTACAAACAACGGTAGAGATTCAGAAGCTAAGAGACTTGGTGTTAAATCAGCAGATGGTCAATTCGTTCTAGCTGGAAACATAATCGTTAGACAAAGAGGAACTAAGATCCATCCAGGAAACAATGTTGGAAAAGGTGGAGATGATACTCTATTCTCTAAGATTGACGGAGTTGTTAGATTTGAAAGAATGGGTAAAGACAAGAAGAAAGCAAGTGTTTATCCAGTAAACGTAGAAGAAAAAATAGCTGAATAATTTTTTTCTTAATGAAAAGCACCCTGAGAGTCAGGGTGCTTTTTTAAGGCTTAAGAAATTATAAAACTTCTT
>CAKVLD010000157.1 GCA_934755305.1 uncultured Clostridium sp. | reverse complement strand
AAAAATAAAGAACAGGCATATAGAAGCTTTGTAGATAAAGAAAGAATAAAAATAAAAGATAGAAAAGAACTTAGTAAATTAAGTGATGAAAAAATTAATTTTGTATTAGAGTTTATCAAAGAAATTAATGATACTATTTCTCAAGTTAATAGTACGTATAATTTGAATTTATCAATAAATATTGATGAGCTAGATTCATATAAAACATTACTTGAATTAATTTTAAAAGATTTTGAAGTGAATGATAAATGGTTTGATATGTCTACAATTACAATTATAGAAAAATTGATACATGATTATAGAAGTAATTGTTCTAAACTATATGATTTAAAAAAACTGCTTTTAAATGATTTTGATAAAGATATCTTAGAAGTAGGAGTTAAAGAAATACTTGTGAGATTTAGAACTGACTATTCAAATGGATTTAAGATGTTTAAGCCTAACTATCATAAAGATATTAAGTTAATTAAGGGATTTTATAGGGGTAGTGAAAAGATAACTGACAATATTATAATAAAGGCTTTAGAACTTTGTAAGGATATAAAGGAAGAAGAAGTTAATATTAGAGACTTTGAAAATCAATTAAAGTATTATTTAGACAGTGACTTGATAAACAAATATACAGATTGGGATAGTATTGATAATTCTATAAATATTATGAAACAAATAAACTGTGAACTGAAGAAATTAGGAGAAACACATAATGAAACTATTAAAAATATAATTCTTTCTAATAATAAAGTACAGAGGCTATCTAATGTAATGGAAAAGGTAGATTATATTTTAAATAATAAAGTTGATTTTAATTCATTTTTAGAATTAATTTTTGATAAGGAGAATAATGTTAATAATATTAATTCAATTATCCAACCTTTTAAAGAATTAATTAAATACAAAGTATATTTTAATTCTACAGATATAAAATTATCAGAAATAGTTAAAAATAATGAGAATATAGTTTATGAAAAATTAAAAAACGATTTAATTAACATAAAAAAGATAAAGGAATTAGAATATGGAATAAAAGAAAAAGAAAATTTAATTCCAGATATTATCTTAAATAATGGATATTGTTATGAGAATATTTCAAAGGTAATCGAAAGTGTAGATAAAGGACGATTATACAAGCAAAATTTAGAACGAGTTAAAAATAATAAAGTTGATTTAAGTGGTTTGTATAATAATATTGATTTTAAAAAGTACATCTCATTAAATATAAGTAATATTTTAGATATTAGTACTAAATTAAATAAAAATATTAGTTATATAAAATCAATAGTAAACGACAATATGAATAGTTTAGATAAACTTAATAATGATGAATGTATTAGTTGGTTAAATAAGCTTTTAGAGAGTATTTCGAATATTAGGATTTATAGAGATTATTATGAAGTAAAAGAAAGTATTGATTCTTTTGGTGTAACTTCAATAGATTTAGATGAGTTAATATCAAATAATGCATTAGAAGATATTTTAAAAGCCGTTAATAAAAGATTTATAGGATTATGGATTAATTATTATAGCAGTAGAATAAATGTTATTAGAGATTTTGATAAAGAAGCATATAATTTGAAAGTTAAAAACTTTAAAGTTATGGATAAAGAGCAATTTAATGTTGCTAAAGAAAGATTAAAGCATAAGTTATCTGTGGAAAAACCAAAAATAAATGTATTTGCAAATAAAAATAATGAAGTAAATTTATTATTACATGAAGCTAATAAAAAAAGAATGCACTTATCTATAAGAAAATTAATTAGTAGTATACCAAACTTAATATTTAAGATAAAGCCATGTTTCCTAATGTCTCCTTTAGCTGTAAGCTCTTTCCTAGATGTAAATGATATTAGATTTGATGTTGTTATATTTGATGAGGCTTCTCAAATATGCCCAGAAAATGCTATTGGATCAATGCTTAGAAGTAAGCAGGTTATAATAGTGGGAGATAGTGAGCAACTACCACCTACAAATTTCTTCACAACAACTGTTGCTTCGGAAAATTTAAATAGTGATGATTCAGATGAATTATATGAATCAATATTAGACAAGTGTACTTCAATTATGCCAACGTTAAATTTAAAATGGCACTATAGAAGTAGACATGAGGACTTAATTTCATTCTCTAATAAAAGCATTTATAGAAATTTAATTACTATACCGTCAGCAAAGCAAAAAACTAAAGACCTTGGAGTTGAGTTCATAAAAGTGAATAACGCTTATTATGAAAGAAGCGGAAGTAGGATGAATAGAAAAGAGGCTGAAACGGTAGCTAATTTAGTTTTTGAACACTTTAAAAGTATGCCTCATAAGTCTTTAGGTGTAGTTACCTTTAGTGAATCTCAAAGTACAGCTATAGAATCAGCTATAAGAAGTTTAAGAGAGCAGAATCAAGGCTTTGAGGAAATGTTCTCTGAAGATAAGAAAGAGCCTTTCTTTATTAAAAATATTGAAAGTGTTCAAGGAGATGAAAGAGATGTAATTATATTTAGTATTGGATATGGTAAAGACATAAATGGACATATGTCAATGAACTTTGGACCATTAAGTAGAAGTGGTGGATATAGAAGACTTAATGTTGCTATTACAAGGGCTAAATATAATGTTAAAGTAGTTAGCTCTATAGAACCAAGTGATATTGATTTAAGTAGAACTAATGCAGAAGGTGTAAGAATGTTAAGGGCTTACATGGAGTTTGCTAAATATGGATACTTACAACAAACAGATGAAAATATAAAAATTGAGCTAAATTCAACTGTAGAAAAATCAATTTATGATTTACTTATTAATAATGGATATAAAGTTGATACTTATGTTGGAACTTCAGAATATAAAATTAATATTGCAGTTAAAAGCCCTACTTATGAAAATAAATATATCTTAGCTATAGAATTAGATGGTTGTGAGTATGGTATTGAGCCAATAGCTAGAGAAAGATATAGACTAAGAGAAGAACTTTTATATTCTATGGGATGGAATTTTTATAGAATATGGTCTACTGAATGGATTAGAAATAGAGAAAAGGTAGAAAAAGAACTTTTATCATATTTAAAAGAAATTATAGCTTTAGAAGATGAAAAAGAAATATATAAAGACGAAACAATTAATTTAAAAAATATAGAAGATGATAGTAAATCTGAATATATTTTGGATAATTATAGTGAGTTGAAAGAAGATACTAACGTATCTAAAGATAAAACTTCAATTGTTCAGGGAGAAACAATTGAAAATAAAATTGAAGAGCAAAATTTTATAAATAAAAATTTACTTACAACATCTTACTTCAGCATTT
>CAKVLD010000156.1 GCA_934755305.1 uncultured Clostridium sp. | reverse complement strand
ATATGACATAGTTAATTATATGACTATAGACGGAAATTCTAGAAGGAATTTAGAACTTACAGAAAGTATAAGAGAAAAGAGTAAAAAAGGTTCATTATTATGGGTAATGGATAAAACAGCTACATCTATGGGAGGAAGATCTCTTAGAAAGTGGATAGATGAACCTTTAATAATAAAAGAAGAAATAGAAAAAAGACTTGGAGGAGTAGAAGAATTATTTGAAAATCTAAGCCTTAATGATGATATAAGATCGGCTTTAAAGGAAATATATGATATAGAAAGAATAGTTGGAAAAATATCTAGTGGGAATGTAAATGGTAAAGATATGATTTCTTTAAAATCGTCTTTAGAAAAAATACCTACAGTGAAAAAAGCCTTAGAAGATGCTACTTCACCTATTCTTAAGGAATACTATAATAATTTAGATGAACTTACAGATATAAAAGATCTTTTAGAAAAAAGTATTTTACCTGATCCATCTATAAACTTAAAAGAAGGTAACATAATTAATACTGGTTACAATAAGGAAGTAGATGAGCTTAGACAGGCTAAATTACATGGTAAAGAGTGGATAGCATCTTTAGAAAATAGTGAAAGAGAATTTACTGGAATAAAATCACTTAAGGTTGGTTATAATAAAGTTTTCGGTTATTACATAGAAATATCAAAAGCAAACTATAATCTAATACCAGAAGGAAGATATATAAGAAAGCAAACTTTAACTAATGCAGAAAGATATATTACTTCTGAACTTAAAGAAATGGAAGAAAAGATTTTAGGTTCTGAAGAAAAGCTTATAAATCTTGAATATGAGTTATTCTTAGATATAAGAAAGCAAGTGGAAAATGAAATTTCTAGATTAAAGAAAAGTGCTAGAATTATAGGTAATTTAGACTCCTTATCAACTTTAGCTTTAATAGCATTAGAAAATGATTATGTAAAGCCAACTATCAATGAAGATGGTGTAATAGAAATAGTAGAAGGAAGACATCCTGTAGTAGAAAAGGTAATAGGAAGAGGAGAATTTGTATCTAATGATTCTATTATTAATAATAAGGATAATTCTCTCCTTTTAATTACAGGACCTAATATGGCTGGTAAATCTACTTATATGAGACAAGTAGCATTAATTACTCTAATGGCTCAAATGGGTTCTTTTGTACCAGCTAAAAGTGCAAACATATCAATATGTGATAAAGTATTTACTAGAATAGGAGCATCAGACGATTTAGCAGGTGGAAAATCTACTTTCATGGTAGAGATGTGGGAAGTTTCGAATATACTAAAAAATGCTACAAGCAAAAGTTTAGTTCTTTTAGATGAAGTAGGACGTGGTACTTCAACTTACGATGGATTAAGCATTGCTTGGTCTGTAATAGAGTATATAACTAAAAATGAAAACTTAAGATGTAAAACATTATTTGCAACTCACTATCATGAACTTACAAAGCTTGAAGGAGTTTTACCAGGAGTTAAAAATTACTCAGTGGCAGTAAAAGAGTTGGAAGGTAATGTTTTATTCCTTAGAAAAATAATAGAAGGTGGAGCAGATCAATCTTATGGTATAGAAGTTGCAAAACTTGCAGGTCTTCCTATGGAAGTAATAAATAGAGCTAAGGAAATACTTTCTTCACTAGAAGGAGATTATGCTATTGAAATAAATAATGAAAAATCTCTAAAGTCTTCTGAAGAAGTTAGAGAAGAGGTAGTAAGTAAAACTATTAAAGAAGAAGTATCTGTTACAGAACTAAAAAAGACAGAAGAAAAAAATGAGATAAAAGAAACTAAAGCTAAATTTGAAGAAACTGTAGAAGAAGCTCCAATGCAATTAGATTTTTCTTTTATGGAAAAAGAAGCTTTAATAAAGGAATTAGCTAATTGTGATGTGCTAAATATGACGCCTATGGATGCAATGAATGCTTTATTTAAACTTATAGGAGAAGCAAAAAAGTTACAATAGCAAAAGGAGGATGATTTAACTTTTGAAGAGAATAAATTTACTTGATGAAAGTACCTCAAATAAAATAGCAGCAGGAGAAGTAGTTGAAAGACCTTCTTCTGTTGTAAAAGAACTTGTGGAAAATAGTATTGATGCAAATTCTAAAAATATAACTATAGAAATTGAAGAGGGTGGTACTACATTAATTAGAATAATTGATGATGGAGACGGCATACACCCTGAAGATATAAAGAAAGCATTTTTACCACATGCTACAAGTAAAATAAAAGATCCAGATGATATTTATTCTATTAATACTTTAGGTTTTAGAGGAGAAGCTCTTCCATCAATAGCAGCAGTAAGTAAAGTTAATATAAAATCAAGAATAGAAGGAGAAGACTTTGGGAGAGAATTAACTATAGAAGGTGGCGAATTTAAAAATTTTAATGAATGCGGAATGAATAAAGGTACTACTATGGAAGTAAGAGATTTATTTTTTAATGTACCAGCTAGAAAGAAATTTTTAAAAACTTTATCTAGAGAAGGCTCTCTTATTATTGATATTATAAATAGAATTGCTATAGCTAATCCAAATATAAGTTTTAAATTGTTTAATGGAAGCAAGAAAGTGCTACATACATTTGGAAATGGTAAATTAAAAGATGTTATAAGAACTGTGTATGGAAAATCTACAAGTGAAAGTATAATTTATTTTGAAAATAGCGATGATATTATAACTTTATATGGATACATTGGTAAAGAAGAAATAGCTAGAGGTTCAAGGAATAATCAAAGTATTTTTGTAAATGGTAGATATATAAAGCATAAAACTATTGTAGCTGCTGTAGAAAATGCTTTTAAATCATTTAGTACAGTCAATAAGTTTCCTTTCTTTACTTTGTTTATAGAGGTGTATCCAGAGTTTGTTGATGTAAATATTCATCCAACAAAGGCAGAAATTAAATTTACTGATGATAGAATGATATTTAAAAAAGTTTTTGATACAATTCATAATGCATTAAAAGGGGATGTTTTTGATTCTTTTATGCTTCCAGAAGAAGAAACTGGAGGATTCACTTATAAGGCTACCTCTATTCCTCAAGTAGAAGAATTAAAATTAGATTTAGATCCTTTAACAGAAGAGGAAAAGGTTACTTTAAAAAATGTTTCTAATATTAATTCTATAGAAAATAATAAAGTCAATGAATATTCTTATATAAGTGAAAATAAGGATAAAAGTTTTAATTATAAAAAAGACTACGAGAAAACAGAAGTAACTATACCAGTTGATTTAAAAAGTGAAGTTATTTATCCTAAAGAAAATATTATTAAAGAAGATAGTTTTAAAGATGTAAAAACTTTTGAAAATAATTTAACTGTAAATAATACTACAATAATTTCAGATAATAAA
>CAKVLD010000155.1 GCA_934755305.1 uncultured Clostridium sp. | reverse complement strand
GTCATCTGCTTCATCATATTCACTAACTTTAAATACTGTTGCAATTGGATTCCCTGTTGTAAATTCAATATAAGGCATAAACCCATAATAAGGAGTGCGTACATGTTGTTGTAATCTTTTATGAAAGTCCTTTGTTATACCAATCTTACAAACATCTGAACCAGATCCAACAACACATTTATAAATATAAATATACCCAACATTAACTTCTTTCATTACTATTGACCTCCTATTTCAATTAAAGAAATCAATTTATCATTGACACTAATTTTATCAATAAATTCTTCTATTGTATAAGGATTTATATTTATATTATCTTTATACTTATACCATTCAGAAGCTTCTTTCGCATCATCATGAATATATGGTGCTATAAATACAGCAAATGCATCTTTATGTTTCGATAAATCATTTAACAAATGTCGCCTTATAGGTATCATTTCATTCATAACTTGATCTGTTTTACCCCTCATCATAGTAACTTCTACATTTGAAACTAAAGGAACTCCTTCTGATTCATTACTTGGTTCAGTACAAACTATGTCAGGCATATTACCTCTTGCCGTCATAGTCGGCATTCCCTCATCGTCTATTGAATAATTTGGCTCAATATAACATCCACTTAAATTTTGAGCAAGTGAAATACTAGTTAAAAATTCTAATCTGGTTGGATCAGGTATAAATCTAAATTCATCATTTTTACTTTCTGATTTCTTACTTAAGATCATAAGTTCCTTAAATATTTCCTCTTTAGTATACTTATTTGCAAATTTACTTAATGTTTTAATTTTTATACTATATTCTTTAGAATGATCTACTTCAACGTTAATATCAAATAATTCTTTATCTTTTTGACCAATATAATTAAAGTATTCTTCCTTACTATTATACGTTTTAATAGATGAGTACTTACTTAATACATAGTCAATTTTCTTTTGTTCAAAGCTATTAAAATCTAAAAATCTACCATTCCCTCTTAAAGATAAAATCCCTGTACTTCTCATTTTTCTTATATATTCGTCTACAGCTTCACCGCAAATTTTATCAATCTTAAAGTATTTTTTACTTGATTCTTTTTCTTCTGGTGTAACACATCCTAATAATTCTAAACAAATATCATAAATCATCTCATCACTATACTGAAAACCGACTTGCTTACGTAACTTTTTAATAAGTTTATATAATTCAACAGCATCATTATTATTCCAACATATTAATAAACTAAGCTCACTTCTAAATATTCCTGCACCGTTTTCTTCAGAATCATTCTTTAATAATTTGATCGTATTCAAAAGTAAAAGTAGTGGATTATTTTCATTTAAATTTTTCTTAAAAGGATTGTTTGTTTGATACTTACATAAACTATTTAAAAATATATTTTGATTTACTATTTCATCAGGTTCTTCCAATTTACTATTATCAATTAACATATGACCTGTATCAGATATTTTTATTTTTTTTCCTTTTTCATAGAAGATAAAACCAAACTCTTCAGGCAAGCTAAACCATGTGTCAAAACGTGATTCCCAACCAGCTTCAAATCCTGCCTCTTTATGTTTTTGCTTTGTATTGGTAATTATATCTTCAACTTGTTCATCTGAAAATTCTAATTCTTCAGAAAAATATATGTCCTTATATTCGGGCTTGCAATATTCATACATAGTATAATATAGTTTATTTTTAATAACGTTATGTACAACTTTATATATTATCTCACTTGTTAAAATTTGTCCTTCAAACTCTACTATTTGTGATAGAAAACCAGCAATTCTATTTGGATTTCTCATAGTAGTAGAAAACGATAATGGTTTACTCTTTGCTTTTGCCATAATTAGTAACAAACACCTCCTTCGATCCTGCTTTAATTGTATTATCATTAAAACTTATATAATTACTATTAATCTCATAGACGCTATATTTTTTAGACCATTTTTCAAAAATGATGTTTTTATTTCCTTTATGATAAACCAAATTTGTTATACCAAATCTGATTCCCTTTTTATCAAGTTCATCCAACAATTTATACAATTCTTTTTCGTCTTTTTCGCTCCATAGTTTATTATATTCACTTTGACTTATTAAATATGGAGGATCCAATAACACATAGTCATTTTCACTTAGGGACAATGAATTTAAGAACTTTTTATAATCCAGATTTGAATATTTAATTTTTATTCTTTTTAAATAATCAAAATAATAATTTAATGAATTATATACATTACTATTAAAATCCACATTACCAACAGGTAAATTAAATTGTCCCTTAGAATTAAATCTAGTCATATGATTAAATCCATATATTAATAGCAAGTATAACTTCAATGTATCATTTTGATCTTTATTATAGTCATTTCTTAATTTTATGTATGCATCTTTATTGTATTTAGCATAGTAGGTTTTCTTATACTTATGTTTTAATTCTTCAGGAACTAAATGTCCATTGTAAGAACATGATAATCCATAATGATTTATCGTTTTAAAAGCTTTATCAAAGAATTTTTCTTTATCCTTTGAATAACCCTTTAACATTTCATGAATTGATATAATACTAGTATCAATATCATTAACAATATATTTTTTTGCCTTAACATTCAAGAATGATGAACCGCCTCCTACAAAAGGCTCTACATAATTAATTATATTATCTGGCATATATTTTTTTATTTCAGGCATTAGTTTGTATTTATCACCTACATAGAATAGTGGCGAACGATAAGATATCTCTTTTTTTATGTCTTTTTTTACTTTTGTTATAAAAATAAATTCTTTATGATTATTCAGTTCTGTCTTTCCAGCATCAAAAGCTTTATATTTTTTTTCAAATATTTGAGTTTCACCTTTATTTGATAATATTGTTTTTATTTCTTCAAGTGTAATTTTATTTTTTGAAGAACTACTTTTAGAAGTATACGTATTATTATAAGATACTACAATATACTTTGCATCTAAACTCTGTATTAAATCGTTAAATGCAATTGGTGCAGAAACTTTGCAATAATCAGACATATTTTCTTCTTTGGGTTTAAGTGCTGTGCCAAATAACTCTGGTTTCTCCCACTTGGTAATATTTTCTAATACATGATAGAATCTGCTATATTGTCTTGAGTTATAAGGAGGATCAATATATGCAATATCACATTTTACTCTTTTAGCCAAATCATTCGAATCCTCTCTGTATATTTCAATAACTTTCTTTTTATTATCATCTTTTGGATTTATCAACTCAAAAACAAATGACGATTTAATTTCCTTTATTTTTCTATAAGCATCATAATGTCCTATTGTATTAGCTATTCTATCTAAAGAATACAATAATGAAGCGACTAAAATACTATATTCTTTATTATTTACTTTACTAGATTTTTTTAGTTTTTCTATATCTTCTCTAAT
>CAKVLD010000154.1 GCA_934755305.1 uncultured Clostridium sp. | reverse complement strand
TTTAGTATTTCCAGTGTTTTGAACTAGCCAAAGAGCTAGAAGTGAGTTATAGATTATGTTTCCCATTTTAGATGTACTATGTCCAAAAATTAGAAGGATAAAGTTTTTATTTAAAACAGAAGCTGATTTTTGTGTATTATCCATACAAAGTCCTTTCTTTAGATGAGTATAAAATATTATCATCTAGTTTATATAATTCATTATTAATTTTTAAAAGTTTATTATCGATAATTAGTTTATTAATGCGTGTAGATATATTTGAAAAAAGATAATCATAAATATAGTCTTTTTCAATACAATAACCTAGATAGTCTTTTCCAATTTCATTACCAAAATAATTTTTGTTTAAAGCATTAATAAGAGTGTCAATAGTTGTAAAGCTATTATTAAGATATGAAAGTTCAATTAATAATAACTTATCAAATGCTCTATTTTTTAATTTGTTAAATTTATTACTATCACCTTGAATAACTTTTGTAGGAGTAGTTAAGATATTAAAAAGAAGTCTAAGTTTAATTTCTTTAGAAGATAAATAGTCAGAAGTTTTTTTAATACCATTTAATAAGTATTTATTATCTACTATTTTAAATGGAGGTGTATTAATAACTGTTTCAATATCTTCAAAGCTATAAATTGTTTTTATTGAAAATGGAACTTCATTATCAAGTTTTAAATTATGATCAATGTGAAATTCAATAGTAAGATTACTAATTGTCTCAATAATATTTGTATTATAGTTATTTAATATGATGCAAACATCAAAATCACTATTTAGGTTATTGTTTACAATTGAACCATAAGTGACTATGGTAGGGTTATATGAACCAAGATCAGTATTGATTTTATCTATATAACTTTTAAATAAGTAATTAACTTTTTCAGTCTTTTTCATTTCACTTTCCAAAATAACAGATCTCCTTTTATTTAATACAAGTAATATTAGAAATAATAGATTTAATCTTAGCTAGTAGATTATCTAAGTTTTCCTCTTTTAAATTAGGATTACCAGACATATATCTAAGTGGATAGAGTATAGAGTCTTTACTTATCACACCATTTATATCGGGGATAGGAAATTGGTGGAGATAAAATTCACCATCTTTTAAAAGTTCGGAATATATTTTTTTATTAATTTCATTTAATTCGTCAATAGACAACGAATCATTTTTATACATAAACATTACAGAGTTTATGTCAACATCATTTAAAACAATAAAATCAGTATCGTTTTTTAGTTTAGATGCAAATGTTTTAGCAAGTAAGTGTCTATTATAGATAATTTCCCCAAGTTTATTTCTCCCAAAATTCTTTATTAAGAACCAAAGTTTTAGAGAAGTCCAATTTTTTGAGCCTATGAAAGGTGTAATTTTACCTAAGTCAAAAGGATCTTTAGTTATTAAATCAGAAGACATAGAAATAAGGTTGATTTTTGTAGGATCTTTTATTAATAGAGCACTTATTGTATAAGGTGTAAATAATACTTTATGGGGATCGGTGGTAACACTATCATATAACTCCAGTCCTTTTAATTTATATTTTAATTCGTTGCTTAAACCTAAACTAAATCCATGACATGCATCAGCATGAAGCCATATATTAGAGTCAAATTCTTTTGTGATATTATAAATTTCTTCTAAATTATCAATTGACATACTCCTGCTATCACCAGCATATGCAACAACAGCCATTATCTTTCCTTTATGTTCTCTTAATGCAGACCTTAATGCATTTAAGTCCATCTTATGGTTTATAGTTGGAATTTCTATTAAGTTATTACCGCAACCTAACCACATTTGACTACATTTTATACTGTAATGTCCTATATCTTTAGGAATAATGATTTTATAGTCAGAAGGAGAGATTACACCATTAGAAAGTGTATGCTTTTTATGATTTTCTCTAGCTAAAAGTAATGCGAGGGTATTACTTATAGTACCACCTTGAGTAATTATTCCACCAATATTACTAGTATCATTTACTTCGTAAGCTGGAATATTATAATACCCGATTATTTCTCTTAGCCATCTAATAACATTTATTTCTACATAAGTGGCAGAAGGAGAACAAAATGTCTGATTTATTAGATTCTGTTGTAATAATTCAGAGCATATAGCACCAGCCATTGCAGCAATTGAGTTTCCACTATCAGGAAAGCCCATGAAATTAGAATTACTAAAGTTTGAGCAGTTACTTAGAATATTTTCTTTGAATTCAGATAAAACAGAATTTAGATCATGTGGATCTGTAGGCATAGGTTCAAGTGTAATTGAAGTAGTGTTAGTAGTTATAGAATTTTTAGTAAGTTTAAAATCTAAGCACATTTTAATAACTTCGTTCAAAAAATTTTCAGCAATAATATTTGTTTCATTATTAAGTATCAAAATAATACCTCCATATTTATAGTTTAGTTAATTAACTATGCAATATGTTTTTACCATAAAGTTAATAAAAAGTAAATAAATAACTTGAAAAAAGGAGTAAAAAAAGTTAGATTATAGAAAAAGATTTAAAAGAAGGAAGGTAAAATATGAAATTAATTTTTTTAGGTACAGGAGGAGCAATTCCAACACCAAGATTATTTTGTGAATGTAATTTATGTAATAAGGCAAGAGAGAAAGGAATACCATATAAGAGAAACAGTAGTTCTTTATATATTGATAAAATTAATGGAATAATAGACTGCCCAGAAGATATTTCAGATTCTATAAATTCTAAAAATATTTTTAATATTAAAACTCTATTTATAACACATTGGCACCCCGATCATACATTTGGATTGAGATTATTGTTAGAAGCTAATTACGATTTTATAAATCGTAAAGCATTAAAGAAAATTGATATATATATATCCAAAAATGTATATATGGATTTAAGAAGACATTATCCCAATATAGATTATATGGAGAATGAAGAAAAAATGTGTAATATAAAATTTATTGAACATAATGAAAGTGTAGAAATAAATGGAGTAAGAGTTACGGCAATTGGATATAAGGGGATAAATTCTTGTATATATGGATATCTTTTGGAGGAGAAAAATAAAAAAATATTATATACACCATGTGATACAATAGAATATGAACAGGAGATATATAATTTAGATTATATGATAACAGAATGTGGAATGTTTTCAAAAGAAATTAAATCAGAAATACAATTTGATGATTTAATAAATAAGATAAGAAAATTTAAATGTAAAAAAGTATTCTTAACACATATAGAAGAGATAGAATTAAGTAAATTTGGATATGAATACTTAAACAAAGTAAGTAGTGAATATTCAGATGTAGATCTTACTTTTGCTTATGATGGATTAGTTTTAGATATATAGTATAAGTTAAATTTATTAAAAGAATATAGACTATTTTCAGGTTCTGTAAAAAACTTTGTGTAAACTGAATAAAATCAACTCCTTTTTGGCAATAATTGAGATAAAAAATTATTAC
>CAKVLD010000153.1 GCA_934755305.1 uncultured Clostridium sp. | reverse complement strand
GGGTTAATATATGATTTTATATAATCTACTAATTTCACTAAATTCACCCACTTTCACTTTAATTAAATTTAATAACTTTAAATGCCTTAGGATTAGCTTTTTTCTTTTCTTTTAATTCTTGTGCAAGGATAACAGCATTAACTAAAGCCATAAATCCATCTGTTTTTCTATAGTTAGGTTCTATCTTTCCATAACTAACATTTCCATTTTGAACTATCTTTTTAGTATTATTAGTAAACCATCTAAGTATAGGTACATCTCCCCAAACAAAATTATGATTTATAAATATCGAGTTAATTATTGGAGCAATCATCATAATATCGCTAGGTCTAATTCTTTTAATATTTTTCTTTTCATATGCATCAAATCCTATTTTCTTAAATTCGCTATTTAAAAATGAAAATCTAAAATGGTCAATTCCTATTTTCTTAATCTTATATTTAGTTCCCATTTTCAAAAACCAATCTGTTACTAGATGAGCTGCTACTTCAACATCTTCTATAAATGTCAAATGCCCTTTTTCTGCCCAGTCATTTAAAGGTGCTTTAATCCCCTTTAAGTCTCTTGAATGAGTACATACAAAAGTATGCTGAAGAACATAATACTTTCCATTAGTTCTAAATACTAAACAAACACTTACAAAGTCATTAGTCATAGCAAAGTCAACACCACCAACACACTCCATACCTTCTAAATTAATCATTTTTTTATTAGTTGCTAAAATATCATCCCATGTGGCAACTTCCAAATCTTTATTGCCTATAGGAAAATTCATTCTCTTTGCCATAAACTCTGGAAAATAATCTAATTTATATGGCATATCCAATACTTCTTTTTCTATAGTGCTTTTTAAACTTGGAAAATCATTAATAGATGGTATAGCTTTAATCCATTTATCTGATTTATCCCATTCACTTTCTTCCTCTATTCTGCACCAAAATACTAAAGTTCTATTAAGTGAATTATACTCTTTTAATATATCTTTATTTTGATCTAGTTCCCTATCTAATAAACCACCTCTAACATGACCATTGGTAGTTATAGTTATTTCTCTGCCATGCCATACCTTCCCTAATCCTGACGCTAAAGTATTAACATTAGTAGTATCTTCATACTCATGCTTTTCATCATAAATAACACAACCAGTTCTTTTACTATCTTTACCTCTTTTACTTGAAGTATTAAACCTTAATACTGACTTGGTTTTTATTCCTGTAATCTCTGTTTTCGTTGCATGAAAATTTTTCTTTAATATATTCTCAAAACTCTTATTAACTGGTTCTTTTATTATTTCATAAACATCATTAAATGTTGTTTTAGCTTGATTTTCTGTATTAGCAAGTAAATCAATGTTATAACCTTTAATTCCATGATATGGACTTAAGAAATAGAATGATAAAAACGATATAAAGCCATTTTTTCCACTGCCTCTTCCTACGACTATTCTAACTTCTTTAAAGAATATATCTCCATCAGTTTTAAATACTCCAACTATTAGAGCAAATAAAAATACCTCCCATTCAATTAATTTGTATGGAAAGTACTTCTGTAATGATAAACCTTCTTCAATTTTCTTTTCATCAATATAAACATCATCTCTTTCAAGAACTGGTATGACTATGTTGTTTATCATATCTTCTTGCTCTCTACAATGCTCTATCTCATTATTTAATATTTTTTCCATATAAGGATTTATATATTTACTATAATGCTTCATCATCTTCAACCTTACCTGGATTAATATTTTTATTTTCAGGAATATCTAATCCTAATTTAGTTAATAGATTTACCATTAATGTTACAGTTTTATTAACTCCGTCTAAACTATCATTTCTTTTGGTACTAACTTGCTTACCATTTTTCCACTCAACGACTACTCCTCTTTTTTCAAGATCAGCAAACAGCTCATTTTTTGCTATATGTAAATTCATATATACATCAACTAAATCTGTATAAAAAAGTCCTTCAGCTCCATTATTTTTTAATTGATTCAATAGATCTTCTCTAATAGCTTTACTTTCTTCTGGAGTTGATATTTTATAAGCCAAAAGAGCAGTTTTCTTTTTGCTTATACTAGATTTTTTAGTAACTTTTTTCTTGTTGTTAACTACTTTCTGCTTAGCCAAATCTGACCCTTTAGTGGTCACTTTTGTCCTCTTTTCTAAAATTGCCATATCTCCTCTTGACCAATTGAACTTTTTTCGCCATGTTTTTATGGTACTTATTGATACATTATATTTCTCTGATAATTTTTGATAAGTCATCCCTGAAACATAGTCATTACCTGCTTTTTCATAAATTTCATCTTTACACTTTTTGCTTATAAAAATCACCTCCTAACGAAGTAAAATTGTCCACTTTTTTATAGTATATTTTGGCTACTTTTTATGGCTAAAAATGTCCTTTTTCACCCTGAAAATTACCCTTTTTTATAATGTTTTTTGTCCTTTTTCTATATTTTTTAATATTTTTCACTAAAAAATATAGGACATTTTTTATTTATTTTCACTAAAAAAATTTTCTGTTCAAAGCCAGTATTTTAAATGCTTTAAAGCTATTTGATAAAATATGAAAAATAGCCACTTTTTTATACGCTCCCCCCCTCATACGTGCGCGAAGCTTTCTGGCTAAATACTATAACCCCCTTTCCGGTGCTAGTCCCCCATAAAAAAATAGGGTATAGGGAGGTAGGGGGTACTTTACCATCGTTCTTCTGTTAATGGTGTAGCTTTCTTCTTGCAAAAGTGCTTTTCAGGATGTAGTCTATTATGACAAGCTGCACATACAGCAACTAAGTTCTTATACTGTTTTCCTTTATAAGTATAATGTTTACTCAAAGCTAACCTTGGATACTTCCTAACAAACTGAACATGATGAACTGTATCAGCCTTAGTTATCTTACCTTCCTTCAAACATTCTTGACATTCATAATGCTGCTCTTCAAGAATTTCATTCTTCAAACCTTTTGTATCTTTATTACCTGCCCAATATTTACTCTTATAAAATCTCCAAAGCTCATTCTTAGCAATTAATTCTTTAATCCATTTTTCTAACTTTAAAGAATCCATTGCTTTTCTATATCCATTTTCAATCTATCAGAATGGGTTTTTAAATGCTTTAATAACTTTTGAGATTTAATCATAAGCTTTTCTCTTTCTTTTCCATTGTTTGTTGCAGATATCTTTTCGTCTAGCTTCTTAAGTTTATTTTGTTCTCTTAATACATAATTATCATAACAAGATGTTATATACTTATGATTACATTTATGACATTCAAAATAGTTAACTTCTATATCATTAACATTTTTAACTTTCATTTTTGAATTATCAATTTCAAATTCAACATCACATATATCACATTTAACTTTCACATCTTTCTCCTTTCCCAAAATAAAAGCACCTAGTATTTCTACCAAGTGCTTTTCTTTAATATTTAAATTAATGAGGATTCATCATATCCAGCTAGAAAAATTTCACGCTCACCTAATTTTTCTACACTATCATA
>CAKVLD010000152.1 GCA_934755305.1 uncultured Clostridium sp. | reverse complement strand
GGGACGAAGAATAAATGCTCAAAACTCTAGTTGGGGATATAACAAAAGCAAATACAGATGTAATTGTAAATGCAAGTAATGGAATTGGATTCATGGGTGGAATAATAGGAAAGCATATAAAATGTGAAGGAGTTGCAGAATCTATACATTATGAAACAAAAGGTATTGTAGAAAAAGAATGTAAGCAAAAGATAAAAATACACAAGTTTATACCTGCAATAATAACTCCTGTTAAAACAGGAAAAATAATAATAACAGGAGCAGGTTGTTTACAGTGTAATTGGGTATTTCATGCAGTAACAATGGTTTATCCAGGGACTTGGGCAACTTATAAAACAGTAAGAAAGCTAACAAAACAGATAATTGAAGAAGCAAGAAATATTGGAGCAAAGTCAATAGCAATACCTCTTTTAGGAACAGGAGTAGGTCATTTAAAAGCTAAGAAGGTGTTTGATATATATAAAGAGAGTTTTAGTGAAATAAATGATATAGATATATATGTTTATGTGTTAAAAGAGCTAAAATAATTTAAATGTGCATTTAGGGGGAAATATGAAAAGGTTAATGTTTAAAATTATATCTACCTTACTTGTATTTTTTTTAGTACTAACAGTTGGAAAAAAAATATTAGTAGTACAAGCTAATAAAATGGGTGGAGACTTTGATAAAGCTGTTGAATACATAAAAAAAGGTGAATATATTGATGCTGTAATGGCATTTACAGGAGATTTAAGCGTGATTGACGATGAAAGTGTACCAAATGAAGTTAGTGATGACACTAAAGAGTTAATTGATAAAAATAAGAATAAAAATATTTTTGATGCTTTAAAAGGTATGTTTATAGATATGGAGGGTAGTATAGATAAATTAATAGAATAACAAAAGTGCTTTGGCATAGGGGGACGTAATGCAAGTAGGATCAATATTTCTAGGTAAATATAAAATAATTAAAAGGTTAGGTAAGGGTGGAATGGGGACAGTTTACTTAGCCAAAAATGAAAGTTTAGGAAACTATTTAGCTATAAAAAAATAGAAAAAGTAGGTTCAAAAATAAATATAAAAACAGAACAAAAAATATTAACAGAATTAAATCACCCATCAATAGTAAAGATATTTGATGTAGCAGAAGATAATAGAAATATATATTTAATAGAAGAATATATTGATGGTTGTACGTTGGGCGATGTACTTTATAAGCAAGATAAATATGGTAGAAAAGTAGGGCTTACTGCTGTAGATGAAGAAGTAGTTATAGAATGGGCAAAGCAAATTGCAGAAGCATTAAACTATCTTCATACAAGAACTCCACACCCAATAATATATAGGGATTTAAAGTTAGGCAACATAATGTTGGATTCTAATGGAAAAATAAAAATAATAGATTTTGGAATAGCTAAGGCAGATACTAAAGATAATTCAAATGACAATAATAATGGATTAACATATCTTTTTGCAGCACCAGAACAAAAGCAAAGTGGAATAGCTAATGTTAAAACAGATATTTATAGTTTTGGGGTTGTTTTATATATTTTAGCGCTAGGAAACAAGGCAAAAATAACAAAGATATATAATGAAAGAGCTAAAAGGGAAGTAAACCAATTAATAGTTGAAGATATTAGGGAGTTAAATCCTAATTTATCAGTTGGTTTATCTATGATAATAAGAAAATGTTTAGAGGAGCAGCCTTCAAAAAGATATGAAAGTATCAAAGAGTGAAAGAAATGAACAATAAAGAAGAGGAAGCTGAAGAAGAAAATATAGAAGAAACTACTTTAGAAGATGAAGAATTAAAAGAAATAATAAGATTTGTAAAAGAAGAGGTTAAAAATATTTGTAAAGAGGAAGTTGTTTTTCAAAGTTATAATGAAGATACCAATATTTATGATTTTCGCAATGTAAGGCAATATGCTAATGTTCTATATTATTACAATGCAAGTAATGGAGACATAATAATAGATGTTCAAGCTATTCAACTTGCAATAAATGATAATTTTAGAGTAGTGGCGGATCGTGGTAATGATGTAACTAGTTTTAGACAAATGCTTTTAGATGATATAAGTATGGTAATTATTGGTTTACCAAGTGAAGAATTAAGAGATTTTGCAAAAGGTGTATTTGGAGAAGCGGTATTAGATTATGGAATTTCACCAACTGTATCAGTTGAAATTGATAGATATAAATATTATCAGACGGCTGTTAATATGGGAACTCCTAATTACAACTTCTATCATGTATATATTAGAGAAGATGGGAAAGTTTATAAAACTACAGATATAGTAGCTACAAAGGATACATTAGTTGAAACAATTTTAGATTAAGAGATATTAATATAAAAAGAGTTATACTTTATGCGTAAGTAGAGAGTATGGCTCTTTTTTGATAACAAAAAATCAACTGTCCTGAACAAATAATTAAATTGTAGAATTTCAATGTAAAATTCAAAAATATTTCAAAAATACAAGTAAATATTAAATTATATTTAAAAAGAATATACTTATAAAATTTTCCGTAAAAATAATGTCGAAACACTTTTGAAAAATAAAGAAAAAAAGTATACTAATTCTTATAATGCGCAAAATATGTAAAAAAATGATGAATATAATGGAAAATAATCATATAAAATAAAAAAGGAGAGCAAATTTGGAGTTTTTAATTTCATATTATACAGATAAAGGTATAAAAAAATGTACAAATCAAGATGGATTAATGATGAAATCAATTCGAACTAATAAGGGAAGAATTGGTTTATTTGCTGTTTGTGATGGAATGGGTGGATTAGATAAAGGAGAACTGGCAAGCTCAACTGTTATAACTCAGCTATCAAAATGGTTTGATGAAGAATTGCCTTCATTAATAACTAAAGAAGATTTAGAAATAGTGAATTTATTAAATGAATACATATATAAAGTTAATAAGGCAATAGTAAGCTACTCAATAGAAAATAATATAAAAATAGGAACTACTTTAACAGCATTACTTTGTATATATGATAAATACTACATAATTCAAGTTGGAGATAGTAGAGTTTATGAAATAAACAATACTATGGAGATTTTAACAAAGGATCAAACTTATGTTGCTAGAGAAGTTGAAAGGGGAAATATAACTAAAGAGCAAGCTAAGACTCATCCAAAAAGAAATATATTGCTTCAATGTATAGGAGCAAAAGAAAAAGTAGAAACATTAATTACAAGTGGATATTTGAAAAAAGATACAACTTATGTAATTTGTAGTGATGGCCTATATCATCAAATTTCAGATGATGAATTTGTACAAATATTCAATCCAAAAATAAATATAACTGAGAAAAAATTAGAAGAAACTGCAAAAAATGCAGTTAAATTAGTTATGGATAGGAGAGAAACAGATAACATTACTGTTTTAATAGTTAGAACAAAGTAATAGGAGGTTAATATACTTGGTTCAAATAGGGGAAGAATTAAATGGCAGATACAAAATATTAGATAATATTGGCGCTGGGGCACAGAGTGTGGTTTACAGAGCTAAACATATGAATTTAGATAAAGACGTAGTTGTAAAAGAAATAAAAAGAAAAAATACATCAGCAGATGATAGACTAATGAAAAGTCTAAAAAAGGAATCTGATATTTTAAAGGATTTAGAGCATCCTTGTCTACCGAGAATATA
>CAKVLD010000151.1 GCA_934755305.1 uncultured Clostridium sp. | reverse complement strand
TTAACCATTCCTTTAGTAAAAGCACATCTAATACAAAACTGACAAGGAGTATAATCTTCTCCTAAGTCCTTACCCCACTGAACAGCCATTTTGGGACTAATTAATCCAGAACCATCAAAACGATTAAATTCCATATCAATAGTTCTTGACTCAATAACATCATCAAAATCAATAGGTTGTTCAATTACAAATTCTACATCAACCTTCTGAATTTCCTCATAATCAGGAACAATACAAAATCTTGGCTTAGTCACTTGTTTTGTTGCGCTTGAATACAATCCGAAATAAGCATTATACTTACTCGGAGCTAAAGGATGTTGTAAATCTCTCCCGTTATCCAGTCTTCTTTTTAATTCTGACTTGATTTTTTCATCAACAAATACAATCGTACTTACACGAGCTTGACTTGCAGAACAACTAAATCTTTTATAAGTTTTACCATTAAAGACAAATCCCTTTTTATACATCCGCTCATAATCTTTAATGCTTTCCATTACAACAGTTATATACTCCGGTATATACATCATATCATAAATATTCTGTTGTAATTCTTTAAGTCTTGCTCGATTTTCTTTTGTATTTTTTCTTTTCTTAATTTTATCTCTTTCGGAGTACCATTCTTCAAGCTGAACTCTGTCTATTTTCTGACCAGTAATATCTCTGGTAGATTTTAACATTTGTGAATCAGCTAATGAGACTATTAATCCGCTTCTTAAGCAATCTTCAAAAGAAATATCAAGATTATATTTATATTCCTTCAGAAGAGCACTTGTGAGCTTTACCGTATAAAATAATCTGTTCGGCATTTACACAACTCCTTCTATTCAATTGTCAAAGTACACATTATATAATGATATATAATACTAAGACATTTATATAAAACATTTAGTTACCTTAATATTACCAAATCGGCAATAATTATTCATTACTGCCGAAAAGATAATATCGTATTTACTAAATGATTTATAACTAAATTATATTGTTTCAATTACAATTCAAAATCTACAAGTTCACTCATTAGATTGAACTTTAGAATATCTTCAATTTCATCTATGAATTCACAAACATATAGATTTTCTAAATTATCCTTGAGTCTCCAATAACCATTAGCATCAGTTCCTATAGATTCTCTATATAGCAATCTAATTTTAGCATTTGTTTCTTTCAAAAAGTCATAATTATCATCAATCATGATTCCTTTAGACATATCTACTACTGATTTAGATTCATCTTCATCAACAGCATAAAAAGAACAAATATTAAAATTAAACTTTTCTTTCATTTTTTCAAACTTCTTAGTAATATTTGTTTCTGTACCTTTAGTAACAAAAACATAATTATAATTTTCTCGAATTTCTGGCTTATTTAATAAAGCCACCATATCCTGCTTAAAAGTAACCCTATTCCAAAACTCATCACTATCAAGCATATTTAAAATTTCAGACTTCTTAAGCCCTCTATATGTAGTTTGAAAACCCCAACTTCTTTCAAGTTTAAATGGCTTATCTCCAAATCTTACTTGATAAGTAGAATCTTCTCTGCATTTACGCTCATGTAACATCTGAGTGACTAAATCTCTTGTATCAAGAATCACATCATCTACGTCTAAATATAACGATTTACTATCTTCATGTAACTTACCCGTACTCAATACTTTCATAAGTTATTTTACTATGTAATCTATCAATATATAGCTAATTTATCTTACTTAAATACTTTAATTAAGCTTATACAATCATTGTTTCTCTTACATAGTGTACCTCACTTTCATTTAAATTTTATTATTTTTTACTTAATTATCACAAAACTCTGTGACTTTTTCACAGACTTTAACTCTGTCTAAATTCTACCATCCCTCTCTCATTTTGTCAAGGTAAATTTTTCTTTTCTCAAAACTTCTTTAAAAGTCTCTTGTAAACCTATCTTAAAATTCCTCTTGACTTTTTCAAAAATTAAAGGTATACTTATCTCAAATTTATTAAATGAAAAATTTTCACTAATTTCCATACCCCCTCTGAATTTAATGAAAAAATTTCATTAATTTTCCCCTTACCTCCGAATTTTAGTGAATTTTTTTCACCAAAGTTCCATGTTTATATAGAATAATAGAAATATAAATTATAGTATAGAAACATTTTAGCTCCGCTATCGCTACGCTGTATATGCAAGATTGCGTTTATGCGCTATAATTTATAAAGAGTAAAAGCAATAAAGTAGAATTAAAAAAGAAGGGTAATAAAGATGAAAAAGATAGAATATAAGAAATTACAATATGACTATATAGATTATATGGATAAAATAGATAATGATAAATTCTTAAATATGTATCTATATTTATTTATGAATATAAATTCTTATGGATATATAATTACATCATTACAATCAATAAATGATATTTTAGAATTTAGTTTAGATAAGCGCATGAACAAAGTAAAAGAATATAAAGAATTATTAGATATAATGAGTAATGATATGTTAAACAATAAAAATGAAATAGAATTATCTCAAATACTTGAATATAATATATACATATCAAAAGATAATAAAATAAATAAAAAAGAAATAGATAATAAAGATATGCTTAAAATTAATTTATTAGCTTTAAATGAAGATATTACCACTAAATATATTAAAGTATATTATGAAGAATATAACTATCTATATACTATTTGCAAAGAAGTATCTCTAAATAGACAAAGAAAAGCAAACATAAATACTATAATTAATTTATACTTTTATCTAAAATATAAAATTAAAATACATCAAGTATTAAGTAAAGAAAAAGAATCTGGTACTATGTTATCTTTAGTTACTATAAGTAATAAATTAAATATTTCAGAAAAGACAATAAATACATATTTAAATATTCTACAAGAATATAATATGATTACTTTTGAAAAAGGACAGTACACTAACGATAATCACACTCAAAAAGAATCTAATAAATATTGGCTTAATAATAAATGGTTAGATTTTGATGAAGAAGAAATAAATAATGAAGAATAATAAAGAAAACAATAAATACTAAAGAAATAAATACTAAAGAAATAAATACTGTTTTAATATTTCTTCTAAAATAACTAATATATCTGAATATTTATCTAAATATTTAAAAGAATGTTAATAAAAAATTAAAATAATATTCAAAAAATCAAATTTAGTCTATTCTTTTATAATCTAATCTCTCAATATAGAGTGTTACTAAGCTCTGCCTAACGGCAATCGCTAAGTAACACTATTTTTATACTCACTTCTTTACACTTAAAATCTTTTACTTCTATTCTACTTTACTTTTGCTCTACTTCGTCATTTCGCTGAATTTTTTATTTTTCTTTACTACTACTTGAATTTTTTACCTATCTGTGCTATCATTAATGCAAAAAGGAGTGTGAATCTTATGACTCATATTGAAGAATATATTGGAAAAAACATCAATAATCCTACTAACCCCACTAATAAAAATTTAGATGAAAATTTATCTTTTATAGAATTGCTAAAAGAACCTATCATTATGAAAGATTATAAAAATGATATTGATAATCTTTTCGATTCATTAAACAGTATAGATAATAATTATAAATATCTCTTTGGTATTTTAATGACTAAAGTGTTCCATTCTTTAGGCTTGCGTATTACTAAATGGGATGATGATAATATTATTTACTTTACTGTCCCTGATA
>CAKVLD010000150.1 GCA_934755305.1 uncultured Clostridium sp. | reverse complement strand
CCATAACTAGTAACATCTAATACATTCTCTCCATATACCAGTTCTTTTGATTTTGATATTAAATGTGGATGTAATTTTACAAGAAAAACCCATTCACCTCCAAATTTATCTTTTAATACATCTAATATCCTACTATAGTCAATATCATAAACATCTAGATTATTTCCTTTTCTAAATGTTGGAGCGTATAAAATTATCTTTTTATTTTTATCTACTTTTAAAATATCTTTTACTTTATTTCGTTGCTCCATATTATTTTTAAGTAACATATCATTTCTTGGAGTTCCATGCTCAAATATTTCACCATTATACCAAAAGGCTCTTTTGAATATATCTGTACTAAACTTACATCCTGATAATAATAAATCACATTTAGGTGAATCTTTCTTAGCTTGCTCAATATAAGATTTAGGTAAACTCTCTTCTGCATCTTTTTCTATTTGCTTTAGCCTTAATGAGCTATGCCAGGTTTGAATATAATATTGATCTTTCCTTTTTTTAAATAAATCTGTAGTTCTAAAGTTGGTAATAATAACTTTTGAAGTACATAAATCATAAAAATATCTTAAGGACATTGTTTTTACTACTCGAATACCGCTAATATTCTTATTGGCTTCTACATCATTAAATGCCCAAACAATATCAAATTTATCTTTAGGATAATTTTCAACTAAATATTGAGATATATATTTAGGACTACATCCATATTGACTACCATAATAACTAAAAATAAATACCTTATTATTTTTTATTGGAAATAAATTGAATAAACTTACTATACTTTTAGATATGTTGTTTTTTAATGTTACAATTAAACTCCTCATGAAAATCCCTACCTTAAACTATTCATTTAAATCTATTTTCTTTAACATTGCTGGCTTTTTTAATATATTTATTTTTCGCAGTACTTTATTGAATATAACTATAAATTCATTTAATGAAGGGCATATTCTAAATAAAAATAATTGTCCCTTTAATTCTTTTTTATTATTAACAGCCTTTTTTAAAGTGCAATAATTAGTTATTATATATTCTTCAATTTCTTTTCTATATTTTTTATCCGAATCTTTGCTTTTATTTTTCATTAGTAAGTTATAATGCATAAACATAGTTTTAAGGAGCAGTGTATATGATTCATTTATAAATTCACTATAATTTTCCTCTATAAATTTATGCCTTACTTTCATACCTTTTATAATATCTAAGTTTCTAACACTATAGTTTGCAACAATACTATCTTCTCTTTGAACATAATATGTTAATGGTTTATGACATATTACATATTTTTTTACTCTGCTCATTACATTATGAGCCCAAAATACATCCTCAAATAAGACACCTTTTTCAAACAATAAATCTTTAATTAAATCAGTTTTATAAAGTTTCCCCCAAGCAAAATTTTTAACTCTTTCATTTACTATTAATTCATACATTAATTCCTTATTATCAAGAATAATAGGATCACTATCTTCCTTATAATATCTATCATCATATAAAAGATAATTATCATACTTATAATAAAAACCACCTTGAACTATATCTGCCTGATATTTTAAACTTAAATTAATTAAAGTTTCAATTGTTTCACTTTTTATATAATCATCACTATCTAAAAAGAATATATATTCTCCTGTTACATACTTCATTCCGTAATTTCTGGCATCAGACAATCCGCCATTCTTTTTATGAAGAGAAATAATTCTGCTATCTTTTTCTTTATATTCATCAATAATTTGTCCACATTTATCAGGGGAACCATCATCAACTAAAATAATTTCTAAATTCCTATATGTCTGATTGATAATACTATCAACACAACGCCTTAAATACTTTTCTACCTTATATATAGGAACTACAATACTAACTTTTGATGGCATAATATTTCCCCTTTCTAAAATAATTTATATAGTTTGTCTAGTTCATGACTATTTCCATAATTACTACTTTTACAATTATTCATAAGTTTATTCCTTAATATCTCATCCTTATATAGTTTTTCAATTCCATCAGCTATTCCTTCTATGGATAATTCAGTTATATATCCATCAAATCCATTCTTTAATTGACTTTGTGCTGTTATATAATTTGTTATTATTACAGGTTTGTTTAATATTTGAGCTTCAACAACAGTAACTGCTTTCCCCTCATATCTTGACGGTTGAACATATACATCACAAGCTTTCATATATGGATATGGATTTATTTTCTTTCCTAATAATATAAAACTATCTTCTAAATTATTTTCTTTCATTAAAGATCTAATCTTTTCTTCATCTCCACCATATCCAACAACATACCACTTTATATTGTTTAAACCTCTATCTTTAAGAATTTTTAATGCTCTAACTGCATTGTCTATTCCTTTAGCATGAGAAAGCCTTGCCACTGAAATCAATTTAAAGCTATTATCATCAGCAATTTCTTTTTCAATATTTTCTTGTGACATCTTATTTATAAATTCTGGTGAAGTTATGTTTTCAATAACAGATACTTTATTATCAAGGCTTGGATACTTATTTAAAAATGAATTTTTACATTCCTCTGAAACAGCTACAATATTATCAAACTTATTCCATATTCTTAAATCTTCTTCTATATCTGTTTCAATAGTTGAAAAATCAGTATGTATCCATGCTATTTTTTTCTTTGCACTAACTTTCTCTGCTACAAAATAATGTGGCCAAAGATAACTTATTGCAACATCATATTTTTTTTCTAACTTCGGCAAATACTTCATTGAGTATTTCCACATAAGTTGCATTTGATAATATCCAATTTCGCTTATACCATTAATCTTTCCTTTAATATTTGGTAAAACCTTTGCTAATAATCTACTTGTTCCAATCCCGTATAACTTATTTCTAAATGTTTCTCCTACACCCATTCTAAACGACTTATACTCTTTAATTTCAGGAAGTAAATTAAAACCTTTCGGTAATAATGATAAAAATTCGCCTGTATGACTATATAGCATCAAATCTACATTGTTACTATTATAATCGAATTCAGATAACATATTTATTAAACTTCTTTCTACTCCCCCAATTTCCATATCATAAGAGGCAATTAATATTTCCTTCATAAAAACTCTATCCTTTTAGCTTAAAATTTATTTCTTAGCCTTGCTATATTTTCACCACCAAAAACTTTAGCTACATTTTTTTTAATAAATGCTTTTAGTCTTGCACTAAATGGTAACCAACTTTTATAAAAATGATGCATTGCATAAGATTTATCAGTTTTTTTACTATAACAATTTATATAATCATATGGTGAAAAGTACTCTTGAGGATAAACAGCCGCTAGATTTTCAACTTTTTGAAATGTTCCATCTAATTTAACACCTAAATCACTAATAATTTTACTTACTATAGCCACATTGGTTAATGTATCTATGGAACCATCTTCTTTTAAAAACGACTTATTTTCATATGAATCTAAAAATTTCTTTATTAATTTATTTCCCTTTTTTGCTCCAATAGTACTTGTAGCAATATAATCTTCTTCTTCAAATCCCCAAAATGAATCATTCTCTAATAAATCATCAAACTTTTTAAATACTTCTACATCTGTATCTAAATAAATTCCTCCATAATTATATAAAGCATATACTCTAACATAATCACTAACAACTGCATACATTTTTTTTTCATATGCTTCTTTAACAAAATTATTACACTCTATATTAAAAGTTTCTTCATTCCATTCT
>CAKVLD010000149.1 GCA_934755305.1 uncultured Clostridium sp. | reverse complement strand
CCAATTATAAAATTATTAGATATGAAAATTAATAAAGTAAAAATAAATGAGAAGATTGTTTAAAGTTAAGCAGATTACATTAAATTAATTATAATGTAGTCTGCTTTATTATTTTTATTTATGTTTTAACTAGTATAAGGTGAATAAGCTAAATTTGAAATATAAATAATACATCTAAAATAACCTAGTTAACTTAATTATTTACATAAAAATACAAAAATGATATTATTTTAAATGTAAAATATTAGGAGGTGTAGTGTGGGGAAAAAGAGGTTAAAATTATTTTTTACGTGTCTATTAATTTTAGTAATTGCAACAGTGTATATATTATTGGAATTAAGAATAATACAAAAGCCATATAAATGGATAGTATTTGATGCAACAAGAAATAAATATACAACTTATGATAAAGATAACGATAGTATAATTTATGAATCAGATAAAATGAAAATTAAATTAGAGCATATAGTAGATGAACATCCTAATTTGAACATGTGGATAGCTACTATAAAGGTAAGTGATTCTTCACAGATAAAATCAGCCTTTGCAGGAGGAGAATTTTCACAAGATGTAAAGAAAAGAACTTCTGTTATAGCAAAAGATAATGATGCTATTTTAGCAATAGATGGTGCAGCAGTTGGATTTAATACTAATGGAAGAGTTATTAGAGATGGAGTTATTTATAGGGATTCTGATCTTGATTGTGCTCCACTTATTATTAAAGAAAATGGAGATTTAGAAGTCTTTGAATATGGAGAAAAGACAGCTCAAGAAATTCTAGATTTAGGTGGAGTTCAAACTTATGATTTCGGACCAACCCTTATTAAAGATAATGAAATAATAGATAATTACGGTGAATGGTATAGAACAGTTAAAGATCCACGAACAGTTATTGGACAAAAAGGTCCACTGGAGTATGTAGTGTTAGTTGCAGATGGTAGAAGTAAAAAATCAGAAGGAATAAGTTTATATGATGCTGCAGTAGAATTACAAAATAGGGGATGCTACATTGGCTATAATTTAGATGGTGGAGGATCTACTACATTATATTTTAATGGTGAAGTATTGAATAATCCTTCAGATATAATAGGTGAAAGAAGAATTTCAGATATATTATATTTTAAAGAAAATTAGGAGATATGAATAAAAGTTAAGCAGATTACAGTAAATAGATATAATGTAGTCTGCTTTATTAATTTTCAGTTTTAACTATAGATACATATAAAATAATCAAGTTTATTTGATTGTTTACTAAAAAATACAAAAATGTTATTATTTTTACTGTAGAAAGACAAGGAGGGAAAGTATGAAGATAAAGAAAAAGAGGCTAAAATTATTTTTTAAAGAAAATTAGGAGATATAAATGGATAGTATAAAAAAACAACAACGAAATGAAGCCGTTGATATATTTAGAGTTATATGTGCATTTTTAGTAATAATAGGACATACAAGGCCTTTTATGAACATTAATAGTAATTTGGATTTTTTTCTTACTAATGTATTATTAAGAATTGCAGTACCATTTTTCTTTATAGTGTCAGGATATTTCTTTTATAGCAATATGAAAATAAATAATAATTATTATAAAGGCTATATTAAGAAAATAATAATTAGTTATGTTCCATGGCAAGTTATATATGTTGTTTTAGATTTAATAAGAAATAGAAACTATATAAATACTAGATATATATATGAAAGTATTAAATATTCAATTTTTGGTGGAACTGAAAGCTATTTATGGTTTTTTTCTGCATTGATTTTTTCTACATTATTTATAACCTTCTTTATTAAAAAAAATAGATTTAAAGAGCTTATTATTATAAGTATATTTTTATTAATATTAGGTTTATTGGGAAATTCATATTATTTTATTGCAAGAGGTACAAGCTTTCAATATTTAATAGATCTATATAATCATATATTTAGTTGTACAAGAAATGGAGTAGCCATGGCAGTTCCTTATATGGTAATGGGAATTTTACTTAATAAATATAAGAAAAAGCAAGAAAGAAGAAATTATTATATTTTAGCTTTACCGTTAATTTTAGTTATCATGATATCAGAAACTTTAATATTAGGAAACATATTCAATAGTAAGATTTATGATTTTTATATATCTCAGTTTTTATTTGCACCAATAATATTTTTAATGGTGGATAATATAAATATTAAATTGAAGCTTAACAGTAAATTTTTAAGAAACTTTAGTTTAAATTTATATTATTGTCATGTAATTATAATTATGCTATTTAGGTGTTTAAAAATAACATATTCAAGCTCAATTATTAAAACAATTATTATAATTATAACTTCTATTATAATTTCTATTTTATTAAGTGTAAAAGTAGAAAAAAAGAAGATATTTTCAATAAATAGATAAAATAATATTATATTTAAGAATAGGAGAAAGTTAATGAATTATACCGAAAAGACATTAATAGATATTTTAAATGCTTCAATTCATAAGAAGAAAGTTAATATTCAACTATATAATGAAATCAATTGGGATGAGATGCTGAAATTATCAGTAGAACATAATGTGACTTCTTTAGTATATTATGGTTTGAAGAATTCAAATTTAATAGAGAATATTCCAAGTGATATAATAAATGATTTTAAGAAGCAGACTTTTTTCTCTTCATCATTTCAATTGAAACATATAAATAATATATCAGAAGTTTTAAGATTATTTCATAAAAATGATATAGAAACAGTAGTTTTAAAAGGATTAGTAGTAAGAAATTTTTATCCTAATGCAGAGTTTAGAACTATGGGAGATGCAGATATAGTTGTTAAAAAAGAAAAACTTGATAAAGCAATAAATTTATTAAGAGATTTAGGATATGAGGAATATGAGAGAACAAATGTAGATATATGTTTTATTAAAGGATCTTCAAGAATTGAGCTTCATTGGAATTTAATTAATCAGGGTAGAATTAATGGCGGAGAAAATTTTGAAAATAATATATGGAATGAATTAATTACTGTTAAAGTTGGGGATGAAGATGCACTATCTTTAAACTATGAAGATTTAGCAGTACATTTATTTGTTCATTTAATAAAGCATTTAGCAGATAAGGGTTGTGGAATAAGACATTTTTGCGATATTGTTTTACTATTGGAAAATAAAGAAGATGAAATAAATTGGGATAGTTTTTGGAGTAAAATTAATGAGTATAATCTAGAAAAAAGTACTAAGATAGTATTTTATATTTGTACAGAATATTTAGGAATGAATATAAAATATAAAGTTGATAGTAAAAAATATATTAATGAAAAATACTTAGAAATGCTTTTAAACGATATTATGAATCATGGTGTATTTGGAAAAAATAATGAAGAGGAAGCTTTAGCAAGATCAGCGGCATTTAATTGTGACGAAAAGAAAGTGAGCCCATTGCAACAATATTTAAAGGTATTTTTCCCACCAGTTAAAAGATTAATGAAAAATTATCCATATGCTGAAAAGTATAAAATACTAGTCCCAGCTGCGTATATTCATAGAATAATAAGGTGTATTACAAATAAAGAAATAAGTAATAAAGATAAGTCGCAATTTATATTTAATGGATTATCAGTAATAAAAGAAAGAAGTCCCATAATTGAATGGCTAGAATTGTAAAAGAGATGTAGAAAACATCTCTTTTTTTATAAATAAGTATTTTTATGAAAAATACTTATATCTTAAAGAAAAAGATGTCTATAAAAAACATTTGTAAAAAAAGCGTATAAATGGTATTATATGGATGAGAG
>CAKVLD010000148.1 GCA_934755305.1 uncultured Clostridium sp. | reverse complement strand
ATTATTTGAGCTAGTATATTTTACAATTTCATCTATGTTTAAACCTTCTTTATTATAGATACCCCCATTTGATTTTATTATATATTTTAATTTTATGTTTTTAGGCAGTAAGTGTTTTTTTATTTGCAATAGCTTTACAAAAGACTTACCTACTTCCCCAAAACCAATTAAAGCAATATTCAATAGAAGCCCTCCTTTTAATTTTCACAAGTATTATTTTATACATTTTTTCATAAAATTTCTATATTTTTCTAATAATAAGATTGCATTTTAATAAATAAAAAATCCCCCAGTTATTATAAATCTAGGGGAATGAATTTTATTTTTATAAAATATTTAATCAAATACTTTTATTCTTTATATGTGTCTTCTATCTCAACCTCTTCACAATCAACTTCGAAATCGTTTTCTTCATATGTATCTAAAGACCATTCATCACAATATGTGTCGTGTATTTCTATATATTCATTTTCATCAACTTCATAGTTTTCAAAATTTCTCATAACTATACCTCCATCTTATTTTTTAATATAATTATACTATTCTTTTGTTAAATATAGTAAAATATTTTTAAAAATGTAAACAAGCTTAATAATAATAAAATTAAATAATCATTTTAATTTTTGATATCACTAGTTCCTACACTTCTTAAACAATTACTTAATAAATAAAAAAGAGGATGAATCTCATCCTCTTTACAAAAGTACTTTAATTTTATAATCTAACTCAAATAATTTATACTTACTCTAAGATAACTTCTCAAGTAATTTATCAATCTCAGAATCTATTGGCTTAAATAAATAATTAACAATTATATATATAAAACCAATTACTTCTAATAAAGCTTTAATTATCGTAGCAGCAATAAGAGCGTTACTTAAAACCAATTTAGATGCACCTACCAGAATAATAATCAAATCAACTACTGCTAACTGAAAGAATAAAAGCCAGAATAATAAATTAGCATACTTACTTCTTAATGCTACATTTTTAGACTGAATATTAGTCCATGTATCTATAATTTTACTTTTATCTTTTAAATTACTCATTCTACTTTCATAATGTTCCTGCTCTAATAAAGTAGGTATTCTTTGAAGATTCTTATCATTAGTATACTTATCCAATAACTCCTTAGTGTTCTTATCATTTCTAGAGTCTAACTGCATGAAATTAACCCTAAATTCATCAGTCTAAACATCATAGCACTTTCTGATACCTTAAAAATATCAGCTAAAATAGATGTCTTTTCTTCATTAGAATAATTGCTACCACTTAATTTCTTAAACTCTCTTCTAACAAATTCAGTTGGCATTAATAATGAAGCCGCAAAGCTATTCGCTTCTATTTCAACTTTACGTTCTTCTGCATTACCAGAAACATCTCCCCTATGATACTCCTCAAATACTTTATTACTATTCATGTGTAACTCTAAATGACCTAATTCATGGGCAACAGTAAACCTAGTTCTATTATATGGTTCTGAGTCAGAAATTAAAATTACAACTTTTTCATTATCCTTAGAAATAACTCCTGATAGGTTTCTATCCTTAAAATCACTCCAATAAACATCTACATCTAAATAACGAGCCAATTCTATAGGATCTACAGGCACAGAATATAAATTATACTCTTTAAGCAAGTTTTTTACTTTTTCATCCATATCAACTTTCCATCCCCTCAATCTATCTAAGTAAATGACCTTTCCCATATAAAAAACCTTCTTTTTATGTTAATTTTATCCACAAAAACTATATATTATACATATATTTAAAAGAAAAATCAATATTACTTACTTATACTTTACCATTTAGATGTAAAATCCACAATATTAAACATATAAAATAATCTCTATATAGATTTATTGACCATATTATTGATTATTAATCCATTCTATCAACTTTGCTTTATTTACATACCATCTCCTAGCTATCTTATAACTTGGAAAATCATCTCTATGCAATAACTCCTGCATCTTGCTCTTTCCAACTCTTAAAATTAATCTTGCTTCCTCTGGAACTAAAATCTCAATATCTCCATTCATTACTTTATCCCCCTAATATTAATTACTAAAAATATTATCTAAAATTACAGTAAATGTCTTCAATTTTCTCTATATCATATCTTTATTCAATGTTAACTTTACCCATAACATCTTATCTAACTTAACAACAATACACGAAGTTTAAAACACCTAATATATTTCCATATTCATAATAAATCTCCAAATTCTTAATAAATTATTTATAAAACACATATACTATACACACAACATTCACACTATATAATTATAATATTACACTTTTTGTATTATTTCAATCACAAATTGTATTTTTTTATATACTTTTTGTGTGTAAAATTGTATAATTAATTAAAACTAATTCTAATAAAGGTGATATATATGGCAACATCAAAAGAAATAATTAATGGCCAGGTCTATTACTATAAAATGATTGAGATAGGTTATGACAGTACTGGTAAAAGAAAACGAAAGAAAATACGAGCGAAGACTGTAAAAGACTTAAATGCTAAAATACAAGAATTTATGGAATTAAAGTCATTAGGCAAAGATGATACTAGAAACTTAATCTTTAGAGATTTCATGAAAAATTGGTTATATAATGTACATTTCCTACACTTGAAAGGATCTACAAAAGAAAAATATAACGGCTTATATATTAATTATCTAAAGGACAGTAGCATTTGTATGCTTAAGATGAGTAATTTAAATGCTATTGTTGTTCAAAATTACTATAATGAATTAACCAAAGCTGGAGTAACTGATAGCTTAATAAGAAATATTCATAAACTAGTAAGGCCATGTTTAACTTACGCATATGCAAACGGATATACTTTAAGAGACTTTGGAGCACCAGGAGTAATTAAACTACCTGCAAGAAAAGAAAGAAGCATAAATAAATGTGAAATACTCACCATAGAAGAACAAAAAAAATTCATAGACTCATTAGAACCTGGAGCAGACAGCTATTTATATTTAACAGCACTAGGAACTGGCTTAAGACTAGGTGAATTATTAGCACTGCAATGGACTGATATAAATTTAAACACCAAAGAGCTGACTGTAAATAAGTCTGTACGAAGAGTTAAAGACCTATCTACAAATGAATCAACTATAGTAGTAACTGAACCTAAAACAGCAAATTCATTAAGAACAATTACACTTCCAGATAAAATAATAAATTTACTAGAGACAAATAAAAAAGAGCAAAAGCTACTTAAACTTTCTTTGGGTAAAAACTATGAAAACAATGATCTTGTCTTTCCAACAAAATTAGGAAAATATCAAGACTCATCAAATGTAAGGAAAAGATTTAAAAAGGCTCTTAAAAAGGCAGAAATTAAAGATATAAAATTCCATGCATTAAGACATACATTTGCTACCAGACTATTTGAAAATAATGTTCCAATAAAAACAGTCTCATCACTACTAGGGCATTATGATGTATCAATAACAATGGATATCTATACACATGTCTTAGAAGAAAGTAAAAAAGATGCTGCAAAGATACTAAACAATATAATTTAGGCTAATATAGCCTATTTTTTTTGTAACCATTTTGGAGCCATTTTGTAGCCAAATTAAAAAATATAAATATTCTTTTAAAATAATGTACAAGCTATAAACTAGATAACATAAGCTTTTATATGTATAGGAAATACTTAACAATACTCCTTCTCCCGAATCCAGGCGTCGGGGGTTCGAGTCCCTCTAGATGCGCCAACAAAAAAAGACTTGGCAGTTGCCAAGTCTTTTTA
>CAKVLD010000147.1 GCA_934755305.1 uncultured Clostridium sp. | reverse complement strand
CACCATATCACGAGTTCTTACTCTAGTTGCCATTAAAGATTGCTGAGCATCTCTCATAGTAGTATCAGTTAAAAGAAGTTTATTTTGATTTTTAATCCAATCTACTACTGCTTTAGGTCCCTTTTCATCTAAGATTTGTTTAGTTCCTCTTAAACCACTTACATCCTTATATTCTGGTATTCTAGGCACATCAAAATCTACCTTTTGACCCTTAGTCTCATTTACTATTTTTTCTCCTAAGAACTTTAGTATTCTATATTCATCATCAGTTCTAGGATTTATATCAAATAGTTGTGGATTGTTTGATATAAAGTTAGTATCACATTCACCTTTTTGGAATGTTTCATTATTTAATACGTTAATTAGAAAATCTATATTAGTTTTTACTCCTGTAATATTAGTTTCTTTAATAGCACGTATAGCTTTTCTAACAGCATCATTAAAAGTTCTTGAATATGCAGTAGTTTTTACAAGTAAACTATCATAATATGGTGAAATAACAGAACCACTAAATCCATTACCACCATCTAGTCTTATACCAAAACCTGAAGCTGTTCTATAAACATCTATTTTTCCTGTATCAGGTGAAAAATTATTTGCTGGATCTTCTGTTGTTACTCTACATTGAATAGCATATCCTCTTTTTTGAATATCTTTTTGGGACTTTATTCCTATTTCATCTGAATTTAAAGGAAACCCTTCTGCTACTAATATTTGAGTTTGAACAATATCTACACCTGTAATCATTTCTGTAATTGTATGTTCTACCTGTACTCTAGGATTCATTTCTATAAAATAATGATTTCCATGTTTATCAAGTAAAAATTCTAAAGTTCCTGCTCCTCTATAGTTAACAGACTTTGCAATCTTTAATGCATCATTACAAATTTCTTGTCTTTTTTCTTCTGTTAAAGACACTGCAGGACAAAATTCTATTACTTTTTGATGTCTTCTTTGAATTGAACAATCTCTTTCAAATAAGTGTACTATGTTTCCATACTTATCTCCAATTATTTGGATTTCTATATGTTTTGGACCTTCTATGTATTTTTCTATAAACATATCGTCTATACCAAAAGCTTTTTTAGCTTCATTTTTAGCATTTCTAAAGGCTTCTAATAGTTCATCTTTACTTCTAACTATTCTCATACCTCTTCCGCCACCACCTGCAGCTGCTTTTATCATTACTGGATAGCCACATTCATCAGCAATTTTTATTGCATCTTCTTCTAAAGATATAGCTTCTTCTACACCTGGAATAACTGGTACATTAACATTTTTAGCAACAACTTTTGATTTAATTTTATCACCAAGTTGCTCCATCATTTCAGATTTAGGTCCTATAAATTCTATACCTGCCTTTTCACATCTTCTTGCAAATTCAGGATTTTCAGAAAGGAATCCATAACCTGGATGTATAGCATCCACATGTTTTTTTAATGCCAACTCAATTATTTCATCAATATTTAAATAAGCTTCTACTGGACCTTTATTTTTTCCAATTTGATAAGATTCATGTGCTTTTGTTCTAAATAATGCACATTTATCTTCCTCTGAATAAATAGCTACAGTTCTTATACCTAATTCATGACAAGCTCTAAAAATTCTAATAGCAATTTCACCTCTATTAGCTACTAATACTTTTCTAAACTTTTGACCCAAAACAATACAACCCCTTTGTTTTATTATTTATCATTCAGATATCATATAAACATTATAATTTGAATTATAACATAAAAAACGTATTAAAACATATATTTTTGGATAATTTAAAACTTTTATTCGTCTTTTTTGGTTTTTATTGTTGTCTATTGCCTTAACTATAAAAAAATTGTAAAATATTTTTTGTTGAAACTTATATTATTATAGGAGGTAAATATGAATAAAATATTTATAATACTTATACTATCATTAGTTGGTGGAATTATAGGATGGCTTACAAACATCTTAGCAATAAAACTTATGTTTAGACCAATAAATCCTATGAAAATTCCTATACTCAATATTGAAATATTAGGACTTATACCTAAAAGAAAAAATGAAATAGCTGAAAATATAGGTGAAGTTGTTGCTACTGAATTATTATCTATTGATGACTTAATTAATGAATCTTTTTCTGAAGAAGATAAAGAAAATCTTATATTAACTGCTAAAGAAAAGATAAAATCTGTAATAAATGAAAAAATAACTTTAATACCTATGCCTTTTAGAATGATGGCTACACCTTACATAGACAAAATAGTTGATAATGAAGTAGGTCCAATGATTGAGAATATGAGTGAAGATCTTTTATTAAAAATTAAGGACAAGGTTAATATTCAAAAAATAGTTGAAGAAAAAATTAAAGCTTTAGATTTAATTGAACTTGAAGCAATTATAATCAAAGTAGCAAAAAAAGAACTTAAGCACATTGAAATTTTAGGTTTTGTACTTGGAGCTTTAATAGGATTAATTCAAGCAGTTGTTTTAAATCTATTTTAATGAATTTATTTACATTATTAAAAATAAATGTTATAATGACTTGTATTCACGTTATAAATATCTTAAAAAGTTCTGATATTTCATTATATCAGGGCTTTTTTTTAACCTTTAGATTTACATTAAATTTATCTAATGATTCAATAAACTTTTCAGGACAAGATATATTAATCTTCTTTTCTCTTTAATATATTTTTTTACTTCTATTGAAATTATATCATATTGTGTTTATTTTAATAACATTTTTGTTTATAATTTACTTATTATACCAAAAGATATTAAAAGGAAGTGTTTTTATTGAAAGATATTAAAAATATTAATGAATTTATAAAAAAAGATTTTTTTAACAATAAAACTAGAAATAATAATATAAATTCAATTAGAGTTCTTTTTGATCTTTTTCAAAAAGACAAATATACTATTGATGATACAACTTGGAATGATTTAGACATGGATGCTGTTTTTCACAAAATTGATAGGACTTATTCTTCTCCAGGAGAAGCAGCATTATATACCTTACTTAGAAATCCTGCAATGAGTGAAAAGAAACTAAATAAACGTCTTAAATTATGTATATATTTTTTTGATGCATTTATGCTTTTTATGCTTATGTTTTTTTGATGCGTTTATGCATTTGTTTATAATTATTTTTACAATATTCGTCAAAGCCTCATTTTTACTTGATTTATAATTAAATGAAAGGAGGTTTTGTATTTATGGATTTTGATTATATTGAAGAACTTGTTGCTAAGGCTAAGAATAACGATGATTTATGTAAGGAAGCTTTGGTTAATGAGTTTAGACCTTTTATAATAAATTTTTGCAAGAAAACTTATGTTGATGGATATGACTTCGAAGACTTACAAAATGAATGTTATTCTGCTCTTTTTGTGGCTGTTGAAAAATATAATGTGGAACATCACAGATTTGTATCTTATAGTATTAAAATTATTAAAAACACCATATATTCTTTAATTAGTAAAAAGGAAAAGCTAAAAAAAATTGATGGGATAAGCTCTTTATGGGAAAGCACAAATATGGAGTTCTTTGGGGAAACTACTCATGATTCTATAGATTCTAATATATTATTTCAGCAAGAGAAATCTTCTATTATCAAAGCTATTAATAACTTGTCTAAAGAAGAAAAATATATTATAGAACATACTGTTTTAAGAAAAAATAGTATGTTAGAATTTTCTAAAACATCTAATATTCCTTACTCTACCCTTATCAGAAAAAGAAAATGTATTATTAATAAACTATATAATTATGTTAAAGATGAATTTTTAAATTAACATTGTATTAAATTTGATTTCTCTGTTTTAACCTAATAGCAAAATTCTCACAAAACAATATAAATTTTATTATAACTACAAATTAAAAAGCAATCTTATGTCTACTAC
>CAKVLD010000146.1 GCA_934755305.1 uncultured Clostridium sp. | reverse complement strand
ATACTACTGCTGCTACTGGCTTTTTAGGTTGTGCAACAAAAGAAATTGCAGAACATTTTGGAAAATATTTCGGAATGTTAATAACTGAAGCTAAATTTGGTGATACACAAAATTTTGAAATTATAACTTCAAAATACAATAACTAGAAACTTAGTATTGGAATTACAAGTATTAGTACTTTATTTCATAATCTATACTTATTAAAATGAAATATAAAATTGTTAGATGGTACGATGGAATAAGAATAGAAACTTTTGTACCAAATTTTGAAGAAGCTTATCAAGAATATACTAATGATCATGACTGTGATACAATTCAAGTATATTTCTTGAAAGGTGACTCTTCTATTTTATTAGCTCAACAGGAATATAAATAAAATTTGAATAACTAGTAAGATAGAGAACGAAATTGCTCTCTATTTTATATTAAGTTTAATTTACTTATTTTTTATGAAACATTCAGATTTTTATATTAACTTAGTTATGAGTTATGGCTATACCAGAGAAGAAGCGATAAACATTCTTGATGGTAAAAATCCTGATGGAAGTAGTTTTATATCATTACCTTTTTAAAAATAATGATAATAGTATATATTGAGTTTAATTAAGTATAAAACAACAATGAAAAGAAATAATATTTGGAATAGATTGTTCCATAATTCTGAGATAAAAAATAATAAAAAACAAATGTCTATTTACGTTAAACAGTGTGAATTAGGACAAAGTTTTATAAATGCAATTAAAGATTGTGATTCTCTCATCAATCTTATGTATATTCACAAAGATGCTTGGGGTAATGGATTTCAAAATAAGAATATTGCTCCGTGTTTATATGGAATATTTAGAACGTCTAATATTCTTACAATGGTTCCTTGTGAAGTTTTTTTAGGAGGAATATATGGTCTTAATACCAATCCTATTCCATTCTGGGAAGCACACAAAAATGATAAATATGGATGTAATGGATTTGGAATTGATAAAAACGATTCTCTTTATGAAATTGTTCTTAATCAATATAAAAACCTATTGCTATCTAATATTCGTTATATGCTCAAAGTAGCTAATATAAATTGTCCTTATTATAAGGGTTGTGGTTATTGAATAAGTATTCCCACTTAAATAAAACTATTGTACTGAGATTAGAACTCAGAGTGGGAACTATAACTTTTTAAAACCTTGCAATGTATAGGTTAATTGCTTCTAAACATTATGGAAACTAAAAACTACACTGGTAACGGAGAATATAAAGATTCTAATAATAAAAGACATTTTTGTAATGCTCATTTGTCTTATAAAGGACGTAGTATTATCATAGATTATGAATGGATTTTACATGATTATGAAAATGTTGAATTTAAAAAAGCTGCAAACCTTATTCCTTTTGAAGTATATCCTTATGCAACAGATATTCATGTAGGATATGCAAAACTTGATACTGAATTTGGAAAAGTTGATTTAGCTGATTTAATTTCTAAATTAGATGAAGCTATTGAGAAAGAATCTGAGTTCTGTTAAGTATATTTCCTATTAAATTGCATTGTAGTGAGGTTGTAACTCACATAGGGAATAAATTAATTATAAATATTTTTAACAATGAAACTAGAAAAAGGACATCTTATAGAAGTTAAAATTCCTAATATAGAAAAACCTGTTCAAGCTATTATACTAGATATTATACCAACTGGTGAATACGAAGGAGATTTTTCTACTACTGCTTACTATACATATATTTTGTATGCAGAGAATAAACTCTTTAAAATGTCTAATGAGTGTCAACGAGGAATGAATACTTCTTTTACAGAAGATGATGAACCTATTTCAGAAATATTTGAAAATTGGTCAGATCTTCAATATTCTGGTATTATTACAGATGACTGTGAAGTAAAATTACCATTTTAAAAAGAATTAAAGAACATATTAATTTATAAAACTTATAAAAATTATGGATATAGCAGCAATATTAAAATATTGTCCTGAAGGTACTAAATTATATAGTCCTGCATATGGAAAAGTTAATTTCATAGAAGTAACTTCTCCTTTAACAATTAAAATAAAATTATCTAAACTTTTTGGTGATAATATAAAATATTTCTTTAATAATGGTAGTATTAATATAGTAGATGGAGAATGTATGCTATTCCCATCTAAAGAACAAAGAGATTGGAACAAATTTAGACTTCCAGTAAAGAGAGGTGATATCATGATGAATATAGGAGGTGAATGTCCTTTCATTGCAACAGGTGAAATGGATGATATTGCACCAAAATATATATGTGGTATTAACTCATTAGGTAGATTTCAACCAAATCTTTTTAATAGAGGTTGGACATCAGATTTTTATATTCCAGCTTCAGAAGAAACTAAGAAAGAATTGTTTGATAAAATAAAGGAAGCAGGATATAAATGGAATGCTGATACTTTAGAATTAGAAAAAATAAAGCCTAAATTTAAAGAAGGTGATATATTAATTAATAAAAACACTAATACACTATTTTTATATAGTAGTAACACATTTATGGATTGTAATGTTCCAGATTCTTCATTAGAATTAGCTTCTGAAGAAGACAGAAATAAATTCTATTCTTTTATAAATAAGGTAGGTTACAAGTATGATAAAGAACAACATAAACTTACAAAACAAATATTTAAGCCATTTGATAAAGTATTAGTTAGAAATGATACAAATGAAAAATGGTCAATAAATCTATTTTCTTATTATGATGAAGAAAATAAACATTGTCCTTATTTTTGTTTAGACGGTCGTTATATTTATTGTATTCCTTATGAAGGTAATGAATATGTATTAGGTACAACAATTAACATTATATAATAATTATGAACAGACAAGAAGCAAAAGAATTATTACCTATCATAAAACGTCTCATTTAGCAGAAATAGAAGATGAAGATTATCTTTGTAAAATCAATAGTTATACATTTAATTTTAAACAATCTAAAATTAAAAGAAAAAATTATTTATTTACAAAAGATGATTTAGGTAAATTTGTAATTATTCAAAATTCCAAATATAATAATTTTAAAAATTTATACTTGGTAGATAGAAATAAAACTAAAGATTTTTGGTGGTCATTTAATACTAAATTTGCAATGAAATTTATTAAAAAATCTAGTGCAAATTTTCAAGCAAAAAAATATAAATATAATAATGTAAAGGTTATTAAAATTACTAAAGAAATGTTATTTATAAATTATGTATAAAGAAGTATCTTTTAAAGCTTCTTATTAATAAAATACGTAGTATTACTATTAAAATTGATTAATGATGAATAAACTATACAGAGTACTAGATACAGAAGGAAATTTTATATCAAAATTCTCTACATATAATGAAGCTTTTGGTTTCAAAATGCTTGCTAATCGTCCTGATTGGATAATTAGTAAAGCAAGAACATATAAAAAGAAAGTTACTGATAAAATGAAAAACACAGTAGCTTTCATAGAATCAATAACACCTTATAAATTTGATGGTGATATTGAAGAGTTCTCAGAAGTTTTTAACTTCATTGGTTCTTATCTTGATTATGCTAAAGAAATGGAAGAAGAATTGATGAGTTGTGGAGATATTACTTTAGAATATTATGATTAAATTATTCTGCAAACATAAATGGGAAATCTTAAAAGAACTTCCATTAGAAAATGATAGAGGTTATTGTACAGCTTATTATTTTATTCAAAGATGTAATAAATGCGGCAAATTAAAATCTAAAATATTTCGTTTTTAAAAATGATTAAAAAGAAATACAAAATTACCTTTTATAAATTAATAGGTAAAAATTGGTATATGATATGTACAAGAACAAAAAAGAAGTGCCGAAAGATGGCGTTCCAACACGTTCTTAAAGGTCATGCTATATATTTTAAAATTAAAGAACATTAAAAAATGCGACAACTCAATTTTTCAGAGAAAGCTTACAAATCAATTGCTTCTGCGTTTAATTCTTATAAATTTGCTAAAAATTCATTTACTTATAATGAACTTTTACAATTTTCTAGGTCTATTAACTTTCCAATGAATAATAATATTTTCTCGTTTTTGAGAAAGTTTGGTAAAGTTCAAAAAGTATCTAGATCTCAATTCTCTTTTCAAGAAGAACCGATTCATTGGAAATTCTTTAGAACAACTGTAGAATATT
>CAKVLD010000145.1 GCA_934755305.1 uncultured Clostridium sp. | reverse complement strand
ATAATATAAATAACATTGAAAATGGAGAGGGCGGATTTAGTGAAGATGGTGAATTGCTAGGATTATATATTGATGATTATAAATTATATTTTCAATATAATGATAAAAGGTATGAAACTAAGGTAAATTAAATAAATACTATTCTAACAATAGTTAATCTGTTTTTTATGAGGAGAGAGAATATTACGTATTCATATAAATCTTAGTCAGATAATTATAAAACCTATGTTGTAGGCAACAATAAACTACAACACAGGTTTTATTTTATAATTTATATAAAATTTATTACTTGATAATTTTTTAAAATCATTAAATTTATAGTTAGAAATTTATTTGAAGTGTTAGTAATTACTTATGAAAATACAAGAAAAAAGATTGCTTGTCATATATATTGTTTAAATTGATATTAAATTAATTAAAAAATTCAACTTAAAAATATCATAAATACAAAAAATAATTAAATTTACTATTATTATTTAGGAAATTGAAAAAAAATATTCCTAGGTAAAATTCGACGGTTGAATTCGACATAAATTTGTTTGTTGAAATGATATATTTAACTTGAAAGTTTAATAATAATGAATTATTTATTATATTTACGAAAAAATAATGGAGTTTTTAAAAAAGTAGGAGTATATGAATATTAATAAAAAAAATCAAATGAAAAATAACAAAAAAACGTTAAATTATAAAAAGAAACATAATAAGTTAAATAGAATTTTAGTAGTTTCAACTATGAGTTCTGGAAAATCTACATTAATAAATGCTTTAATAGGTAGGGATTTACTTCCATCAAGGAATGATGCTTGTACTGCAAAAGTAATAAGATATATTCAAAATAATAGATTAAGGCATATAAAAGCAATAGCATATGGGGAAAAAGAAGTAGAATTTAATAATGTTACTAAAGAAAGCTTAGCTGAAATTAATTCTAACCAAGAATATAACAGTATTATGTTAACTGGGCCAATAAAATCCATATATAAATACAATAACTCAATAGAAATAATTGATACCCCTGGAACTAACAATTCTCAAGATGAAAATCATATGAATATTACATTAGATTTTTTAGAAAGTGGACAGTTTGATGTAATCTTGTACATATTAAATGCCACTCAATTAGGGATAAATGATGATTTAGTTTTATTAACTAAGATAAAGCAATATTTAGATAAAAACAGACAGAAAAAAATAGTGTTTGTATTAAATAAAATGGATCAGATTGATGAAGAAATAGAATCTATTGAAGATATTTATAATAATGCTATTAAATACATAAAAAAAATAGGGATAGATGAAGTTAAATTAGTATCTATATCAGCAGACTTAGCTAAGATTATAAAAAAGGACAAGTATGAAGCTTTAAGTAAAATTGAAGAAAGAAAATTTAAAATGTATAAATCAATGTTTTTAGAATGTAATAATAGCTTATATAACTATCAAAATATAGTTAAAAATATTGGTAAAGAGAGATTTAAGGATAAAACAATAAATAAAGAATTGCTAATGAAGTCTGGAATAGTAGTTTTAGAAAAATATTTATTGAATATATGAGTAAAACAATTAAGGAGGGCTTACCATGAGTAAAAATAATGAAGTATTAGATTGCCAAGATATAAATAAGATAAAGGTGTTATTAAAATATAATCCTTATTTAGTAGAAACAAATGTATATGTAAATGAAATTGAAGTTGCAGAAAATAGTGAGTTATATAAATATAAAAATGAAAGGCTACAGCTTTGGGTAGATAAGTTACCAGAGTTGTTAGTTAATGAAACAAATAGCAATAACTTTGATTTAAGCTTTTATGGAACTATTTTAGATTACAATGATGTTAAAGAGATACTTTTAAAACAGGATAATATAAAAGTTGATTTATCATATATACCTTGTAAAGAAAAAGAAAATAAGTTTGGAGAAATAAATGATCTTATTAGATATGTAGAGGAAACACATATTGAAGGGATAAATAAAGAAGGAATATTAAAAAACTTTGAAAAAGCAATGAATTCTGAACTTGAAATAGCAGTTGTTGCAACTATGAGCTCTGGAAAGTCAACTCTAATAAATTCAATGTTAGGTAGAGATTTAATGCCGGCAAAAAATGAAGCTTGTACTGCTAAAATATCAAGAATAAAGAATGTAAATGGAAGTAAAGAGGTCAGTGTAAAAGCTTTTGATGCAGATAATGTGTTGGTAAAAGAAATAAGTAATGCTACTGTTGAAGATTTAACATATATTAATGAAGATAGTAATATTAGTACCATAGAAATAGAATGTAATATTCCATACATAAATACAGATAACATGAATCTTACACTAATAGATACCCCAGGACCTAACAATTCTCAAGATGAGTCACATAAAGAACATACATATAAAGTGATTAAGGGATATGAGGGAAATCCGCTAATATTATATATAATGAATGCAACACAACTAAATACAAATGATGATAATCATTTATTAGGTACAATAGCTAATGTAATGAAAGAAGGTGGAAAGCAATCAAAGGATAGATTTATTTTTGTAATTAATAAATTTGACCAATTTAATCCAGATGATGATGATATCAATAAAATAATAAATAATACAAAATCATACTTGTTAAAACATGGCATAGAAAATCCTAACTTATTTCTTACTTCAGCATCTTTAGCAAAGTTAATTAGAAAAGATATAAATGGTATGCCATTGACTAGAAGTGAAAAAAGAGAATTACAGTATAAACTTGGCTTGTTTATTGATGAGGAATTTTATCATTCATTAGTATGTGCTTCTTTAAGTGATAGTACTAAAGAGGATATTAGTAGAACTATTAATAAATTAAAGAAAGATGGAGATGAGATTGGAGAAGCACTATATCATTCTGGAATACCATATGTAGAGAAAGCTATAAGTGAGTATTTGGAAAAATATGCAGAAACATTAAAAATTACAACATCTGTGGAAGCTGTAAGAAGAATTATTAATAATAATGTAAATATTAAAAAAATTGAAGAGAAAATAAGAAATAATGAAGAAGAAAGACTTAAATTACATGAATTAATGAATAAAATTCATAATGAGATTCAAAAGGGAGATAAGTTAGAAGCATTAAAAGATGATTTGGAGAATTATAATGGAGAAGAGCTTTATGAAAATAAAATAAGCAAGGTAGAGATTAGATGTTTAGAGCAATTAGATGATATGAGAGAAAGAATTGGATATGGTGGTAAACTAGATATAAATGAAGCTAGGGTGTTATTAAAAAGATTAAAAATAGATGTAGAAAGCTTAAAAGCTGATTTACTTACAGAAATTGAAAGTACAATTAGAGGCGTTAGAGTAGAATATGTTAATAAGTTTGTGGAACAGTATAAAGGATATATTTCAAGTTTAACAGATGTAGGAATGGATAGTTCTATTGGCTGTAACATAATTGAATTTATGTCTGACAATGTTATTGATGTAGAAAATTTAATAGATAGTAATACAAAAAGTGAAACGGTAGAGTATGAAATAAAGAAGAAAAGAAGTATATTTAATCCTAAAAGATGGGCTGGGAATAAATATTATTATGAAATAGATTATATTGAAGAAGAGTATATAGATTCTGATGGATTAGCTGAGGAGTGTATAAGCCCTATAACAAATTTGATATATGAAGTGACTAATCATGCAAAGAATTATATAAACGATAGTTTGTATAATTTAAGGGAGTCTTTACTTCAAGAAGCTTATAAGATGGAAGAGTTATTACTTCAAGAGGTAGAAAAATTAAGTGAGATTTCTGAAAGTGAAGAAGCTCTAACACAAGTTATTGAAAGAGAGAAAGAAAAAAGAGATTTTATTAATGAGTTAGATATAAGATTAGGAAAAATTTTAGAGATTTAGAAGGAGATTATATTATGAGTTTTGAACCATTAGATTTTTTAAAGGTAGCGGTAGAATCAGGAAATATTAGTAATGTAAGAGCAGCTATAAGCTCTTATATTACTAAAAATCCAGGAAATAGGAATAGAGAATTGAATGATGTATTAAATTATATAAACAAAAGTAAATTAAGTGATAAGTTATGGGAAGAACATATTGCTAAAAGTGGAGAAACGAAAAATAAAAGTCAATGGACTAAAGATTATTTTAGAATGATTAGGTCCAATTTAAGAAATAATTTTTCAATGGATAGAATGAACCATATATTAGAGGTTGGTCAGTACTTATATAAAGATGAAGTAGCACAAAATGAGAGTGTAAGAGTAATTAATT
>CAKVLD010000144.1 GCA_934755305.1 uncultured Clostridium sp. | reverse complement strand
CATCTTAACATCTCTACTATAATACTTGAAGGACCATCTTCATCATTTCCAACATTCTCCTCTATTACATTTTTAAGAATATCGTCAGAATAATCAATAGCTATAAAGTCTTCTCCTATTATACTTCCACAAATTTCATTTAACACTTCCATACCTGTACAAGCATTAATGAATAACTCTAATGGTCTATCTTTTAATTTTCCATGTCGTCCTATCTCCTCAAATAAACCTCTTTTGTATATATATTCTTCATCTGATAATATTATTAGTTTATTTACTATGGCTCTACCTAATTTATAAGTAATATCTTTATTTTTTTCTAACCACCTTAAATCCTTATCGCTTCCTTCTGGTCTTTCACCTTTTGATAAATAAGTAATCATTACTTTTTCTATAGTAGATTTATCTTTATTAGGAAAACTTTCTTCACCGGTCATTATTAATGGAGCTCTTAATACATTTTGCTTTACTGTTTGGTTTTTCTGACCTCTTTCATCAGAATTTCTTTCATAGAGATTCCTTATTAAATTTGAAAAATCAGTTATTTTATGCTGCTGCATATGAGAAGGCTTGTACTCTTCAAATAGAACCGGATAGTTGCTCTCTGATAACGCTTTTATCATAGGGAACTTAGTTGTACTTGTTATGTCTATAGCTGGATTATTTTCACTGTAACCTAATAAAGGCTTTATAACATTCTTTAGTATTGCAGTTTTACCACTTCCACTTTCTCCAACTAAAAACAACATTGTATTGGTTATGTTATTTCTTTCAGCTATATATCCCATCATTCCATGTATAACAGTACCAATTATAGAATATATATATTGCTTAGATTGAACATTTAATAAGTGCTGCAATAATTCTTGTAATTCTTCACTTTCTATAGGATCTATATTTGAAAATATTATTTTCTTATCACTATCTGCTTTTATTTTCTTATTTGTTCCATTTGGTGTAATTAATCCATCATTAGTTACTAATCCTTTATCAGTAAATGTATTACCTTTATATAGAGTTATTTTATCTGTAACAAAATATCTATTAATCCATTCTTTTAATTCAGTTAAATCATCTATTTTCCCCTTAAAAGTTAAATCCATTGAGCCCAAAAATGCTTTGAAACTTCTTACATCATCAAATACAGTTACACTCCCCCTTTTAATTACCTCTTTACCATTTGGAGTTAGAAAACATACTTCAATAACATCTCCATCACCATCAACTACATCAACTATTTTTGCATACTTTATATTAAAATTACTAATATACTTATTATATGCTTCCATATCTTTTCTTCTAGGAATTATATATTTATATATACCTATATGATCTTGCTGAAGAGTATTTTTATTTTTCAAATCTAAAGTATTATATATACACTCCTTTAACTCTTCCCTAGTATGTCCAGCATTTATCCAATCAGTTATATCACCTTTTTCTATTTCATCAATATTAGGCAGTTTTATAACTTTAAAGCTCTTTGCATATCTAAATGTTTTATTCTTTATTTCCTTTAAATAATTTTCTCCGGCCTTATCATTGTCTGGGATTATATTAATTCTAGCACCTTCCAACAATTCATAATACTTTTCCTCTTTAACATTCTTATATGAAGTAGCTGTATATCCCAAATAAGACATTGTATCCACGTCCTTTTCACCTTCAACGATAAATATATCTTTTTCATCATTAAGCGCCTGTTTAAGCTTATAAAGGTTATATGGAACTTCCTCTCCAAACCTATTATTAACAACAGAATTATTTTCAATATGGCAATATGGTGTCACTTTATTACCATCACTGCTTACAAATTTTATCTTTGAATATTTATAATTATTAAACTCATCTGTAAAATCATAAATAGCCGTTATTTCAGCACCTTCTCTGCACCCACCTTTTTCTGTTTGCTTAATTGCATAGTCCTTTATTTTCTCTCTTCTTAACTCTTTTTTCCTATATTCTTCATTCAATTCTACCCCTAAATACTTACAAGCTTCAGAATAATTAAGTCCTTTGGTTTCCTTTATGAAGTCAATTGCATTTCCTCCTATGCCACATCCGAAACAGCGGAATTTTTTTCTTTTTTTATCATATGAAAAAGATGCTGTCTTTTCATTATGCCCTGGTAGAGGGCAATGTATTTTATTTTCTCTATTAAATTTTAATCCTGTTTCATTTTCTATAAGTTCTTTTAAGTTTATGTCTTCTACTTTCAAAATTCCACCACCCTCTATTTTATGTTATTATTTCTTTCCTTTAATCCCCTCGCAATTTCTTCTGCTTCTAAATGATTTATGTAATCTACTATATCTTTATATCCATCAAACTCAGCGAATCCATCTAGAAAAGCTTTCTCATTTCTTATCAAATATCTTATACAATCTGATATAGTTCTAAAACCTTTTATTTTTGCATAACATTCCAAAAATTCTTTTTCAGTTTTAGTAACTCTAATCGTTATTTTCTTTTCTCTAAGTTCTGTATCTCCTACAATATTAAAATTCCCCATACTATATACCCCCTTGCATATTAGCCGACAATCGCCCGACATTATTTATACATATACCTACAAAAACTTTTTTTATTCCCTTAAATTAGACTTTTTTTGTTAATTTTCTGTAAACAATCTATTTTGATAGTATAGTCACATGGCGGACCACAAACTATACTATCTATTTTTTCTATTAAAAATTGGCAGCAAACCTTATTTGACTTAAAGTTTCTTTTGTTTCTCTAGCATCAAAATTATTACCTTTAAACTCAATATAGGTATTATTTCCGATATCTTTATCCTCAATTGCTTTCAATATCTTTTCCAGTACAGGAATACTCTTTGTATATGATCCTGCAGCAATGTTATTTCCAAAATTAGAAATCTGATTCCATAATGTATCTAAAGGAATTACTGCTTCAGCCTGTCCATTTCTTCCTTTATTCTTCTCTCCTGCCATAACTCCATATCCAATTAGTGTAGGCTCTGTTAAAATACCACCGTTTTCAAGATAAGACATTTCCGGTATATTTACACCAAAGGTTTTTCCACCTACTCCTGGAACCCAATCCGGTATATTAACTGAAATACTATTAAGTCCACTAATAGCTGGATTTATTAATCCTATTACTGCATTTATAGGTACTTTAACTACTTCAACTATTCCACCAAATATTCCACCTAATATGTCAACTATACCACTCCAAGCCTTGCTCCAACTCCCACTAAATACACCATTAATAAAATCAATTATTCCTGTTAATATAGGTTTTAAAGAATTATTCCATAATCCTGCTATTAAGTGGAAAGCTCTTTCTATAGCTGGCACTATTCTATTATTAAATACATATTCAAATACTGGAGCCAATACATTACTTATAAAGTTTCCTATAGCCTCATAACAAGGTTTTAAGTTGTTATTCCATAAGTTACTAACATCACTTACAAATCCACTAAAAAATGTTGTTATTTGTGGTATATTATGTGCAAAAGCATCTTTAACATTATCTATTATAGGAACTCCTATTGTTGTCCATTTTCAGCTATTTCGTTAACAAAATCTATTTCAATATCAACCATTTTTCTGAAAAAAGTCCCAATCTTGATTGCCATTAGAATGAAATATGACCCTAATGTTTCTACAAATACCTTATATCTTTTTTAAATCCCCTAACTTATCTTAAAAGGGGAAATAGCACCTATTTTCTATAAGTGCTATCATCTTATCCTATAAAACAGCTCCAATTAAACCTTCTAGGAATTCATCTACTTTGCTTAGTAAAACACGCTTATTTCTTCCTATAGTTATTACTGGGAAACCTTCCATCCTCATTAATTGTCTTGCTTTATGTTCGCTAACTCCCATTATTTTAGAAAACTCCTTAGCACTACAAGTTTTTTGCTTCCATAACTCTTCATATCTATTCATCTTATCCTGTAACATATATATCCTCCTGCTATTTCACTTATTTATTGAAAAATAATTCTACAACTGTTGTATTTAAAGCATCAGCAATCTTTTTAAGAGTTCCCACTCTAACACCGTCTATTTTTCCTTTTTCTAATGCAACAATTGTATTTAATCCAACCTTAGCTCTTTTTCTTAATTGTTCTTGAGTTAACCCCATACTAATTCTCTTTAACTTTAAATTCATAAAACCCCTCCGTACCGGTAATTTAGTTACCTTATATAACTAATATACTCCCTTTATATTACCGGTGTCAATATTATTTTATAAAAAAGTTGTAATTTTATTACCTGTTGTGTTATTATTTTTTTCAAGGAGGTGTAATGATGAAATCATATT
>CAKVLD010000143.1 GCA_934755305.1 uncultured Clostridium sp. | reverse complement strand
GTTCTGTAACTAACTTTATTATTTCTTCTTTATATTCTTTAGTAAATCTTCTTTTGTTTCCCATATAATAAACATATCCTTCTTAATTTTTATTATACGTATTTTCTATGTGTCTATCAAATCGGGTATACTCCATTCACTAATTAAATATTTTAACTCTTTTTTCCACTTGTTTATCCCAATAAAAATTCCAACAACTATTGAACTTATAATTCCAATAAATAATTCTTGAAGAAAATTATCTATACATATACTAAAAGTGAATCTAGAAACGATTAATCTTCGTACCAATATTACAGCTAGTGCAAATAGAATCCAAAAATCAATAATTCTTTTAACCTTATTTAAATTATTTGTTCTCACTTCTATCTCAATTATAACTCATCTTTAATTTATTACAGCCTATTTTTTATATATCTTTATATTCGTTAATTTTTTCTATTAAATCTTCTCCTGTATAATCAACTACTATTACTTTCACATCTAAAGCTTCTTCAATATCTTTAATTTTAGTATCATCTAACATGATTTGTTCATATGAATCTGCTAGTTCGTATCCTTTTCTAAACATATTGTTAGACATAATTAAATATTTACTATTTATTATTCCTTTCATTTGATCTATTATATCTGTTCCAGTCAAAAGTCCTGCAACAGTAATTGTCTTTCCAAAATAATTATTTATTATTCCATAAACATCCAATTGTATATTAGGATTCTTATTTTTAATTTTAAGACTTGCTTCTAAAAGTTCAGGATAAGCTAATGTTCCTGTAACAATAGAAAAACTTCCTTTCATATTTTCATCTAAATCCTTTAAAGTATTATCTATTGCATCTCTAAAACATCTAACCATCCCTATACCATCCTCTATTTGATGATAATCATCATAGAATTCTTCATCTGGTATTTCTTTACCTGCAACTAAATAAAATTCATCAGATAATCTCACAAATGGTTTTCCTATTTCTTTCATGTATATGTCTTGTAGTTCTTTAACTTTCTCTATTTCTTCTATGGATTGTTGTTTTGTATAAGTTTCAACATGTTTAAGCCCATGTCTAAATTTAGTTATTCCTATTGGCACTACTGCAACATCTGAAACTTGTGGATATAATGTATATAAGTCTTTAATTGTCTTCTTAAGTTCTTCACCATTATTTACTCCTGGAACTGAAACTATTTGAGCATTCATATTTATACCTGCTTCAGCTAGTCTCTTCATAATATCAAAAATTTTTCCTGCAAATCTATTATTAAGCATTTCAACTCTAAGCTCAGGATTTGTTGTATGTACAGAAATATTTATTGGACTTATATTATATTTTATTATTCTATCAATATCGCATTCTTTCATATTAGTTAATGTTACAAAATTACCTTGTAAAAATGATAATCTAGAATCATCATCCTTAAAATATAAGGATTCTCTCATTCCTTTTGGAAGTTGATCTATAAAGCAAAATATACATTTATTACTACAGCTTTTTGCCTTATCCATTATTCCGCCACCAAATTCTATTCCTAAATCTTCACCGAATTCCTTTTCGACTTCTATTTCCCAGATTTCACCATTGGATTTTTCTATTTCTAATACAATTTCTTCATCAGCAGATAAAAATTTATAATCTATAATATCATTTATTTCATTTCCATTAATAGTTAATAGTTTGTCATTTTCTTCTATTCCAACCTCGGCTGCAATTCCACCTAAGCCAACTTTTGTTATAATATTACTCATTACTTTACTCCTGATTATTCTTATTTATATTTGTTAAATTACATTCATTCACTATTTTTTAGTTTATTTTATTAACATGTTCTTGTTGTGAAAAAATGCATCCACAATAATTCTGACGATATAAATTATATTTTCTTGATAATTCTACAGAACGTTTATATCCATTATTTTTCTTAAAGTCAGAATTAAGAAATTTAATATTATATTTATGTGCTAATTCTAATCCAATATTATTTATTATCTCTGCATTTTTCATAGGACTTATTGTTAATGTTGTGGTAAAATAATCAAATCCATTTGATTTAGCGTATTGAGCAGCTTTATCTAACCTAATTCTAAAACAATGTTCGCATCTTTCACTACCTTCGCCCATTTTTTCATAGCCTTTAACAGCATCATAAAATAAATAACTTTCATAACCTGTTCCTATTACGTTATAATCAAATCCCATTGCCTTTATAAGTTTAATTTGTTCATTTAATCTTTTTATGTATTCATTTTTGGGATAAATATTAGGATTAAAGAAAAATACTTCTATATCAAAATATTTAGATAAAAATTCAATAACATATGAGCTACAAGGTGCACAACAGCTATGTAATAGTAACCTTGGTTTTTCAAAAGAATCTATAATTTCACTAATTTGTATCAACATTTTATTATGGTAATTTTCTTTCATATTTAAACACCACCTTAAACTTAAGTATAATAATAATAGATTTAATTATTATTATCAAGAAACTAAATAAAGGGGCTGTTACACTAAAAATTAGTACATACCCCCTTTAAATTTGTATACAAAAAGACTTCAAGCCTTCTTTCTCTTATAGAAAATTAACTTACTATATTTTAGATCTTATTAAATAGACTCAAAAAATTCCACATTATTAATATGAATTTTTATATTATACTTCTTATAATTTTTGCAGCTTCAACCATATTTTTTAAACTAGCATTAGTTTCTTCTATACCTCGAGTCTTAAGACCACAATCAGGATTTACCCATAATTGATTTTTATCTATCTTAACAAGAATTTCTTTTAATGCTATTACAATTTCATCTACAGAAGGAACTCTTGGTGAATGAATATCATACACTCCTGGACCTACTTCTGTTTTAAAATTAGAATCTTTAATTGCATCTAATATAGTTAGTCTAGAACGAGCAGATTCAAATGTAATTACATCTGCATCCATATTATCAATATCTTTTATAATATCATTGAATTCACTATAACACATATGTGTGTGTATTTGTGTTTCTGCTTTAACGCTACTATGACATAAACGAAATGCAGGAATTGCCCAATCAAGATATTCACTATACCAATCACTCTTTCTTAGTGGTAGTTTCTCCTTAAGAGCTGCTTCATCTATTTGTATTATACGAATTCCTGCTTTCTCTAAATCAAGAACTTCTTTACGTATAGCAATAGCAATTTGATACGCCATTTCTTTTAAAGTAATATCTTCTCTTGGAAATGACCAATTTAAAATTGTAACCGGACCTGTTAACATACCCTTTACTGGTTTTTCTGTTAAACTTTGAGCATAAGAAGAGTATTCTACAGTTATAGAATTAGATCTATTTACATCACCAAATATAATTGGTGGCTTTACACATCTTGTCCCATAAGATTGCACCCAGGCTTTTTCTGTAAATACATATCCTTCAAGATTTTCTCCAAAGAATTCAACCATATCATTTCTTTCATATTCACCATGTACTAAAACATCAAGGCCAATCTGTTCTTGCTTTGCAATACATTCCTTAATAAAAGCGTATATTTCTTTATCATATTCCTCTTTATTAATTTCCCCTTTTTTATATCTAGTACGATTCTTTTTAACATCTAAAGTTTGAGGAAAAGATCCTATTGTAGTGGTCGGAAGTATTGGTAAATTAAAAATATTTTTTTGAATTTTATTTCTTTCTGAACGTTCCATAGTTCTAATAAAGTCACTTTCAGAAAGATTTTTAACTTGATTTCTGACTTCAGAATTTTGATAAAGTCTTTTTTTATCAAATATAATTTTATTTTTTATAAATTCTTCTTTATTTTTATAATCAAGACTTTCAGTTAATATAGTAATTTCTTTTAGTTCTTTAAGTTTTTCTAAAGCAAATGAAAAATATTCTTTTACATCTTCTTTTAAATTTCCTTCATTTTCAAGACTATATGGTACATGTAATAATGAACAGGATGTTGATAAAACAATATTTTCTGCATACCCTTTCAATAACTCTATTTCACTAAGAATTTTTCCATAATTACATTTCCATATATTTTTCCCATTTAGTAATCCAGCAAATAAAACTTTATTTTTAGGAAATCCAAAACTTTCAACCAACTCCTTAGTTTTTTTACCTTCTCTAAAGTCTAAACCAATTCCATCAAACTCCATATTGATGACATCTGCATAACAATCTCTGATATCTCCAAAGTATGTCTGTAATAAAACTTTAGTCTTATTCTTACATTCTAGAATTTCTTTATATATTAATTTAAATAATTCTATTTCTTCATTTGATAAATCAGTTACAAGTATTGGCTCATCAAACTGAATCCATTCTGTTCCTAATTCATTAAATTTCAAAAGTATATTCTTATATGCTTTAATTATATCATTCACATAATCATTAATTTTTTTACTACCTTGGTAGCGAATAAGTTTT
>CAKVLD010000142.1 GCA_934755305.1 uncultured Clostridium sp. | reverse complement strand
GTATATCTTAAAAATAAATTATTTTCATCATTAAAAGAACTCTTATTCTATGCATTATTCCAAATATCGTAATCAGATAAAATTCTAGCAGTTTGGTTCTAATAATTCTAAGAATTTTCAATTGCTAAGGCTGCATCTTTTCCTGTTTGAGAGAAATCTCTATATTTAGGATCAGTAGTATATTTATTCTTATTATATCCAGCTCCACCTGTAGTAAAAGGGGTATTCAAAAAATTTCCACTGGCATCCATTCCATATTGCTACGATCCCCATTTTCTTTGATATTTATTTTGGTCAAAATCAACTAGACCTGTATAAAATGGCTATTGTGGAGAAGTACCTCCATGCTACATTTTTAAAACACCACCCTATTTATTTATAGTTGGAGTTTTATCAAGTTTAATTTCATCAAGAGGCATTTCAGTAACAGTATTATTGAGTTTATCCCAAATCCATCCTGTTCCTTTTTTAGTATTCAATCCTCTAATATAAAATAGATTATCATTATCTCCAGCTAATCTACGAAGCATTCCTTGTGATTGCATAGCATATAATGTAGCAGTTACACCAGCTTTACTACTAATATTAGAAGTCCCGAATAGCTTAGCAATTCTTCTATCGTTACCAAATTTATAAGATCTATTATAAAAACTATTTCTTAATATATTAATTAATCCATTAGTAGGAACTCTTGACATAACAGATGATATTCTACTTAACATTTGTGTATTATAAGAATTATCATTTAAAGATGTATGCTTCGTTTTTAATGGAGCTTGCTATGCAGTTGACTAAACTGCTTGTGGAGTAGCAGATTGAATTACAGGCGTTTGAGGTTCACCAGTATACATCATACTTCTAAAATCCATTCCTCCTACAGCTTTACTTAAAGCTAAATAATCGCCTGGATCAATTTTTCCATCTCTTAAAGCTGTTGCAGCATTTGTTAATAAAGTAACATATTTAGATTTGTCATTATCTTGATACCCAGAAAAGGTATTATCCCAATTGTTTGCCACAGCCTATAAAGCATCTGCTAAATATGCAGATCTTTTTGCAATACCTCGAACTCCGTTTTTTTCTTCATCAAGTTCAAGAAAATCTTTTATATTTCCGGTATCACTATTAAACAGCTATCTCATTAAAGCTGTTTTTACACTATTATTATCCCAATCAATTTTAGATGTATCTTTTGGAGCTTCATATGCATTAGACTTTCCCATCTTATTATAAATATAATTAGCTATTAAGCCATAATAATCTTTATTTTTCTTTTCAGCATTAGTATAACGTCCTTTAGAATCATGAAAATGACCGTTATCAAAAGTAATACTGCCATCTTTTATTCCTGACATTATATTAGAATAAGCATTCTAAAATTCTTCAGAGTCCTTTTCTCCTCTTTTTAAAGTAGCAAGATATTCATTTAATCCTTGATCAGCAGCTTGTGCTAAATCATTATAATCATATTGCTTGCCATAAAAACTATATAGACTAGGAGTTGTCTGTTCTTTTTGATTATTAGTTACTTGTGACATATTATATAAAGAAAAAAGAGGAAGAGGAGTTGATTATCTCCACTTCCTCTTAATTGAGTAATTATTTTCTAATTCTATAAGCCAACCGGCCACCTCTACGGAAAACAGGCTCACCTTGTTGCTCTTGAGGTTGACCTTCACCTTGTGATTGTTGCAAAAGTTGCAAAAACATTTGAGCACCTTGCATAAGCATTTGACAATCTTGATTTTGTAATCCCTGAGCAAATATTTGAGCTAATTGCATCATTGGATCTTGTTCACCACCTTCTTCTGGTGCACCTTCTTCAGGCATAGGTTCTCCTTCTTGTGTACCTTCTTGCATACCTTCTTCAGGCATAGATTCTCCTTCAGCAGGAGTTTCAACAGCTCCTCCTTGTTGAAATTTTTTAGGAGCACGTTTACCATTTCTATAAGTAATATTCATAATTATATATAATTAAGTTAAACAATATTATATGTAAATATATAATATATTTTTTTAATAACCAAAGCTAATAAATTATATTAAGAATTATTTGATTTCACATATTCAGCAGGACGTGTATCTTGCCCTTTGATTACTTTAAAAATATATTTTCCAACTGATATACATTTATTATCAAATTTAGGAGTATCTTTTACTGACTATGCTAACTTAGCTTTTTTTATAAGTATTTTAGTTTCACGTCTACTAATTATACGTTCACCACCCCATAATTCCATCTAAGTACTACCATCTGGAGCTAAAACTTTCATAACTGGATCTGAATTTTCATCAAAATCTAATTCATCACCAACTTTTATACCGGATCCTTGATTTACCTCTAACACATATGCTGTTTTAGGAGATGATATTAATGTTTTATCTTCTGGTTTCCCATGATAAACTTTTGTAACTTCTTGCTCCTCATTTATAAAAATAATATCAAGAGGTATGTATGTTTTATTCATCCACATAGAAATTTCATCATCTGGATCAAAATAAAATAGCATTCCTTCGTCTTTTGGTAATGATTTTATACCCTAAAGACCCTTCTGTCTTTCTTCTTCTGTTTTAGCTTCTTGTACTTTATATTCTTTAGTACCTATTTTTATTACCATTGATCAGTTGCAAATAAATCATTAATATCCTATTGAGTATATTGTGGCATCTAATCAGTTTCTTGATTTTCAGCTTGTGATGCAATTTGTTGCTAAGTTTGCGTATCACTATTTATTTCATTTATTATGCTGTCAATATCATCGGTTGATCCGGAGCTTTGCTGTGTATCTTTTAAAGAAGTATCTACAGGAACAAAATATCCATCTGGTGATCGTTTAATAGGTATTTTTTCCCCATTTATTACAATAAAATCAGAAGATTCACTATTTGAATTAGTAGTTGAATTATCTTCAAACCAAGAATCAGGACTTGATTGTGTCGCTTTAAAAGCATTTCCTAAAACCCATCTTCCAGGGCCCGTGCCTAAACCAACTGCTGGTATACCTATAGTCAACCCAAGATGATTATTCATCCAATTTTTAGTACCGTCCCATATAGATTTTAATGTTAGATTTTTCTATTCTACAGTAGGAGCAACTGCTACTACAGAGGAAGCAGGAGTAGCTGTTTCTGTTACTACTGGAGATGTTGGAGTAGATAATCTAGCAGCTCTACTTCCGCGTCTTAAAGTACTCCTAAGTTCAGGCGCAACAGAGTATGTTAAAGTTCCTTTTGAAAGATAGTGACCTCTTTTTGGAGTCCCTAATACTCCCTATTCAATAGAACTAGTTAATTCTTTTTCAACTTGCTAAGCTGTCTTTTCCTTAGCTTTTCCAGAAGCTTGAACAGGTACTATAGGATATGTTTTACGAAGTCTTTCTGGTATTATTTTATCTAGGCTTCTAAAATTGCCTCTATGTTGATTAATTAATTCAATCAATCTTTTACTTTCGTCTTCTCCTAACTTAGTCGAATTTTTAGTACTACTAGCTAGTTTATTTAATAAATTTTTAAGCTCTGGAACTCTTTTACTAAAAGAATTTGCAACACCATTAATACCCTTATAACTAAGTTCTCCTTTAGTAATTCCTCTAAGAACATTTCTTAATAACTATCCTCCTAAAGAATATTTGTTTATCATATTTTAGTTTCTTTTATCAAATTAGTATTGTCCTAAGTATTTTCCAGAATTTCATAAACTAGTAATTTACCAGCTTCTAAAGCAGCTTCTTCTTTTTCTTTCTAAGAAGTCTAATCATCGTAATACTTCTTTTCAAGCTCTTCTAGTTTCTAAGTAACTTCTAGTCTTAGGATTATTTCATTTAATTCTATCTCTGCCTACTATTCTATTTTCCCATCATCTTTTTCACTTACAACAGGTATTCCTTTTTTGGTAATTCCTTCTAAATCCATATTATGTTTTCTAGCATGCAAAGCTCCATCTGGTATAACATTAATAGAACCTCCATTCTAAAATTCTGGAATAGTATTTGGATCAATTAATTCTATAAGTGATTCTATTTTTAACTCTGTTATAGAACCTCCATTTTTATGTTGTGGTAATTCCAAAGGACTAACTAATTCTATAAATGTTTCATTGTTTATAGAACCTCCATTTTTATGTTGTGGAGTTTCCTATTTTATATATGGTTTTTGCTTTCTGTAATAATAACGATTTCCTTCATAAGAAAGTTTGTAATTCTTTTTAAAATCACCAGAATTATTATAATAATCTAATTCTCCTTTTAATTCTGGATTATTTTCTACTTTACCTTTCTTTAAGAATATATAATCTTCAGTACCCTATAATGGAGCTACAGATCCTGTATGGAATGGGAAATATCCATCTACGTTATAGTCTAGATAATAATCTTGCTCTTTTTTTGTAGGTCTATTTACTGCAAACTTCCATCTTTGCATTTCATCATATGGTAAATTATTATAAGCTGCTTCTAAATCATAATTCTCATTTATAAAATTTGGATTAACATCCTTTACCCAATCCTAATA
>CAKVLD010000141.1 GCA_934755305.1 uncultured Clostridium sp. | reverse complement strand
CCTAATATAGACTTTTTACAAGCGTCCATTACAATCCAAATATAATACTTGGCTCCTTTAACTTTTATATAAGTTTCATCAGCAGAAAGAATTTTAGATGGTTTGTAATCAAAAGTATCTACAAAAGGTTTAATAACAGCAGCTGCTGTTAAAGCATAGTTAGAAACCATAGTATGTGATATATCTATTCCATGTACTTCTTTAAAAGCATGTACAGTTTGACGAGTAGATAGCTTTAAATTAACGTGATAAGTTAATGCAAGTCCCATAATATGAGGATTAAATTTTTTAAAGTTTAATGTAGTTGCTCTTTTTGAAACTGAATACAAATTAACCTTAAAGAAATTTATATTAAATTCTCTGTAGACATAGTGAAGTTTATACTTGTATTTATCAGCATCATTTAATGTTTTAGGTAACTTTTTTAAGTTTCTTAAGTAATAAGAGCATTTAGGGTTAGTACATTTATGTACTTTAAAGTGTTTACGTTGCTTTTTCTCAGTTAATGTAGTCTCACAGTAAGGACATTTAAAAACTATAGGAGTGGTGGCAAAGTTCTTTTCTTTGAAGGTAAGACCACAAACTTTACATTGATATTGACCATTACCACCATTGTTATCGTAAATATAGTCATGAGGTGCACCACACTTAGGACAGACAATTTTAGTAGATATAGTCTTTCCATTTCGACGCTGAACAGCTTTAATAGTTTTGTTGTACTTATGCTTGTAATATGCTAAGAGTAATTGATAATCTACCTTCTCAAATTTGATTATTTTAGGTAGTTTGTCTACTTTAAATTTTTGATATTTCGGACTATTTGAGTCATCAAATGACATCTGCCCAAGAGGTATATTTTTAGAAATAAATAAAATTAAATCATAAATAATTTTGTGTAAGTATTGAATATATAAGATTAAATGAGTTATAATTGAATCCACAATAACGACATCCTTTCATGGTTATTTTGTTTTTTTGTAGATTCAATTTTAACATGAAATTAGGGGGTCGTTGTTTTTTTATTCAAAAAACTTTCGAAACCTTGATATATAAAGAAAAATTTTAAAAAGAATAGTGTATAAACTTTACACTATCAAATTTATGGAACTGGAAGTTTTAAGATGGAATTAGATGAAGGATTAAATTCAGTTAAGCTAGTTATTTATGATGAAGCTAATAATGAAACAGTTAGAAAAATAAATGTAGTAAAATCTGATAAAAATGATTTTGTGGTAGGTATTGACAACTTAGAATCTACAAATTATCTTTCTTCAAAAAGTACTAAAGATGATGTATTTACTGTGAAAGGTTTTGTAAGTAATAAAAATGTAAGTTTATTTAAGATTGCTGGTCAAGAAGTTAAAATAAATGATGATTTAACTTTTGAAGTTCCTATTACTTTAAAACAAGGAGTAAATAAAATATTAATAGAAGCGATAGATCTAAAAGGGAAGCAAGTTTGTAATTATGCTTATAAGGTTTATTATGATTCAATAAATCCTGAAATGAGTTTAGAAACACCAGTTGTTAGAGAAGACGGTAATATATATGTAAATACTGATAAGTTTGATCTTAAGGGATACGTAAAAGATAACTTTGAAGGATATACGTTGTTAATTAATGGAGATATAGTATTAAACTTGGATAAATTTCCAATGCAAAATGAATTAAAGAAGGAATTTAGTAAAACAATTAATCTAAATAATGGCTTAAATGAAGTAGAACTAGAATTATATGATTCAATTGGTAATAAGACAACTGAAAATTTAAAAGTTGTATTAGACAAAGAAGCTCCAAATGCGCCAGAGATTAAATTAATAGATACTGAAAGTAATTATGGAGAATTTGAAGTTAATAGTGATGAAAAGCAAATGGATAAGATAGAATATAGCTTTGATGGAGAAAATTATTATTCAAAGGTGATCCCCAAAATTAATTTAGATGATGAAGAGGCAAAAGTAACAAGTTTATTAAATGGTAAAGAGTATACTGGTGAAGTTATTGATGTTGAAGGAGATTATGTATTAGAAGTATATGCTGTAGATAAGGTGGGAAATAAGTAAAAAACTGTTAAGAAGAGCTTTAAAGTTATACAAAATTCATTTGAAACAGTTGAGGGAGACAAGCATATTATTACTATAAATGATGTTCATTCAGCAGGGGAAAATAATTTATATAATGCTAGTGTTGATAATAATATAGAGGTTAAGATAACTGATAAGGCAAGAGGTGCTAACATTGTATCACCTAAGATTCAAACTGTAATTCCTAAAACTATACTTAATATGAATGAAGGGGATATCTCTTATGTTCAAAAAGTACATGATGAAAATATAGAAGGAATTAATTCTATAAATAAGGTGTTTGAATTAAGTTTATTTAGTGCAGATGAAAAAGAAATTAAAGATTTTAATAGTGAGAAAATACAAGTATCAATTAAGCTTACTAAAGAAGAAAGAGATTCTTTAGGTAAAGGCACTAAGTTAGCTTACTGTTATGATGAGGTACTAAATAAATGGGTGAAAATAGAAGGAGAATATTTTGATAATAGCGGAGTATTTACTTTTAAAGTAAGTCATTTATCTAAGTTTACTATAGGTTCAGTAAAAGCAGATTTAAGTGAAAAAGTTGATGCTGATAATACTAATAGTATTAATAACACTAGTGATATTAACAAGGTTACAACTCCAAAGAATTCTTCTATTAGTGGAAGAACTGGAGATGATAACTTTATAGTTGTAGGTATAATTATATTGTGCTTAATAGCTGCTGGATTAGTAAATATAAGATGCATAAGAGCAAAAAGAGAGTAGGAATTATATGAAAATAAGGTGATGTTAATTAACATCACCTTATTTTCATATAATTATTTATTATCTGTACTTGTAGAGTTTGTGTTTTCATTTGAAGTAGTATCTTCAGTAGATACATTATTTTCATTTGAAGTATTTTCTGTAGAATTAGTATTTGATGAAGAAGTGTTTTTTTCTTCAGAAGTACTATTAGAATTTTTAGTATTAGTTGATTCTATAGAGTTATTAATATCATTAGAAGTACTAGTGTTTTCAGTTGCATTATTGTTACTAGTATTTTGTGTTGTATTTGAAGATGAATTATCATCAGAAGAGAACAAGTTCTTTATAGCGTCCCATATATCTTTAAAGAAGTTACCTATTTTTTCAAAGAATCCTTGTGCTTCAGCACTCGATAATTTATCTTTTAATTGATTGGTAACATCGTTTAATTGGTCTTTTAATGAACTATAGTTAAGGTCAAGTTCATTTATTTTAGTCATTAATGATTTTATGTTAGCAATATCTTCTTCAGATAATTGATCTTTATAATCTTTTACAGACTTGTCTACTATTTTATTTAATTCTTTTTCGGAAGATGGTTGCTCCTTAATTACTTCTTTCTTTACATCATTAATAAGATTAGTAGCATCATCTTGTCCAATTTTGTCTCCTAAATCACCAGTAACTACTATTTCTTCATTAGCAGCTTCTTTTTTTGCTTCATCAATTTTTGTTCCAGCACTACTATTTTCAAATCCTTTCAAGATTCCAGTAAGAGCAGCAGTACCAGAAACTTTGAATGGTGCAGAAGCTTTTACTACTGCATTTTCAACTCCAGCTGTTATTAATGCATTTTTTATCATTGAATCAGTGACCCAAGTTAAATTATTTGTTGTAATATTTAATCCTCCAGAAGTAGTTGGTTCTACATAAGATGAAGAAATAGATTTATTACCTAATTGTGAAGCAGAAGCAACGCTGCCTAAAGCATCATATTCTTCTTCAGAAGTTATTTCTAATACATTAGCATCATTTGTAGTTACATTAAAGTATTTAAGCATTTCGTCTTTTTGACTTTGTGATAAGTCTGCTCCTAAAGTTACAACTTTAAAGGAGTCTGCATGAGCTATAGTTGATGGAAATGATGTGGTAATAATAGAAATGGATAATAATGATAAAATTATTTTACTAATAATAGATTTCTTTTTCATAAATTTTAGTCTCCTTATAACATAGTTTTAGTTTCGTAATATTATAGCACATAATATATTATTAAACTCTGAATAAATTATTACTTTTACCTTAAGGAGAATGTTAAGAGTGTTATGGTTATAGACTGCTATTAAAAATTTGTGCTTCATTTGTGCTTCATGAGTTAAGGAGGAAAAGAGTATAATTAGTAGAAATAGCTTTTTTTTGCTACAACTAAACCAAGTGTATCAATATAAGTATTACAAAGAAAAATGAAGAAAAAAAGAGAAAATAACTTATAATATAAATAATTTTGCTAAGTAAATTAATATATAATTGTTATGTTGTGTTAAGATAAATAACGTAGTCGGGAGCAATAAACAAGAAATGACAAAAAAGGTTCTCGAAAAATGATCTTTGAAAATTGAACAGAATAATAAGTTAAGAACCAGCAATTCTTTTTATGAGTAAGTTTTTGAGTAAGATTAAACTTTTTATTGAGAGTTTGATCCTGGCTCAGGACGAACGCTGGCGGCGTGCTTAACACA
>CAKVLD010000140.1 GCA_934755305.1 uncultured Clostridium sp. | reverse complement strand
AATATATGTTTTATTTATATATATCTTTTAAGATATTCTATATATGCACTAGCATATCTACTAAGTGACATATCTTTTTGAGTTATTGTACCAACTTTCATAAACTCATCAACTTTTAAAGGCTTTGATATTATATTTTCTCCATTCAATTCTTTACTTATAATCCCTGAGCTAACTGTATACCCATTAAGACCAATTACTAAATTAAAAAGAGTAGCCCTATCTCTAACTTTTATATTTTTATTTCTATCAAGAGTACTTAATATTTCTTCAGAAAAATAAAATGAATTATACTCCCCCTGCTCAAATGATAGATATGGATATTCTTCAAGATCTTCTAGTGTCAATGAGCCCATATTAGCTAATGGATGGCTAGACGATATAAATACATGAGGTTTTACAATAAATAATTCTTGAAATTTCAATCCCTTTTGTTTAATTAATTTAAAAATAACTTCTTCATTTTTAGATGATGTATATAGGATTCCTATTTCACTTTTTAGCCTACTAACATCCTCGATAATTTCATGTGTCTGCGTTTCTCTTAATATAAAATCATATTTATCTCCTCCAAATTCACGAATTACATCTACAAAAGCATTTACTGCAAAAGAATAATGCTGACATGACACTGAAAACTTAGAACTTTGTACCTTTTTATTTAAAAACTTCTCTTCTAGGAGACTTGTTTGTTCTAATATCTGCCTTGCATAAGATAAAAATAAATCCCCTTCATTTGAAATAGATACTCCTTTATTAGTACGATTAAATATTCTAATATTCATTTGTTTTTCTAATTCACGAATAGAATTTGTAAGACTAGGTTGAGAAATAAACAAAATTCTAGCAGCTTCTGTAATATTCCCAGTTTCAGCTACTGTAACTATATATCTTAATTGTTGTAATGTCATATATAATCATCTCCTCCTAATTTAAATTATAAAATTGAAATTATATATTATTAAAAAGTAAATACCAAAATAAGTGTTTTACTTATTCTGATATTTACTTTATTTTAAGTCTAATGCACATACATTTATCTTCACGAATTACATTTGCAGTAAAAGTAGCAAAACCTCATACATAAGCTAATTAATTATCATTTTTATTTAATCTACTTTTAAAAAGTATTATAAAATAACCTACTACTACTATTGCAAAAGGTAATAATTTTATATACCAAACTAATTCTAAAGATGAAAATATATCATCCAAGACCATTGCTATCATAACAATTATAAAAATAATTATAATTTTTTTCTCCATATTTATCTCTCCAATATTAAAATAGTTTATAGATATTTTAATATTTATTCTAAATATACTAATTTATTATCTAATCTTTATCCACTCAATGTAGATATCTTTTAAATCAAAAAGAACTAAAAATGGAATAGTCAAAAACTTTTCCATTTTCATATATTTTATTTAGCCATCTTTTTTCTTTTTATATATCTATTTACAAACAAAATTATTAATCCTATTAATAATATATTCAATATAGTTGATATTATAGATGTTGTATCAATGTCAATAATCATTTACTCACTTCCTTAATATAAATCTAATTATTTAATTATATCATTAATTTCAATAATTATTAAGGATTTCTCCATGATACTGAATAGGATTTTTGTTGTCCTGCAAAGCTAGTTAATGATGTATTTATAAGTATATAATAATCAAATTTCCCATTTACAGTTACATCCAATTGTCTACCTGAATCTACTATATTTGAACTATATGATGTTTGTGTCCAATCATTTCCAAAATATAATCCTGAAAGAAAAGAATTAACATAACTACATTTATTATAGTAATTTTGGCCTAAAGAAGAACTCCACAAATATTCTATACTAGCTTCTATATTTACTGCACATGCTGCTACTCAAAATATGGTCAAATATATCCATATTGAGAATTTTCCTTATTCATAGAACCTCGCCTTGCCTAAGCTACTGCGATTTTATACGGTTCTCCAAAGGCTTAAATTCCGAAGTTAGCCTTCCGTACATATATAAGTGCTTTTGATTTTAAGCTATCTTATATTTCTTAGCATTTTTAAGATTAATACTTGCGTTTAAATCTCTATCAATAGTAAATCCACAATCACATCTATAAATTCTATCTGATAGTTTTAAATCTTCATTGACTACAAGTCTTTGATGATGGATAAAATCTATCAACTATTCTAAGCTCTATATTATTTTCTTTGCATTTAGACATTAGTTTAGTTTTAAATTCAAAAAACTTCTGACTTGCAATAGCTTTAGATAAATGCTTATTCTTCATCAGATTAGATACTGCTAAATCTTCAATTGTTATATAGCTTGGTTTTTGCTTTATAATTGAAAATACTATTTTATTTATATAATCAGTTCGTATATTAACTAATCTCTGATTAAGTTTCTGTACTTTGACTACTTGTTTTTGAATATTTTGACGAGTGGCTCTCCCTTCTTTTATATTTTTATTTCTAATTTTCAAACTTTCATATTTCCTTGAAAGTTTTCTTTGCTCTCTTTTTAATTTCTTTTCTACTTTTTTAACAGTAGAATTTTTATTTACATTTTTAAACTTAATCCCATCAGAACATATTGCAAAATCTTTTATACCTACATCAATCCCTATACCTTCATTTATTAGCTTCGATACCTGAATAACATCTTCATCAACTAATATTAAAACATATTGTTAAATTATGTATTTTATATAAATTTTATAAAATCTTACTATATTTAATCTAATTTTATATTTTCTATAGTAATTTCGCTAAATTCAAATTTCACGAAGAAACAAAAATTAACGAATTCAAGCCATTTATAAACTATGTTATAATAGAAAAATAGTAGTTAATTGTTTACTATTTCTAAACAAAATAAAAAAAGGTACTATTTCGTAATCTTAGTTGTGAAATAGTACCTTTTAAAAATTACGTAAATGCATTAGAATGGTATATGAAATATATATTAATATAATCTGTTAAGCTATTATTCAGAAATGGCTTAATAAACTATAGAATTTCTTAGTCATTGAAGTTTATATAAGTTTGACTATATTTTTCTATTATAAATAACTCTAAATTTACTCAGATGAAATAATACTATAAAACTGGTGATTGTTTCATAGACTTGCTAATAATCATAATTCAGGTTGATGTATTATTTAGAAGTAGTATAAGGTAAAATCAATAATGATAAAGTTCACTTTGAGAATCTATTACTTTTAAAGAAAGAGAGCTGAAGAGTTTTCCACTAGATTAACATTGATATTTTTGATTAGCTTGATTTTCTAAACCAAACTTATATAATTCATTTGAATGAAAGCTAGGAGATTTTATATTTGTTTTGTTCATTGTTCTTATATCATTTTTTAGGGGATATTGATTTTGGTTAAACTTATTTTATTTCCTAAATTTGATAAGAGTAATGTTCATATAACTTAACAGATTGTATTAATATATAAGGAGAGAGATATGATGAAACAAAAAATGAAGAAAAAATTGACAAGCTTTGCTTCAATTGGTCTTTCGGCTGCTATTTTATTTATTTCTACCCCTATTACTCATGTAGCTGCAGCAGAAGAACTACAAAGTCAATCAGTAGTCAACCAAGGGCTACAAGGCTATTTAGCTAATTCACAGGGGCTACTGGTAAAACAGGCAACAGCCGAACAATTACAACTACCATTTGCACCAAACCAATATTACGGACGTTCTTTACTGAGTGAAGAAGGTAAAAAAGCATGGGATTATGTGATAAAAGAGCTATTAGCTTTCAATCCTATTAAGAATTATGATAATTTAACGAAGCCTGCCAACGGAGGTGATGGCCTATTTACTCTTAATCTAAAAGAAGAAGGTATTACCGTAAAGGGTGAAGATATTAAAAATCTGACTAAATATCTTAATGCTAGTGATGCTCGTTTATTTCATATTCGTAACACAACACAAAAATATAAAACAGATGCAGAAGGAAATGTAGAAACAGTTTCCTTCAATATTGCTGGTGTATATATGGGTGATAACGCCTACCAAAAAACATTAATTGGTATGGAAAAGTATGTTTCAGAAGTGTTAAGTGTGGTTAATCCACGCATGACAGAATCCCAAAAAGTAAAAGCTTTATACGAAAAATATCATTCTACTATGAAATATGGTAGAGGTTCAGAAATTGGAAATGCGGTGGGTGCGTTAACAAATCAAGTCGCAATCTGTGGAGGATATTCATTTGGATTCCTATACATATTACAACGTGCTGGATTAGAAGCGATTTATATGACAGGAGATACATCTGTTGGTTATCACGCATGGAACTATGTAAATGTGGATGATCAATGGTACATGGTTGATTCAACTTGGGGAGGAAATAACTGGTTATTAAAAGGACAGTCAAGCCTACAAAATCACAAACCACGTAAAACACAACATTTTGACCCAGTTCCAACATTAGCGGTAGAAGATTATAACTTAACGAAAGCGATATTTAAATCAGACCAAACCATCGCTAAGGAAACAATTGATATGTCGCTTTCAGT
>CAKVLD010000139.1 GCA_934755305.1 uncultured Clostridium sp. | reverse complement strand
TTTTGAGAGCGAGCACTGATTATTACTAACTTTCTGGTATGTAAGTTGTCAAATACGTTAAAAAATAATTATAGTGCTGCAAAAGAACCAAAAAGAAAAATAAATAAATGGCATTTTTATAATGAATTATTTTTCTTTTAGAACCTTTTGACAGGCTAAAAAAAGTGACTTCAGTCAAAATTCGTTAAATTTAAAAAATATAATTGCTATTAAAAATGTGCTTTAAAGTAATAAAAGCGTGGCGAAGCCACTTTTTTATAAAAAAACTGAATAAGAATTTATGTTCTTGTCAAGTGTGTTAATATAGAATTAGATTATACATAGGAGTGGTTAATGGAAATGGATAGTACTTTAAAAATATTAGAAAAATACTATGGATATAAAAGTTTTAGAAAAGGGCAAGAAGAAATAATTAATACAATAATTGAAGGCAAAGATATTTTAGCTATTATGCCAACTGGTGCAGGTAAGTCAATATGCTATCAAGTACCAGCGTTAGTTTTTGAGGGAATAACAATAGTAATATCACCATTAATATCTTTAATGAAAGATCAAGTAGATACATTGAATTCTGTAGGAATAAAATCTGCTTTTATAAATAGTACTTTAGATAATATGGAGATTCAGGAAATTATATATGGAATAAGAAATAAGGAATACAAAATAATATATATAGCTCCAGAAAGATTAGATTCAAGGGAATTTTTAAATATAATAACAGAAGTAAAGATATCACAAATAGCTATAGATGAAGCTCACTGTGTATCTCAATGGGGACATGATTTTAGAATTAGTTATAGAAAAATAGCTTATTTTATAGAAAGTTTAAAAAACAGACCTATAATAACAGCTTTTACAGCTACGGCTTCCGATGAAGTTAGATTAGATATAGTTAGATTACTTAAGTTAAGAAATCCTAAAGTGTTTGTAAGTGGATTTGATAGAGAAAATTTAAGTATATCTATTATAAAAGAAGGGAGAAAAGATAGATTCCTTCAAGAATATATAAAAAATAATTCTGATTCTTCAGGAATAATATATTGTGCTACAAGAAAAGAAGTTGACTCTATATATGAAGTTCTTAGGGGAGCTGGATATTCAGTAGGAAAATATCATGCTGGTTTAAAAGATGTAGAAAGAAAAGAATTTCAAGAGCTATTTGTTATGGATAAAATAAATATAATGGTAGCAACAAATGCATTTGGAATGGGAATTGATAAGCCTAATATAAGATATGTTATACATAATAATATGCCCCAAAGTATAGAAAGCTATTATCAAGAAATAGGTAGAGCAGGTAGAGATGGTGAAAAAAGCGAATGTATTTTACTTTTTACTCCAGGTGATGTACATTTACAAAAATATTTAATAGATTCTGGTTTAAAAAATGAAGAAAGAAGAAATATTGCATATAAGAAATTACAAGATATGGTGTCATTAGTTTATTCAGCTGATTGCTATAGAAAATATATATTAAATTATTTTGGAGAGCATAGAGAAGAGGATTGTGGTAATTGTAGCAATTGTTTAGCAGAAGGTGAAAAAGTAGATAAAACTATAGATAGTCAAAAGGTGTTGTCTTGTATAGGTAGAATGAAAAGAAGTTATGGAATTACCTTACTAGTTGATGTATTAAGAGGATCTAAAAATAAGAAAGTATTAGAACTTGGTTTTGATAAATTATCTACTTATGGAATAATGAAAGATTATAAAAAAGACGATTTAATAACTTTTATAAATACTTTAATATCACATGGAATTATTGATCAAGTAGAGGGGACTTATCCAACATTAAGGCTAAATCATCTGTCTGTTAAGATTTTAAAAGGAGAAGAAAAGGTAATTCTAAAGGAAGTTAAGGTTAAAGAAAAGACATTTGATGTTAATGAATTATTTGATTTATTAAAAGCTTTAAGATTCAATATAGCCACTGAGGAAAGAATACCTCCGTATTTAGTATTTGGTGATAAGTCTTTAAAAGAAATGAGTAATTTATATCCTGAAAATAAAGAGGAATTTCTTAAAATATCAGGTGTTGGTGAAGTAAAGTTTGAAAGGTATGGAGAAAAATTTATTGAAGTAATACATAGTTATGTATTAGAAAATAATATAGATAAAAATAACCTTAATAAAGAAGAGAAAGTAAATATAACAAAGTTCTATGTGGAAACTGATAATGAATTATATGAAAAATTAAGAGAGCTTAGAGAGAGATTTTCAAAGAAAGAAGGAAAGATAGCTTATTCTATTTTAGCTCAAGATACTTTAAAGGAGATAAGTGGTAGATATCCCTTAACAATAGATGAACTAAAGGATATTGGAGGTATAGGGAATAAGAAACTTGATTTGTATGGAAAAGCTATAATTTCATTAGTTAATGAATATGTAACTAGTAAAAATATTTCAAGAGAATGGAAAGAAAAAGGTCGTCTTAAGCTTGTTATAGATGGTGAAGAAAGAAGTCATAATGAAATAGCTATAGCAATGTTAGAGGAAGGATATGATATATTTGAAGTTTCTGAAAAAATGGATATATCAACAGCAACTATATTAGGATATGTTACTGATTATATTAGTGAAAATGGAAAAATTAATTTTAACATAAATTTAGAGGAATTTTTTAATGAAAATGAAGAAGAGGAAATTTTAAATATATGTAAAACTATTGGTGTAGAGAAAATAGGAGATATAAAGAAAAAGGCAAATTCCTATATAACTTATCAAGCTATAAGAGCTGTTATACTAAAAAATTATTATAATGTAGGATAAAAAATACATAAAAATTATTCTTAAAAAACAATTTTTAAAGTTAGAAGGGATTATAAGAAAGGATAAGGCTGTATTACGAAAAAAATATATAAATTTCCATATAATGTTGTATTATAAAATTAAAATGATATACATTAAAGGGGGAAAAAATAATGTTGAAAAATGTTATGATTAAAACTGGTGTTATAGCAGCAGCAATAGCTATGTTTGCATCAATGAATGTTCATGCAGCCACAAAGACATCAATGAAGTCTGCTAAGGAAGTTGTAAATGAAATGGGTATTGGATGGAACCTAGGTAACACTTTAGACAGTCATGGAGAATGGATTGATCAATACACAGATAGAAGTGTTAAAGCTTATGAGACAGGATGGGGAAATCCAGAAACAACTAAGGCTATGATTGATAAAGTAAAAGAAGGAGGATTTAAAACAGTCAGAGTTCCTGTAACTTGGGGACCACATATAGGAAGCGCACCAGATTATACTGTAGATAAGGCTTGGTTAGATAGAGTAGAAGAAGTAGTCGATTATGCGATAGATGATGGATTGTATGTAATATTGAATGTTCATCATGATGAAGAATGGTGTGCACCTACTTATGCCAATGAAGAAAAAGCTACAGATAAATTAGAAGCTTTATGGAATCAAATTGCTACTCGTTTTGAAGATTATGATTATCATTTGATTTTTGAGACATTAAATGAACCAAGATTATTAAACTCAACTGAAGAATGGATAGGAGGAACTAAAGAAGGACGTGAAGTTGTAAATAACTTTAATGAAGCAGCTTTAAAAACTATAAGAGCAACTGGTGGAAATAATGAAGAAAGATCAGTAATGATACCTACTTATGGAGCAAGTGGAACTCAAGTAGCTTTAGATGATTATAGAGTACAAGATGATAAAAATGTTATAGTATCATTACATGCATATACTCCATATCTTTTTGCTATGACTCAAACTGGTTCTAAAGAATGGGGAACAGCACAAGAAAGAACTGCTTTAGTTAATGAGTTGACATATTATCATAATTTCTTTGATGCAAAAGGTGTTCCAGTAGTTCTTGGCGAATTTGGTACTATTGATAAAAACAATACTGCTGCAAGAGTAGAACATGCAAAGACTTATGTAGAAACTGCTACAAAACTTGGTATTCCATGTTGTTGGTGGGATAATAATTATTTAGAAGATGGTAAAGATAATACTTATAAATTATTAGATAGATCCTCATTAACTTGGGTTTTCCCAGAAGTAAAAGATGCTTTAATTAATACTTATAATAGTATAAAAGGAAATAATAATGATAATAAAAAGCCAGAAATACCTGGAGAATCAGATAAGAGATTGGAACTTACTACTACATCTAGTATCTGGCCAAATGGATATCAATTAAATGTAAACATTAAAAATACTTCAAAAGAAGCTGTTGAAGGATGGACTTTAAAGATAAAGAAAGATAACATAAATATTACTAACTTCTGGTGTGTAGATTGTGTAGAAGATGGAGATTATATAATTGTAACACCAAAGCCATGGACTGTAAGAATTGAAGCTGGACAAACTGTTTCATTTGGAATTCAAGGACAAGGGACATTAAATTCAAATATTCAATATGAATTAATTGCTAAATAATATTTAATTTTAAAAAAGATTTAATCTTCAAATAAATTTTGAGATTAAGTCTTTTTTTTATGTATAGAAAATTTTAAAACTTTTTTGAGAGCGAGCACTGATTATTACTAGCTTTCTGGTATGTAAGTTGTCAAATACGTTAAAA
>CAKVLD010000138.1 GCA_934755305.1 uncultured Clostridium sp. | reverse complement strand
CTATCATTTCTTTTTATCCTTTCATAATTCAATTATATTATATTATATACCTCTAAAAAACCTTCTTATTCCACTTAATGCACCAATAATACTTTCATTATCATGAATATTACAACTATTTGTTTTAATAACTCCTCCATTATTAGTATTTGTTCCTTGCTCTGAATTTTTTGCAATTTCACAATGATTTAATGTACATCTACCATTATCATAAGCATATACTCCCTCTTCTGAACTACTTGTAATTGATGTATTATTTATTGTAATTTCTGCATAATCTGAAACACATATATTAGGTGCCTTATTACAATATATTTTTGAGTTATCAATAATCATACTTCCACTTTTGTAACAATATACACCTGCATTTCCATTATCATAACTTGAACTGTTTTTTACTTTAATATTTTTACCTAAACTATTAATTCCGCATTTACTATTACCATAAAAATCACAATTATCTATAAGTATATCTCCATCTTCAATTACAATACCATTCTCATTTCCTTTAATATTTGATGATTCTATTTTAAAAATTGGAGTTTTTCTAGTAATAATTCCTTCATTTTTATTATTTGCTATTGTACTTTTTGATATTTCAATATTTCCATCTTTAGCTATAATTCCTACTTTATTCCCATCAATTTTAGACGATATTATTTGTAAATCTCCCTCTGAAACAATTCCATATATTCCATTTTTAATTTGCGAATAATTAATAATACATTTTGCATTTTTAAAAATATAAATAGTAGTTTCTGCTCTTGCTATTTCTGAATCTATAATTTCGGTATTTGAACCTGAATATAAATAAATACCTCTACTTTTTCCATATCCACAGTTAATAATAGATGATTTAATAATTAACTTTCCTTCATTAGCTAAAATACCTCTACTTCCTATTCCATATTCACAGTTAATAGTAGATGATTCAATAATTAACTTTCCTTCATTAGCTAAAATACCTCTACTTCCTTTTCCGTATCCACAGTTAATAATAGATGATTTAATAATTAACTTTCCTTCATTAGCTAATAAAAGATTATCACTATCTGATCTTACATTACAATTATCAATTAAAACACTTGAATTATTTCTAATTGTAATTATTTCTTCTGAATAATCATTTAAACAAGTTATTTTAAGATTAGATAATGTTATATCACCAAAGTGTATATCTACTCCATCTGTTTGTATTGTAGCATTATTTCCTTCAATACTTATTGATTTATTGATAACTAACTTTTCTTTATAAACACCCCTAGTTAAATATATCTTTTTATTATTTATATTTGCTTTAATTGCTTCGCTTATTGATGAATACATTCCCTCTCCATCCGATGTTAATATTATCATTGGAGCATCATTGGGATTTATATTACACTTTCTATAGCACTTTGCAATATAGATATCTAATTGTTCATTATCATTTTCACTTAATTCTTGTCGTTTAATAAGTACTTCTTTTTGAATTATATTATAGCACTCATAATATTTACCTATTGAAAATAATATTTTTACCTTTTCATATTTATAGTTAACTTGTCCATCACTAAAAGAAATAGCTTGATCTATTTCTTTTAAAGCATCTTCATATCGTCCATTTTTTAATGCTTCTTCTGCTCTTTCTACATACAAATTAGGATTACTATCTTGTACATCTTCTACTAATACTACTTTTGCTTCTTCAAACATTTATAATCTCCTATTTATTAATACCATTATTTCATATTTTTTATTGCTAAAATTCCATTTTTCGAACTTGCATACCCAATTAAGTTGTTTACTCTATACGGACCATATGGAACCATTTCATCTAACTTTGTATAATTATAAACAATATCATCTAATAAATTAATTTCACTAGCTTGTTCTATATACGAAAAAATATCAATCTCTTCTGATAAATAAGTACTATTTAAAACAAGTTTTAATATTGAATTTATACAAATGACAATATTCTTATTCATTAAATATCCATAACAATCTGCTGAAAAATGTGTTAATCTATTCCAATGACACATTTTTAGCTTCATAGTTTTAATTAATGTATCCACTCCAACAATCCAGCTTCCACTTTCAATAACTTTAATTAATTGTTCAAATATACTTCTATAATAAGTTATCCCATTTTTTATATTATACATTTCTCTTGAAATTAAAAATTCTATCTCTTCACTCTTTAAATCTTGAATAGTTTTTGCCGATATTTCTATCCAAGGTTTAGTAGTGCCTTTACTTTCTACACCATAATAAAAATCTTCATACACAAATGTGTCTGGAATTTCTATTTCTGCTATTTTAGCTTGTTTAACTAATATCTTATATACTTCTGGAAATTGTTTTTCTGTAACTTTTACAGTTTTACCTAACAAATCAGGCACCTTAAGTTTTTCCTCTATTTCTGTACAAACAAATTCAACTTCTTTAGTAAAATACATTACCCTTTTTAATTCTTCTAATGCCATTTGTTGATCTTCATGTTCAAAATATTTTAACTCCATATTATTAACTCCTTATATGAAACTTGGTATAGTATTTGACACATTACCATGTTTATCTATGTACGATATTCTATTTCCAACACGAAATCCACTTCCAATAATACTTCCTTGATTATTCACCCTTAATACAGAATTTTTTGTATACATTGTTATTCCACCATTTTTACCATCAGCATATTCAGTAATTGAAATTTTGTTATGTCCACTTCCAAATGTAGTTCTTGTTGAAGACAGATTCCCATTTTTATCTTTAAAAAAATTTATATTCATAAAGTCCCTCCTAGTAGATTAATTGCAATTTTTTCAACTTCTAGTTCTTGTTTCAAACCATTTCTCTCGTATAGTTCATATAGCATTTTATGTACCTCAATATCTTGTGGCTTTTTAGCTGCTGCTTCTTGTAATAATGTTATTGCCATTTCATCTTGTCCATATTTTTTTAATATTAATCCATAAATTTTATTAATTAAGTAATGTTTTGGAATTTTATTAGTTTCACTAAAATACTTATGAAATAATTTAAATGCTGTTTCAATTTCGTTATTTTTATAGGAAATTAATGCATCAATACAAGTTTTAAACTCTTCAGTAGTACCATTTAACATATTTCTGCACATATCTAAACTATTTAAACCATTTGAAGCATAAAAGCACATAGAAAAAATTAATTCTTCTTTTTGTCTATTTAAAGCTTCTATTCTTTCACTAGTATATTTATCTTTTTTTTCATATGTTATTGCTATATTTAACTCATTCATTACTTCTTCTAACTGAGCCTTTAAATAATTCACTTTAGTAGTTAAATAACCATTATCATAAACTTGGACTTCATCAATAATTTGAAAATTATTCGTTGACATTTCTTTTATAAGGCTTAATTTTCCTTTATAATATGTATCTATAACTTTCTCTAGCATTATTAGTTCTCCTTAGATGTTCTTAATGTTGACATTTCATTATCGTATTGTTCTTTTGTTATTATTTCTTCTTTGATTTTATATTGATTATTAAAATCTTTCTCCATTTTATTTTCATAGCGTTGTTTAATAAGTTTATAAGCATAATCAAATTCAATTAGGCCAATAGAAGTTTTATTTTTTTCTAGTGCATTTGTGGCTGCATAGAATATAATATCCTTTATATCAGCTCCTGTAATATCTTTATATATTTGACCCAATTTTTCACATGTAACATTGTCTTCTAAAGGTACTTTTTTTCCTAAATGCACCCTCCAAATTTTACATCTTGTTTCTTCGTCTGGCATATCAAACATAATATTAGCAAGAATTCGTCTCTTAAATGCATCATCATAATTAGATAACAAGTTTGTAGTAAATATAACAACACCATCAAATTTTTCTAACTCTAATAAAAGAACGCTTCTTGTAATATTAAATCCATAATCTGCTGATTGTGTAACTGATGATAGTCTTTTTCCTAAAAAAGAATCTGCCTCGTCAAATACTAAAACAGCATTTTCCTTTTTAGCTATTTCAAAAACTTTTTGAATATTTTTAGGTGTATCACCCACAAACTTTGATTCAAGTTCTGAGTAATTAACCAAACAGACTTTCTTGTTTAAATCGTGTGCTATTGCTTGTGCACACATGCTTTTTCCTGTCCCTGGTTTTCCATAAAAATTTAATACAACAGCTCTATTACTAAGACATCCATCACCTAATCCCCAGTCATTATATAAAATTTCTTTATTTTTTATAATATTTAATGTGGTAAGTATTTCTCTTTTAAGATCTTTTGATATACATACATTCTCAAATGAATATTTAGGCATATATACTTTTACAATATCTTCTTTATTATTATCACCATCATTTTTCTTATCAATTTCATTTGAAGTTTTTGTGTGTGAGTTACTTTTTTCATTTTCATTAACGTTATGAGAAATTGTAATTTGAGCTGGTAATGAATTATACTTAGATGTATTTCTAACAATAGCTTCTGTAATAGCATCTATCATTGAATTTACAATTACTTCATCAAGTAATCTTTCTTTACCTTCATCATTTTTACTATATAGTGCATCCTTTCTTATAATTTCACAGACTTTTTT
>CAKVLD010000137.1 GCA_934755305.1 uncultured Clostridium sp. | reverse complement strand
TCTTAGTTCCTAGTAAATCACCAACAGCATTACCTACAAATAATAAAATTATTATTTGAATAAATGATCCAGCAGTAACACTTGAATTTATAGAAAGGCTGATATTATTTGAAGCAACAGTGTTGTTTTCCATTATAGAGATAGCACCAGTGGAAGTGATAAAATAGGTTAAGCCTATTACAGAAATACTTAATAAAACTGTACTTATTAATATATTAAACATATTATTTTTAAAAGATTTATTTGTACAACCAGTAATCATACCTTCTATTAAAGTAAATGCTAATGGCATAAGTAATGTAAGAATAATAAAAGTATATAAAGTTGAATTAGTTAATCTGTCTCCAGTAACAAAGAATATACCTATAATTGCATATAATACAGTTGTGATAATTGCAGAAATATATTTTTTAAAATTTTTCATGATAAAACCTCCTTTAATAACTATAAAATTAATACTAGCATGTTATACCAGCTATGGAATAAAATACTGCTATAGATATTGTTCGTTTTAATTCTTAATATTGATAAAATAACACCTAATGGAAATCTAATAAGCAAATTGGATTGCCAGTCACTACCTGAATGATAAATAAATGCGAATATTAATGAAGTAATTATTACAGAGATGACTGTATTAAACTTTGAGTGAACTTCATCATATACTATAGATCTAAGCATTATTTCTTCTGAAATTCCTATAGCTAAAATATGTAAAATCATAGCAGGTATTTCGGAACTATTGAAAGCATTTGAAGTGCAGAATGAAAAAATTACAGCTACCAATATTAAAATATTTAAAGTTAAAATTATTATATTTTTTTTATTCCTAATAAAAACTAACCCTAAATCATTTAAGCTTTTATTATCAATCTTAATTTTTACTAATAAAGGAATAAAGGCTAGAAATAATAACATTGGAACTGAAAATATAACTATTGTTTCAAATAGACCTGATATTGAATCAACTGAAGTTGATATATTACCATTTATCATACTAGAAGATATTAATATCCAAGCTATCATTCCAATTAACGGTAAAATAATATATGCAGATAATTTTAATAGAAAATAAATAAAATCATTTACTTTTTCTTTTAAGCTTAATTTTTCCACTATAACACCATCCTAAATTTACTTTTTACAGTTCATATGTAATCTCTTTACATATGAACTGTAAATTGTTACTTAATACTTAAATAGACAATTTATTAATAAACATCGAATTATATATTCCATTTTTTTCCGTTATAACCAGCAGAAACTATAACTACATTTATACATCCTGTTTTTTTGCTTAATGATTTGAATAACATAATTAAAACCTCCCAAAATTAAATTTGAATTATATAGACCATTTTTTACCGTTGTAACCAGCAGAAACAATATAGATATCTATACATCCTGACTTCTTGCTTAATACTTTGAATAACATAACTAAAACCTCCTTTATTTTTATTTGTAAGAAAATTTATTTGTTTCTTACTATGTTTAAATTCTAACATCGGAAACCTATTAAAAATTACATTTATACTAAGAGGAGGATTTAACGTAATGAATGAATTATTCTTATAAAAGAAAAATAAAATTTGTCAAAATATTTATAAAAAATGATTAATTATCAAATATAGGTATATTTTATAGATTGGTTTTCAATTGAATCTTTTGTTTCATAACAACATTTACTTAAAACAGAATCATAAGCATAAAAAAACTCCGCATCATGCGGAGTTTTTACCCTAATTATCAATTTTCAATTATCAATTACTAAATAGCTTCTTCTTGGTCTAACTGTGCCTTTCCTGTATATAATTGATAGTATCTGCCACCCATTTCTAGAAGTTCATCGTGGTTTCCTCTTTCAATTATTTGACCTTGTTCAAGAACCATTATTGCTTCTGAGTTCTTAATAGTTGAAAGTCTGTGTGCTATAACAAATACAGTTCTTCCTTCCATTAATTTATCCATACCTTCAGCAATAAGTTTTTCTGTTCTTGTATCAATTGAACTTGTAGCTTCGTCCATTATAAGAACTGGAGGATTTGCAACTGCAGCTCTTGCTATTGCAAGTAATTGTCTTTGTCCTTGTGAAAGTCCTTCACCATCACCAGTTATTACAGTATCATATCCATGTGGTAAATGCTTAATGAATGTATGAGCATTTGCAAGTTTAGCTGCTGCTTTTACTTCTTCATCTGTAGCATCTAAATTACCATATCTAATATTATCTGCTATAGTTCCTGTAAATAAATGAGTATCTTGAAGAACTATACCTAATGATCTTCTTAAATCTGATTTCTTAATATCTTTAACATCTATTCCATCATAAGTTATCTCACCACTATTGATTTCATAGAATCTATTAATTAAATTAGTTATTGTTGTTTTACCTGCACCTGTTGATCCAACAAAGGCAATTTTTTGTCCTGGTTTTGCAAATAAAGATATATCTTTTAATACTATTTTTTCTTCATTATATCCAAAGACAACATTTTTAAATCTTACATCACCAGTAAGCTCTTTAAGTGTACCATCCTTAAGCTTCCAAGCCCAGTGTCCTGTTCTATTAGCTGTTTCCACTAAAGTACCGTCTTCTTTTATTTCAACTCTAGCTAAAGTAACTTGTCCATTATCAACTTCAACTTCTTCATCTAAAGCTGTAAATATTCTTTCAGCACCAGCAAGGGCAGCTAAAATCATATTAACTTGTTGTGAAACTTGAGCTATTGGATTAGAAACTTGTTTAGTATATTGTAAGTATGATACCAGTGACCCAATATCAAACCAACCACCTATAGTCATTAATCCACCAACACAACATGTTACTGCATAATTCATGTGAGACATGTTACCAAGCATAGGCATCATATATCCACCAAAAGTTTGTGCTCCTGTAGAAGCTTTTCTTAATTCTTCATTGTGAGCTTTAAAATCTTCAATGGCTTTATCTTCATGACAGAATACTTTTATAACTTTTTGTCCTTCTATCATTTCTTCAATATATCCATTTAAAGCACCTATATTTTTTTGTTGTAATCCAAAATAATATTTACTTTTAGCTCCAACTTTATTAACTACAAATATCATTAATGCTAAGAATGTCATTGTAACTAAGCTTAATATAGGACTTAAAACTCCCATCATTATTACTGTACCAATGAAGGTTAATCCTGAAGCAAGAATGTTAGTTAAACTATTATTTAAAGCTTCACCTATGTTATCAATATCATTAGTATATAAACTCATTAAGTCTCCATGAGTGTTTCTATCAAAATATTTAATTGGAAGGTCCTGCATTTTATTAAATAAATCTCTTCTTATATCTCTTATGGTATTTTGAGAAATATGAACCATTATTCTACTATATCCATATGCTGCACATGCTCCAATGGCAAATATTGAACCTAGAAGTACAAGCATCTTAGCAAGTCCAGCAAAATCTCCAGGTAAAATATAGTTATTAACTAAAGGTTTTAAGAAATATGAACCAGAAACCATTGCAATTGAATTAATTACTATAAATATCATTACTAAAGATAATAAAACTTTATATTTTGCCACATATTTTAGTAATGATCTTAAAGTCTTTTTCATGTTTTTAGGCTTTGGTGCACCTTTTTTCATTTTATCCTTACTCACGTAAACCCACCCCTTCCTGTTGAGATTTATATACATCTTTGTAAATTTCGCATCTTTCCATTAATTCATCATGTGTTCCTATATCATTGATCTTTCCATCATCCATAACAATAATCTTATCTGCTTCACAAACTGAATTAACTCTTTGTGCAATTATAATCTTAGTTGTATCTTTTAAGTCTTCTGCAAAGGCTTTTCTAATCTTAGCATCAGTAGCTGTATCAACGGCACTTGTACTATCATCTAAAATTAATACCGTTGGATTTTTAAGTAATGCTCTTGCAATACAAAGTCTTTGTTTTTGACCACCTGATACGTTAACTCCACCTTGTTCTATGTGCATTTCATATCTTCCTGGCAGTCTATCTATAAATTCATCAACACAAGATGATGCAGCTGCTGCTTCAATTTGTGCTTCACTGGCTTCAGCATTACCCCATCTTAAGTTTTCAGCAATTGTTCCTGAGAATAAAGTATTCTTTTGAAGTACCATGGCAACTTGATTTCTTAATGTTTCAACATGATAGTCTTTAACGTTAACTCCACCAAGTAATACTTCTCCACCTGTAACATCATAAAGTCTTGGTATAAGCTGTACTAAGCTTGTCTTACCTGAACCTGTGCTACCAATAATACCTACAGTTTCACCTGCTTTAATAGTAATATTAATATTTTCTAAATTATTTTCATCACTATCATCTTCATATCTAAAGTTAACATTTCTAAATTCAATATCTCCACTTTTAACTTCCATTACTGGATTTACTGGATCATTAATATCTGGTTCTTCTTCTAAAACTTCAATGATACGAACTGCTGATGCCACTGATCTTGATAGCATCATAAGAACCATTGAAATCATCATAAGTGACATTAATATTTGGAATGAATATGTCATGAAACTTGTAAGCTTACCAACTGTTAAAGCTCCTGCATAAACCATATTTCCACCAAACCATAATATCCCTATTATACTGGCAAATACAACAACCTGCATTACTGGCATATTTAAAACAACTATACCAAAAGCACCTTCAGATGCTTTAACTAATTCTTCATTGCCTTTTGCAAACTTTTATCTTTCCTTAGCTTGTCTAACGAAAGACTGAACTACTCTCATA
>CAKVLD010000136.1 GCA_934755305.1 uncultured Clostridium sp. | reverse complement strand
ATTTTTTCATCAACACCTAACTTTATAAGGCAATCAGTTAATATTTTATGTCTTTCATATATCTTCTCAGCAACGGAAAGACCTGTTTCGGAAAGTGAGATTTCACCAGAAGCATTAACTTCAATATAGCCAGCTTCACGAAGTTTTTTCATGGCAACACTTACGCTTGCTTTTGAAAAATTTAGATTATTTACTATATCAATAGAACGGACAATTCCTTTTTGCTCTTTTAAAATTAAAATAGTTTCTAAGTAATTTTCAGCTGATTCTTGTATTTTCATATAATATCACCTTTCAAAATTAGTATAAAACATATTAAGTGTATGTTTAGTTATTAAAAACTTAGATATTATTTATTATACAATGATTATATAGTTTTTACAAAATAGAAAGATATATTAATGGCAATAATAAAAAATATATACCCTAAATTTTCATTTTATATATAGAATTAATTATGATAAAATATAATGATGTGAAATTATAAAACAAATGAACTAGGAGGATCTTAATGAATAAGATAACAGATCATATTCTATGTAAAGTTGAAAAACCATCTAGATATATTGGTGGAGAACTTAATCAAGTAATAAAAAATCCAGAAGAAGTAGATATAAGATTTGCATTTTGTTTCCCAGATGTTTATGAAGTTGGAATGTCTCATTTAGGAACAAGAATACTTTATCATACAATTAATCAAAGAGAAGATACATATTGTGAAAGAGTTTATGCACCATGGCCAGACATGGAAAAGCAATTAAGAGAAAATAATATACCGTTATATGCCCTTGAAACAAAGGATCCTATAACTAATTTTGATATTATAGGTTTTACATTACAATATGAAATGTGTTATACAAATATTTTAAATATGCTTGATATGGCTGGAATACCTATAAAATCAGAAGATAGAGGTAATGATCACCCAATAGTTATGGCAGGGGGATCATGTGCTTACAATCCAGAACCACTTCATGCAATAGTAGATTTCTTTGAACTTGGTGAGGGAGAGGAAATGATGAATGATGTTCTAGATGTATATGCTAGACATAAGAAGAGTGGAAACTTTGATAAGAAAGCTTTCTTAAGAGAAATTTCTAAAATAAGAGGGATATATGTTCCTTCATTATATGAAGTAGAATACAATGAAGACGGAACTATAAAGGAATTTAGACCTAAATATGAAGATGTACCAGCTAAGGTTAAGAAGAGAATAGTAGCTGACTTTGATAAGGTTGATTTCCCAGAAGATATATTAGTACCTTATACAGATATAGTACATGATAGAATTGTACTTGAATTATTTAGAGGGTGTACTAATGGTTGTAGATTCTGTCAAGCAGGTATGATTTATAGACCAGTTAGAGAAAAGTCAAGAGAAACTTTAAAAGCTCAAGCTAGAAAGTTACTTGAAAATTCAGGATATCAAGAAATATCATTATCATCTTTAAGTACATGTGATTATTCTGATATTCAAGCTTTAGTCCATGAACTTATGGAAGAACATGCAGATGATAAGGTTGCAGTAGCACTTCCTTCTATTAGAGTAGATGCTTTCTCTGTAGACTTAATTAAAGAAATACAAAAGGTTAAGAAAACAGGATTAACTTTTGCTCCAGAAGCTGGATCTCAAAGAATGAGAGATGTAATAAACAAAGGATTGACAGAAGAAAAGATATTAGAAGCTTCAAGGAATGCTTTTGAAGCAGGATGGAATACTATAAAGCTATACTTCATGGTTGGTTTACCATATGAAAACTTAGATGACTGTAGAGGGATAGGAGAACTTGCTCATAAGATTCAAGATGAATACTTTGGAATACCAAAAGGTGTAAGAAGTAAGGGATTAAAAATAACAGTAAGTACATCAATACTAGTACCAAAGCCATTTACACCATTCCAATGGGCTCCAATGGCTACTATACCAGAGGTTAATGAAAAGATTGCAGCAGTTAAGGAATCTATTCATTCAAGAAGTATATGGTATAGTTATCATCATCAAGAAACATCATATATGGAAGCTCTATTTGCTAGAGGTGATAGAAGAATGTGTGATGTATTAATTAAGGCATTTGAAAAGGGAGCTAAGTTTGATGGTTGGTCAGAGTATTTTAACTTTGAAACTTGGCAAGAAGCTTTAAAAGAATGTAACGTAGATGGTGATTTCTATGCATTTAGAGAAAGAAGCTATGATGAAATTCTTCCTTGGGATTTTATAGATATTGGGGTTAATAGAAAATACCTTGAAATAGAAAATGAAAAAGCTAAAAAAGGAATAGTTACTAGAAACTGTAGAGAAGGTTGTACAGGTTGTGGAGTGAATGTAAACTTTAAAGGCAAAGAAGGGGTGTGTTTTAACGGTGCGATATCTAATTAAATATACTAAAGAAAGTGAAATAAAATTTATTGCTCACTTAGATCTTATGAGAACAATACAAAAAGTAGTAAGAAGAGCTCAGCTTCCTGTAAAGTATTCAAAAGGATTTAATCCACATATGGCATTATCAATAGCACAACCACTTTCAGTTGGAGTTTATTCTTCAGGAGAATATATGGATTTAATATTAACTGAAGAAGTTGATGAACAAGAAATTATTGATAGATTAAATGAAAAAACTGCTTCAGGAATAAAGTTTTTAACAGCAACTAGAATTGTAGATGTGGAAAATCAAAAGAAACTTCCACAAGCTATGGCGTTAATAGATGCTTGCAGATATATAATTAAAGTTCAATATAATGATTCTGCTAATTTAGAAGAAGAATTAAAAACTTTATTAGAAGAAAAAGAATGGAATACTATTAAGAAAAGTAAAAAAGGTGAAAGAGAAGTTGATATTAAAGCTTTAGTTTATGACTTTAAGTTTTGGATAAAAGATAATGAATTAGTTATTAATACTTTAATTCAATCTGGAAGCCGTGAGCATTTATCAGCAGATCTTTTAGTCAATTATATAAAAGAAAAAACTACAGGAGCTAATTTAGATGCTTTTGTAGATATAAAAAGAGAAGAAATGTATTATTTAAAGGGTGAAAAGTTTGAACCATTATGTAAAGTTACAGGCAGGATGTGTTAATTAATGAAAGAAATATTTATAGAGAGAAGAGATAAAACTCTTAGAATAGCTATAAAAAATAAAAATAAATTACAAGAATGCATTGTGGATGAACAAAGTAATGGACCTACAATTGGTGAGATATATAAAGGTAGGATTAAAAATATTATTCCTGCTACCAATTCTATATTTGTAGACTTAGGTTTAGAAAAGGAAGGGTACCTTTACTATAGTAATGAACTTAAGACAAAAGGAATAAAAAAAGGACAAGACATTTTAGTTGAAATTATTAAGGAACCTATTAATGAAAAGGGAGCAAAGTTAACTACTAAGTATGGAATTCCTTCAAAGTATATGGTACTTGAAAAGGGTGAAGGAATAGACTTTTCTAGTAGATTTAAAGATGAAGTTAAAAAGGAACTTATTTTAGCTGAACTTGAAAAGGTTGAGGGAGCTAAGCTTATTGTAAGAACAGAAGCAGCAGGCGTAAGTATAGAAGAACTAAGGTTAGAAAGAAAACTTTTAGAAAAAGAATTTCTTGAAATTAATAGAAAGATGACTTATTCTACAAAACTTGGAAAGCTTTATGGAGACAATTTAGCCATAACAAAAGTTTTAAGAGATAAGATAGGTTTAGAAGGTGCAAAAATAGTTGTTAATAATGAAAAAGACTTTGATTTTGTAACTTCTTACGTTAAGGAGCAAGAAAATATAAAAGTTAAACTATTTGATAAAGGAAAATGTTTATTTGATTTTTATGATATAGAAAAGGAGCTTTTAAAGCTTAGACATAATAAAATTATCCTTCCTTGTGGTGGATCTATTGTAATAGATAAAACAGAAGCTATGCATGTTATAGATGTGAATACAGGAAAAAATATAAAGGAAAGAAGCTTTGAAAAAACTATATTAGATACTAATTTAGAAGCTGCTAGAGAGATAGGAAGACAAATTCTTTTAAGAAATTTAAGTGGAATTATAGTTATAGATTTCATTGATTTAAGAGATAAGTCTCATAAGGCAATAGTTATGAAAGAGTTAAAAGAAGCTTTAAAAGAAGATGGTGGAAACCTAAAAATATATCCATTTACTGAACTTAATTTAGTACAAATATCTAGAAAAAGAATAGGTAAGAGCGTATATGAATATATGGAAAGAAAATGTCCTTTATGTAGTGGAACAGGTAGTCTGTTAAAGTTATCTTATTTAGAAGGTCTAATTAATAATGAAATAGTTAGATATTATAGTGAAAATGGAATTCATGATTTCTTTATAGAAATTGATGAAAGTTATAAAGATGAGATAAAAGGAGACTTAGTATCCTTCCTAAAAAATATTGATGGTTTAGATAAGATGATATATATAAACTATGTTACAGGAATCGAAGGCTATAGGGTAGAGCCTCTTATATTTAAAAATCAAAAGAAAAATATAGAACAATACTTAATTAAAATAGATTAATAAGAAAGAGTATCCTGAGATAGTGGATACTCTTTTTTAACGTTTGGGAAATTTTAAAACTTTTTTGAGAGCGAGCGCTGATTATTACTAGCTTTCTGGTATGTAAGTTGTCAAATACGTTAAAAAATAATTATAGTGCCTCAAAAGAACCAAAAAGAAAAATAATTAAATAGAATTTTTATAATGAATTATTTTTCTTTTAGAACCTTTTGACAGTCTAAAAAAAGTGACTTCAGTCAAGATGCGTTAAATTAAAAAATATAATTGCTATTAAAAATGTACTTTAAAGTAATAAAAGCGTGGC
>CAKVLD010000135.1 GCA_934755305.1 uncultured Clostridium sp. | reverse complement strand
CATCAACTATTTAATTTTTTAATTGGAATAATTAGCTGGGATTTAATTGAGCTTATAAAATACTATGCAATATTATATTTATTAGTTGCAATTATATTAGTTATTATGAATCAAAGAAAGGTTCTATAAACTAGAAAGCAAGTAATTATGTATTATCATGAAGAGTTATTAGGTATGTTGCAAAATATAGAAAATAATTTATATTATTCAATTATAGAACTCATTAATTAAAGTGTATTAGTTTAAAATTAATTATTGAAGTCAATAATTAAATGAGGTGATGTAATGAACTCATTTAATGAAGAAGTTACAAGCGTTTGGAGTTTTAAAGAAAGAGGAGAATGGGCTACCCATAAAGGAGATTATCCTGGAAACTGTAGCCCATATGTTGTAAAAAATTTATTAATTAAATATTCAAATAAAAATGATATTGTTTTAGATCAATTTGTTGGTAGTGGAACAACTATGATTGAAAGCTTATTACTTAATAGAAAAACAATAGGAATTGATATTAATGATAAAGCATTAAATATTACTAAATCTAGAATTAAAGATATTGGTGGGAAATATAAATTAATTAAAGGAGATGCAACAAAGCTAACATTAAAGAATAAAAGTATAGATTTTATTTGTACTCATCCACCTTATATGGATATTATAAAATATAGCAATGGAATTAAAGGAGATATTTCATTGTTAAGTGGAGAAGAGTTTTATAATAGTATTAAGTTAGTAGCTAAAGAAAGTTTTAGAGTATTAAAAGAAAAGTGTTATTGTGCTATTTTAATTGGAGATGTTAGAAAAAATGGATTAATAGTGCCAGTAGGATTTAATGTAATGGAGTTATTCCTAAATGAGGGTTTTTTATTAAAAGAGATTATTATTAAAGAACAACATAATTGCAAAAGTACTGATAAATGGATAGAGATTGCAAAGAAGAAAAATTTTTTATTAATTCAACATGAATATATTTTTGTTTTTCAAAAAGGTTATTTTAAATAGCCTTTTTTTAATGTAAAATAATACGAGGAGGGATCAAAGATGAAAAGTTATTATGAAAATGAAAGTTCTAAGTTATATTGTGGAGATTCTATAAAAACATTAAGAAAGTTTCAAGAAAAATCTATAGATATGATTTTTGCAGATCCTCCTTATTTTTTAAGTAATGATGGAATTACTTGCTCAAATGGAAAAATGGTAAGTGTTAATAAAGGTGAATGGGATAAATCAAAAGGTTTTAATGAAGATGTTAAATTTCATAAGAAATGGCTTAAAGAATGTGATAAAGTTTTAAAAGATGATGGATCAATTTGGATTTCAGGAACTTATCATTGCATACATCAAATTATATATATGTTATTATCAATGGGATATTATATTATAAATGAAGTTACATGGTTTAAGCCAAATGCTGCTCCTAATTTGGGGTGTAGATGTCTAACAGCAAGTCATGAAACATTGATATGGGCTAAGAAAAATAAAAAAGCAAGGCATACTTTTAATTATGATATAGCTAAAGAAATAAATGGTGGAAAGCAAATGAGAAGTGTTTGGGAAATAGCTACAACACCTAAAAGTGAAAAGCTTAATGGAAGTCATCCCACTCAAAAGCCATTAAAGCTTATGGAAAGAATAATTAGAATATCAACTAATCCAGGAGATATAATATTAGATCCTTTTTGTGGAAGCTCATCAACTGGAGTTGCGTCAAATAAATTAGATAGAAAATACATAGGTATAGATATATCAGAAGAGTTTTTAGAAATATCTAAAAATAGGCTTGAAAAAGTTAATGAAGGTCAATTAGAGCTAAATTTAGATATTATAAATACCGTTAATATAAATAATACAAATGAAAAAAACTTAATTAAAGCGGAGGAATATATGACACTAAAAGAAGCAAAGCCAGTTTTAAAATGGGCTGGTGGAAAAGCAAAACTTATACCAATATTTGAGGAGAAATATCCTAAAGAATTAATAGAAGGGAAAATTAATACATATATTGAACCTTTCATTGGTGGAGGAGCAGTATTGTTTAGTATGTTATCTAAATATAAATTTGATAGAGTTGTAATTAATGATATAAACAGTGAATTAATACTTACATATAAAGTTATAAAAGAAAGTCCGGAAGAATTAATTAATATTTTATATAAGTATCAAAATAAATATAATGAATTAGAAGAATTAGAAGAAAAGCAATTATTTTATTATGAGATAAGAGATAAATTTAATGAAGTTAAAGGTAAATTGAATTACGATATTATTGATGATAAAACTATTGAGCATGCAGCACATATGATATTTATCAATAAAAGTTGTTTTAATGGATTATATAGAGAAAATAAAAAAGGTGGATTTAATGTTCCATTTGGCAAAAAGGAAAAATTAAATTGTTATGATAGAGAAAATATTATGGCTGTAAGTGAAGTATTGAAAAATGCAATCATATTGAATGGCGATTTTGAAGAGATTATAAAGTATGTTGATGAAAATACTTTTATTTATATGGACCCACCATATAGACCATTAAATGCAACTTCAAGCTTTAATGACTACTCTAAAGAACCTTTTAATGATGAAACTCAAAGAAGATTAGCAAAGTTCTATGATGAATTAAACAAAAAAGGTGCAAAAATAATGGAAAGTAATTCAGATCCGAAGAATACAAATGAAGAAGATGAATTCTTTGATGAGATATATAAGGATTATAGAATAGATAGAATTTATGCAGCAAGAAATATTAATAGCAAGGGTTCAGGGAGAGGAAAAGTTTCTGAAATTTTAATAATGAATTATTAGTAGCATTGCTATCACTAAGAATAGTGGTAGCAATGTTATTTTTTAATATTAATGTGATATAATTTATGGGACAAGCATAAAATTTTATCAACTAGAGGTGAATTATAATGAAAAGAAATTTTGTAGAGTGGTTAGGAACTTTTAAAGATAATATATCTGATTATAAGTATTATATAAATTTTGATAAAGTATATAAAAACGTTGAAGAAAATAAAGTTGAGTTTAATATGTTAAATTCTTTATTAGGTTCAAAAAATATAGAAGAAGATTTTATCAATTTAGTTACTAAGTATCCAGAAGTTTTAAAATGTATACCAATTTTATTGGCAGTTAGAAATATGGAGATACCAGCTATGGATGAGGAAGGTGCTTTTATATATAACTTTAAAAAAATGAATCAAAGCTTAGAGCAATACATAGTTTTTATGAATAAAACAGGTTTATTTGATTTATTAGCAAATAGAGGGGTAACAAATATAATTGATTTTGTATTAGGTGTTGAAACAGGATTAGATTCTAATGGTAGAAAAAATAGAGGTGGACACTTAATGGAGAATTTAATTGAAGGATATTTAAAAAGCGAAGGTGTTGAATATTATAAGGAAATGTATTTAAAGGCTATAGAAGAAAAATGGGGAGTTAATTTATCATCTTTATCTAATAATGGTAAATCAGCAAAACGTTTTGATTTTGTGGTTAAAACTAATAATATGATATATGGAATTGAAACTAATTTTTATACAAGTGGAGGTTCTAAATTAAATGAAACAGCTAGAAGTTATAAGATGATTGCAGAGGAAAGTAAGAATATAGAAGGGTTTAAATTTGTGTGGTTTACTGATGGAAAAGGATGGACAAGTGCTAAGAAGAATCTTGAAGAAACATTTGATGTATTAGATACTATGTATAATATAAATGATGTTGAAAATGGCGTTATGAAAGAATTATTTAAGTAAAAAATAGGTATTTTAATTAAATATTCAGGACAAGCATTGATTATTATTAGAAGGAGTAAAGAGTATGTTTTTAGAAGAGGGAAAAAAAGCGCTAGAGGATTTAAAGGGAAAGAAATTTGGAGAAATATTTAATGAGTGTCAATTAGAAGGAATAATAAGAGCTAAAGGAAAATCAGGACAAATACTAGAATTGGCAATTGGATTAAAAAACACCAGTTATACATTAGACTTTGAAGATGGAGAATTAAAAACAAATAAGTGTAGTGCAACTGGAAAACCATTAGAAACAATGTTTATTACCCAAATTAATAGTATGATAGACGAGCTTTTGAATGGATTAAAGTTTGAAGATAGTAAACTATATAAAAAGATATCAAACCTTTTATATGTTCCAATTAGTAAGGAAGGAAATCCAGAAGAATGGTTCATATTAGATGTTATTCATATTAATTTGCATGATAACGAGCATAAGGAGATATTAGCACAGTTAGAAGCAGATTATTACTCAATCTGTAATCAGCTGAAAGTTCATATCGAAACATCAAAAGATGGATTTATACATACATCAAATGGGAAGTTTATTCAAATAAGAAGTAAAGATTCTAAGCCATACAGACCAATTTATTCACAAGTTTATGGAAGAGAAGTTTCTAATAAGAATCATGCATTTTACTTTAAAAAGGATTTTATGAAGTATCTTCTAGAAATATAAATTAAATATATTAAAAAATATAAAAAGTATTGTTAGGATGATTCACAAATGAGTTTTAAGTATGATAAGAATTAAAAGCATCCTGATATTGTAAAAACTATGACTATATTAATTGCGTGTAGAGAAAGTAAATTACAAATAATCTCATCAGATGAAAGAGTTATGTTTAATAGTAAAGAATATTTATTTGTAAAAAACAACTTTAACTGATGAAGAAGTTGAGGATATTGTTGAAGTTATGGATAAGACACAAATACTGAAGATATTTTTAGACAAAACTATAAAGATATAGTTGATTATGTATTTAGAATTGAATATGAACTAGATAGAAATGGTAGAAAAGAATCGCTCAGGTAATGCCATGGAAGATATAGTTTAAAATTATGTGGCAAAAATTTGTAATGAAAAAGGATTTTTATATTTATAAAGAAACTACTCTTAATGTTATAAAAAGTCATTTGGAATATAATGTTATTGTAGATAAGAGTGCAA
>CAKVLD010000134.1 GCA_934755305.1 uncultured Clostridium sp. | reverse complement strand
TGCTTTAATTCCAGATAGTGAAAAAGAAATTTCAATAAACTATAAAGGGCTTGCGGGTAATATTGCTAATGATATAAAAGCTGGATGGAATCTTGGTGGTTCTTTTGAAGTATTTGGAGATTGGATACAACAAGGAACAGATGGAAAGCCAGATAAATTTGAAACAGCATGGGGAAATCCTGTTACTACTAGAGAAATAATAAATACTGTTAAAGCAGCTGGATTTAATGCAATACGTATTCCAATAACATGGACACAACACTTTGAAGCTGATGGGACTATCAATATTTGAAGGATTTAATGAAATGTTAGATGAAAAATCCACTTGGAGTTATCCAGGAAAAGAAGCAACAAATGTTGTAAATAAACTTAATCAAATGTTTGTAGATACTGTACGTTCAACAAATGGAAATAATAAAACTCGTTGTTTAGTTGTTAATACTTATGCTGCAAGTGTTGATGGAGGAGTTTTAGATGATTTTATTATTCCTACTGATACTGTAGAAGATAGTCTTATAGTTCAAGTACATTCATACACTCCATATGCTTATGCTAATGTAATTGGCGAATATACATCACAAAAAGCATGGAAAGAAAATGGTGGTAAAGCCATGGTTGATGGATTTATATTAAACCTTTATCATCATTTTACAAGTAAGAATATACCGGTAATTATAGGTGAAATGGCAGCTGCTAATAAGGAAAATTTAGAAGATAGAGTAGAATATACATCTTATGTAGTAAAGAATTGTAATAAATATGGTATTAAGTGTTTTTTGTGGGATCAAGGTGGTAAGTATGAAGTTGATTCTAAATATGGATATACTACAGGTATGGGATTATTAAATAGATATAATTTAACTTGGGTTTATCCTGAAATAGTAAAAGCATTTACAGATGTTAAGACAGAACAGAATAAAATTTCTTCAGCGGATGTAAATTGCGATGGAAAAATTTATGCAAAAGACTTAGTAGAATTAAGATTAATGGTATGAAGATATCTTAAGTGAAAAATACTTCTTGTATAAATAGTTTTTTTAAATTATTTATACAATGAAGTATTTTTTATAATCTATTGACTTGGATTTAACTTTAAGTAGTAACATTTATATATAATTTGGAAAGTCTACTGTGTTTTTAGCAAATGTAACTTTTGAACCTGGTTATCATAATAATTTAAAATAATATTGAAATAAAACCTACAAAATTTCTAATTAGAAGTTTGTAGGTTTCCATTTTGAATTGAATATAAATAATATATAGTTGTCTTCATATTAAAAATTATGACAAATGTATAATATTATGTAACGCTAATGGTAAAATTATGTTATATTATATTTAAATGCCAAAAATAAATAGGAGGTGAGGAAAACTATATTAATAGTTTATATAATATAGTTTATAAAAATGGACAATATGAAGATTAGAGAAATAGAAATATCTCATGGAAAAAATATTGTAAGTAATGAATATTATCTAGAGCACTTTAAAAAGCAAGGAAAAGATGTTAAACATTTTTTTGAAGATGTAATGGGAAAAAGAGTAAGGTATGAATATGATAAAGAAACAGAAAATGCATTAACTTTAGCTATCAAATCTTCAAAAGCTGTTTTAGAAAAAGCAAATATTCAGGGAAAAGACATAGACATGATTGTATATACAGGAACTTTACCAGAATATGCATCACCAATTTCAGCTATGTTATTACATAGCAGTATTAAAGGTAAAAACGAATGTTTTTGTCATGATTTAAATTTGAATTGTATGGGAATGACTTATTCTTTAGATATGATTAATAGATATATTAAAACAAATCCTAAAATAAATAAGGTACTTCTTGTAGGTAGTGATATTCTTACTTGTGGAGCTAATCCTAAACTTGAAGGTAATTATGGTCAATTTGGAGATGTTTCTTGTGCAATGATTTTAGAAAGAACAGAAGATTCCTCAAGGTTAATAGATACAAAGGTACATGTAAATACAGAATATATTAATAATATAAAATTCCCTAAATGTGGAAATTCTCATATGTTTGATGATATACCTGTAGAGGAAAGATTAACTGAATGGATAGCTTCACCTCCTTGGTGGGTAGATGGCATTATAGAGGATATAAGAATAATATTAGATGAAAATAGATTGACTTTAGATGATATATCAATGATATGCTTTTCTCAAATAGCTATAAGAAATATATTAAAAGTAAGAGAAGCATTAGGAGTATCAGAAGAAAAAATAATATTTGTAGCTGATACTTATGGATATACAGGGACAAGCAGTCCAATGTTAGCTCTTTATGAAAGTATAAAAAGAGGAAAAGTTAAACGTGGTGATTATATTATTATTGCAACAGCTGCTTTTGGTGGAAGTTATATAACAGAACTTATAAAATATTAAAAAAGAATATTAAAACTTTATTGCTAGAAAAATTTGAATTAAAATTATTTCTAGCAATAATTTTATGATAAAATTAGGCGTAATATGTCTTAAAAAGTGCAAAAAAAGCACTTCGCTTATTGGAAAAAATTATATATATATGATAAAATATACACTGTATGTAAAAGATTATATAAGAGAGTTATGGAGGAAGGTTTTATGTCGGAAAAAAATTTTGATAATAAGGTATTTGATGTTTTACATGGAATTATGCCTTATATTAGTACTTTGTTTAAAGATGAAGAATGTTTAGCATTAACAGATAAGGAAAAGTTTTTATACGTAAAGATGGGTAAACAGTTCAAATTGCCTTATGTAGTTGGACAAAGAATAAATAAATCAATTAAGAAAGCAATAGATGAAAAAAGAACAGTAATAATAGATATTCCAAAAACAGTTATTAAAACTGGAGCAAAGTGTTATGCTTTTCCATTATTTGATGAAGGTGAACCTATAGGATTATTTTTAGTAGCAGTACATTTAGAAAATAAATATAGACTTGATAACATAATTAAAGAATTAACAGAATCTATTTCTCAATTAACTGCAGGTATTAAAGAAGTAACAGTAGGTGTACAAGATTTAGCTATAATGAATAATGATCTTTTAGGTAAAACTAATGATACAACAGAAAAAGCTAAAGATACTGATGAAATAGTTGGAATTATTCAAGGTATATCATCACAAACTAATCTTTTAGGATTAAATGCTTCTATAGAAGCTGCAAGAGCAGGAGAGTCTGGAAAGGGATTTTCAGTTGTAGCAGAAGAAATAAGAAAATTATCAAAAACTTCTAAAGAATCTATTAATAAAATTGATAATATTATAAAAGAAATATCTAAAGGAATAATTGATATAGATACAGGACTTGATAAAATAAATGGTGTATCTCAAAATCAATCAGCAGCTCTTGAAGAAATTTCTGCATCTCTTGATGAGCTTAATGGTACTGTAAGAGAATTAAATATATTAGCATCAATGGTATAAAGTGAAGAAAAAAATATACATTTCTCATCTTTTTACTGATGAAGAATCAGATAGATTATTAAAAGATGAAAATATTGGTTTAGAAATTATTGATTTTGGTATAGGATATGTTTTAGATGAAGAGGATAATGGAATAGAAAGTTATTATAGAAGAATGGGTAAGTACTTAGAAAATAGAAATTTATCACTTCATGGTCCATTTTTAGACTTAAGTCCTTCTAGTTTTGATAGGTTAATAAAAAACGCAACAATGATAAGATACAATCAAGTTTATGAAGTAGCTAAAAACATTAGAGCAGATAGAATCATTTTTCATTCTTGTTATTATGATAATATATATTTTAGGGAAGCTTATATCGAAAAATCTGTTGAGTTTTGGAAAGAATATTTTAAGGATAAATGTGATGATGATATTAAAATACATATTGAAAATGTTTATGATAAAGAACCATCACATTTAATTGAGATTATAGATAAGGTGAATAATAAAAATTTTTCGGTATGTTTAGATATTGGTCATACAAATTGTTATTCAAAGTTGCCAATAGAAGATTGGATTAAATTATTAGGGACTAGAATAGATCATATACATTTGCATAATAATGATGGAAATAAAGACACTCACTCAGGATTAAATAATGGTAATATCAATATAAATGAAGTACTAAATTTAATAGATAATTATTGCATAAATCCATCAATAACTGTTGAAGTAAATAATTCAAAAGAAATAGATGAATTAGTATATTTATTGAAAAAAAGATATGGTGTTATTTTGTAATTATAATTTTAGAGATTTATTACGTAATAAAAGGAGTTATAGTAAGAAAAAAACTTACTATAACTCCTTAAACTGAATTTAAACATAAACTTGATATATTCTAAATAGATGATGGTTATCATGTTAGTGAATATGAAAAACAGGATGTGCTATAAAAAGTACATCCTGTTCTTTACTTTACATTAAAGTAATGTTTCAGTTCCATTTACGTTAGCTTGTTCATTGTCCTCAATAGGAATAATAATACATTTTTGCCCATCTATAATTTGGGATTTTATTTGTGATACTTTTTCAGGTTTAACTTTAACTACTACATCATAGTTAGTATTAGTTGTAGAATCATCTGTAGCTATTTCTTCTATAATATCACCTTCATCAGAGTTATCCTCATTTCCCATATTAGCAATTATTTGATTAGCATTTTCAATTTGTTCTAAGTATTCAGATGCTTCTTGTTTAGTTTCATCTAATCTTTGTTGTAATACTTGAACTTTTTGTTCTAATCTTTGTTCTTTTTTTCTTTGTTCATTAGCAGCAAGAACTTTTTTATCAAGTAAATGTTCAACTACGGGAGGAGTATCTCCAAATTCCTTAGTATAAGACTTTTCGATTTTGGAAGTAATTTCTTCTGAAAGTCCATTTTCTACTAGTATATCTTGGATTGTTGAATTATTTAAAGTTAAAGGTTCATCATCATCATTAGCTTCTTTAAATGCTTCTTTTTCTTCAACAAAGTTATTAAGGCTTTCTTGAATTTCCATAATAATATGTTCAGTTTTTTCCTCATCAGTATCAACTGCATTTTTAATT
>CAKVLD010000133.1 GCA_934755305.1 uncultured Clostridium sp. | reverse complement strand
CCCAAGAATCTTTATAGGGATATTTTATTACTATTTTTGAATCAGTAAAAGACGCCAAAACTTTTACTCTTACGAATAAAATATCTTTAGATATAGTATTAAGTATCTAAAGGTATTTTTTTATTATACTAAGGAATTTATATTTTAGTGCAAAAAATTATTTGCACATCAAACAGAACAACTCTTTTATGAAGGGATTAAATAGATATACATGGAACTTGAATAAAAATAGCAGTGTTTGCTTTAAACGGCATCAATGGTGTTTTACATTGCAATCCGTAGTAATTTTAATTATGAAAATTACACCTGCAATAGCAGGAAAACGGGCTAATTACTAACCAATGAAAACAAATTTAGATTGCGGATAGTATAGCAAATCGTCTCAGTTTTACTGAGACGATTTGCAGCAAGGCTGTGAATCATTATACCGCAAGGGATAAGCAGAGGCGATTTTTTGAAAATATAATGAAACAAAAATTTTAATAAAAAATATTTATATAAATTAATAAAAAATCTTATGTATTAAGTTGAAAAGGAGTAAGAAATCTATATACTATCTCTAAATGAAAGGAGATGGTATTTAATGAAAGAAAATAAAGACTATAAATGGGAGTTGGATGATAAAACTCAAAACATATATGACAATTTATGTAGTCAAGTTGAAAGCGTATTTAAGCATTGCAATCAGGGATCTTTTAAAACAAGAGAAAGATATGAGGATGGGGTAAAGAATTTTGCTAAGTTTTTAGCAGATGCTTTTAAAAAACAGAATCTTAATAATATAAAACCTAAACATTTATATGCATATGTTGAATTTATGCAGGATTTAGGTTATTCAGCCAGTTATGTTACAACTAATTTATCTTCAATTAGATTTTTTTATGATCAGGTTGGAGGGGATAGCAGTAAACTTCCAAGCAATAATAAATTAGGTGTAATTTCTCGTAGTAAAGAAGAACGTATAGGGGATGATAAGGCATGGAAGCCCATGGAGATAGAGAATTTTATAAGATATGCAGGAGATGTAGGACATATTAGATATGGGCAGATGGCAAGACTTTCATCACAGTTAGGACTAAGATTACATGAAGTATGCAGATTAGATAAAGGACACCTAAGACAAGCCCTTAAAGAAGGAAAAATCACTATAAAGGGAAAGGGAGGACTAATAAGAGAGATACCTGTAAGGGACAAGTTTCTTATTAAAGAGTTGTATGATACTACTGCTAGAGGAGAGAAAGTATTTATAAACAGAGGAGAACAGACACATAAAGTTATTAAAAGTCTACAGATGTTTATATATAACAATCAAAGTAAGTTTGCATTAGCAGGAGAAAAAAATATTACATTTCACGGTCTTAGACATTTTTATGCACAAGCACGTTATGCAGAATTAAGACAATATGGACTAACCGACTTAGCAGCAAGAAAGATTGTAAGCGGAGAGTTAGGACATTATAGAATAAGCATTACAGATATTTATTTAAAAAGTATAAAAAGTTAGAGTGAAAAGTTGAAATAAGATAAAACAATAAATATAATACATTAAAATTTAGGTTACAAGGAGGAGATGTATTATATGAGTAATAAATTTATAAAATTTAGTAAGGACTTTATGTATGTCATGGAGGACAATGGAGATAAGGTAGATGTTCCATCATTTGTGGCAAAGGCTTTTAACAGACATAGGTATGATATTGATAAGAAAGAACTACAGGTTAAATGTATTAATTGTAATACATGGTTTACAGTTATGATAAATCATAATGGAAAGTTTGAAGAAATAACTGATAATGTAAATATGAAAAAGATGATAAGCAGAGATAAAAAGAACTTTTATTTTAGCAATAGATGCAATAAATGTAGTAAAGAGAAAGTAGCAAATCAAAAAGTTGTAAAAGAAATAATTATAGAGAAGAATAAAAAGTATAGTTTATATTTAAAACCAAGCAATAAAGATTATCTAGATTTGGTTGCTTGTGCTTATGGAATAGATATCGCAGAGGCATTAAATAAACTAATTGAAAAGAACAAGACTACAGATAGTATTGAAAATTTAAAGAAACAATTTTCAAGAAGAGTAGATAATAATTGTTAACATTATGCGAACAACGCTGAAAGCACCCTGTAAAGGGTGCTTTTTTGCGCTATTATCCTTTGTGAAGGAGGGATTCTTATATGAGCGAACTTAAAGTTAATGATTTAACTGAAGAAAACAATGTATATGCTAATATACTTTGCAGATGTTTAATTAATGATGGTTATCCATTAAATAAGTTTAGTAACGATGGATATGAAATTTTATCACTTGTTAATAAAATTATTAATATAAATTTTAAAGATGAAAAAATATATATTAACAGAGCAAGAATTGAAGTGAATATTAATGTCGCAGGTAAAAGTGAAGATGATAGAGTTTATACAGTAAGCAAAGTATTAAAGGAGGATAGCGGAGAGTTTGTTTTAGAAGAATAATATAAAAAAATAGTCAAAGTATGCTTTTTAGCCACAGTCTTTAAACTTTAAGGTTGTGGCTAAAAATTTCTACGCTAAGGAAGTTTATCTTCTTTCTGGACTTATAGAATGTGGTGAATGTGGAAGTAAGATGAATGGAAATATATCTTATTATAATAAAAATGGTGAAAAGTTAAGATATGTTATGTATAGATGTACAGGAAAAGGAACATCTGTAAAAGATCATATTAAAAGTATCCCAAGAGATATTGTTGAGGAATACATATTGTCAGAGATGGAGAAAACTATTTTCAGTAAAGATGCTGTAAATCATTTAGTGAAAGAGTTAAGTAAGTATTCTGATGTAAAGCAAAAACAGATGAAAGATGAATTAAATTTTAATAAAAATAGAATGGCTAAGATAAATGAAGAAATAAAAAATATTGTTGAAGTTATTGCAATGGGGAAAAGTTACTCTAGTTTACTTGAAAGGCTTTCTAATTTAGAGAAGGAAAAAGAAGAACTTGAGATTTTAATTGAAGAAACTAAATTGAAATATCCAAATGAAGAGCCTATAACAGAAAATTATTTAAGAAGTATATTTAAAGAACATAAGAGATTACTTGAAAATAGAGACAAGCAGTTAATAAAGAAATTTATATCTTTATATGTTGAAAAGGTATCTGTATTTAAAGACTACATTTATGTAGTCTTTAAATTATCAGAAGTTTTGGTTCAGCGTAGTTACGGTGAACTGTATCATAAATAAATGAGGTTTATAGTAGTAAACTTTCCTAGAATAGATAAGTATTATGGTGTTTTACAAATCCCCATATTTTAATTTATTATGGGGATTTTAATTAAGTGTATACTATTATTAATCCATAAGACCTGTGTTACTTGTATTTGACTTTGCACTTATATCAAATTGTCCTTCTTTATTTTTATCAGCTACAGAAGTTTTAAATTTTTCTTTATCATTTGAAACATCAATTGCATCTGATAGAATATTTTGTTTATTTGTCTGTGCTCTTGGATTAATATAAGATAATATTTCCTCATTTGAAAGCTGATCATCAATTTTAATATCATCTAAATCTTTAGAAAGAGTAGATATAGTATCTCCACCTCTTGATTCAGTTACATGAGTTTTCATTATATGTGCTAATACACCTATAGGTTTTCCATTTTCATCCTTCATTCAAATTACCTCCTTATGTTTAAATTTATTATCTGTATTAATGGACATTTAATCTGTGGAAAATGTAGAGGAAAATTTGAACTTTTTATGTTTCAGAATACATTATCAATAATTTTGCAAAAGAATCTATTAAAGAATAATCCATAGATAGAGCCTAAGATATTATTAAATATACGGTAAAAAATAGCAGCTGGAAAATCTAAAATAGTTGATGCAGTAGCTATAGCACTAAAAGTATTAAATACTGATTGGAAACCATAAGTTGCAGAAAGTCCTACACCTATTCCTCCAATAATGCCAATATTATCATAGATAAAATTAGGGCAATAAGTATAAATCAGAAATATTAGAAAAGCGCCTAAAATGGTACCATAAATTCTTCCTTTTACTTTTTCTTTTTGATGTTCAGGAAATGGACTTAGTATAGACAGAACAGCAATACCTGTCCATATAGGCTTTGGAAGATGAATTAATTCTGCAAAAAATAAAATTGAAGAGATAGCAAAAGTAAGAGATAATTGCCATTTTGTTCTATCAGAATTAATATTAAATTCCTGAATTAAATTTATAAATTTAAGGTTATAAGTTTTTTTACGATGCTTAAGGTAATAAATTATTCCAGTGATTAAAGCACCTAAAGCTAGACCTTCTAATCTTTTTATATATAAAGAGCCAGATACACTATATCCATATAGTAATAAATAGCTTAAAACTAATGTAGATTGATTAAACATAATGACATTATGGCAGCCTAAAAACAGTAATAAGAAAATAAATATAATGTTAACTAATAATCCTATATATATGTTATTAATATTGCTTAATTGTGGCCCTATGGCTAAAATTGCAAATATAGCAATTAGAGAAGGAATTGCATGTGATGTATGAATTCCTAGATCAGCATTTCTAAATACTAAGACAAAAAGTAAAACAACAACACCAACAATGCTGTTAGCATTTCCAAAAAGTTTGCTATAACTAATTACAAAAGCCATACAAAAAATCATAGTTATAAAAATCTTAAATAAGTAAATAGCAATATGACGTAATTTTTTTACATAACCATTTGCATTTCGAATAAGTTCTTTTGAACCAGCTTGATTCAACTGTAATTCTTGATAAAAGTTCATATATTAAGTCCTCCTATTATGTTATGAATAAGCTATGAAACTTAGCAAAGAGGGGTTATACGCTACAATAAAAAGGTTGTCAATAAAATAAAAGAATAGGATAGTGTCAAGTTACTTTCGGAAAATAAAAAAAATATTTTTCCGTATGTATAGTTAAAGTCCTCTAACAGCTTTTAAATATCTGCTGCAAGGATTCACTTTGCCTATGTTTAATATTATTAAATTATCTAATTTCCCTA
>CAKVLD010000132.1 GCA_934755305.1 uncultured Clostridium sp. | reverse complement strand
CATCTATACTTATTAATGGATTTTTTAAGTTAAATATTCTATAACTTTCTTCTGTATCTAATACAATGTATTGATTCTGTAAATTTAAATTAACTAAAGTAGCTAAGGTAGATAGAGGTTTTAAATTAAAAATCCTATTATTACTTAGATCTAAGTAAGTTAACTTAGTTAATGAGCTTATAGGATATATGTCTTCTATGCTATTACTATATAAATTTAAATAAGTTAAGTTGACTAAGTTGGATAAAGGTTTTATGTTGTTTACATTATTGTGGGCAACAGTTAATGTATTCAGTTTAGTAAGAGTACTTAATGGAGATAAATCAGTTATTTTATTATTATAAATATTTAAAAAAGTTAAGTTAGTTAAGTTTTTTAATGGTGTTAAATCGCATAAATTATTATTTTTTAAAACTAAAGTCTTTAAGTTAATTAAATTACTTAAAGGGGTTAAGTCTTCTAAATTATTATTTGATAAAGATAGTGAAGTTAAGTTCTTACAATATTCAAGACCATTAAGTGTAGATATATTTTTAGAATCTAAGTTAATGGTTGTAATATTATCTAAATCACTTTCTTCTAATGGATAATAAGAGGGTTTATCTAAAATATCTAGTATCTCTTTTTTTAAGTTAATATCTGAGAAAAGAATTCCTTCTCCTGAATATATAACTTTTTTTGTAATAGTTCCACTAAATTTAGCTTGTACACTTCCAAGTGAAATAGTGTCTTGGAAAGATACTTTAAGTGTTAAATCATTCTCTATATTTGACCATTCTATAGTATTATTATTTGGGTTATACTTGCCTGAATTGTTTATCTCCACAAAATTGCTTTCTGGATTACCTTCTATATTTTTTAATGGGTTTTTTAATGCAAAAGAACTAGAGGTTTGTTCTTCTGTTAGTTCAATATTCTGATTTGCTATTTCTAAAGAAGTAATCTTTTTTAGTTTAGCAATAGGAAGTATATCTGATATGTTATTAAAGTTCAAATTTAAAGTTTGTAAGTTAACTAGGCCACTTAATGCGTTTAAGGAGCTTACTTTATTTCCGTATAAATTCAAATATGTTAAGTTTGTTAATCTGCTTAAAGGTGTTAAATCATTTATATTGTTATTAGCAACAGAAAGATTATCAAGAGTAGTTAAGTTTTTTAATGGAGTTAAATTACTTACTTTATTATTTCTGATGTTTAATTGTTTTAGCTTTTTTAAATCCCTTAAAGGTGTTAAATCACTTATGTTGTTATCATTCAAAAAGACAATAGATAAGTTGCTTAAGGCTTCTAATCCTTCTAAGGATGTAATATTCTTGTTAGATGCTTTTAAAGTTATAATAGAATCTAAATCTTCTTTAGTTAAATTATAATCTGAACCTTTGCCAAGAGTAGCTAATATAGTTTCTTTTAAATTAGAATCAGTGAATATGTTATTATAACTAGCAGCAAAAACATTATTAGTATTTATCATAGGTAAAAATAACAGTATAGCTAAAAATATTGCTAAAAAACTTTTCTTTTTTTTCATTGAAATTCTCCCCTTTTTCTTTGATCTTATTTAAATAATATCTGTTAGTGAATAAATAGTAAAAAAACTTCAATCACCTCCTTGAGATAGGTCTTATTAAATATATATTATAAACAATATTTATATAAAATTGAACAATATTCCATATAATTAAACTATATTGATTGATTTAAGATACAAAACTTGGGTAATCTTGATTAGCATATTAATTAAATTTAAAAAAATTCAGAATTAGTATTAAACCTGTTTAAATAATATTCTGTTACAGGATAGTTTAGTTGTAAGTGAAATTTTAACAAGTGCTAGATTAAAGATAGGAAAATTATATGTCCATTAAATGGGTAATAACTAAGTAGAAATAAGTAAGAGGTAAAGCTAATGCTTAATTAGCTTTACCTCTTACTTATTTCTGCGTATTTAATTTTATAGCATGGAAAACTCTTAATATTTCAGAAACACTCCAAGCTTGTGCAAAGCATCCTCTTGATTCATTTGGGTAAAGACCGTCATAAATTTCAGCTATTTGTCCAACACAACCTTCTCTTAGACATTCTTCAAAATAGCTAAGTTCATCAGTAACTTTTAATATGGCTTCTTTAGAATAATTATGTACCTTTAAATAAGCTAGGTAATAAGCTCCTAGTGGGAAAGGCCAAACTGTTCCTTGATGATAAGACATATCTCTTTTAAAGTGACTTCCACCATATTCAGGTACAAATTCTTCATCATATTTACTTAATGTTCTAAGTCCATAAGGTGTATATAATTCATTATATACCTTGTCCACGACAAGTTTACCTTTTTCATTATCTAAAGGAGAAAATGGAACCATAACTGCCCAAATTTGATTACATCTTACTTGATAATCGTAGTCATTTCCTGACACTACATCTTTAAGGCAGTTTTCTTTATCGTTCCAGAAATTCTCGTTAAATGATTTTTTAACATTATTACTTAAAATTTCATATTCAGATGTATCAATGCCAAACTTTTCTCCAAAATAAGAAGCTACTTTTAAAGCATTATACCAATAAGCATTTATTTCAACAGGTTTACCATGTCTAGCAGTAGGTAGAATTTCACCAAATCTTACATCCATCCATGTTACTTGATCAAATCCTTGTCCTGCATGTATTAAGTAATCATCATCCATATAGATATTAAAGTCTGTTCCTTTTTTATACCAGCTTATAATATCTTGAATAGACTTATAGCATTCATCTTTTATAAATTCAATATCTAAACTAGCTTTATAATATTCATAAATAGCATAAATATATAAAAGAGAAGCATCAACAGTATTATATAAAGGTTCAATACCTCCTTCAGGAAAGATATTTGGCATTAGCCCTTTATGAATATATTTAATAAATGTTCTAAATATATTTTTAGCTTCATTAAATCTATTTGTACTTATACAACTACCTAAAACAGAAAACATAGTATCCCTACCCCAATCTTCAAACCAAGGATAACCTGCAAGGATAGTTAAACCATTAGTAGATTCTCTGTGACTTAAGAATTGATCACTAGCTCTAACAAGAGTATTAGCTAAATCACTAGAAAAATCAGCTTGTTTTATTAAAGATTTTTGACGAGATATTTCTTCTAATATTAATGTATCTATATCTTTAGGTAATTCATTTTCTAATGTAAAAATAAGTTGAAAATTATTTGTTGATTTTGTATTTATATCATAGAAATAGGATATGAATGTTGTGCCAGAACCAACAGAATTTCTTCCATCTACAGCATCATAGTCAAAGTAGTAATCATTTTCAAAATTAATATCACTTTCTAACTTTTCATTATAATTAGAATAGATATTTAAAGTTATATCATTAGCACTTATAGAATCTTTAGAAACTACATATTTATGAGGAGAGGATAATATTTCACCTCTTTTAGCAAAAACAAAGACAGGCTTTACTTCTAATCTAGCGTTAATAGTGTTGTTATTATCTATTGTATATTTAATTCCAATAGTATTTTTACCATGTTCATAAACAATTGTCTTTTTAATTTTTACACCATCATAGAAATATGTCCATTCTGGTAAATATTCTTGTGTAAAAGAAATAAGATGTTTATATCCTTCTTTATTTTTAGTATAAGATACATACTCCTGAGAGCTTAAGTCTATTTTTTTATTTCCTATATGAAGTATTTCAGAAACCTTGCTAATTATATTTTTACGATTATTAGGAGCTTTTGTACAAGCCATAAAAAAAGAATGATCATTTCGAGTTAAGGAGTTAATTATTGTTGTGCTTGAGAAACCACCTAAACCATTTGTTAATAAGTAGCAATATTCTTGTCCTCTTTTTAAGTTTTTAAAGTCATTTTTTCCATATCTAAATCTCATGTTTTTAACACCTCTTTTGCATTATTAATTAAGTGAATTGAGTGTAACAAAATGAAAAATAACAGTCAAGTGTATATGTTTACAAAATAATGTGTGAAATTTTTTTATAAGAATATGCTGTTATTAAATTGAGGAAAATACATGATTTAATAAGAATTTTGAAAAAATATTGGTATAAAATGCGAAAGAAAACAAAAAGAATAGAATTTTAAGTGTATTTTTACACCTGAATATTAACAAGTTTTAAACAGACCTAATTTATTGACTAGAAAAAATATGGGTGATATACTTTTAATTACAGAGAATGTAACAATAAGTAACAAATTTCTGTAAAAGTTTTAGTAGTAATAAGCAAAAAATAAATACAAAAAAAGAGGTTGTAACTATGAGAAAGAGTGGAGTGCTTTTACCCATATTTTCGTTACCATCTAACTATGGAATAGGAACTTTTGGAAAAGAAGCATATAAGTTTGTGGATTTTTTAGAAAAGTCAAAACAAAGTTATTGGCAGATACTTCCTGTAGGACCTACTAGTTACGGTGATTCGCCATATCAATCATTTTCTATTTTTGCGGGGAATCCATATTTTATAGATTTAGATAGAAAAATATGATTATGGCTACGATGTAAACGATATAAACTATGGAAAAATGTATGTAAACAGATATAAGATTTTAAAAGAAGCTTATATTAATGGAAAAATTAGATATGAAAAAAATATTGAGGAATTCAAAAATGATAACAAAGAATGGATAATTGATTATGCATTATTTATGTCTTTGAAAGATCACTTTAATGGTGCTTCTTGGAGTGAATGGCCTATAGATATTAAGTTCAGAAAACCTGAAGCTATAGCAAAATATACAGAACTTCTTAAAGATGAAATCTATTTCTACATATTTATGCAGTACTTATTTGAAAAACAATGGACTAGCTTGAAAGAGTATGCTAACAGTAAGGGGATTGAGATAATTGGAGATATTCCAATATATGTAGCTGCAGATAGTGCAGATACATGGGTAAATCCTAAGTTCTTTATGATTGATGAAGAGTTAAATCTTACTCATGTTGCAGGATGTCCACCAGATGCATTTTCTGCTACGGGACAGTTATGGGGCAACCCCTTATACCGGTGGGATTACCA
>CAKVLD010000131.1 GCA_934755305.1 uncultured Clostridium sp. | reverse complement strand
TATGAACGCCATCCATCTTCTAAATAGTTAGCATCTATTTGATATTGAAGTGAATCATTTAAAGCTGCTGATACATTTAAAATATCTGCATCTTCTTGTAAATATTCTAGCATTTCTAAAGAATCTTCTAATGTATTTCCACCTTCAACTAACTCTTCCGCACTAAATCTAAAACTTATTGGAAACATTGGTCCTACAGCTTCTCTTACAGCTTTTAAAACTAATCTTGCAAATCTAGTTCTATTTTCAACACTTCCACCAAATTCATCAGTTCTTTTATTATATACAGGTGATAAGAATTGACATAATAAATATGAATGTCCTCCATGAATTTCAACAGCATCAAAACCTGCTATTTGAGCTCTCTTAGCTGCTTCTGCATATTTATGTACTATGGCATGTATTTCTTCTACTTCTAAAGGTCTTGGTACTGCCCCTCCAGTTTTTGATGGTATATTAGAAGCTGATACTGGAGTATTTCCTTCTATTCTTCCTGGAACTGCTGAAGCACCTGAGTGATTAATTTGAATAGCTACAGCTGCACCTTGTCTATGTAATCTTTCTGTTAATTTAAATAAATTTGGAATATATCTGTCATGATCTAATCTTATTTGAGTTGTTCCATTTGATCCTAAAGGAAAATCTACACAAGCGTTTTCAACTATAATAAGACCTGTTCCACCTTCTGCTCTTTTTTCATAATATGTTATATGCTCATCAGTAAAATCTCCCATTGCTCCACCGTAGTTTGTCCCCATTGGAGGCATTGCCACTCTATTTCTTACTGTCATATGTTTAATTGTTATAGGGCTAAAAAGGTTCTTATAATTATTCATTATTCTATCTCCTAACTATAAATTTTATTTATCATTAGCTTTTTTATTAATTATATTTTTAATATTTTCAATATTCATATCTTTGCCTGTCCAACACTTAAATGATTCTGCACCTTGGAATATCATCATTCCAATTCCATTAATGGTAGGACATCCAACTTCCTCAGCAATTTCTAATAACTTAGTTTTTTCTGGTTCATAAATAATATCACTTACTATAAGCTCTGGTCTTAACATGTCCTTTTCAATAAATGTTTGACCTTCATAAGGTTTCATGCCAATACCTGTAGCATTAATAAAAATTGCCGATTCATTAATTTCTGCCTTTAATTTATCTTTATCATCAATATCAAAGAGATTTGCAATACAAGTGGTTTTTTCATTTATTATCTTCACTGTTTCTTGGGCTTTTTCGTAAAATTTATCTCTTTTATTAAATATAGATATTTCTTTTACTCCATCTAAAGCTGCTTGAATACAAATTGCTGTAGCAGCACCACCTGCTCCTGCTAGACTTATCTTTTTACCAATAACATCAAATCCAGCATCCTTAAGAGAGTTCATATATCCACTTCCATCTGTTATATGGCCTGTCAATACTCCATTATCATTAATAACAGTATTAACTGCCCCACATAGCTCTGATGTAAGAGTTAACTTATCCATATATTTTATTATTTTCTGCTTATAGGGCATTGACACATTGCATCCTCTTGCATTCATTGCTTTTAATCCATAAACTGCCGCTTCCAATTGCTCTTCTTTAACTTCAAATGCTAAATAAGCATAATCTAATCCTAATTCCTTAAATGCAGCATTGTGCATCTTAGGTGAAAAAGAATGTTTTATAGGATTTGCCAGTAACCCTATTAAAGTTGTGCTTCCTGAAATAAATTTTTCCACTTTATTTCTCCTTAAATAATTGTTATTTTAATCACGTTAATTATTTAACGTTAACTTTATTATATTGTACCTATTCATACTATTCCAATTGATATTAACCACATTATTTATAGACTATTTCTATAGATTAATCCTAAACACAAAAATATTATCTATAAATTACCATTCTCCCTCATCTTTAGGTTTACATAAAAAAGGAGCACCAAAGTATTTGATGCTCCCTTTTTTCCACCTAATAAAATATTCTTTTATAAATTTTATAGTTATTTTCTTATCTGATATAACTATCACTATTACTATTATGCTTTTTTATTATATTAGAAATTATTACATTTATTATGCTATCATATGTTAAAAATTTAATTTTTATTTATATATAAATCTACTAATTTATCACCAACTATATTTGTAATATTATCATAAATTCCTTGACTGGCATTGAACATTTTATTCCTTAATTCATCAGAAATTTTTATTATTTCCGTTCCACTTTCCTTAATAACATCTATTTTTTCAGATATTCTTGAATCAGAGGCTTTTCTTGCATATTCAATGGCTACTGCTGCAGCTTCATCTATTATATCTCTTTGCTCTCCAGTTAATTTTTCATAAAACTCTTCACTAACTACTAATGATATTAAATGTGCTAAATGATTGGTTTCAACAATATATTTCTGCTGTTCATGTAGCTTATTAGACACTATTACTTCATAAGGATTTTCCTGTGCATCTATAGTATTTTGCTGAAGCCCTATATAAACCTCGCTAAAAGTCATTGGTGTAGCACTTGCACCTATAGCCTTCCAAAAATCCATATGATTAACATTTTCCATTGTTCTAATCTTTTGATTCCTAAAATCACGTATATCTTCTATTACCTTATTGGTAGACATAACTCTAAAACCTTGGTCAGCATACCCCATAAGTTCATATCCCGAATTTCTATATGCCTCTTTCATAATAGATAAAAACTCTTCATTATCTACTACACTTCTAACTTCACTTATATCTGAAAATGCACAAGGTAAATCAAATATTGCAGCTTCCTTAATAAATGAAACTTGAGGTGCTGTATTTTGAACTACAAAAGGAATGTCTCCATCCTTACAACTTTCTAAAAGTTCTCTATCTCCGCCTAATACACTATTGGGGTATACTTCCACACGCATTTTCCCATCACTAAGTCTATTTACCTCTTCAGAAAATTTTTCTGCTAATATTTGTGTTACAGTATCTTCTGGACTTGCTGTCGCAATAGGCCATGCATATGTTTGCACATGATCATCTGTTGCTGATATACTACATCCTGTTAAATATGCAGTGAATATCAATGCAACTGAAATACATATTGTTTTTCTTTTGTTCCTTTTTTTCATAATACACCTCCATTTTTATAACAGCATTAAACTTATTGATGGTATAAATGTAAATAATAATAATGCAATTAAGAAGCAAATAATCATTGGAATAGATTTTTTAGCTATATCCATAACTGGAACATCAGTTAATGAACTTGCCACAAAGAGATTTATCCCTATTGGTGGCGTAATAAACCCTATAGCTAAGTTTACAATCATAATTACACCAAATTGTACTGGATTTACACCTATAGCAGTTGCTATCGGTAATAATATAGGCGTTAATATAAGAATTGCTGGCGTAGTGTCCATAACCATTCCAACTACCAATAGCACTAAATTTATCACTAATAATATAACTACTTCATTACTAAAGCTATTTAATATCCATTCACTTATTATCTGTGGTACTTGCATTAAGGTTAACACTCTTGAAAAGGCAACTGATGTTGCAAGAATAAATAATATTGGTGCAAAAGTCCTTATGGTTTCAACACACACATCAAAGATTTCCTTGATCACAATGGTTTTATATACAAAGATACTAAGAATCAATGCATAAAACACAGAGATAACTGCTGCTTCTGTTGGTGAAGCTACGCCTGAATAAATACAACCTAAGATAATTACAGGTGATAATAAGGCAAAAAAGCTTTCTTTCAATAATTTTAGTAAACCATTTTTTCTTAATTCATCAGTTACCTTATTAATTTTTTCTCTGTCTTCACCATATTTTTTACAATATACAATTGAGTATATCATTAATAAAGTTGCAATAATTACTCCTGGAATTATTCCTGCCACAAATAAATCACTCACTGATTCTCCAGTTGTTGTTCCATACATTATAAAAGGTATGCTTGGTGGAATAATAACTCCCAACCCTCCTGCCACTGCCACAATTGCTGTAGCAAATTTTTTATCATATCTAAGCTCACATAAAAATGGTATTGTCATACTTCCAACAGCTGCCACTGTTGCTGGTGCTGATCCTGATATGGCACCATAAAATAAACAAGTAACAATTACTGCACAAGGAATTCCTGCAGTGAATCTCCCTAAAAAATAAGAAAAAACATTAAAAAGTCTTTTTGATATTCCACCCCTGGCCATTAATATTCCTGAAAATATAAACATTGGCACTGCTAAAAGAGGAAAACTATCTAGTCCTCCAAACATAGATCTCACTACATACTTTGCACTTACTGTAAATGAAGGATCTAATATACCTGGCAGTATTGATACTATCCCTAATGATATGGATATTGGTATTGCTATTATCAAGCAAATAATGAATATTATAAATATAATCCCTGTCATCATCTATTAGCCCTCCCTAACAACTTTTAACTCTTCTATCCATCTTTGTATAATCCTTATGGATACTAATATAAAACTAAATAACGGCGCAGCTTGTATATAATACATCGGAATCCCACAAGCAGGGCTTGTTTGTCCACTAACTATAGCTGACTTTAAGTATAGATAAGCATAAGGAATTAAAAATAAGAAAAATATTATTTCTATTGTATGGTTAACTAATTTAATCATTGCCTTTCCTCTCTTAGGAAACATGGATATAAATTGTTCAATTTTTATAGAAATACATTTTTTTGTACAATAACTTACACTAATGAATCCTGACCATATGAATAAATATCTTGTTATTTCCTCTGACCAAGCTAATGAATTACCAAATAAATATCTAGTACATACCTGTATTCCCATTATTACTGTCATGCTTAGTAAAAGTATCACCAGTATAAATTCTTCAAGGTTAGCATCTAACCATTTAATTATCTTCACAATTCTTATCCTCCTTTATTCTTCTTTTGTAATATTTGCTATCATTTTATTCATTGACAAAAGAGCTGTCAAAAAACTCCTAAAATAAGTAAGTTTAATAACAACCCTTCCAACTATTTTTATTTAATATCTAGTTTTTCTTTCATATATTCTATTGGCATGTCTTCTCCTGTCCACATCTTAAATGCTGCAGCTC
>CAKVLD010000130.1 GCA_934755305.1 uncultured Clostridium sp. | reverse complement strand
AATAATTAAATGGAATTTTTATAATGAATTATTTTTCTTTTAGAACCTTTTGACAGGCTAAAAAAAGTGACTTCAGTCAAGATGATTTAAATTAAAAAAATATAATTGCTATTAAAAATGTACTTTAAAGTAATAAAAGCGTGGCAAAGCCACTTTTTTAATAAAAAAATGTTGTTATTAATGTTTTTTAAAACCTAACAATAAATGATATAATTCATTAAATATTAATGGAAGGAGTGAAATTACAATTGCTAGTAACCAATCAGTAAAAGTTAATGAGTATACTTTAAAGATAGAAGCTAAAAATGGAATAGATATAATTAATATCTGAATCAAAATTCCTAGTAAAAATGAACCTAGTAAATATTTATTAGAAAATATATTAGTTTTAAAAATAGACTTTTTAGTATTTCTCATAGAAAATGAAAAAAATAACTGAGAAATGCTTAAAACAACAAATGATAAAGTTTGAGCATGTCTTAATGAATTAGAATATAAATATTCTCCTAACTTAAAAGCAAATAAGGTTGAAATTCCTATTAATATTCCATTGAAAATTAGTAAAATAATCATGTCCTTTGAGAATAAGCTTTCTTTCTTATTTCTAGGCAATTCATCCATAAGATTTTTATCTAATGGATCTACCCCTAAAGAAAGAGCAGGAAAACTATCAGTTATTAAATTAACCCATAATATATGGATAGGTAATAGAGGAGATTTAAAGTTGAGTAATATAGCTATAAATAAAGTGAAAATTTCTCCGAGATTACAAGAAAGTAAAAATATAATAGACTTTTTTATATTGTTATATATATTTCTGCCTTCTTCAATAGCTGTTACTATAGTAGAAAAGTTATCATCAGTTAAAATCATATCTGCCGCACCTTTAGCAACATCAGTACCTGTAATTCCCATGGCTATTCCAATATCAGCAGCTTTTAATGACGGTGCATCATTTACACCATCACCAGTCATGGACACAATGTTTCCTTGAGATTTAAATGCTTTTACTATTTTAACTTTATGCTCAGGAGAAACTCTCGCAAAAACATTATACTTAGAAACTATTTTATTAAAGTCATTTTGAGTATACTTATCTATTTCAATTCCAGAAATACATTCATCTATATTATTAGCTATATCTAATTCTTTAGCTATAGCAAAAGCAGTATTCTTATGATCTCCTGTTATCATAACTGGAGTTATTCCGGCATTTTTACATATTTTTATAGATTCTTTGACTTCTTCTCTTGGGGGATCAATCATCCCAACAAAACCAAGAAAAATTAATTCGGATTCTAATTCCTTTTCAGTTTCATTATTAATCTTAATATCTTTATAAGATAAAGCCAAGACTCTTAAGGCTCTATTACTCATTTCGTTAGATAATTCTAAAATATTAGTTTTCATCTCATTAGTTAATGGTTTGATTTCACCTTTAATTGATATTTTAGTAGTGATGTTTAATAGAGAATCAATAGCACCCTTTGTGAAGACTCTAAATGAATTATTGTATGCATTCACAGTTGTCATTAATTTTCTGGTAGAATCAAAAGGAATTTCATTAATTCTTGGATATTTACTATTTAAATCATCTTTTAAAGAATTGAGTTTTATACCTAAGTCAAGTAAAGCTATTTCAGTTGGATCACCTGTTTTAGAATTTTTATTAGAGGTGGAATCATTACAAAGAACCATTCCCTCTATTAATAATTTACTTTCTGAATCATTTATATTAAACTCATCAATTGACTTAGAAATAGTGTTTATATTAATTTCTTTTACTGTCATTTTATTAAGTGTTAAGGTACCTGTTTTATCGGAGCATATTATAGATACAGAACCTAAGGTTTCTACAGCAGGTAGTTTTCTAACAATAGCATTTTCTTTTATCATTCTTTGAACTCCAAGAGCTAATACAATAGCAACAATTGCTGGTAAACCTTCTGGAATAGCTGCAACAGCAAGGCTTATAGAAGTTAATAACATTTCAAAGCAATTTCTACCTTGAAGTATTGAAATTAAAAACATAAGAATACAGATTGCAAGAGCAACTAATCCTAAGGTTTTTCCTAAGGAAGATAGCCTTTTTTGAAGTGGAGTAGTATTTTCTTCTTCGGTATATAGCATTTTAGCTATTTTGCCTAACTCAGTATTCATACCTGTTTCAACTACAATACCAGTTCCACGACCATAAGTAACTAAGGTGGACATAAAAAGCATATTTTTTATATCACCAATTGGAGGAGTTTCTTGATTAATTAATAATGAAGCATCTTTTTCTGTAGGAAGAGATTCACCTGTAAAAGCAGATTCATCAATTTTTAGATTTATGTTTTCTATTAATCTAATATCAGCAGGTATATATCTTCCAGCATCAACTATTACTATATCACCAACAACTATTTCTTCAGAAGGAATTTCCTTTAAAACACCATCTCTTTTAACTAAAGCCTTTGGTGTACTTAATTCTTTGAGTGCCTCTAAAGCTTTTTCAGCTTTAGATTCTTGCATAACCCCTATAATAGCATTAATCATTATTACTAGTATTATTACTAAGGAATCAGTGAATTCTCCCATGATAGAGGATATTATAGAGGCACCTATTAGTATAAAAATCATTGCATCATTTAGTTGCGATAGAAATAATCTTAATAAGCTTTTTTTCTTTTGATCAATTATCTTATTTTTTCCTTTTATACTTAGCCTTCTTTTGGCTTCTTCAGTAGATAATCCTTTTAGAATATTACTTGATAGTTTAGTTATGGCTTCTTGAGGACTTTTGTTAAACCACATAAAATCACCTCTATAATAAGTATATTTAAGGAAGTGTTTTTTTAGTATTTTTACTTGTTTAAAATTTATTGGTAAATTTAGAAATGTAACAACATTTTATAAAAATAGATAAGGAGTATAAGAATTTTGGATATTTTCCTTATAAAGAAGGCAAAGGGATAAAGATACCCTTGCCCAATATTTTTTGGTTTCGTACTCATAATAAATCCCTCTAGTAAATTATCTTAAATTAGTTCCCCATAAGATAATTTTTTCTTTTGTATTTTTATATTAAATTCTCTTTCATAAACTCTTATTCCAGCTTTTTCTTTTGAAGTAACAAGTGATATAGTATAACCAGAATTAGTTCCTCTAGCAGTTCTACCAGCTCTATGTAAGTATTCATTTGAGTTTGTTGGAAAATCAAGATTAATAACATGAGTTATACCTTGAATATCAAGTCCTCTTGCTGATACATCAGAGGAAATAAGTATATTAATTTTACCACGTCTAAAACTTTCCAAAGCATTTTGTCTTTGTTCTTTAGAAATTCCTTTATGCATAGCAAAGGTAGCTTTGTTGTGGAAGTTTAATTTATTTGCAATCATATTAACTTCATATCCTTTATTAACAAAAACAAGAGCTTTCTCAGGATTTGTTGCAGCAATAAGTTTTCTTAGAGTTTCAAATTTATCCCTAGGATCAACTTCTATGTACATATGTTCAATATTAGGGTTTAAAGATGCCTTTTCTGTACTTTTAAATATAACTGGATTTTTCATAAGTTCTTTTGCTGTTTTTAATGTGTTTTCATTAATTGTTGCTGAAAATACCATAAGCTGTCTGTCTTTCATAGTTGTTTTTATTACATCTTTAACCATAGCAGAACTAGTATTATCAAGTAAATTATCTGCTTCATCAATAACTATTGTTTTAATTGTATGTGCAGTAATTTTCTTTTTCTTTTTTATAAGATCTAAAACTCTACCAGTTGAACCAACAATTATATGTGGTTTTATATCTTTTAATTTTTTAATTTGTTTGTCAATATTAACATCACCAATGATAGAAAGAGATGTTACTGGAATTTCTGAGTTTTTAGCAAGAAGTTTAACTTGTGCATCTATTTGCATAACAAGTTCATGAGTAGGTGCTAGTATTAATGCTTGCATTTCTTTTTTAGTAGTATCGATTTTTGAAAATAAAGGGGCAACAAAGGATAGTGTTTTCCCACTTCCAGTGAAAGATTCACCAATTACATCTTTATTATTTAAAGCTTCTGGAATTACTAATGATTGAATTTCAGTAGGATTTGTAATTCCTTGTTCATTTAAACCTTTTATTATTTTTTCATCTAAACCTAGTTCCTTAAAAGACTTCATATATTTCTCCTTTGGTTTTTATTTATATTATATCATCTAAAATAAATATTAAGGAGAAAAAAATTCTTTTATCACAAGTTGTAGTGAAATTCATGTTTTTTTGATATAATTAGCTTGAAAGAGAGGGTGGATACTATGGAGATAGGGAGAATAACAAGGACATCAATACCTCGTGAAGAGGAAAGAAGAGTCACTTCTAATAGAAAGGATTTTTCTCAAAGTTTTAATCAAGCTAGAGATAGAAAATCACAAGAACAATTAAAAAAAATGTGTGATGATATAAAGAAAAGAGGAAATAGACTTGTTTTAACTAAAACTTATGCCGATGTTAGGATGTATAAAAAAATGATAAAAGAATATTTAGAATCTGTTCTTCAATTTATGTATGATACTAAAAAAGATATAAGTTTTTGGCAAACTCAATACTTTGTAACAGTTGATACTATAGATGCTAAGTTAGAAGAAATAACTAATTCTCTTATGTCAGAAGAAAAAGAAAATCTTGATATTGCAGCAACTATTGATGAAATACAAGGTTTAATAGTTGATATTTATAGATAGTTAATGGCAGTTAAAAATTTGAGGTTTTTAGCTGCTTTTTATATGTTAATTTAGAAGTATCCTGTAGGGATAGTTTTTTGCTATTATATAGTGATTAAATATATTAAAAACAGAAACATAGTATGTTTTAAAAAAGGTACTTCGTAATGACATATGGAATATTTTGTAGTAACATTAAAAATGTAGAAAAGGATAGAGGTGGAGATATGAAAAAAATATTATCAAAAATAATAACAATAATATTTACAATAGGAATATTATCAGGATGTGGAACAGAAAAATCAATTTTAGAATCTGAAAAAGAAATGAAGATGATTGTTCCAGATGGATTACCAGCTATAGCTTCAGCTAAATTAATAAAGGAAAATAAAGAAATAATAGAGGGATATAAAATTAACTATTCAATAGAA
>CAKVLD010000129.1 GCA_934755305.1 uncultured Clostridium sp. | reverse complement strand
ATAGCTTCTTTAATGGATCAAAATGTGAACCTTTTGATGAGCAAATAGAAGTAATATTTCAAAATAAAGATGAACTACATAAATGTTAAATAAACAAAGCAGTTGCAAAGGGATATGTTGCAACTGCTTTGTTTTTAATGGAATAATATACATTATAAAAATTTTCTCATTATTATACCATCAACCTTAAATGGTTCAATATTATTATAATCAAAAAACTCTTTTAATATACAAATTTCATAAAAATCTTTTTTATCTTCACAAATATTTTTATCAAAGGAATTATGTTCAATTTCTAATATTTTTTCTATGTCATTTATTTTTGCATTACGTATTTTTAAATTATTAATGTTCATTTAAATTCTCCTATATACTATTTAATTTATCCCTGAGGGAACAGAAAAATGGAAATAATTATTAAAGATAAAAAGAATTTATTAAAAGTAAGAATTGTAAATAATAAATTATCATTTAAAGAATTAAATATCATATAAATACTTAAAAAAATTAAAAATAATACCCGATAATAGTAAAAAAAGTTTAAATTTATTAGATTAAATTTTAAGGATAAAATATGTAATTGAGTTTCTAAATTATACTATAGAAAGATTTTAAAAAAAGAGATATTTCTCAAAAATTTAATGTTAGTGAAAAAAGTATACAAAGAGATATTTTTGAAATAAATAATTATTTATTAACAAAGGGCCATGATTATGATGAAATAATTAAATATTATAGATGTAAAAAGGGATATATATTAAAAAATAAAGAATCTAATGGTTTAAGTAGAGCTGATTTATTAGTAATATGTAAGATTTTATTAGAATCAAGAGCCTTACCAAAAGTTGAAATTAATAGAATTATTAATTTATTAATTTCAAAAAATGATTATTATAAAGAAATAAATAAATTAATACAAAATCAAATGTTTAACTATATTGAGCCTAGACATGGAATCAATATTATAAACATAATCTGGAAAATCACTAATAGTATAAATGAGTAAAAAATTGTTAAAGTAGAATATAAAAGATAAGATGGAAAATTAAGGGAATATCTAATAAAACCTTTAGGCTTATTATTTAATGAATATTATTTTTATTTGGTAGGAGAAATAAAGGGTAAAAGTAATGAGATAGTTTTTAGAATTGATAGGTTTATTGAATATTCTGTTACAAATGAAAGATTTTCAGTTATGTATAAAGATAGATTTAAGGAAGGCGAGTTTTTGAATAAAATACAGTATATGTATACTGGGGAATTAGTAAAAATACAATTTAAATTTAGAGGAAAGTCATTAGAGGCTGTTTTGGATAGACTACCTACAGCTAATGTTATTACATATGACAATGAAGTACCAATAATTGAAGCTGAGGTTTATTGGGAAGGTGTAAAACGATGGATACTATCTCAACAACAATATATAGAAGTAATTAAACCAGAAGAGTTTAGAAGTGAAATAAAAAAATTATAGAGGAAATGCTGATAAATTTAGATTATATATACACAATGGATTTAATTCGACACTTATTAGTTTATAATGCTTATGAAGGCGAATCAGCTGAAAAATCAATATTAAATGGTTGGTTAAATCTATTGCAAGGAAGAGGTATTGTGTAATGGAAGTGAAAAGTTAGACGAATTAAGGGAAAAGTACCCTAAGTTAGATAATATGCTAAGCTCTATTGAAGATAAACTTCAAGAAGTTGAACAAGCAAAAGAAGAAGACAAAGAAAGTCTATTAAAAAGTGCAGAACAAAAAATAAAAATGTTTAAAGGGTATGTAGCAGAAGCTTTATTAAAAGAAAATTTAAAGGATTGCTTTGAGGAAATAAGTGAAAAAGAAGTTCAACAAGAAACTTCTCAAGGAAAAACAAATATTGATATTACTTGTAGAGAGGCTAAAGAAGATTTTAAAATTGAAAATGTTGAAGTTAAAAAAGGTGAAGATTTATTTATAGAAAGTAAGATAGGTGATAAAGCTTATATAACACAACAAATAGATCATATGAAAAAACAAGTAGAAGGACATCATAATGAAGGAAATGAATCTAAGAATGGGTATAAATCAATAATAGTTGTTTCTGCTGATTATAAAAATATTAATGATGAAAAAAGAGCAGAGTTTGAAAAGCACTTGAAAGAGGTTGGAACAGAATTAGTTGTTTTAGATAAGATGGCTTCAGAAATCGATGATAAAGTAAGAGAATCTATATAGGAGGATAAGTATATGAAGAGAATGTATTTATTAGAAAAGGATTTAATTGCTGATTTTAATAAAAAAATAAAATTATATAATAGATTGATTGCTAAAAAATATCTAAAAAGTGTTGAAAAAAATGATGTTTTAGAACAAGGAATTTTAGATTGTAAAGCTGAAATAATAAACTTACTTGAAAATAATAATTTTGATTTTCTTGATGATGTGGATATTAAAGTAATAAAAAATGAATATAATGATGATGATATTGTTAGACAATTACTTGATAAAAATTATATTAATAGCGACCAAGTGAAAATATTAATTGAAGAATTAGATAAATCAAAAGAAAATAGTGAAAATTTAATAAGATTTCTTAGAATTTCTCTAAAAAAAGATTTATCAGTAGTAATGTTTTATATATAGTTAGTTTAAAAGATAGTGTAAAAAACTTTGTGTAAACTTAACAAAATTAACTTCTTATTATAAATAATTGAGATAAGAAATTATTATATAGTGTTATAATGCTAAGCATTAGCATATAGCTCGTTTCAATGAAAATAATGAAGTATTAGCAGTAGCTATATATCATGATTCAAAACTTAAGGAACATAAATGTAAAATAGAAAAAATATAATTATGAGAGTTTTTTACTCTCATTTTTTTGTGTGAAATATAGGATTGGAATAAATATATGTTCATGTAGAATAATGAAAAAAGAATCATTAGAATATAGAATATCTTCTACTTTGTAGAAGTTCATATGTTTCAGTAGGTGTAAGTTTTAATGTCAGTGCTATTTTATAAATGGTAATTTTTCTATTGGGTATAGATATTTTATTAATAAGTTATATAAGTAGTAGTTTCACTTATATATTATAATAAAAAAACAAATTTGGAGGGAAAATGACTAGGGTAATTTCTGTTATTAATTTAAAAGGTGGAGTTGGAAAAACTACAACAACAGTAGGTCTGGCACAAATTTTATCAGTTGAATTTAATAAGAAGATTTTAGTTGTAGATTTAGATGCACAAACTAATGCAACTACTATGTTAATCGGTGAAGAGAAGTGGATGGAAGTAAATAAACAAAAGCAGACAATAGCGCAATTGTTTTATGAGGGAGTATATCCAAGAAGTGAAAAAATATTTGATATTAATAGAGCTATATTAAAAGGTGTATCAAATATAGATGAAGTGAAATTGGTGGACATGCTTCCATCAAGTTTAGATTTAATAGATATACAAGAAGAGGTAATAAAAGCTCCTAGAGGAATTTTTTCAGTAATTAGACCAGTTGATTTATTAGATAAATCACTAAGGAAGATTAAGCAAAAGTATGACTATATATTAATTGATTGTCCACCAAATTTAGGGGTAATAACAAGGAATGGGTTGAAGGTATCAGATGTATATATTATACCAACAGTACCAGATGTATTATCAACATATGGAATACCTCAGATAATTAGTAGAGTAAATAAATTTTCTAAGGAATTAGAAAAAGAGATAAAACCTTTAGGAATTGTAATAACAAAATATAGAGAGCAATCAGCCCTTCATAAAAGAACAGTAAATGAGTTAATAAAAGAGCGTGATTGTAGAGTGTTTGAGACTATATTTAAAGAAAATGATAATATAGCAAATGCTGCAGAATATATTAATAAATCAACTATGAGGCAAAAATGGGGGTATAAAGGTCAAGTTGATAATTTTAAATTATTAGCAGAAGAAATTATGAGAGCTATGGGGGATGAATATGGAAAAGAAATTAAAGGATTTATTTAAAGTGATATTAGAAGAAGTGCAGTGTAATGAAAAATTTAAAAATAAGATTTATAAGGTTTTAGAGAATGGAAATAATAATGCAAAAAGGTCAAGAAAAAAGAATGTTATTATTAAACCAAAATTAAATCCTTTGGAAGTTATTTTAGAAGGTGAAAGAATATTAATGGACAAGCTTTTAACTCTGGAAATAAGTGATTTGAAAGATATTATAAAGTTTTATGAAATGGATAATACAAATTCCAGTAGTAGATGGAGAAAGAAAGAGCGACTTGTTAATTATATAGTTGATGTAAGTAAAAGTAGGATAAGTAGAGGAAATGCATTTAGAGAGTGAATTAAGAAGCACTTGCACATTATAAGCATTTTTTGCATAGTAAAAATTTATCAATAAAAATATATACCATAAAGTGAATAGTGGTATATTTCAGAATCAGGATATATAAGAATATTAGAAGGAAATACAGATGAGGTATTAACTAATATAAAATGTGGAATGGGAAGCTATGAAATAAAAAGTATTGCTGATATTAATGGAGATAAGGTTAAAGATATATGCATTTCATGTAATGGAGGAGGAAATGCAGTATCTTGGTCTGAGATATATGAATATAAAGATAAAGAATATAGTATGCTTGACTTATATAATCAAGTGCTAAGTAGTAATATGGAGATAAAACCAGATTATAACTTTTGTTATTATGCAATGGATAAGGATACATTATTATATACTGGGATTCAAATACCGGAAGATAAAAGAGAGAAATATATTAATGTAATATATGATGAGTATGGAGCACCGCTAAGAGAATATACTATGTTAGGAAGTTCATTACCTTGTGAATTAAAAGATATGGATAATGATGGAGTAAGTGAAGTGTTAAATACATTTCTTGTGTCAGGAGACTGTCATGCAGATACATTGCTTAAAGTTGTTAAAATTATAAAATATATTGATGGTGAATATAAATTAATTGCAATACAGCAAGATGATTCACCGTTAGAAGAAGTAAATACAAATTTATCTATTGATGAAATAATTGATTTATTATATGAGAAATGCAATTTTAATAGAGATACTGTTAAATTAAAAGTGCCAAAAGAAGGATCAGCTTCAAAAGAATTAGTAGATAAAATAAAAGATAAGTATTACTATTTCTTTTGTAGTGATTGCTTTGATGGGGTAAATTATGCAAATAGGGATTATTTAATTATGGTAGACAAGGATACATT
>CAKVLD010000128.1 GCA_934755305.1 uncultured Clostridium sp. | reverse complement strand
AATAAGTTTTTTACGCTTATTAAAGCTTTTAATGTTTAATTTTATATTTAAAAATAATTTTATATATTATTTTACTGTTAAACGCTTGTCCTGATTAGGGAATGCCTATTCCCTCTAGTAACTTTAATACATCCCATGTTACTGTTAAACTGCATTGTTGATTTAGATTTTGATTTATCAGTTGCTATTTCAATACATCCCATGTTACTGTTAAACGATTTTCTTTTTAAACCTCGTAACAAAAGGAGACCAATTTCAATACATCCCATGTTACTGTTAAACAAAGATTTATTACACAAACTATCTACTAAACTAATTATTTCAATACATCCCATGTTACTGTTAAACCTAAAAACAAGTGCTGCAATAAAAGTTTCTAATGGATTTCAATACATCCCATGTTACTGTTAAACGCAAAAGTTATATTTAGATCAATTATTAGCACAATAATTTCAATACATCCCATGTTACTGTTAAACACGGTTCAACTGCAAGTTCTAATAATTTATGGAACAATTTCAATACATCCCATGTTACTGTTAAACAATTGTATTGAAGATATTTATAATTTAAATGAATATATTTCAATACATCCCATGTTACTGTTAAACTAATAGAATCTTTAGAAAAAGGATTTTTAAATAAATTTCAATACATCCCATGTTACTGTTAAACAATAAAGGGCTTAAACAAAGCAATTATATGTCTAAATTTCAATACATCCCATGTTACTGTTAAACGAGGTATTAAATGAGTGAAATATTTGAAAGTGGAAATTTCAATACATCCCATGTTACTGTTAAACCCAGAAAGATTAAAAATAAATTTAGAAGATATTTATATTTCAATACATCCCATGTTACTGTTAAACCCCCTACAGATCGTAGACTACATCCATCTTTGATTTATTTCAATACATCCCATGTTACTGTTAAACGTACGCAACCTAATATTAATAAGTATAATTATTTTAAATTTCAATACATCCCATGTTACTGTTAAACAATACAGATAGTAATCAAACACTTGCTCCTGCACATTTCAATACATCCCATGTTACTGTTAAACAGAATCTAAATAAAGAAAGAGTATTATTAATGAGATTTCAATACATCCCATGTTACTGTTAAACAACCGAAGTAGTATCATAAAAAGGTGTATCTACTACATTTCAATACATCCCATGTTACTGTTAAACGAGGAAATACACAAGAAAGTATTTCCTCCTTTATAGCATTTCAATACATCCCATGTTACTGTTAAACTTGGAGTGATTAGAATGTTATATAGAAAAGTAATATTTCAATACATCCCATGTTACTGTTAAACGAAACCAGTTGAAATTGAAGCAATACAATTTAAAAGATTTCAATACATCCCATGTTACTGTTAAACAGCTCCATGTCTCGCACCTCTCAGCTGTTTTCCGATATTTCAATACATCCCATGTTACTGTTAAACCTCCATTGACATATTCTTTTTAAATACGTCCGAATGATTTCAATACATCCCATGTTACTGTTAAACAGTAAAATAAAAATAGATAGTAAAGATCCTATTACATTTCAATACATCCCATGTTACTGTTAAACCTGCTGATATATTAATTAAATTAAGTAAGTACGTATTTCAATACATCCCATGTTACTGTTAAACATAAAGTATTAGCTATATGTAAGATATTAGAGTCATTTCAATACATCCCATGTTACTGTTAAACCTTAATAAAATAGCCATTCCTTAATTTATTATATCCCTCTTAACCCTATTAGTAAAGCCATTCATCAAAATTTTTTCCAACTGATTAGCTACTTTTTAAAAATTATATTTAAAATAGCTCTAAAACATTGAAATAACAAGTCTAACGAACTCTTAAAAATATTAATCGGTTGGAAAAATTACTTTTTAAAATGTTTTTCCTTTATACTTCTCTCTTATATCTATAAATTCTTTAAAGTATTCTTCTAAATTATTTGCTAATTTGCTATAACTTAAAGTTTCCTTAGTAAATCCAAAATGGCTCATATCATTTCTAAAGCCTGAAACATTAGAAAGACTAACTATTTCTTCTGGAATTGTATCTTTAATCTTTTTATAAATATAAACTCTTTCCCCATTGTCTTTTTTATCTTCATTCTCAAGATATTCAATAGTTTCTTTAAAATATTTTCTTATATCTTCATTTTTATTTTCTTTTTTATTATCCTTCTTAACCTTTTTCATCTCGTTTAAAACTTTTTTGGCAACCTTATCTCTCATATCTTCTCCAACTTCAGGAATACCATATTTGTTACATAGATATGTCTTTATAGTTTCCTCTAAAGCTGTATAGCCTTGCTGAATTAGCCCTTTTTCAATGCACCACTTTATAGTTGCTATTCCTATTTCCTCATTATCTTTAATGCAAAAATCACTAATAGCCTCCTCTACTTTATCTAATAAAGGAATTAATGGCTTAACTACTATATTACTTTCCTTTTTAACCTTATCTAAAGATTCTTTTGTTGCACTAGCTGCCCAATATATACTTTTACCAATCTTACTTTGTTTTTTTTCTTTAGCATTATCAAGAATCACATTTCCTCTTGATGCATATATAGCACTAGTAAAATCATTAATATTTTTTGAGAAATTATTCAAATTACTTTTCCTTAAAGATATATCATTATTGCTTTCTTTTTTCTTTTTAATGTCTTCAAATAATTCATATATAGCATCACCTTTACCATACTTAATAAAAGAATCAACTGCATTTGTCCATTCTAAAATATCATTATATACAGTTAAATCAAAAATTGGAGCTACTCCTGTTTCCTTATCTCTTGCTTCAAAAGCTCCATAGTAGATTCCTTTTATAGTAATCTTTTTTAAAGCTTTTGCATAAGACAATACAGTTAAAGCTTGCATTGGAATTGATCTAAAACTATGGGTAATGTCAAATATAATTTCATCTCCATCTTCAATATTCTCTAATATCTTCACAAATATATTCCAAAGTTCATCTTCATTAGTACCATTGTCTATAGATATACTTTGTACTATTTCGCTTGGATACTTTTCTTTTAATATATTTTCTAATCCTTTCTTATTAGTAACCTTATCTTTCCAATTAGGACTAACACCTAATGTTACCTTAATTTTTTCTATTTCTTCTTCTGATATTTGATTTTTTCTTAATGTACTTTCTATTCCATAACGTTCAATGACATTTTCTTTATCTACCCAATTTTCTTTTCTTGCCCCTTCTGTTAAAAATATTAATATCTTATCCTCTTTAGTTGCATCTTTAAAATGTATATCTAAAATTGCCTCTTGTATAAATCTAGTTGTAAATTTTTCTTTTCCATTCCCATAAATACACTCTTTATAATTACTAGCACCTAAAACTGATATAAATTTTCTCCCCAACTTTTATCTCTCCTTACTTATATAAAAAGATAAAAGCGATAACTATAATTTGTTGTTATGTAAACATAAAAGAAATTCCTTTCAATATTTATTTCAAAGAATCTCTTTAAGTTTACTATCATTAATTATATAATTTCTTTTATAAGTGCACTTTGGTAAATTATATATAATCTATTTTTCAATAAAGGCACACCAGATTCATAAAAATTCGTATTATTTACTCCCCGAAATATCCAAATCCAACTGAAGTTTTTCCTCCAATTCCACAACACTCAAACCCCATAAGATTTTAATACATCCCATGTTATTGTTAAACAAATTTGGGAAAAGATAGTATCCCTAATGTATTTATGTTTTAATACATCCCATGTTATTGTTAAACTACTTCTCTTATATAATAACATTTTTACATTTAAAGTTTTAATACATCCCATGTATTTTATACATTAACTTAGAACCAAAAAAGCATTAAAAAGTCAGCCATCAGCATATGGTAAAAATGGAATTTAGCAAAGTTGCTTTTCACTCTCTTTTAACCATTGTTTTGTTTCTTTCATTCTATAAGATTCACCATTCATATCTATCATATATGATTTATATGTCAACCTATCAGTCATAGCCGTAGCCATGACTGGATCGGTAAAGACTTCCCCCCACCTGTCAAAAGATAAATTTGTAGTTATAATTGTGGATTTTCTACCTGTTCTTATAGACAGGTTAGTAAATAAAAGTTCAGCTCCTTCCTTATCAGATGATATATATCCAAATTCATCAAGTATGACTAAATCATATTTTTCTAATTTACTTTGAAAACCTCTTAAACTTTTCGAAGAGCGCAGCTCTTTTAATTGTGTTATAAATAATGGCACTGTTGTGAATAATACTTTATAACCAGCTAAACAGGCTTTAATCCCTAATCCAATAGCAATATGTGTTTTTCCAGTACCTGAATTTCCTGAAAGAATAATATTTTGTCCCTCTGGAATAAAATTTAATGTACTCAAAATCTTTAATTTTTCACGGCCATCCTTAGGTAATTCATTTACATCAAGGTCTTCAAGATACTTCTTATAAGGAAAATTAGCTATTCTTATTCTACTTTTTCTCATTTGTTCTTGCCTGTAATCATATTCTTTTTGTAATAAAGTATAAATTATTTCTTCATAACTTAAATCAGTAGTATTTGCCTCATTTATAATAGATTCTAAGTCTATTTTAAAGGCAGATAATTTAAGTGAAGTGGCATATTCATATATTCCTTTAATAAATGCTTTTTTATTTCTGTCTTTCATTAACTAATATCGCCCTTTCTTTCAGAAAGCAGATCGGCATAATCACTTAACATATGTAGAGAATTATTTATAATTTCAGAGTCTTTATCTTTAAAGTATTGTTTATAAAATTCCATATCATTATTTCTTTGACAGATGAATTCAATTTTATCCAGTGTAACTGAAGTTGGAGTAGAATTGCTAACTATTGAAATACTTTTTTCTACTTTTTCTATTCCTACTTTTCCTATTAAATCTAAAAGCCTTATAAATTCTTTATCCTTTCCAAAAAAATATTTTTCATATAGATTTTTCAACTTTTCTTCAAGTTGATTAAAAGCACTGCTAGTTACTAATGCGTGAGGCTTTCTAAATAAAGTTGTAAGATAATGATTTATATCTATTATCCACTGGTGTCTACCAGGATTTTTCTTATGATGTACTACCTTTTCATCATCAAAATATACTATTATATCATTAGAATATATTTTACATTTAACAATTTTATTTACTAGCCTATCAGGAACGGAGTAATGACATGAATCTACCATTATAGTAGAATATTTATCTACTCTCAGTAACTCCATTCTAGCAGCTTCGTATTTA
>CAKVLD010000127.1 GCA_934755305.1 uncultured Clostridium sp. | reverse complement strand
TAAATTTATTAATTATAAATTAGAGGTTTTAGCATATGAAAAAAGGTAAAATAAAAACAATACTAGAAGATCACTGGGATGGGTTTTTAAAAATATATGAAAATAAAATTAGAGATAATGTTAAAAAAGAAGTTGAAAAAATAAAAAATGATATTGGAAGCTATAGATCTAAAGCAAAAAAATATAAAGTATCAATAGGGACTATAAGCAAAATTATGAATAATAAATACTAGAATAATAATATTTAGATAAATTTATGAATTGGGTAAAAAGTATTATTTCGTATTTATATATGCGAAATAATACATTTTTTATAAAAGTTTAGTTATATTGAACAAAAATTCATTCAAAATTTAATTTTTAAACGCTTGTAAATGGCTTGAAACCGTAAAAAATAATTATTTCGTAAAAATATTATTTAGCGAAATTACTTATTCAAAAATTAATGATTGAAAAGAATTGATTTGAGTGATACAATTTATTCATAAATTAATTTATGAAAGAAGATGATTAAATGGCAAGAGAAACCCAGAAGGATAAGATAGAAAGATTAGAAAAAGAAATAGAGCAATGGAGAGAACTTTGCAGTAAGTTGAACAAAGAAATATCATCAATGAAAGAAAAGGCTGAAATAGACTTTGAAAATAGCCCAACATTTATCCAATATACCAAGAGGATAGAACTGTTAGAAGGGCAAAATGAAGCATATAGACTAAGTGTAGAACACGAGAAGAAGATGAGAAAAGCGTTAGTTGATAATTATGAGCCAGAGATTAAAAGATTAAATGAAGAAGTTCAAAAATTAAAAAATGAAAATAGAGAAAAAATTCATAATGAACGTGGCGCTGGCAGAAAGTCTAGATTTACGGAACAAGAAAAAGAAAGCATAAGAATGTATAGGCTTCAAGGTAAGACAATTAAAGAAATAGCTGAAATGTTTAGTTGTTCAGTTGGTATAATTCATAAATTAATTCATGAAAAATAAAAGCACTAGAATATAGTGCTTTTATTTTTCTATAAAATTACATTTAGCGAAATTAGATTAATTATAATTAGAAAGTATATTTGCAAAAAATAAAGCCTAATATTTGTTTTTTATTGAATTTTATTTATTCACTAAAGTATGATGCAACAAAGTAATTATTTAGTTAAAAAATCTACAATTTCTAAATTGTAATTATTTAGAAAATTGTTGTTTAGAATAGGATGTCTCATGAAACATAAGTATAAATAATTCTCATCAGAAACCGCACTTACTCTAAGTTGTTTTATTGGGAATTTTGATAATTCTTTATGAGTATTCTGTATATCATTAAAGAATTGTAATAACTCTTCATTTTTTAAAGTTCCCATATAATTAACATTCATAATAACGCCAGAATCAAATATATACTGAATATTCTTTTGAGTATTATTCATAGTGGGATAATCTTTATATGCATAATATAAAGGTACATGTAGGTTTTCTTTATAAAATAAATTTATATCATAAGAACTTCTTTGTTTGAAGTCTATAAAGGTTTCATTTTTATTGCATAAGATTGTTGTTGTTATAGGTAAATTTCCAATAAAATTAGTCATATTTAAAGCTTTAATATTTCGTCCATTCATTATAGTATTAATTGCTAATGTATCACATTCAAATATTTCACAGCCTATTTGTCCAGTAAGATAAACTGATTTTGATATAAGTTCATCATTGCTTAGAATAGCTCCAAGCTTTCTTTTTACAATAAATGGTTCGTTAGGTAATATATCTAAATTACATCTATTTACCTTGGTATGAGAAGATTTTATAGATAAACTATATGGATTACATAATAAATCGTCGGAATTTTTTTTGCTAACTAGGTTAATATAATCCTCAAATGGACGTTCATTGTTTTCTAAAGAATTATTTAAAATATTTAGCAATTTTTTTCTAATAGAATGTTTACTACCTAAATCACAAATATTATGATCCATTAAAAATAAGAGTGTGTATTGATCACAATCACTATTAATAATTAATATATTGTGTAATATTGTATTAAGTTTGGTTTCACTTAATTTAGTATTAGTTAAATCATAAATATATTGTTTTAGCTTAGATATAATATCAATAGAATATCCAGATAAATCAATTATAGGAATATTTAATTGATTAGTAGAACTATATTCAAAAAACTGAAGAATATTATCTTTATAATTAAGTTTGCTTCGGAACATTGAATTTGTCTCTATTAATATATTTATAGCATTTACTATTGATTCAATAGTAAATGTTTTAGGAATTTCTATTTCTATATTCAGTAAACTATTAAAATTTTCAGTTACATAAATATTTTGATGATAGAAAGTTTTATAAGTTAGACTTAAATCTTTAAGATTAGTTGTATTTTTATCTATATTTTTAATTACTATATCTTTTAAGGTATTATATGTTGAAGCAGTTAATTCTTTTTGTGGTGATTTTTTAATGGATGTCTGTTTTGTTAATAGTGAGGATATATACGAACCTAACTTTTCTATAGTTGGATATAAGTACAATATGTTTTCAGTTAGTTTAATTCCAAATATATTTTCTAATTTAATGCAAGCTAAAATAGCACTTAATGAATCACCACCTAAATCAAAGAAGCCTATATTTTTGTTAGTAACTGAAGTGTTTAATAAATCATTAAATATAGATTTTATTTGCAATTCAATAGAGTTAAATTGATCGTCATCTAAATCTGTTAGTGTTGTAAAATCTAAAAGCTTTTTTCGGTCTATTTTACCATTTTGATTTAATGGTAATGAATCTAATTTTATATATATATTTGGAATCATATATTTAGGAAGTTTATCTTCTAATTGTTTTTTGATATTATTTGAAGATAATATTGAGTCACTAACATAAAATGCAGTTAGTTTATTGTTAGAATATACCAGGGTGGATGTTGTAATTCCATCAATGTTATTTATAGCATTTTCAATTTCTCCTAATTCAACTCGTATACCATTAATTTGTACTTGAAAGTCACGGCGACCAATATATTTAATTCCATTAGATTGGGTAATAATACCTAAGTCACCTGTTTTATAACCTGGTGTACCATCTAAATCATTAATAAATTTATCATTTGTCAAAATTGTATTATTGTGATATCCACTAGAGATACCTTTTCCATAAATACAGATTTCACCTTCTGTACCTATAGGAACTTCATCACCATTAGAATTAAGTAATTTTATATAAGAGTTATCGAATGATTCTCCTATTGGAATATAGTCAAGTTTTTTTATTTCGTCAGTTATATCGTATCTTGTACAATAGACAGTAGCTTCAGTAGGTCCATAAAGATTTGAAATGAGCACATTTGGAAGCTTATTTAATAGTTCAATTCCAAGATGATAAGGGAAAGTATCACCAGCAATCATTATATGCTTAAGTGTTTTGTTGAAAATTTCTAATTCTTTATTGGTTAAGATATTTAATATTAAATTCATAACGGCGGGTGATAGGGCTATATGCGTTATATTATATGAATCAATTAAATCAGAAATGTTAGTAAAGCTTTCCTTAGTTTCTAATGAAGATATAACAAGACTTGCATTACCTAGTATCCAACCAAAAATTTCTGAAACTGATACATCAAAAACATAAGGAGTCCCCAAAAGATATTTATCATTTTTATCTATGGGATAATATTTTTGAAGGTTATTTAGTAAATACATTAAATTATCATGGGTTACTTTTACCCCTTTTGGAGTTCCAGTACTACCAGAAGTATATATAACATATGAATAATCACCAATAGTATATTTAAAATCAGTATCGAATGATTTAAGTTTGTTAGCAGAAATATCTTTTGTCAATATAGATATATTATTAGATAAAGTTATATCAGAACTTTTTAATAATATAGAAGCATTACTATCTTCTATTAGAAATTGAATTCGTGAAAAAGGTTCCTTGGGATTTATAGGTAAATAAGCAGCACCTACTTTTAATATTGCAAATATTGAGATAATCATTTCAATAGAAGGCTTAAAAAGTATAGGGACTATATCATTTTTTTTAATACCGTTAAGTGATAGATAAGATGCTAAATAATCTGATTTAGCATCTAAATCTTTATAAGATAATGTAGTATTATCACCATAGTATAGTGCTATTTTATCTGGGGATAATATAAGGTTGTTTTTAAATTCTTTTATTATATTAGTCATATATTTAATACATAGTATAAAGTGAATATACTATGATACACCTCCCTTTTATTGTGAATTTAATAAGTTAGTTTTAATTAATAAAGTTGATAATATTATACCTAGACCGAATACTATATAAGCAAAGTTAATAATAGATGATCCTAAAAATCCAAAAATAAGATTACCAAAAGGCATAAGGCCAAGAGCTATCATGAATATTATTGATAATACACGGCCAAGTTTATTTTCATCAACGTTATTTTGTATATAAGAGAAAAATAAAATGTTAAATCTTGATAAAAAGAAACCATATAATCCAATAAAAAATAAAACTAAATATTTTAATTTAAAAAGTTGTATAAATAATATGGAAATTCCACAAAGGAATAATTCTTTTTTTAAATTTGTATTGTTAGAATTTTTTAAGGATAAAGATACTCCGCCTAAGATACCAAATAATGCTTCACATGATATTGCTGTAAAATATAAACTTTCACCATTATAAAAATTATTATTAAAAAATAAGGGAAGTATAATATTATATCCAGATAAGAAGAAGTTAACAAATGCAATTACTAAAAGTAATTGGAATAGCCATTTAGTACTTTTAATGTAGTATAATCCATCTAAAATATCCTTTATTACTAAATCTTTAGAGAGTTTTACTGGAGAAGATTGTATATTAGTATAATTTATATAAAATTCAGAAATAGCTGATATAAAGAATGTTACTCCATTATATAAAAATATATAGGCTAAATTTAAGCCTAATATACCACATAATATAGAAGCTATTAAAGGTGAAGCAACACTAATTATTTGTAAAACTGTATTAAAAATTGAATTGGCTCGTATAAGATTATTTTTATTTATTAAATCTTTAACTATAGACTTAGCAGCAGGGTCAAATAAACTACTACATGTGCCTAATAAAAAAGATGCAATAATTAAAATTGGAATGTTTATAATGTTGTTAAATACCATAAAAGATACTACTATACATGTAAGTGAACTTAAAATATCAGTAAGTATAAGAATCTTTTTTTTATTAAAGTTATCTACTAATACACCACTAAATAGATTAAATAGAAAAATTGGTAACATACCAGCAGCAGTAATATATCCAAAA
>CAKVLD010000126.1 GCA_934755305.1 uncultured Clostridium sp. | reverse complement strand
AGCTTTGGAGGAGTAAACTTAATATCTAATTGGTGGAATCAAATATTAGGCTCTCAATTAGGAATAGTATTAACTTCCTTCCTTTTAGGATTGCTTATAAAGATAGATGGACTTATAGCAACATATTTAGGGGAGTTAGGCACTTATGGATGGTTTGGTATAACTTTAGTTCAAACAGCAATATATATTGGCATTATACTTCAAAGAAAACAAATATTTAGAGTATTAATGTCCTTGCAAAGTAAAGTTAGTAGATCAGGTGCAGGAGTATGGCGTAATACTATGAGAACAACGGAAAAAGGTATTGATGGCTTAAAAAATGTTGGTGGAGCTGCAGCTGATAAAGTTAAAGGAAAAGCTGAAGATTTAAAAGATGCAGTAAGGAAAAAAGCCACTACCTTTGGAGATAAAGTTAGAGCTTTCAACGATGAACACTTTGATAGAGAAACTGTAGGAGATAGGATTAGAAATTATAATAAAGCTAAAGCGGAAGAACAAAGAAAATCTAGAGAATCAGCAGCAAAACAAAAAGCTACAAGAGATAATACAAGCAAAACACAATCAAGGCAAACCCAAGATATAAATAGACAAGAAGGAAAGTCTTATACTACAGATCAAAAAACAAGGCCAAATATAAGACAAAATAAAGATGAACATATGGATCAAAATATAAATCAAGCTCCTGCAGAACATAATGAAAAAAGAAATACTGAAGAGAAAGTAGAAAATATTAAAAGACCAAGTATAAATGATTTAGCAAAAAATATAAAAAATAATAATTCAAATAAAGATAATATTTCTAAAGGTGTAAAAGATAAAAATTCTAAAAATAATATTGGAGAAATAAGAAAAAATAACCTTAGAAAAACAGATAAAAAAGAAATTCCAATAAATAAAGATATATCATTAAATAGAAAAATAGAAACTGTAGAGCCTAAAGAAATCAATAGTGATAGCATAAATAGAGGAAAAAACAATATTATTGAGACATCAGTAAAAGATAACTCTAGAAATAATGATGTAGAAATAATAAAAGATGTACCTATAAGAAAAAATAATGAAGAATTGATAATAGAAAGTAGAAATGAAGATGTAGAAGCTGATGAAAGTAACACTATTATCTTAAATAAAAGCACAAATAGAAATGAGAAAATATCTAAGGATATAAATATAAAGAAGGAAAGAAAATCAACTGAAGAAAAGATAAGAAAAGTAGAAAACAATGAAAGAAAAATTATTAAAAATCAGGAAAAAGTAAAAATTAATATTAGTAATATTGATAGAGCAAAGATGTTCAGAAAAAATATTAATAATAAAAAATAAGCTTAATAAAAAAGAAAAGTAGTTAGATTGCCCCCACAAAAATCAAACTACTTTTCTCAGGTAAAGTATATATACATAAAAGAAACAAAATAAAAAAGGTACTTACCAAACTAATCTACTTCTAGAATAATCAAGCTATTTGTTTGGTACAACAGGAGAATTTAAATATTCATTTTAATTGTACTATAATTCAAATTAAAAATCAATATTATTGAAAAAATTGAATAAAATGGATAGGAGAAACTATGGTAAATCCTATCCATTTAAATGGAAAGGTAAAAATACTTTATAATTATAGCCTAAAAATAACATTCTAATTCATAATGTATAAATGATAAGACAAAAATGTATTAAATCAAAAAAGTAAAAACAAGTAACTTTATTTAGATAGAAAAAGATACTTGTTTTTATTTAAATAATAAAAAAAACATATATGATTAGGGATACTATAAAGATATTTAAATTTTATAATATTTAGAAGAGAGATTCAATGTTAAAATTTAATAAAAAATTAAAAGTGAATAGGCAGTGTCTGGAGAATAATTTTAAAGAGAAGAGTAAATAAGAAAAGTAGTTAGATTGCTCAACAAAAATCTAACTACTTTTCTTAATTAAAGTATATATTGATAAAATAAAAAAGGTAATTACCAAACTAATCTACTTCTAGAATAATCAAGCAATTTGTTTGGCGCAACGGAAAAATTCAACTATTTAATTTTAATATAATTTAAATAAGAATTCAATATTATTGAATAAATTAAATAAAATTGAATTTATTCAATAATATGGATAAGAAAAAACTAGTGTAAACCCTATCAATTTCTATAGTAAAGAAAAGCTCATATATAGATATATATGATTTAAAAACGTGAATGTGAACATTATAGGAGGAATTATGAGAAAAAGGTTGATTTTGAAAGTATTAATGAGTCTATTTATAGTATCATTAATAGGGTGTACAGATGGCAAAGAGAATAATAATGTAGTATCAACAGAAATAAATGGAGTAATAGAAATTGATTATTTTGATGTAGGACAAGGTGATTCAGCCTTGATTCAAGTAAACGGTAAAAGTATGTTAATAGATGCTGGAACAAATGATACTGAAGATACATTAGTTCAAATGATAAAAGATGAAGGAATAAAAAAGCTTGATTATGTTATTGGAACTCACCCACACGAAGATCATATTGGTGGACTTGATAAAGTAATTGATAATTTTGAAGTTGGAGAAATAATAATGCCAGAAGTTAAAAACACAACAAAAACCTTTGAGTCAGTATTAAAATCTGCAGCTAAAAAAGAAAAGAAAATTAAAAAAGCAAAATCAGGAATGGAAATAGACTTAGGTGAAGGAACAAATGTAGAAGTTTTTTCACCAGGAAAAGATAAGTATAAAGAGTTAAATAACTACTCTCCAATTATGAAAATAACATATGGAGAAAACTCATTTTTATTTACAGGTGATGCAGAAAAGGAAGTAGAAAAAGAAGTGATAAATAATGGTTATAACTTAAAATCAGATGTGATAAAAGTTGGGCATCATGGATCTACAACATCAACAACGGAAGAATTTTTAGATCTAGTGAATCCTGAAATAGCTGTAATATCAGTTGGAAAAGAAAATACTTATGGACATCCTGAAAAGAAGATATTAGATAGGTTAAAAAATAAGAATATAAAAATATTAAGAACTGATGAAATAGGATCAATATAAGTAATAAGTGATGGAAAAATTATAAGTATAAATAAATAATTAATTATAGAAAGAAAGTAGGCAGCAACCAGAAAACTACCTACTTTCATATGAGAAATATATATAGAAATATGGTAATATATATATATTATATAATTTTTTTATAAAAAAATGATTATCATATAAAAAATATATATAAAATATATTTTTAATATTGCACAAAAGAAGGAAATATTGTAAAATAAAATCGAACATAAGTTCAGATTAATTTCAAAAGAGTTTTTGTTTAATGGAAAATATAAATTAAACATTGTATAGTTAATAAAAATAATGTAAAATAAATACAAGAAAATTAAATAATATATTTTTGTTAGAAAACAAAAGTAGCAATGTTTAAAACACTGCTACTGGCAATCAAATTATTATAAAATATATAATTTGATTAAAATATAAAGTTTTCTAATAAAAAAAGTTCAAACGATAAAATTAAATGTCTGGAAAACATTTGATTTTATATACTGAAACTGTGGTAGAAGCGTACCAAGAACAGCTGTTAGAACTTGTTTTTTTGCAATTAATCATTGTTAATATCATAATAGCATAAGATTAATTGTAAAGCAATATATAAAATTTGGTGATTTCATTATTTTATATATTACTAAGAAAAATAAGATTTTGATATATGCACTCTTAGGTATTTTGTACCTAGGAGTTTTTTTATTGAAATTTTTTATTAGATTGAAAGGAGGTGTAATGGCCATGAAGATTATAGGGAATTTTATTAAGCAAATGTTTATATACGAGTATACCAATAAAAATGGAGAGTTTAAAAGCGTTTTTGGAATACATGAAGTAGTTCAAGGCCCCTTTGCACAAAAAAGAGCAGAAAAGAAACATGAAACACATATAGAAAAATTATTAGCTTATCCTATTAAAAATAGATGGAATAAGGAGTTAAGTCATTTTAGTCTTCAAGGCCATTGCACTTATTTAAATAAGCAAAAAAGAAATATAAGATCTGAAGAATTAGATGATAGATATTATCCCTTTACTTTAGAATTTGAATCTAGAAAGAAAAAAGAACAATATGAAGTTGCTTTAGAAGCAGCTCAATATATTCAATATTTAATTTATGAACTAGATGTGAATGAAGAAGATATAGTTATTATTATAAATAATTCAAAATCCATTTATGTAATGGTTAATCCTAAGACTTTCAATTTAAAATCTGGAAAGCATATACATAGAATTTATACAGATATGTATAGGACCATAAAAGAAAATGTAAGTTTAAAATATGTGGATGAAAGTGTAGTTAATTCTAGCTATAGATTAATAAAAACACCAGGAAGTTATTACAATGGTGGATATGTAAATTATATTACAGTAAATGAGCTTATGGAGCTAATGACAGGACAGAAAACTAGAGCTCAACTAACTAGAAAGCAAAGAGACATAAGGAAATTAGTGTTACCTAGTATTACTTCCTTTAAGATGACTAAATTATATGAAAATTCTAAAAGGAAAATTGAAAAAGCATTAAAAAATAATAAGAAAGTATTATCTTTACCTGGAGCTTCAGTATGTAATAAAGAATGTGTTAAGGCTTTAATAGACATGCCTTTAATGGAAAAGGGTAATAGAAACAACTTCTTAGTTACTATAGCTTTAGGCTTAAAAGAAGCAAATTATAGTAAAAAGGAAATATTAGAAATATTAGAAAGAAAGGCTATAGAGTGGAGACATGATGAAAGCTTAAGAGCAGTTTGTAGCAAATATAAATCAATATTGAATAACAATACTAACTTTTCTTGTGACAAGGTAAAAATGTTATTTGAAGAAGAAGGTTTAAAGCTTAATTGTAAGTCTTGTGGAAAGGCAATAAATAGCATATATATATCAAGAAAGATTATAGAAGATATTTATAACAATAAGGGAGCAATGCGTCATTTTAGACTCTATTTAGAATTAGAAAAAGGTAATCTTTTAGGAAAGTATTTCAGCTTAGAAGAAGCTAAAATAAATGAAAGAGCATTAAAAGAATTAGTTAAAAAGACTGGTGGAAGATTAGAAAAGAAAGATGGATTACATAGAGTAATTATAAAGAGAGAAAATGCTATTTATAGATTACCAATAGATTATATAGATAAAGCCTTTGATATTTTAAAACAAAAAATAGGAAAGGTATTAATGTTAATAGTAAAATCCTATTCAGGAAACGAGTATGGAGCTTTCATTAGCTTAGATACAGTTAAAATCGCAGAATATCTAGCTTTTAAAAGTGAGAGAAGTGCTTATAATTTCTTAAATAATTTAGAGAAGTTAGGCTTTTTAACAAAAAATAAAAATGGATTTACAGTATATTATAAATCAAGAAAAGTAATAAACTTAGAAGAAGTAAAAGAAACAAAAAGAGTTACAAAAGAAGAGTTGGAAAAGCTTATAGAAGAAAAGAAGGTAGTAA
>CAKVLD010000125.1 GCA_934755305.1 uncultured Clostridium sp. | reverse complement strand
AAAGAAATTGAAATGTTAAAAGCTGCATATGAAGAAAATTAAATTTAGTAAATACCAAAAAGACGTTTTAGATTAATATCTAAAACGTCTTTTTAGCATTTATTAAAGTGTAATATAGAAAAAAAGTCACTAATATTTGAGAAAGAAATTTTGAGCAAAAATGTAAGCAAGTAAATTTCCATATTTGTATAATTGTTATTTTACAAGTATAATTAATTGGAGTGATTTACAATATAAGTAAAGGTTAAGTGAGGAGGAAATAATGTTTACCATAATGATAGTTGATGATAATGAGCAGTTGCAAAATGAAATAGGAAATTTACTACTAATTAATGGTTATAGCATATTAAAGCCTAAGAACTTTAAAGAGATAGCTCAAATAGTTAAAGATGATAAGCCAGATTTAATTTTATTAGATATAAATTTACCTAATGATGATGGCTTTAAAATATGCACAGAAATACGTAGCTTTTCAAAAGTGCCCATAATATTTATAACCAGTAGAAATACCAATATAGATGAACTAATGGCCATTACTCTAGGAGGAGATGACTTTATTACTAAACCGTATAATACACAAATACTTTTAGCAAGAATAAATGCTCTTATTAAAAGAGCGTATCCTAATGATAACAATATGGATATTATTGAGCATAATGGTTTAACATTAAATATTTTATCAAGCACCATTGAGCATAATGAAAAAAGTATTGAATTGACCAAAAACGAATTAAAAATATTATATTATCTATTAGTTAATAAAGGGAAAATTGTATCAAGAGTAGAGATTATGGAATACCTATGGGATAGTGCTATGTTTATTAATGATAATACCCTTACTGTGAATATTACACGAATAAGAAATAAAATAGATGAAATTGGCTTAAAGGATTATATAAAAACAAAAAGAGGTCAAGGTTATATAATATGAGATTAAAAGATTATTTGAAAAGTAGGCTTGGAGTTATCTTATTAAATTTAATATCTTTATTTGTTTTAATAACCTTTCTTTTAAGTGTAGGTAATGAATTTAAAGTTGTAGTAATAATTTCGGTAGTATGGCTTGGTGTTTTATTTACATATATGATTACAGTATATAAGAAAAGAAAAACTTATTTTGAATTTATTGATAAAAGCGTTTCTAGAATAGATAAAAAGTACTTGATTAGTGAGGTGTTGGAAGTACCTCCATTTATCGATGCTATACCATATTATTACCTATTAAAAAAATCAAGTAAATCCATGAGAGAAGAGATAAATAATGAAAAGGGAAGGCTTAGAAGCTATAGAGAATATATAGAACAATGGGTTCATGAAGTAAAAACCCCTATTTCTCTTATTAAATTAATAGAAGAAAATAATAAGAACGATAAATCTTCTGCAATTCTAATGGAATTAGAAGAAATTGATAGATATGTAGAGCAAGCACTATTCTATGCCAGAAGTGAAGAGGTGGATAAGGATTATCTTATAAAGGAAATTAGCTTACAAAGCTGTGTCAATAACGTAATAACAAAAAATAAGCAAAGTTTTATTTTAAATAGCATTGATATTAATATTGATAATATAAATAAGACTGTATTTTGTGATAGCAAATGGCTTGAATTTATTCTAAATCAGATAATAGTCAATGCTATTAAGTATAGAAATCATGTAGAGCCAGAGGTTAAAATATATAAAGTTGATATAAAGAATGGTTTGCAGTTAATAATTGAAGATAATGGCATCGGGATACCTTCTGATGAAATTGATAGAGTATTTGAAAAAGGTTTTACAGGAAATAAAGGGCGACTTAATTATAAATCTACTGGTATTGGACTATATCTATGTAAGAAATTATGTGATAAATTAGGGCTGTTTATAGAGATAGAATCAAAGGTAAGTGAATATACAAAAGTAATAATTACTTTCCCTAAAGGGAGTTTTTGCAAATTTTGATTTGAGAAATGTTACAACTATGTCACCTAAAAGTAATATTAAATCGAATCTAGCATGTAGTATATAAGTTAAAATATTATTGAGGTGATAATTATGAATGAAATATTAAAAATTAATAATATTGAAAAGTATTATGGTAATAAAGGTAATATAGTTAAAGCCGTTGATGAAATAAGCTTTAACGTAAAAAAAGGTGAGTTTGTAGGAGTGATGGGTCCTTCTGGCTCTGGAAAGACAACCTTATTAAATATGATTGCAACTATTGATGATGTTAGTTCAGGTAATATTTATTTAGATGGAAAGGATTTAACTGAAATAAATCAAAAAAATATAGCAAAATTTAGAAGAGAAAACTTGGGCTTTATATTTCAAGATTTTAATTTATTAGATACTTTAACTATACATGAAAATATCGCTTTAGCACTTACCATAAATAAAACCAAAAAGAGTGAAATAGATAATAAAGTGTTAAATGTAGCAAAAGAACTTGGAATAGAAGGTTTACTTTCAAAATATCCCTATGAAGTGTCAGGAGGACAAAAACAAAGAACAGCTTGTGCAAGAGCATTAGTAACTAATCCTAAACTTATACTAGCGGATGAGCCTACTGGAGCTCTTGATTCAAAATCAGCCCAAATGTTGATAGAAATGATGTCAAGCTTAAATAAAGATCTAGGTGCAACTATATTAATGGTAACCCATGATTCATTTACTGCAAGTTATTGTAATAGAATCTTATTTATTAAGGATGGAAAGATATTTACAGAGCTGGTTAGAGGCGAAAATACACGCAGACAGTTTTTTAATAAGATACTGGATGTGGTTGCATTATTAGGTGGTGATGTAAGAGATGTACGTTAAATTGGCTAAAGGTAATGCTAAAAAATCATTGAAAGATTATTTAATTTACTTTATTACCATAACCATTTGTGTAAGCATGTTTTATGCAATTACATCATTATCTAGTTCTAGTTATGAACTAATTACAGAGAAATCATATAACTTCAGAAATTTGAAACTGATATTAGAATATTCAACTTATATAATCACAGCTATTCTTGTTGTACTTATTGCTTATGTAAATAGATATATGATTAGAAGACGTCAAAGAGAGTTTGCAACATATATATTGCTAGGAGCAGAACAAAAAAGTGTTGCTTTAATGTTTTTTATTGAAACACTAGTTATTGGTATTGTAGCTATAGTAGCTGGTATATTTATAGGAACATTATTTTCACAAGTAATTACAGCCATAGTTTTAATAAGTGCAAAGCAAGAAGTAGTATTAAACTTAAAATTATACATGGATACAGTAAGAAATACTTTTGCTTTTTTAATTTCTATGTTTTGTATCATAGGATTATATAACATTATAGTCCTAAGAAAAATAAAGCTTATAGATATGTTAAATGCAGATAAGCAAGTGGAGTTTCAATTTAAAAGAAGTGGGAAAGTATATTGCATAATATTCATATTATCAATAGTTGCGTATTTAGTATGTGGTTTTTGTACTTATAAATTATTAAATACAAAGGATTATTATGCTGTTCAATCATTAATATTTATTGGTATTTCGCTACTTACATTTATAATAGGAACATATGCGTTTTTTTATTCTATTTCTTATATTATTATTCATATAAAGGATAGATTTATTAATTTTAAATACGAAGGAACAAATTTGTTTCTACTGGGAACATTGGTGGCAAAAATAAAGTCAGCACCAATATTGATGGCGACCATTTCAATTACCTTCTTAGGAGCTGTTATAAGCTTTATAATTACTTTGGTAATGGCAGAGTGGGCACTAGGATATTTAGAAATGAGGGTTCCTTTCGATGTAGAAATTAGAAATAACTATAGCCATAGCTTTATAACAGAAGCACGTATAAGTGATGCTAATGAATTACCAGCATTAGATTATAGTGAAGTTGTAGACTATCTAAATGAAAAAGGATATGATGTAAATAATTATTGTGAAGTAAAAAAGTATTTTATAAATGAAGAAGAGTATTATAATGTAGATCAAAAGAATATCTCTTTAATAGGCATAAGGCTAAGTGATTTTAACAAAATGCGAAGGATGCTTGGCTATGAAGAAATTTCACTTAAAGATAATGAGTTTACAACCCAATGGTATAGCGTAGTTACTGATGAAGAAATAAATAGTTTTTTAAAGGCCAATTCAACTTTAAATATAAATGATATAACTTTAAAAATCAGTAAAAATTCAACTTTCAAAGAGTCCATTGGTGAAGGGATATATGGAGCATATGTAGATAATATAATAATATTACCAGATAAAGTATGTGATGAGCTTCCTTTTATTGAGAGTAATTTTTTAGCTAATATTAATAATAAAATGAGTTATGAAGAGGCCAATGACTTTCAAAACAACTATGTTTACCAATGGTTTAGAAAAAATAATGAAGATTTTGTAGAGGAGTATAGTAAAGATGATGATGTATCATATAGTGTTCTTAGCACCAGAATACAACTATCAGAAAGAAATAATATTTTAAATGTAACATTGGCCATGAGAATTCTTGGTATATATCTAGGTGTAGTATTGCTGATGATAAGTTTGACAATTTTATCATTAAGTCAGCTTACAGACTCTATAGAACATAAAGATAGATTTAAAGTTATTAAAAGACTAGGGGTAGAGGCTTACGAAATAAATAAAATTATATTAAAGCAGATTTCAGTGTATTTTATTATTCCTATTGCTATAGCAATGATTGGAGTTGTAACATTTATTTATAATTATTATATTGTTTATAAGAATATCATAAATACTTATATAGGTAATGAAGTATTTATTTTGACCATAATTTTTGGTGTTATTTTAATGATTGGAATCTATCTATGCTATTTTGTAGGAACATATTATTCCTTTAAGAGAAATATTGATAATTAAGGATAGCACTTTGAACTTAGTGAGTTTGCAAAAAAAAACAAATGGAGTGAAAATCACTTCATTTGTTTTTATTTAATATTGAAGTCTATATACTAGGATCCTTTCTCGACTATCTTGCTCATAATGATCGTTTAATTTAATTTCCTTTATAAGTTGGAACATGGTATAGTTTTCTAAATAATAGATGTAATCATCAGAAGGATAATAAAGAATTAAATCAACTGGCCTGTACTCATCTACTACAGAATATATTATATTAGTTACAACTTTGATAAATATCTGTACAGAAAAAGGATTAAAGAAATAAAACTTATTTTCATTAGGGCTTATTTGGTAATCCTCCGCAATACAATTGATAAATGATATTTTAGAAGGATCATAACTTTTATTTTTAGCTAAATAGCTTTTAGTATTTGTTAAAGCCTCTTCATAGTAATACTTATTCATTTCCACACCGGTAACCTTACACTTAAAGAAGTGATTTAAAAAGAAATTCAGTCTCCCTTTGCCAGATCCAAAATCAACAATATTATCACTTTCTAAAAGAGGATAATTATATAAAAGAGCTTCTAGTACATAATATGAAGTTGGTTCATATCTATTATAATGTATAAATTCATTAAAGTTTTTTTGGTTGCCGC
>CAKVLD010000124.1 GCA_934755305.1 uncultured Clostridium sp. | reverse complement strand
CTATTACTATGTTTACAGCTAATTCTATAGCTTCCTCAATACTATCTCTATAGATATTAAAGGGATCTAACATTCCAGTATACTTTTCTTCTGCTGTTAATCTGACTATGCTTATAAGGCCGTCTAACCAAGGCAAATGCCTAATCCAATTGTTCCTTTCACTTTTAGGATCAAAAACCAGTGCATATCCACCAAATATAACATGGAGAAGCACTATAAGATTAGCAGCAAAACTTTTTCCTGTTCCTAGATTCCCATAAAGAGTAGCTGATGCACTTTTATTTTCTAAGCAAGCTCTAGCCATATTTAAAAATACTTTTCTTGATACTATGGCAGTTTCACCTAAGTAAAAGCCTTCTTCATCTCCTAGTTCCCTTCTAACCCCTATTCCAGTTCCTGCTATAGTTTTATAAGACATTATTCTAACAAAATCTTCAGTATATCTACTTGCTCCTGGTATAAATTCCATATATAACTTTAATTGATCTGCAACAGATCTTTGAATGCCAAAGTTTGAATCTTTATAAAAGGTCATAACATCACTTACATTATTCTCAAGAGTATCTTTGTTATCTGCAGAAATACAAAAAGATATGGTTGTCTTTGCTAATTTCTTTCTTGAATTAACTTCTATTTCCATATCTCTAACTTCATCTAAGGCTATATAGGTATCATCGCTGGCATTTAAATTAACTTCATTTGCATTATTAATTTCCGATTCAACCTTCTTTTTAGATCTATTAACAAAGTGTTTACTTTCTAAATTACTTAAGCTTTTTATAGTTATACAAGTTTCAATAGGAAAATTAAACTCTTGAGTAGTAAATATATACTCACTTCCTGGAAATCTTAAATCAGGCATCTCTGTTAGTGTTAAAAATGACTGATAACTATCTCCATCCTCCGTTGATATTTTTAAAGCTCTATCAATATTTGATATTTTACCTTCAAATAAACACTTAATATCTAAAGTTAATGGATCTATTTCAATATCATTTGTTTCTTCTCTTAAATTATAATTTGCCAAAGGAATAAAGCCTGTTTTAACAGCTTCTTTTTCAAGGCCTCTCTTATTAATTCTTCTATAAAGCCATTCCAAATCTTTATTTTTTAGAGCCTTTAAATTAACTCTTAATTCATTTTGCCTTATAAAAGCCCCAGAACGTTTTTTAAAAGCCTCTATTTTACTTTGTAGTATATTGTTATCCCTAACCCCTAAAAAATAATCTAGAGCCTTTTTAGGGCTATCTAATAGGTATTCAAAACATTGTCCTAATTTCTTTAACATATCATTCTCAGATAAATCTTCAAATTTAACTAAAATTATAGTTCTATAGTCTATAGATTTTTCACTATATTCAATTTCATTTCCATTTTCATCTTTTGCTTTTTTAGTAACTTCTTTTTCTTTTAAATAATCGATTACGCCTTCACTATAGACTTCTGCTAGTTCAGCTAAGGGATCTTCTTTATTCATAACCTTATAATTTTTTCTTATAATCTTATCTACTTCTTGCTTTGTGGGTATTATAAGTATTTTAGCTTCAGTAGTTATATCTACTAAAAAGTTAGTTAAATTGTCTAATACTCTTATTTTACTATCTCTACTTTTATTTTCATAATCTACCCCTTTAATTTCAAAAGCTCCATAGCAACCATCTTCGGTAAATATTATATTATCATCATAATATTTAATTGGAAATTTAAACATTTTCTCACTCCTTTTAATAAATTTGACTAATTTTTAAAATTTTTTTAAAATTTAATAGGAAAAACTTCTCATTACCACTTAAACTGAAAAGTAGATGTGCTTTAATTTAAGCGCATCTATTCCCTTTTAATGGCATTGAAGTTTTTCTATAATTTTTATTTTCTTTAGTTTTTCTTGCTATTAAATTTGACTAAATTTAATAACTTTTATAAAATATCTATTGATAGACCTTTTTTAGATAAAATTTCTTACAAATAGATAGGTATTGGTTTCAACCTATCTATTTGCTTTTTAATGGGAAAATTTAATTTTACCTATCTTTTCAATTGGTTTAAATCTTTCATATTGAATCTTTTCTTTAAATCTGAAAGGAATATAAGATTTATAATATTTTATTAAACTCTTGCCCGCCTTCCTATTTTACTTAATTCTTCTTGTTATTAAATTTGACTAAATTTAATAACTTTTCTAAAATATATATTGATGATTTTTTTTTCATAAATTTTCTTAAAAATAGATAGGTATTGGTTGCAACCTATCTATTTGCTTTTTAATGGGAAAACTTAATTTTATCTATCTTTTCGATTGGTTTAAATCTTTCATGTTAAATCTTTTCCTTAAATCTGAAAGAAATATAAGATTTATAATATTTTATTAAACTCTTTCCATCCTTTTTATTTTCTTTAATTCTTCTTGTTATTAAATTTGACTAAATTTAATAACTTTTCTAAAATATATATTGATGATTATTTTTTCATAGATTTTCTTAAAAATAGATAGGTATTGGTTGCAACCTATCTATTTCTCCTTTTAATGGAAAAACTTAATTTTACCTATCTTTTCAATTGGTTTAAACCTTTCATATTGAATCTTTTCATTAAGTTTGAAAGGAATATAAGATTTATAATATTTTATTAAACTCTTTCCATCCTTTTTATTTTCTTTAATTCTTCTTGTTATTAGGTATGGAATAATTCCAAACTTAATCATTCCTGGTATTGGTATTTTGGCAAATTGATCTATTAATAAAATACTTACTGATAAAGAAAAAAAACATATTGCTACTGATGGATTAATAGGGGCAGGAAGCTTTATACTTCCTATGCTGTACCAATTTTGCTCTACAGTGTGAACTTTATTATAGCTTCTTAAAATTATCTCTTCCAATTACCTCACCCCAAATATTTCAATAACCCAGTTACCGAAGTTTTCTAGCATAGTTGGATTTTTTACAAAAACTAATAATACTCCACCTATTACAATTGAAGCAATCATTTTAACTGTGTTATTTTTGTTATATGCTCTAGCTGCCATTATAAATGCAACTCCAATTACAACCCAAAAAATCTGATCTAGAAACCACCTTGAAGCATTTTCAGCAACGTTAGGTACTGCAAATACTGGCGTTGCAATTCCAATAGATAAATAAAGTGTTATAAGTGCTGCTTTTATTTGCTGCTTTCTATTTGTAACCTTGTTTTTAATATTGTTTAATAAATTTCTCATTGTATTAATCCCTCCAAATCTTTTACTTTATGTTTAAAGTTCTAGTATCCATACTTTCAATTAAATATTTATCACCTTCAAAAACTAAATCTAAATTAACTTTTTGCTTTAAATTTTTTCCTGAAGAAGTTATTTTATTTTCAACAATGGCTTTATACTTATTTGAGCCTAAGACAATAACCTTTATTGATTCTATTCCGTTGAAGCTATTATCAGATCTAACAGCTTTTATGCTTCCTGGTGTTTTCAAGAAATAATCTACTTGTGTTTGATCTTCTTGATAATAAGATTTTAAAAATTGATTTAAGCTATCTTTTATTGCATTAGTTGTATCATTATTAGCTACTTCTTTTCCTAAATAACTATCTTTAAGTTTGTAATTTACTTTTTCAGGAGCTGCTACTAGTAAAGGTGCATCTTCAACAATCATATTCCCATTTTCATCAAAGTAAATTGGCACTTTTACATATACATCTCTCTGATTAACATCATATTGTCTTTTGGTTACATCCTGGATTTTATCTTGTTCTGGTTTTTCAGTTCTAAACTGAACTTTCGCATAAACAAATACATCTACTTGAGTTTCTGAATATCTTTCAACTGAGTAGGCCTTAACATAATCTGTTGTCATATAACCACTTTTATCTAAAGAGTTAATTATTTCTTTATCCATATATTTGCTTAATCTATTAGTGTAGTCTTCAGAATCTCCAAAAAATAAATTAAAGTATTCTTCTGTAAAATTTTCTGCAAAAGAAAAAGCCCTACTCTCTAATAAATTTTCCTTTGAGAGCTTGGCTTCAAAATTCTTTTGACTATCTAAGATAGAATTAATTGGATCAGGCCTTAAAACACTTATAGCACCTCTAATTGTTAAAAATACTATTAATGCCCATAATGTAAATCTTGCGACCCTAATTCCTGTAGCACTTTTAAGTTTAACAGGCTTGTCTAAGAATTTTTTCTTACTTTTATCCTTATTTTTTTCTTTATCAATTTTTTCATTAGTGCATTTTTTCTTAAAAAACATTTCATCACACTCCTTTTCTTAATATTAATCTATATAATAATCATCCATTTCATTTGAAATAGTTGATTTCTTAACTTCTGCTTTATTTTCCATGTCTCTTTTTTCAGATGTCCAGTTAATAATTCCACTTTCAAATTCATCCAGATTATCTTCGGCTAAAATATCATCTTCAATATTTTTATTCTCTTTTGTCTTTCTTTTAAATTTAAATATCTTTATTTTGTCTTTTAATTTTTCTATTGAAGTATTTAAATTAAATTTCTTTTGTTTTTTATTAACTTTTCTAGGATAAAGCTCTTCTCCATCATCGCATCCAACATCACCTCCAACAAGTAATCTATCACCTGGTACTTTCACTTTTCTTAAATCTTTATCATCATCAAAGAAATATCCTTGAAACTCTATCATTTCTCCTGCATTTTGATATATCATCCTTCCTTTTACCTTAGGTAATGAAGCTGCTGAAGGATCATCTAAAACAATCTCTGAAGCTTTTCCTGAAGGAACTCTTCCACAAATTCTTCCAGTAACATTACTTCTAATTTGACCATTAACAACATTAGCATCAGGACGTTGTATTCCAAATATCATGTGTATTCCTGTTGCTCTTGCAACTCTACCAAAGGATGATAATATACCAGTAATTTCATCTGCTATTTCTTTTTCTTCCTTAGGTACAGAATTAGGATCTATTACTTCTGCAAGTTCATCAATAACTAAAAGCACTCTATACATCTTCTTAGAGCTTTTTTTGTTATATTGATTTATATTTTTAGCTCCTACTTCTAATAAAGCCTTTTGTCTCAATCCATTTTCTTTAACTAAAGTTTTTAAAACTTCTAAAAGCTTTGGCCTATCAATAATGGTTTCTCCATATCTTTTATATCCATCAGAAAACTCTAAACCGGCTTTAAAATCTACAAAAAAACATTTATGTCCACGTGCTAAAAACTGCCAAACAATAGATCTTATAGTTACAGATTTACCTGAGCCTGTTGCCCCTGCTACTAAAAAGTGAGGATCCACATCAAAGTCAACTACTATTTCTTCTACTTCATTTCTTCCTATGGAAACTAAGTTATCCTTTTCTTTTATAACATTGTCATTCCAATATAAAGTTACTTTTTTTCTTTCTTCTTGATTTATGCTTGTTTGTAGTGTTTTTATGTCTTCTTTTATGTCATTAATTTATATTACTCCTTTTTGATGTTAGATATTTTAACATACTTTTATTAAATATTCAATATTTATG
>CAKVLD010000123.1 GCA_934755305.1 uncultured Clostridium sp. | reverse complement strand
GAATTAATCTCTCATAATGTTTATTATCAGTGCATTTTACAAAAGATAAATCTAAATTAACATCCTCAACTTTAATGCCTATAAGTTCTGAAACTTTCATGCCAGTTGCATACATAAGTTCAAGTAATGCATTATCTCTTATTCCTTTAGGACCATCTTTGTCTACTGATCTTATAATTTTATCAACCTCTTCTACAGTTAAAATTTGTGGTAACTTTTTAGTATTTCTGCTACTTTTATAATTAATCTTAGGTATGTCTGTTACTAATGATTTGCTTTTAAGATATCCATAAAAGCTCCTTAAACTAATAACAATTCGATTAATTGATCTTTCTGATTTTCCTTGGTTTAAGAGATATTCAATATAAGCCATAACTGCAGTATTATCAGAACTATATAATTCCATCTCCTTTTTATCAAGGAATTTTGTATAAAGGTTAACATCTGTTACATAGGCATATACTGTATTTTCACTTTTATCATTTTGCAACAAATAGTTCTTATACTTATTTATAATTTCTATCATTGTCATTCTCCTACACCATTATTATTATTCGACATTTTATACCTTTTTCCTTCTATCTTTATCTTACTTTTACCACCATTTAAATATATATCTTAGATACCACAAACTTAATTATACTTGGACAAACATATGTCTCTACCATAACACCTATCATAAAAAATACTAATATAACTATAATACAATTAATAAATCCTCTATTATTCACAATATTTTTATTACCTAATTTCTTAATAAACTGACTCTTAAACTTAATAACAGAAAACTTTAAAGCAATAATACTCAAAATTATAAAACTAGGTATATAAATAATATTTTGAGGTATTACAGAAGCTAAAGCTAAGCCTAATCCTTTTCCTTCAAAAGTAGTTAAAAGAAAAGTAAATGTATAGCTTATACTAAGTCCTTTTAGAAAATCTACTATTAAAATTATAGGCAAACCAAAGAATGTAAAACCTAATAAGATTACTGGCAAAATCATTAGTAAATTCTTCTTAACTACACTAAATAAAAGTGTAGTATAATTAATTTCCTGACTTCCTATAACGTTAACAAAGCTATTAAAATAATTTGTAAGATCTTCTTTATCTCCTACTTTCATATATTTCACTGTATAAGCTCCCACAACAATTCCTGTACAAAATAAAAGTAATACGGCTATATAGTAAATTTTATTTTCTCTAAAGTCGTCATTTATTTTATCAATTAATTTATTCATCTCTATATCCTCCTAATGTTTCTCTTAAATAATACTATGATTATCATTTATAAATTATGCATATCTAAGATTATGATAAGTTCTTGAAATGATGATTTAAAATTTTAATAACTTTCATTATTAATAAATTATGACGTACATTTTAAAATAATCACTATATAAAAAATAGAAGGTATTACATTTTTATTTGCAATACCTTCTTATAAATTTGATTTTATTTTATACTTTTATAAATACATAAATGCAGATATAGTTTTTGCATCTACTATTTGACCTTCTTTAATTAAAGTTTTAATTTCATCTAATTTATAGGTTTTTACTTCTATAAATTCATCATCATCTCCACCTTTAACACCTTTATATAATTCTGAAGCTTTATAAATGTGTATCTTTTCATCTGTAAATCCAGCACCAGTTAATATATATCCCAAGTGTTCAAGCCTTCCTGCTTTAAATCCTGTTTCTTCTTCTAATTCTCTTTTTGCTGCTTCTAAAGGTTCTTCACCATTTTCTAATTTCCCAGCTGGTATTTCTAACATTGTTTTATTTACAGCAACTCTAAATTGTTCTACTAATACTATTGTTTCGTCATCTACAAAAGCTAAAAGTGCTACAGCACCTGGATGACGTACTACATCTCTATCACCTATATTACCATCTGGTAATTCTACTTTTAAATGTTCTACTCTTAAAAAATCTCCTTGAAATACATCTTTTCTATCTATAATCTTTTCTGTAAAATCCATTTCTACATCTCAACTCCATTTCATTTCTTACCTTCATTATAGCAAAAATAAATTATTTTACATAGAAAATTAAAAGTAAAATGTTATTTTACATAAACAAAAAACATATCTAATGGAACTTCATATATATTTAGAATATCAATTACAGAATCTCTTAATTCATTTTCCTTTGAATTTTTATTTATCACTTTTATATCTTTATTCCTATTTGAAAATCTCTTCTTAGCACCTTTATAATTTTTAGTAAGAACTTCTGCTGCCTTAACAGCCAATTCCTCCCAGTCATTTACCTTTAGATAATAATTTTCTAATCTAAAGGCTAAAGGCTCTTTTGATGTAAAATCCTCATATATTGGAATTGCTCCTTCCTTGCCTTTACTAGCACTTTCATTTTCCTTGGTAACATTTTCTTTTTTATTCACTTCATCTTTAGCCTTTTTTTTAGATGGCTCCCCATCCTTTTTATTGTATTCTTCATCCATCCATTCTATATAATCATTAATCTTTTTTACCACTTCATATATTTCTATAGATTTATTTCTATGAGATTGACTTAATTTAAAATTTCTTTCTGTCTTTATTACAACACTTGATTTATCCTCAATATAATCAATAGTATTCTCTAAAGTTTCTGATAAATCTGCCAAAGAATCTTTAATATCCATACATATTTCAGGGAAGTTATCAATTACATACTTAGTTATATCTCTATCCATTATAGTAGTATCTTTTATTTGTTTAATTTCATAATTTTCATCTTCTCTCTTTACTATATTTCTAATTGTTTCATTAGAAACTGTTTGTTCCTTTACTTCTTCTTTAGTACTACTTCTTTTGAAAAAACCTGCTTTTGCCATTCTAATACCACCTTTGTACTTTTATTTTATAAGTTTTAAATCTATATGTAAAATTTTACCATATATTTAAAAATAAAAAAACACTTATATTTATAAATTTTAAAAAAATATAAATATAAGTGTCATAATATTGATATTTATTTATTATTTCAATTTTAGTAAACTGTTCTTATCCAATTGTTTTCTGAAAGATTAAGAACTCCTGCTCCAGCCCCTTCTTCACCAGTTAATGTTTCTAATAATGTAGTTGGATCTTCTGCATTATATTCATAAGATAATGAACTAAATCCATTCCAAGAAAACTCTAATGCTGTGGCTGGTTCTGGATTTAATGGGCTATTCTTTGAAGTACTATCTCCTCTATAAGATATATTTCCATATTCATAAACTATGTCAGTAGCTTGAAGTTTTCCAGTGTATTCGCTCTTGCTTGCACTTTTTTGATTATTCTTAAATGGATTCTTAACCCCTAAAATAACACTACTTTCCATAAGTAAAGCTCCACCTTCTGTAGATATAGCACCATTACTAGTTAAACCAAAGTGATATCCGGCAGCAGTTATAGATTTTGATATAGAAGTTGTAACTATGTTTCTTGCACTATATGCTTCTCTACAATCCATTACTATATTATAAATATGTGCATTTCCACCTCTAAGTCTTGGCATTCTATCTTGTGAATCTTTATAATAATTATGATGTAAAGTTATTTCTAAATCATTATTTGTAACATCTAATTCCTTAGCTCCAATTAAGTGTGTCTTTTTTTGTGGTGAAGCTACTCTCATAATATCTTCCTTACTTAATCCTTGACTCTTTATAAATGAGTACATAGGATACTTTGAAGAATTCTTTTCCATTTCATCAAACATAGCTGTAAAGAATCCATCATTTTTATAATCTCCAGGAAGGAATTTACTATAAGAAATAGTTACTCCTTTAGTACCTTTCTTAGAATCTACTATTCCATCATAAGCCTTACCAAAAGTACAGTGATCTATCCATACACCATTACAACCTTCTAATGTTATGTAATCCCAATCATTTCTATCATAATCACCTTTAGTATCTTCATCCCACTCCCAAAGTTCATCAAATTGTAAGTTTCTAATTACAACATTTTTAGAATTCTTAAATACTAAACCTGCATGTTTTATTGTTGAACCATTCTTTGAGAATATTGTTAAATCATCAAAACTATCAACTGTTATTTTACTTACACCCGTTTTCTTTAATGTTGGGTGAGTTAAAGGAACAATATTTTGTGTAAATGGAGCTTTTTGAGCTGCTGCATCTATTTCATTCCATCCAAGATCTAAATCATTCATTATTTCTATAACTTTTACTTTAGACCCCTTCTTTAATGCTGCTGCATGTTCTACTTCATTTGTTACTCTTACATAAGAAGAACTATTTAATTCATCAATACTTGATGACATAGGAACTTTTTTATCACTTACTATACTTGATGCAAAACCACTAACAGAGTATTTTTCCAAATTAATTGTTTCACTTTCTTCTATTATTTCATCCTTAACTTCAGTGTCCTCTATTTTATCATTATTTGTTGTATCATCTAAGATTTCATCTTTAATTTCTGTATCTTCTACTTTATCACTTAAAGAAGAAACTACTACATCATCATAAGTTGCAATAACTTTACTAGATATTAAACCTACTGCACCATTTTTTAACGACGAATCTTCTTCATCTATTAATAATTCATTATTTATGTATACTTTTATATTAGTACCATCTACAACTAATTTAACATTATATACTTTATTAACTAGTATTTCTGTATTAACTTTAGCAATAACAGTACTCTTTCCATCTACCTTTTTTCTTAATTCTATAAAACCTCCATTTTTTCCATTTAATGCAACAGCATAATAATTATTATTATCTTTATAACGTGCACATAATAAAGCTCTATTAGAACCATTAAAATCAAGAACTTTAATTTTTGATTCTACAGAATAGTCTGTCCATTCTTCTTCTCCTCTAAAAGCTCTTGCTTCTTCACTTTTAGAACTTTGCTTTAATACGTTTGTATCAATATTTTCTATTGACCAATCTCCCTTTGAAAAACTCCAATTACTAAGTCCTGCCTCAAAATCATCAACAAAATAGTTTGTTTCCTTTGCAAATGTTACTGTACTTGGCATTACAGTATTAGCTACTAATGATGCTAAAACTGCATAACTTAATGATTTCTTTTTTAAATCTTTTGTTACTTTCATTAAATTCTCCTCTTAAAAACACTTTATTCTTTTGATATTGAATAGTATAGTTTTTATCTAAAACTAAAAATCGAAATTTGTAATTTTTTTCATAATATTTAACATCATTTCGAATTATATTAAATATTAGCATAAAATATCCTAATTAGCAAACTAATTAGTTTCATAAAAAACATTTTTTATTATTTTAATAATAAAAAATACCTTCTATAAATATTTTTCATTTTTCGTACAGATTATTTATGAATTTTATTTGATATTTTATTAAACACTTTCACATTAAATCTTTTTTCAAAACAGTTTAAACACAGATTAAAGCAGTTTATGTGTTTTTTATATTTTTCTAAGAATATTCATCATAATTTAGGGAAAGGAACTTTAGCAAGTGATACTAGAACTGTTCCTTATTATGAAGAAGTTATTAATGGTAACCACTTCTTCTTTTTAGCAAGTGAGTC
>CAKVLD010000122.1 GCA_934755305.1 uncultured Clostridium sp. | reverse complement strand
ATTATAAAAGTAAGTATGCAATACTTATCTATGTAACTTTAGTAATTACAGCAATAATGTTTTATTTAAATATAAATTGGAATTCTACTAATGATGCTAATTATCTTACAAAAGTTAATGGAATAGTATTTATAGCTTATAGTTTTATTTTATTATTTACATGTGTTATTTTGGCTATGTCAATAAAAAAAGAGACAAGTTATCAAGCTAAACAGATACAGTTGGAGCAGCTTCAGGAATATACTAATAATTTAGAACAATTATATATGGATATGCGTAAATTTAGACATGATTATATAAATATATTATCATCTATGGCAGGATTTATGGAAGAAGAGAATATAAAAGGACTACAAGAATATTTTGATAATCATATTTATCCTTTAAATGATAAAATTAATAGTAATAACTATAAGTTAGGATTATTAAAAAATATCAAAATTACTGAAATTAAAGGATTAATAGCTACAAAACTTATTAGAGCACAAGAATTAGGCGTAGATATTAATATTGATATAACTGAAGAAATCACAGAGATAGATATGGATATAATTGACTTAGTAAGGTGTTTAGGAATTCTATTAGATAATGCCATAGAAGCAGCCATAAAAAGCAAAGAAAAAATAGTAAATTTAGGTATGATAAATAAAGGCAAATCCGTTATTATATTAATAATAAATAGTTGCGAAAATAATATAGGACCAATAGCTCAGCTATTTAAGGAAGGTTATTCTACTAAAGGAAATGGTAGAGGATTAGGCTTAAGTACATTTAAAAATACTATAGATACCTATAGTAATATTGTTGTTGATACAGAAATAGAGAATAATAAATTTGTACAATGTTTAAATATTAAAAATACAAAAATGGAGATAGCTTAAAGCTATCTCCATTTTGTTATATTATATAGCAAGCTGAGAATTCTCATTAGTAGATTCTTGAATATAATATAAACTATAAAAATATGATCTATTTAAAATAAGTTGATTGAATGAGCCAATTTCTATAATTTCACCATTTCTCATAACTATAACTTGATCATATTTCTCAAGAGTATTTTTAATAAGTTTATGAGTAATTGAAATTAATGTTAAATCAGGTATATCTAATAAAGTATTTTCTATTTCTAAAGCTGTTTCATTATCTAAAGCTGAAGTAAATTCATCTAATATCATTATCTCAGTATTTCTAAGAAGAGCTCTTCCAATAGAGATTCTTTGTCTTTCACCACCTGATAAATTTTCACCATTTTCCCCAACAAAGGTTTCTAGGCCATTTTCTAAATTTGATATAACTTGAGTGAGTCCAGATTTAGAAATAGCATCCTGTATTCTTTCTATTGGATATTTATTATACAAACATAAGTTTTCTTGTACTGTGTCATCTAACATAAATACATTTTGCTGAATAATTGAAAACTTAGAGTAAAAGCTATTATCATCAATTTCATTTATATTAATGCCATCAAGGGAAATAGTTCCTGTATAGGAATCATAATATCGCATTAAAAGTTTGATTAAGGTACTTTTTCCAGAACCACTTTCTCCTACGATAGCATATTTTTTATTTTTTTCAAAAGTAAAATTTATATTTTTTAATACATCTTTTTTACCGTTATATGAAAAGGTAACATTTGATATAGATAAATCTTTTTTAAATTCTGATACATGATTTTGTATAGAGTTTTTAACATTTTTAGTTAATATATTTTTAAGCTTTTCAGCTATTTCTTTTATAGAAAAAATTGAACTTAATAAATTTATAATATCAGAAAGAGGATTTGTTATACTATCCATCAATTGTATAACTATGATAGATGTTCCAGCTGATAAGGTTCCATTATATATGCTGTATCCGCAAATTACAAGAACAGTTAAATAAGTTATAGTACCAAATATTAGGGTAATTGTATCTATCAAGTTTATTAAAAGTAAACAATCTTTTCTATTTTCTTCTACTTTATTAGAGGATTTATTAAAAATTGATTTTGTTTTATTTAAAATATTGAAGTTCTTTATCATTTCAAATCCTGAGAAAATATCTTTGGTTGTTTTAGTTAAGTTTTCTAAGTTTGTAGAATATTCACCTTTCTTTTTTGCAATTTTTTGAGCTATTATTGATGTTGTAATAAAATTCATAAGGGATAGTAGTAAAATTGCTAAAGTAATTTTACTACTAATTACTAACATAACTACTAATGTGCTTATAAAACATAGTACTTGAAATATTAAATTAAATATATTATCTATAAAGTCTGTTTTTACAAGTGATATATCATTGTTTAAAATAGAGATATAGCTACCTGTATTATTTGAAGAAAAATCGCTTATATCCTTATTCATAATATTATTAAAAATATCATTCCTCATATTAGTAATTGTTTTTTGGGAATATTTTGCTGATATAACTCCATCTGAAATGAAAACTATTAATTCTAGTATGATAAATATCCCGCAAAGTATTAATGTATTTGAAAAACTACTTATTTTGCCAGATAAAAACACATCAATAATATTACCAAGAATAATTGCAAATATAATATTTACTATAGATTTAATTATGGTAGATAATAACCTTAATGAAAATAATCCTTTATATTTTAATACATATTTTATTATATTCTTCAATTTTATATATAACCTAGCTTAAACTAGCTTCCTCAATTTTATCTAAGAAACTCTTATAAAAATTTTCATACATTACACAATATGGATCAGGTTCATTTAGGTTATCTTTAACTAAAAAGGCTCTTGCTCTACATCCACCACCACATATATCTTTATATTCACACTCTTTACATTTATGCATATCTTCTACTTTAGGTAGAGGAACAGAATTAGCTAGTATTTCTTTTAAAGGTGTATTTTTTATATTTCCCATAACAGTCTTTTCGCTGTGCATCATATGACAAGGATATATATTGCCATCAGCACCAACACTTATTATATTTTCACCAGCTCCACAATTCTTTCTTGCTACTACTGAATAATCACATAGTTCTTTTTTGTCCATTGAGAAGTAATCACTAGAACCATCAAAATAAGAACTCATTTTAATTAATTGTTCTTCTGTTGGAATAAATTCTTGTAAATCAGTGGAGCAAGTCATTAAACTGAAACTTATTGAAACACCTAATCTTTTTGCTAAATCACAATAATTAATCATATTATCAATATTTTTATTATGAAGAGTTGGGAGTATTGCTACATTAAGACCTAATCTTTTAAGCTTTTTAATTGTACCTACTACTGTAGGAAATATGCCATCATCCCTTATAAATTTACTATGAACTTCATCATATCCATCTATAGATATAGCAAAATCATTTATATATTTTTTTATCTCTAAATATATATCCTCTCTCTGAATAGTACCATTTGAAATTAAATTTATAACCTCAAATTTACATTCTTCTTTAGCATACTTTAAAATATCTACTATATCACGTCTTATTAGGGGTTCTCCACCAGAGATAGTCACATTTTCTACACCTGCTTCTTTTAACTGATTCATTATATCTTTTAGATCATCTAATGATAAATCATCTATAGTATTACGGGTACAATCAAAAGAGTAGCAGCCTATACAATTAAGATTACATCTGTTTGTAACATGTATGTAACATGATTTTAAAGCAGAAGTATTGGTATTTTTTTTGAAGTATTCACCTTTATCAAGAGCAGCAACTAACATTTCTTCTTCTGCATCCATTGATTCAGGCAACGTATTGTTTTCCTTTATATAATTGATTAAATTAAGACCTTTTTCATTAAGTCCTATAAAAGAACCATTTTCAAAGTTTCCAACACAAGGTATATTTCTTAATTTAAATAAATTAATATCTTTAATAAATTCAAATTTTCTCATTATAAATCAACTCCATTATATTTTTAAATCTTCTCATATCAATCATATTTTTATATATTAAATTATTAGAAATCACGTTTATTCCATACTGTGTAACACATTATGAATAGGATAGTAAGTATCACTATATATATAATTATAGAGCTACTATAAAAACTTGATAATTGTGATTTTGTTAAGGTATATAATCTGTCAAATTGTGAAATATAGCAAGGTAAAAACCTCTTTATAGAATTTACATTAGTTAATACTTTTTCTAATATTATTACTCCAAAACTTAATACTAAAGCTACATTGCTTTTTATTGATATATTTAAGAATACTGATATTAAAGTTACAAATAATACTTCTAGTAAATTAAATAATGCAGCAAAGACATAAGTATTTGTACTTAATGTTGTAGTTAATGTTGATGCCTCAAATTCTGTGCCTGTTAAAAATAATTTAAAGGAAATAAATGCAATTGCATAAAACATAATCATAAATAAAGTTACTGCAATAAAAGATGATATTATTTTAACCATTAATATTTTTCCTCGTTTTTCTTTAGAAAGGACCATATTAATACTTCTTTGCTCTACTTCTCGTCCAATGAAGGTACATGGAATATATATTGGAATAATATATAATACAATAAGTGCTCTAAGCATTTCCCAGATTGAAAATACATATTCTGTTGAGGTAAATGATCCACCTATTGAAAGCCCGCTAATATCAAGTTTTGTTAAGAGTGCAATTAATAATGGAATAAGTGAAATTATTGCTGAAATTATAATTACGTCTTTTTTCTTTATAAATTTTGTTAGTTCAATTTTTATTAAATTTCCCATTAGTATGTCCCCCTTTATTTGTAAAAATTTTCTAATATTGAATTATTACGTTCAATATCTAAAATATTATTTTTAGATAAAATAATTTTATTAAGTATTGGATTTAATTTGTTATTATCTATTATTTTAACTCTGTTTTTTTCTAGTACTAAACATCCAAACTGATTTTTTAATTGATTTAATTCCGAATTAGAGAAAGGTGATTTTACAGTTATAGTATATTGATTACCATCTTCTATTATTGATTTGCGTGATCTATCTTCAACTATTTCACCATCTTTAAGTAAAATGATTCTATCACTCCATTTTTGCATTTCATTTAAATCATTACTTGAAAATAAAATAGTTTTCTTTTCTTTTTTGGCTAAGTAAGTTAACCTATCTTTAAGTATTTCTAACCCTTTAGGATCAACTCCAATTGTAGGTTCATCTAATATTAATAATTCTGGATTATTAGATAAAGCCATAGCAACACCTAATCTTTGTTTCATTCCAAATGAAAATCCCGAAACTTTTCTATTAGCAGCATCTTTTAATCCAATAAAATCTAAAAGTTCCATTGCTCTTTGTTCAGCATTAACATTTTTATTAAATGAACATACTATTTTCATATTTTCCAACGCAGTTAAGTAATCATAATAACTGGGTTCTAGTAAAATTCCTATATTATTTAAATAATAATTTGGATCATCTTTATATGATTTATTATTTATAGTAATTGAACCTTTATATTTATAAAGATTATTAATTGATTTAATTAATGTTGTTTTACCAGCTCCATTTTTCCCTAAAAGTCCCACAATCTCACCTTTATTAAGCTGTAAGTTTATATTTTTAAGAACTTCTTTTTCACCGAAACTTTTGCTTAGTCCCTTAATTTCAAACATAACTATTC
>CAKVLD010000121.1 GCA_934755305.1 uncultured Clostridium sp. | reverse complement strand
AAAAATTTGTTTATTATAAATAGAATTTATTTTGAAGCATTTAGAATAATACCAACTCTTGTGTGGCTATTTATTTTTTATTTTGGTGTTTCTACAGCTTTAAATGTTAATTTAAGTGGAGAAATTGTATCAATAATAGTGTTTAGCCTTTGGGGGACAGCTGAAATGGGGGATATAGTGAGAGGAGCAATAGAATCTTTACCTAAACATCAATTAGAATCAGGTAAATCACTAGGTCTTAATAATATTCAGATATATAGATATATATTGATTCCACAAGGGATAAAAAGAATGATTCCAGGTTCTATAAATCTTGCAACAAGAATGATAAAAACCACTTCAATTGTAGTATTAATAGGAGTTATTGAAGTAGTTAAAGTAGGTCAACAAATTATAGAATCTTCAAGATTCGATTTTCCAGAAGCTTCATTTTGGATATATGGAGTGATTTTTATATTATATTTTATAATATGTTATCCATTGTCAAAGATAGCTAAAAGGTTAGAAGAAAAGTGGAAGTATTAGGAGGTAAATTTATGGATAATTCAATTGTACTTAGGGTTGATGATATACATAAGAGTTATGAAGATAGAGAAATTTTAAAGGGAATAAGTTTAAACTTACATAAAAGTGAAGTAGTAGTTATATTAGGCCCATCAGGTTGTGGAAAAAGTACTTTCTTAAGATGTTTAAATGGTTTAGAAAAAACTCAAAAGGGAGATATACAGTATGATGGTTTAAGTTTTTTAGATAAAAATATTAACTGGCAAAAGGTACATGAAAAAATAGGAATGGTATTTCAAAATTATGAACTATTCCCTCATATGACTGTTATAGAGAATATCTTGCTTGGGCCGGTTAAAGTCCAAAAAAGAGATAAAGATGAAGTATTAGTACAAGCAGAGGAGTTGTTAAAAAAGGTAGGTTTATGGGATAGAAAGGATGGGTATCCTCGTCAATTATCAGGAGGGCAAAAGCAAAGAATAGCAATAGTAAGGGCTTTATGTATGAATCCAGAAATAATGTTATTTGATGAAGTGACAGCATCTTTAGATCCAGAAATGGTAAGAGAAGTTTTAGATGTTATTTTAGCTTTAGCAAAACAAGGTATGACTATGGTTATAGTAACTCATGAAATGAACTTTGCTAAGGCAGTAGCAGATAGAATTATATTTATGGATAACGGAAAGATATGTGAAGAAGGAGAAGCAAAAGAATTTTTTGAAAACCCAAAGACAGAGAGAGCTAAAAGCTTTTTAAATATATTTGAATATTAGTAAATAGTGAAAGGATGATATTTTATGAAAAGAATTAAAAGTATTATTTCGTTTTTAGTAACAAGTGCAGTAGTAGCCACTGTAGCTATTGGAGTAGTAGGTTGTGGTAAAAGTTCTACTTCAAGTTCTTTAGAAGAAATAAAAAAAAGAGACACTATAAAAATAGGTGTATTTAGTGACAAATCACCTTTTGGATATGTAGATTCTAATGGAGAAAATCAAGGTTATGATGTATATATAGCAAAAAGGTTTGCAAAAGATCTTCTTGGAGATGAATCTAAGGTTGAATTTGTATTAGTTGATGCAGCAAGTAGAGTATCCTTCTTAGAATCTAATAAAGTTGATGTAATAATGGCAAACTTTACAGTAACTGATGAAAGAAAGCAAAAAGTTGATTTTACTAATCCTTATATGAAAGTATCTCTTGGAGTTGTATCAAAAGATGGACAGATAATTACTTCAGAGGATCAACTTAAAGGTAAGAAAATAATAGTTGCAAAAGGTACTACAGCAGAAACTTATATGACTAAAAATCATCCAGATGTAGAGCTCATTAAGTATGATCAATATTCAGAAATTTTCCAAGCTCTTAAAGATGGACGTGGAGATGCTATATTAAGTGATAATACAGAGGTTATAGCTTGGGCTAAGGATAATCCAGGATTCACTGTAGGTATTTCATCTTTAGGAAGTGAAGATTATATTGCACCAGCTGTAGCAAAGGGTAATGATGAGTTAAAGGATTGGATTAATGGTGAACTTGAAGAGATAGGAAAAGAAAATTTTATTCATGAAGCTTATGATAAAACATTAAAATCAGTATATGGTTCTGAATTTGAAGAAAGCTTAGTTGTAGAAGGTGGAAAAGTTAAATAATATAAAAAAGAAGTAAATATATTTTAATAAGTACAGTTTTTTTAATTTGAATTAGAAATCTGTACTTATTTTTTGCTATATTAAATATTCATAATATTTTTATTTAAAAATTCAAATAAAAGTATTATAATAGTAATGGATAATTATTATTAGTTAATAATTAAGGAGGAAAAGTTATGGAAGAATCTAAATTATTAGAAATGATAAAAAGAAATCCAAGTATTATAAATACAATTGAAAATCCAACTAATGAAATGATAATGGCAGCTTTAGAGAGGGATGGGCTATTAATAAGATATATAAAAAATCCTACAACTGAAATGGAAACTGTAGCTTTAAATAATAATAGTAGAGCTATTGAACATATAAAAAATCCAAGTGAAGATATGAAAAGAAAATCAGTTGAATCAGGATGGAATAACTTAAAATATATAAATAATCCAAGTGAAGAATTAATAAAGATTGGAATATCAAAAAGAGGATGGGCTATTCAATATGCAGATAATCCAAGTGAAGAGTTACAATTACTTGCAATTAAAAAGGATTATGATTCAATAAAATATATAGAAAATCCTTTTGAAAGTGTTCAAATTGAAGCAATAAATATAAGTTATGATGCTTTAAGATATATAGATAATCCAAGTTTTAATGCAGAAAAAATAGCTGTTAAAAATAATGAAGCTGCAATTAAATTTGTAGTTAATTTAGATAAGGAAAAGATGTTAAAACTATTAAGGATAAATATTCTTATTATAAAGTACATTTATAGAAGTATATCAGAAGAGGAGTTAAATTCAGTTTTAAAAGAAGTTATATCTAATGAAGAAGTAGAAGAAAAATATATTAGAGATTTTTTAAGTTGTAACATTATAGATAAAGATAGTAGTGAATTCAAATTAGATAAAATAATATTTATATATAAATATGGTAGTAAAAAAGCTAAAAAGATAGCTGTAGATGAGAAACTTAAGATTAGATAGGAGGAGGCTTAAATATGAATTTTACAGATACATTAAAAAGCGTTGAATTAGTATTAGAAACAGGTGAAGTGCCACTAATTGTGGGAGATAGTGGTATAGGAAAAACAGCTCTTGCAAAAACTTTAGCAAAGAATAATAATTGGAGTATTATAAGCATAGATGGAAATCTGTTAAAAGAAGGAGAAATAGGTGGTTTACCAACTATAGAATCTTATGAATATGAAGATAGTAATGGGAATTTAGGTGAAAAGAAAGTTACAATTTATGCTATCCATACAAAGCTTAAAGAAATTGATGAAGAAATTGAAAAAGGCAGAGAAGTCCTTTTATTTATAGATGAAATTAATAGATGTGAGCATACAGTACAACAAGAGCTTATGAATCTAATATTAAATAGAGAAATTAATGGATATAAGCTTAATAAAGAAGTAAAGATACTAGCAGCTATGAATCCTTCTAGTAAATATGGAGATGATTTTGATTATCAAGTAGTAGATATGGATCCAGCTCAAGAAAATAGATTTGTATGGCTATCTATGGAAAGTGATTACAAGGCTTGGATTAAATGGGCTATAGAAAATGATATAGACCAAGATGTAATAAGTTTTATATCAACTTTTCCTGAAAATCTATATAAGGTAAATGAAGATGATGTAAGAGCTACTCCTAGAAGTTATGAAAGAGTTTCTAAAGTCTACAAATTATATAAAGAAAAGAAAGATGAAATACCAAGGAATGTATTTTTAAATGTTATTAAAGGTAATGTAGGGAGAATAATAGCAGAAGAATTTTTAGGTTTTGTTGAAACAGAACATAGTCCATTAATAAGTTTTGAAGAAGTTTTTGAGGGGGATAATTTAAGTTTAGACTTAATTAATAAAATAGAACAAGAAAGTCATACTAAATTATATTTATCAGCTATGAATATATTAAAAAACTTAGAAGAAAAAATAGTTAAGGAAAAAGATAAAGAAGATTTTTATATTAACAGGCTTGTTGAATTTATAAATAAATATCCTGTAGATTTAATGGTTGGTATTATGAAAGAAATAAAGTCATCATACAAAGAAACTTATAAAAGAGTTATTGAAAATGAAATGTTTGTAGATAACTATTTTAAAGCTTACAGTTTAACAAGGTAATAATTATGGAAAGATATTTTGAAAAAAAAGCTTTAGAGCTTTATAAAAAAATAGATAATATAGTTGATAATATAGATATGTTTAAATCAAATGCAGCAGGTATTGATTTTACTGTAGATTTATCAGAAGACATAAAAAAAGAATTCTTTTATATAGTAGATAAGGTTATTTTAAGTCTTATGGAAGATAAAGATAATTTCTATGGATATTTCTTATTTCAAATGAGAAAAGAAATAAGATTTGATATAAGTACTCCAACTGCTGTTAATTTTAAAAATGCTAAATATTTTATTTATTTTAATCCTATATTATTTTTGCAACTTAATATAAAACAAATGGGAAGTACAATAAAGCATGAAATACTTCATATATTATCTTTACATTTAATTAGAGCTAAAGATATAAAAGGAAAGTTTAGTACCCTTGCTGTTAATTTAGCAATGGATATAGTAGTTAATCAATATTTAGATAATCTACCTCCTTATGCTGTTACTGTACAAAGTGTAAATCAAAAATATTCACTTGAACTTGAACCTTATAATACTTTTGAATATTATGTTACTAATATCCAAAAAGAATTAGATTTACTTGAAGAGGATGAAGAAGGGGAAAAAGATGATACTAGAGAGAATTCAGAATTAGAAACTGAGTTTAATGCTGAATATACTCATGATATGTGGGAAGAAAATAATGATATTGAAGAACAAACTTTAAAAAATTTTACTGAAAAGTTATTAAGTTATTCACAAAAAGGTACAATACCTAAAGAAGTATCAACTTTAATAGATTCTTTAAAAAGTAATAAAAGTGAAATACCTTGGAATATTTATTTGAAAAAATTAATGGGAACAATAGAAAGTAATAGGAAAAAGACTGTAACTAGATTAAATAGAAGACAACCTCATAGGTTAGAATTAAGAGGAGAACTTAGAAACCATAAAGCTAATGTAGCTGTAGCTATTGATATAAGTGGAAGCATAAGTGATGAAGAGTTTTGTGGAGCTATTAAAGAAATATTTTCAATAGTTAAAAATTATAATGAAGAAATTACTATTATAGAATGTGATAATAAAATTAGAAGATCATATAAAGTTAAAAAGATAAAAGATGTACAGGAAAGAATAGCAAAAGGCGGAGGCACTAAATTCTCACCAGTATTTAAATATGCAAATCAAAAAAATATAAACTTACTTATATATTTTACTGATGGAAAAGGAGAAGAAAGGCTAGAAGTAAAACCAATAGGATATAAAATACTTTGGGTAATTACAGGAAGAGGTAAAGAACTGTCATTAAAAGAGCCTTATGGAGCAGTAAAAGTTTTGAAAGAAGTAA
>CAKVLD010000120.1 GCA_934755305.1 uncultured Clostridium sp. | reverse complement strand
GATCTAAACAAGCATGCAGTTAATGTATCTAAATCAATTGGTATACTGTATGATTCAAGAGATCCTATTGCCATAATTACAAAAAAACTTTTAGATAGTAACATTTATCTACGAAACTTTACTGATAAAGAAAATACTTCTTTATCTAAATATTCAACTAAGTTATTTATTTTAAGTAATATATATGAAACAAATAAAAAGTTATTATATAAACTAAATGCTAATGACGAAGATGCAATAAATTTTGTCTTGTCATTTTGGTCTTATTTATGCGAAAATATAAAAGAATGGATGTTCGTTTTCGATAAAAAAACTAGTGCAACTAATTTAAGACATAGCTATATTAATTCTAATGGTGTTGTTTTAGAAGCCATTGGAATTATAGGAAACTTTCTATACACTAATAATTATTCTGATTGGAAAGATTATTTAAGTAAATTAAATAATATAGATTGGAATAGAACTAATCTTAAGGATTGGGAAAATCGAGTAATAGCACCAAATGGTCGCATTGTTAAAAGCTCAAGATATGTAAGATTAACTTGTAACTTAATTAAACAAAAACTTGATTTACCATTAACTAAAGATGAACAAAAACTAGAAAACGAATTTAATAATTTAAAAGGATGATAATATATGATAGTTAATGATACAAATGTGAAAATAAATGATGTCATCGAAGAAATGAAAGTTGTATATAAGAATGATAATAGGCCTTGGATTATAGGTTATAGTGGTGGAAAAGATAGTACAGTTGTAGTTCAACTAGCTTTTACTATGCTTGAATCATTAGCTCCAGAAGAAAGAACAAAACCTATATACATAGTGTCTTCTGATACACTAATTGAAAATCCTATAGTACTAGGATACTTAAAAGATGCATCAAACTTAATAAATATAGGTGCTAAAACAAAAAATCTTCCACTTTATGCAGAAATGGTTCACCCAGACTATGATAATTCATATTGGGCTAATATTATTGGTAAGGGGTTACCTACTCCAACTTCTATACGTTTTAGATGGTGTACTGAAAGACTAAAAATAAAACCTTCTAATACATTTATAGAAAATAAAGTTAAAGAAAATGGTGAAGTTATTGTTTTACTTGGTGTAAGAAAAGCTGAAAGTATTGCAAGAAAAACTAGAATTGAAAACAGGCAAATTGATGGTTATCTTTTAACTCCTCATGGCTCTCTTCAAAATACATACGTATATAATCCTATTGTAGATTTTACTACAGATGATGTATGGAAAACTTTATTAAGTAATAATGGACGTAATCCATGGGGTGGAGATAATAATGAACTATTTGCATTATATGCAGGATCTGATGCTGGTGAATGTCCTTTTACCATTACTAAAAATGAAAAAGGTGAAGTAGACTCACCTTCTTGTGGAAACTCAAGATTTGGATGTTGGATATGTACTGTTGTTAATGAAGATAAATCTTTAACTGGATTCATAAAAAATGGTGAAGATTGGCTTCAGCCTCTACTTGATTTTAGAGAATGGTTATTAAGTATAAGAGATAAACATGAATATAGACAACAATATAGAAGAGATGGCAATCACTATTATAAGAAATTATACTTAGAAGATATTCCTTTAAGTGACGATTTAATGTTGGATAAAAGCCACATCTTCGTTGACGAAGAAAATAATGAATATATCGATTTAAGAATTTCAAAAGATGACAATGATTCCGGCAAAAGAAAATCAACAAATAAAGAAAAAGTATTTTTAGAATTACTTCCAATGTCAAATGATAATAAATATAAATTAGACGAATCTAAAATATTTGATAAAGATACTAGACCTTATATTAACGTTGTTGGCTACGGTCCTTTTAATTTCTATGGAAGACAGGAAATCTTAAAAGAACTTCTTAAGACTCAAAATATAATGAAACAATACGTAGATTTTGATTTAATAACTATAGAAGAATTAGAGCAAATAGATAAAATTTGGGATAACGAAGAGGACTTAACTAGAAGAAAACTTGTCGATATCTACTATGAAATAACTGGTGAAAAATTACCTTGGCATGATTTTAAAAAACCTATTTTTGATGATACAACTTTAGCTACTATAAAAGAGTTTAATTCAAAATTTAATTTATCTGATCATTTAATAAATAAGCTACTAATTGAAACTAATAAATCTAAACATTATACAAATAAAACTGTTTTGGATAAATCAATTTCAAAAGTACTTAATCAAAAATATTTACACAAAAGCATAATTGAGGAGATAGAAAATGATTATTAATAGTATAAAACTTAAAAACTTTAGATCATATGAAGATGAAACTGAGTTTTCTTTTTCTCCTAAAGGTAATAAAAATATAGTTTTAATTGGTGGAGAAAATGGTGCTGGTAAGTCAACCTTATTTGAAGCTATCAAACTTTGTATATATGGTCCTATGAGTTATGGATATCTAGGTTCTAATGGAAATTATCTAACTAAAATAAAAAATAATATAAATAATAATGCTTTTAAAAATGATGTTGTTGATTGTAACATTTCACTTTCACTATCATTTACTGAAGGTACTCAAATAAATGAATATAATTTATCAAGGACTTGGGAATATGTTAACCAGAAAATTAAAGAAACATTTACTGTAGATAAGAATGGTAAAACATTAAATGATGATGAAATACTTTACTTTAATAAATACTTACAATCACTTTTACCACCAAGTTTATTTGATTTCTTCTTCTTTGATGGCGAGGAATTAACTGAATTCTTTGTAGGTAAAAATTCATCAACTAGCTTAAAGGAAGCTGTTCTGCAATTATTTAATTATGATACTTTCGATATATTAAAAAAGCATTTACTTTCTTTCCAAAGAAATATGTCAAAAAGTAATAGCAGTCTAAGTGAAGTTCAAACAATTTATGATGAGGCATTAGAGAGAGTTAAAGAAATAAACTCTAAAATAGATTCTTGTAATTCTTCTATTTTAAATAAGGAAGAATTATTAGATAGTTTAAAAACTAAAAAGAATATTTTAGATGATGAATTTAAAAGTTCTGGGGGGATTTTAGAAACTGAAAGAGCTGAAATTAATTCACTAATAAATAAATTAGAAAATGAACGTTTTACATTAAATCAAGAAATTAAGGATTTCTGTAATGATATACTTCCTTTTATTATTGTTAGTGATTTATTAGCTGATACTAAAACTCAAATAGAAAATGAAGACAATATAGCGTCTTACAATGCTATTAAAAATAAATTGTCTGCTGATGTTATTGAAAAATCATTTAATAAAATTCCTAATTTAAATAATTGTAACACTGACTACGAAGAAGTAGCTATTGCTATATTAGAGAATATGTTTAATTCTAATGAGCTAGATAATATAAATGAAATATTAATGTTATCTACTGATCAAAAACACAATACTTTGTCTATAATAAACAAAATACTTACAAATAAATCTACTTATAGTAATAATATAAAAAATAATTTTATCAGGTTAAAATCTATTGCTAATGAATTAAAACAACTTAGGGATAGACTTAATTCTACTATTTCTGGAGAATTATTAGATAAGTATCTTGAAAATATAGCTATGGTGAATAATGAAATAATTACTGTTGAAAATGCCATTGTTTCATTACATCACTCACTTGAATCTTTAAATTTAGAATTAAGTAATGCTGAATATCATTATACTAGAGCTAAAAATCAATACTCAGCTTCTTTACAAAACAATAATGTACTGGAGTTATCTTCTAATTTAACTGATTATTTAGATGCATTACTAGCTACATTAAGTAAAGACAAATTAAAGTTAATTGAAGATAATTTCATTGAAATATTTAGTTTAATTATCCGTAAAAATGAATATGTATCAAGCATAGTTATTGATGATAACTTTGATACTACTTTATATGTAGCTAGAGACTACGCATCTTTTGAAGTTGAAAATATAATAACTAATTTAGGAATTAATGATATTTCTAAAAAGTATGGTCTTATGTTTATAGAAGACTTGTTAACTAAATTTAATGTATCTTCTCTAGATGAAGTTATTAATCATTTTAATGCTAATCCTACTATGGAGCTTATTGAATTAAGAACTAAAGTTAACGTTAACGACTTCTCTAAAGGTGAAAAACAAATATATATTCTTTGCTTAATATGGGCTCTAATAAAAAGTTCAGGCATTGATGTACCATTTATAATTGATACACCTTACGCAAGAATTGATGAAACTCATAGAAAAGCATTAACACTTGAATACTTACCTAATATAAGTAAACAAGTTATTATTCTTTCTACAAATGAAGAAATTGATGCTAATTTATATAATGTAATAAAGCCATATATATGTGATGAGTATTTACTTCTTTACAATGAAAAAGGAAGAAAAACTGAAGTTAAGAAAGGCTATTTTGAGGTGTAATTATGGGATTTAGACTTAAAACATCAAAGAAAACAAAAGAAATATTTGAAGAAATAGGTTCAAGTACTAATCTTAAACCATTTGCTTTATGTAAAATTGCAATAGCTTTATCTTTAAAAGATTCAAATTCTATAGATTCATATGAAGAAACTGATACTAATGGATTAGAGTTACAAAGAGTAACAGTTACTGCTGAGTTTGATAGTATTTATAAATCTTTAATGGAGATGAATTTAAATAGACATTTAAGTGACGACGAATACTATCCTCTATATTCAAAGAAGCATATTGATAGAGGTGCTGAAATTCTTTCAAATCAATATAAATATTCAGGTGGGAATCTAGAAAAGTTCCTTAAACATTTAACTGAAAAAGGAGATGTATCAATATGATATATTTAGATAATAGTTCTACTACTCCTGTTGATCCTGAGGTACTGGAAGCTATGCTTCCTTACCTTAAGGAGGAGTTTGGTAATCCATCCAGTAGACATTATACTTTAGCTGTAAATGCTGAAAAAGCAGTGGAAAATGCTCGTGAACAAGTAGCTAATCTTATTAATGCAAAACATGATGAAATAATTTTTACCAGTGGTGCTTCTGAAAGCAATAATTTTATCATTAAAGGTGTTGCTGATTATATGAAATACTATGAAGAAAAAGGAAATCATATTATTACTTCTACAGTTGAACATAAATCAATACTTCAAACTTGTAAATTCTTAAATGGTGAAGTTTACGATAATAGAGTTAGAAATAATTCTATTAGTAGATTTGTAAAGCTTAAAAACACTGTAAAGAAGATTGACAGAGGTTATGATGTCTCATTCTTAAAAGTAAATGAATATGGTCAAGTTCTTGAAGATGATTTTATTAATGCTATAAGTGATAATACTATTTTAGCTTCATTTATTTGGGGCAATAACGAAATAGGCTCTTTAAATAATATTCAAAAGCTTAGTGAAATTGCTAAAGAAAAGAATATTTTATTCCATTCTGATGGTACACAAGTTTTAGGTAAAATAAATATAGATGTGGAAACTACTCCTGTTGATTTCTTATCTTTTTCAGCACATAAAATATATGGCCCTAAAGGGGTAGGTGCTGCCTATATAAGAAAAAATGGTTTAACTCAAAGAAACTTAACTAGCTTAATTCATGGTGGACAACAAGAATACGGTTATAGAGCTGGAACTCATGGAGTTCATAATATAGTTGGTTTTGGTAAAGCATGTGAAATTGCTAAAAGAGATATGGATAAAAATATTAAGCATATTTTAGAATTAGAAACTGAAGCAAAAAAAATACTTACAGCTAAATAC
>CAKVLD010000119.1 GCA_934755305.1 uncultured Clostridium sp. | reverse complement strand
GAATTAGGATGGTATCCAGAAACTACTTTTGAAGTTGGTATAAAGAAAACTATTCAATGGTACTTAGATAACCAAGAATGGATGAAGAACATAACTTCAGGAGAATACATGAATTATTATAATGAAATGTATAAATAATATATAGTTAAGGTATAAAGGAGAACTTTTAGGAGTTCTCCTTTTTTTGCATAAAAGGTAAAGATTTCTTGAAGGATGACGATAATTAATTCGATATACAATTATTGTGTAAATAAAGAGTGTATAAATAAGATATTATTTATCAAAATATGAAAATACATTAAGTTTACATAAAAAAATGTATATGTTAAAATTAAAAAGATTGAAAAGAAGGGGGAGGTGATAAAGATGAAAAAAAGGAAAATTATTGCCAAATTAATGGTTTTATCTATGATTATTTCTAATGTTTCAGGTATTAGTGTACAAGCTACAGATAATATTGATGTGCAAAATGATAATAGTATACAATATAATGTTGATACAGAAAATAGTGAAACTTTTGAAGAATCTAATGTCGATAAAAACATAATTTTTAATGAAACGGTTGAAAATGATGATTTAATATCAAATGAAAATGAAATCCTTAAAGAGATGGAAGAAGTTGAAGAAATTAATGAACAATCTTTAGACAGCGAAATAAATGAAGAAGTTAACTATGATGAAAGTGAAGTAATTTCAGAAGAAGTTACTATTATTTCACCAATGGTATCTAGAGCAGCTGCAATTGGTAATGTAAATATTTTATCTAGTGATAGCACAACAGTTGCACAAGCAGAAGCATGGGCAAGAGCTAAAGGTGCTACGGAAGAGTTTATTGGATTAGCATCTTTATATCAAAAGTATGCAGGGAGTCGAGGTGGAGTAAACTGGGCACTTGCATATGTACAAGCAGCCAAAGAAACAGGTTATGGTAGATTTGGTGGAGTGTTAGATGCTTCATATAAGAATCCATGCGGTTTAAAAGAATCAAGTGGTGGTGGAGATTACGATTCAAATGCTCATAAGAGATTTGATACTTGGGATCAAGGAATTATTGCTCATTTAGATCATTTGGCACTTTACGCAGGTGCATCAGGATATCCTAAAACTAACTACATAAGTAGTTGGAAAGGTTCTAACATTGATAATTCTAGCACATATGATCCAAGACATTTTACTTATTTAAAAGGAACTGCTACTACAGCTATTGATTTAGGGGGGAAATGGGCACCAAGTTCAACTTATGGGTTGGAGTTATTAAGATTATATTGTGATTTAACAGGTGCAGACTATTTACCAAGTAGAAGTAATTTAGACTATCCAGAAACAAATAAAGTTATTAAAGATGGAAAGCTTTATGTAAAAGGATGGGCAGTTACTGCATTTGGAGTTAAGCAGATTAATGTCTTAGTTGATAATACACTTATAGGTACTACTAATGTAGGAGTATCTAGACCAGATGTTCAACAAGTGTATCCTAATTATTATAACTCAGCTAATTCAGGATTTGAAACAACATTTGATATAAGTTCATTATCTAATGGTGTTAAAACATTATCAGTTCAAATAGTATCTAATGATGGATCAATACAAACTATTAATAGAAGTATTACTATTAATAAGACAGAATTGATTTTTAGCAGTTGCTTAGATACTCCAACAGAAAATGAAACTGTAAAAGATACTTTAAATATTAAGGGTTGGTCTCTTTCAGCAGCTGGTACTAAAGAAGTTGCTGTATATATAGATGGTACTAAGGTTGGAACTGTTGAAACAGGAAAATCAAGAAATGATGTTGATAGAGTATATCCAGGTTATCCAGAAGGAGCAACTAGTGGATTTGAAGGAAAAATTGATCTATCAAGGTTATCATCAGGTACTAAAACTTTAACAGTTAAAATTACATCAAAAGATGGAACAGTTCAAGAAATAAGTAGAAAAATAGTTTTACAAGCGTTAGATTTTAGAAGCTGCTTAGACTATCCATCAACAAATACTACTGAAAAAAGCGATACAATGTATGTTCAGGGATGGGCATTACATGCATCAGGAATAAAGTCAGCAGAAGTATTTATTGATAACAAAAGTTATGGAAATGTTCAAGTAGGAGTAGCAAGAGAAGATGTAGCTAAAGTATATCCTAAGTATCCAAATGGAATAGCGTCAGGATATGCAGGAAATATAGATATATCTAAATTATCCGATGGAAATAAGACTGTAAAAGTAGTTATTACTGCAAATGACGGAACTACTCAAACTATTACGAGAAATATAACAGTTAAGAAACTTAATTTAGCTTCAAGAAGTTGTTTAGATACGCCAACTGAAAATGAGATAGTAAAGGATTCTTTAACAATTAAAGGATGGGCTCTTTCAGTTGCAGGAACTAAAGAAGTTGCTGTATATATTGATGGAACTAAGGTTGGTACTGTTGAAGCAGGTAAATCAAGACCTGATGTTAACAGAGTATATCCAGGTTATCCAGAAGGAGCAACAAGCGGATTTGAAGGGAAAATTGATGTATCAAAGTTATCATCAGGAACAAAAACTTTAACAGTTAAGATAATAGCAAAAGATGGAACAGTTCAAGAAATAAGCAGAAAAATAGTTTTACAAGCATTAGATTTTAGAACATGTTTAGATTACCCTGCAGCATCAACTACTGTAAAAAGTGATGTAGTATATGTTCAAGGATGGGCATTACATGCTACAGGAATAAAGTCAGCTGAAGTATTTATTGATAATAAAAGTTATGGAAATGTTCAAGTAGGAATATTAAGAGAAGATGTAGCTAAAGTATATCCTAAATATCCAAATGGTGCATCATCTGGTTTCCAAGGTGATATTAATATTGCTGGAGTATCAGATGGAAATAAAACTGTAAAAGTAATTATTACTGCAAATGACGGAACTACTCAAACTATTACTAGAAATATAACAGTTAAGAGGTTAAATTTAGTATCAAGAAGTTGTTTAGATACTCCAACAGTTAATGAAAGTGTTTCTAATACACTTAATATTAAAGGTTGGGCATTATCATCTTCTGGTACAAAAACTGTAGAAGTCCTTATTGATGGAACTAAGGTTGGAACTGTTAAAGCAGGAAAGTCAAGACCTGATGTTGATAGAGTATATCCAGGTTATCCAGAAGGAACAACAAGTGGTTTTGAAGGTAGCATAGATATTTCAAGTTTATCTGCTGGAAAGAAATCTTTAACTGTAAGAATTATAGCAAAAGATGGTACAATTCAAGAAATTACTAGAAGTATTCAAGTAGTAAAATTAGAAACAAAAGTATGTTTAGATTATCCTGTAGTTAATCAAGTAGTAACTAGTTCAAAAATTGATATTAAAGGATGGATATTAAATACTAATGGAGTTAAAGAAATAAAAGCGTATATTGATGGAACTTTTATTGGAAATGTTATAACTGGTTTATCAAGACCTGATGTAGCTCAAGTATATCCTGAATACAATAACTCTAACAGTGGATTTGAAGCTCATTTATTAATAGATAATTTATCTGCTGGAAATAAAACTTTAACTTTAGAAATTGAAGATAATAAGGGAAATATCCAAAAGATAACTAGAAGCTTTACTTATAAGCCAACAAAAACTATTTATATAGATCCAGGTCACGATTACGGCGGAGATATGGGTGCAGTAAGAGTTATAAATGGTGTTACTTATGATGAAACAACATTAAATATTGAAGTAGCTGAGTATCTAAGAACTGAGCTAATCAATAAAGGATATGAAGTAATAATGGCAAGAAGAATTGGTGAAAGACCAACTAGTAGTAATTATAGAGAAAATTTATGGAATAGAATAAATGCAGCAAATAATGCAAATGCAGATTTCTACATTTCTATCCATCAAAATGCTTCTACAACTGCAAGTGCAAATGGAGTTGAAGCATATTATTCTAGCGTAAAGCCAGATTCTTTAAATGATATAACTTATAAGCTAAATACAAGCAAGGCAGTAGCAGCGTCTATATCAAGCGGAATAGCAAGTGCATTAAGCATGACAAATAGAGGTACTAAAGATGATGAATTTATGGTAGTAAAATATACTAATATGCCAGCTGTATTAGTTGAATGTGGATTTATCAGTAATGAAAGTGATGCTAAGAAGATTAGTAATGCTACTAATCAGAAAAAAATAGCAAGTGTAATTGCAGATTCAATCCATAATGCACTAAAATAATAAAAAGGAACTAGCAGTTAACTGCTAGTTCTTTTTTTGTAGAAATAATTAAAAGGTATTAATAATATTATGATGAATAGAGGAATCCACATAAGAGCAATTCTGTTGATTATATAACCATCTTTAGACATTACAATAAATGATGTCAACATTGTGAAATATGCTGTAAATTTCATAAGGAATATATATTTTTCGTTAGGAAGCTTAAATAGCTTTATAGATAATAAGAGATACTTAAGTGCAAATATTATTGATAATAAACTTCCTAATATATTTCCTAAAGAAAACAATATAAAATATAAGTTGCCTGAAGTTAAAAAGTTAATTAATACAGGATCAATAATTATATGAATCAGCGTAAGTATTAGTAATTTAGCAATACCTAAAATTCCACTACCATAAAGTGATATAAATTTTTCTTGTAAATCAGTTATCTGATAATAAGAAAAGAAAATATTTGAATGCTCTAAACTAAAGTTAAAATTACTTATTAAATAAATTGCCATTAAAATAAGTACTAAATAAATTAAATCATATTTAGAAATAAGTTTTTTATTATTTCTAAAAGTAAATACTAAGCATGCTGCAAATACTAATATTAAGTATGATCTGAATCCTATCAACAATAGTATTGTTGGTATAAGTATTAATAAATTTATCTTTTTACAAAGTATATAGTATATAACTATGCATGAAAGCAGTAATATAATATTATCTCTCATAAGAAGTGAGTTACTTAAGATATATCCAGGTAAAGCACTAAATATAATTAATGTGATAAATGATTTTTTTTCATTTAAATATAATCTGCTTAATTTGAAAATTATTATTGCAGTAGGTATATACACAAATAACTTAATAAGAATAAAATCAAGAGCAGAATGTATTCCAATAAATTTTAGAATTGTTAATAATATTACATAACTATTATAATTTCCATAACTAGGATGACCACTTGAATCTATAAATTCATAAATAGGAAGTGTTTTGTTTATCCAACTTGAAAATTCTCCATTTTTTAAATGATTATAAAGGATATTTGCATCAGTGTAGTATTTATATTCATCACAAAAATGATTGCCTAATAAGTCACCATAAATTATTCCATATTCAAAACCATTATGTAAGTTAATATAATAAATAGATATAGCTACAATAGTATATATCAATATAAATATAGAAGTAGTTATGTATAATTTCTTATCATAGATTTTTTTCCTATATAGCAAGTAGTTTAAAAGCATTAAACTTACTATTATAAAGGGAGTAAATATACTCATAGTATTCGTCCTTTCAATATTTTTATTAATTTAAATTATATATTAAGTTATAGATAATAACAAGAAAAGTATGGATTTATATATGATGTAAAAGGTTTTTAATAATACCATATATATGATAGTATATAAGTATAAATCAGATTTATTATGAAAAGAGAGAGGTATTAGTAATGAAAGTAAGGAAAGCAATTATTCCAGCAGCCGGACTTGGAACAAGGTTTTTACCAGCTACAAAAGCACAACCTAAAGAAATGCTACCAATAGT
>CAKVLD010000118.1 GCA_934755305.1 uncultured Clostridium sp. | reverse complement strand
TCACAATATTATCCTTAATTTCTGATGAAAATATGTAAGTTACAACTCCTACTACTTCTCCATTATCAAATATAGGTGTTATTGTTCCTTCAAAAGCTTGACCAAAAGCTTCTTTAGGTAGTTTATTATAAGCAGGTTTTCCTGTTCTTAAAACTTCATGTATTTTACCATTTTTGTCCTCATCTTTATAACATACATCAAAGTTAATATTAATTTTATCTGCCTTAAAGTAAGCTTCAACTACTGCCTCTTTATTTCATAATATTTTTTAATATAATTAAATTAATCTTAATAAAATAATTAAAAAAATTATTTTTTATGACAAAAACCGCTTTTGTAATATATACAAAAAGCGGTTCTTAATTAATAATATGTGACTTTTCTATTTCTTAATTATCATATTTTCAGCTACACATCTTACACCTTTAGGAATATTAAAATGTCCATTCTCATCTATTTTATATTCCTTACCATCAATTATGCATACTGAATCCTTAGTAAACCCTGCATTTTTTATTAAATTTGTTTCATTATAAAAAGATCTTTCAGCTTCTACTTGATGTTCTGAATAAATTGAACCATTGTCAAGCATTAAGAATTTATTACTTTCCCCACTAGACTTTATTTCAAAAAAGCCTGGTTTTATACCTACTGATGCAAGCATATCTTTTATAGAACTTTCACTAAAACTTTTAAAAGCTAACACTCCAGTTGAATCATGATTTAAATAAGTTAAAAGATGGCCAATATCCTCTACTTCCCTTATATCACTATTAGATAAATTATCTACATCTCCCGGCATATAAACAGTTCCATTATCACAAGCTAAAGTAACTGTTTTTCCTGATTTAGTTTTAATATTAAAGTATTTATCACTAGCTAAATCTAAAGTAGAATTTTTTGCACTTAACTTAGAAGCATTAATTCCAAAATTACTATTATTGTTTAGCCTTTTTAATGCATTTTCAAAAACATCATCATTACTCTTATATTTAGACAATCTTGAATATGATGTATCTTGGCGCTTTACTGAAAGATTCTCCTTCTCAGCAATACATCTTTTAATAGTTGAAAAAGTATCATTCATAGTATTATTAAAAAGACTATTACTTACCTTTGCACCTTTTTTCATTCTATTATAAGTATTCATAAAACTTTGATTTCTATAACTTAAAATAGAACTTCTTGAACCATGAAATGTACTTCTATTAATAAAGCTCATCCTCTCCCCTCCTATTCTATATTTATTTTATATCTAAATTACTGTGGTAATTGTGGATATACATAAGAGAATCTTATAGAAGGTGTTAATGAATATGATTTAGTATATTTACTTACATTTCCTTCTAACTTAGCATTCCATTTACTCTTTAAAAGTTTATTTGTAACAACAGGAATATCTGCATTAAATGTATATGAAGAAGTTCTAGTCCAATTTCTATCACTTGCTAGTTTTAAACTTCTAACTTCATTAGTAGCTCTATTTTGCTTTGATCCTTGGAATGATACATAGTATACAACTGCTCCATCTGGAATATCAGAAACTCTTGTTAAATCAAAATTCATAGTATCTGAATCAATTTTTGGAGTTAGCACTAACTTACTTGCTGATTTATAAGTATAATCTCCAACTGTATAGTTAGGTCCACCTATTGTAAATAAGTAATCTCCACCTTTAACTGTAGAATATATTTTCACATAATAATTTCCACTCTTAGGAATATTAACTCTATAAGGTGTTGCACCTAATATTTTAGTATTTTGCTTATGTGTAAATGCACTTACTATATTTTGATTTTCATCTAGTATTTCTATTTTTCCAAGACCACTTAAAGAAGTACTATTAATTGCAAATATAGTATTACTATCAGCTGGTAAATAAACCTTATACCAATCAACATCTGAAGCATCAGAAACATTTCCAGATACAACATTTTGACCTTCATACTTACCTTTTACTACAGTACTTGGAATTACATTGTTTCTTTGAATTTCTTGTGCTTCACTTACAGTATTATTACTTTCCTTTTCTTGAATTCTTGTTGATGCACTAGCACTAATACTTGCAGTACTTAAAGCTATTACTAAAGAAGCAACAAATAATAAAGTCTTTTTCATTATAACCCCTTCTTTTCTTAATATATTTTCACTTTAATTATCGATACATCCTTAGTAAACTTTATACATTTATGGATTTATGTTACTTAAAAAACACTAAACTGTAATTCAAAATAATAAAAGCTATATAAGAACAACCTGTTAGCTATTCTTATACAGCTCTAAATATAACTCTAAAAATTAAATTCGACACTTATGAAGTATATAATAATATCTGTCTTATTTTATGGAAGTAATTTTCCTTCAAGATAGCTATATTTTAGATATTGAGGACTACTATAATATACAGATGAATTAAAATTTGATATTTCATCACTAATAAATGATGTAAAAACATCATAAAGAACACTTATAACATCTTCTCCCTCTTTAATCACATCAAGAATAAGCCTTTGATATTCTTTTCCTATAGATAAATAAGTTGGAATTGTATATTTACATAACTTAACTGAATCAAATTCTCCATCTTTTATATTATAATAATCTATTAATTCATCAGCTACCTCATCAAAAGAAATACAATGATTCACTTCTGCTAAATCAAGCTGTCTATTAAGTTCCTTAATTCCTAATAACTTAACAATATCACTACGGTGATTTTTTGTTTTTCTCCCTAAAAACTCAATTAATGAACATACATAAAATAAATCATTTTTTTCTTTTTCATTCATCTACTACTTCACTCCTTTGAAACTGTAAACAATCTAATGCTTTTAGGGTATGAAAACTAATTTGATGGGTTGGATGTTTAAATTTTGCAAGTTCCCAAAAAACATTTCTAGATATTTCACCTGCTAAAAAATCATTAACATAATTCCAAACCGTATCATCTGCCATAGGTCCTTCTACAATATCATAATCATGTATTAATCCATTACGGCACTCTGCAATAAAATTAAGCCATTCATTTGTCATGTCATTAAACTTTAATATTTTCAAATCATCTTTTTCTTCAAAATCATAATAATTTACAATAGGTGATGTTCTATTTCTATTTGCCCATTTTTTTGCTTGCTCAAAATTATTTGTACAATAAAATCCCCACGAAAAATCCTTTGTATATTTACTTTTTCTTACTTCAGGAAATTCCACTACTTCTCCACTTGCATGATATAATATCATAGTATCCCTCCTTTAATTAATCATCTCAATGTTCCCCACCTAATAATTTTTATTATTTAAATTATATCCTATTATTATTTTTTTAACTACAAGTATCTATAAAACACTTTGAATTTATATTCTTTTGTGGCTTTTTCAAAATCCTTTTTATTACAATAATCTACTGAAAATAATTTTTTTATGTAAATTTTAAAAAAATCCAGCAAGAAACTTACTTTTGTTTCTCACTAGATTTTTCTACTCTTAGTCTTTTAATAAATTTTACTTAGTCATCCATTTTCTTTTTATTTTTGAGTTATTTATAACAAACTCTTTGAAACTACTATATTTAACTTCCTCAGACTCTTGACCATTAAACTCTTCGCCATACTCCCAATTAACTTTTTCTTTTTCAACCCAATTACAAGTAGTATAATCAACATCTCCACTATAAAAAATACTCCTTACTTGTTCGACAGTTTCTTTCTTATCAATAAACATACTACGTGGTACAAGTATCGGTTCTCCTTCAATATATACTTCAGTAGTATCTTTAAAATCTTCATCTTTCAAAATAATATAATACTTATTATTCTTGCAAAATTCCAAATAAAATCCATAATCTTCTGCAATACATATATATAAAGTTGATGTAAGATTATCATCACTATATTCAATTATTGATTGTCCAGATCCACTTTCCCAAAATTCAATTCCTCTATTCATTATTAATCTCTCAATTTTTTTAAAATCAGGGTTGTTAATTATATCTCCCATAGGAGTCCCAAACTTAATTTCTTTCATAAATCATAATGTATAATACAAATTATACATTTACCTCCTTATTTACTTTTATATTTACTGTAACTATCTAATTATTAAATTTATATTTATAAATTATTTTCTTGTAATTACTATTGGTTCTATATGTCCCTTATTATATATATTTAGTTCAGTTATTCCTAGCTCATCCATAAGTGTCCCTAGATACTTTTTACAATTCCAACAAGTAGGTCTATCAACATATAGAACAACTCTTCCCAAATCACCTTTTCTTTCATATGCTCTCAATAATGAATTGGCTTCTGCATGACTTAAAAAAGGAGCTCTTCCTAAATGTTTTATACCTTCAAGCTTACCTTTATCTTTTAAATACAAAAATAAACTTCTCCTATATTGAATTGGATTAGAATCTAATCCAACCCTGGGTTTACTTCCTAACTTGTACATTCTAGAATTAGTACCAAAGAAACTCTCATTATTAAAATCAAGCAATTCAACTTTAGATACTGTTCCTGTTCTACCTCTATATTTATATTCTGGTAAACCAGCTCTTTTTCTCATTCTTTCAATACTCGAAAAATTTTCTTCAATATGTCTTTCTATCTTTTTTAATTCATTATACGCTTGTTGCGCAGTCCAAGTAGGATTTTGTTTACGTATTTTTGAATATACATTATACTTCTCATCACATACTATATACCCACTAGGATCATAATACCCAACCGGATTATTACCACAATAAGCATAAAGATTAAGTCCATCCCCTCGGTAACTATCCTCCTGAGTAAATCTTGAAAGCAAAGGATTATAAAATCTAGCTCGTAAATAATACTGCCCTGTAACTCCATCAAACTGCTGTCCAGTATAAGTTATTCTATTATGAATATCCTCTCTAGAATCAAGAACATTACCAAAAGCATCATACCAATATTCATTTTTAACTTGCTCATTACTATTAGTAATGAAAATAGTACTTCCCTGCTCATCAACAGAGTAATAATATCTGCTATCCTTAACATCAGCAGCTACAATATCATAACCTCTGATAAATCTAGAAACAATATCATCAGTTTCATCAGTTTCAACAAGTACTTCATCATTATGGAAAATAAACTTACTTAACTTATCATTTTCTTCAACTTCATACCTTAAACCTTCAGCATCATATCTATTAACTAAAGTGTTACCATCTTTAGTTATAGCTTTAACTTGCTGATTTAAAGCATTATATTCAAATGAGTTAGTTCCAGAGTTTGTATCTTCTTTTAGTGTATTACCTTGTTTGTCATAAGTGAGACTCCAAATTTTATATTTGGCTAAGTCGAACTTACTCAGCGAACGAAGGTGAGTCGAGTTTCCTTTTTTCTGATAAACTTCTTTAAGTTGATTCTTTACATTATAAACATACTTCTCAGTAATATCATTAGTAATCTTAGTTAACCTATTACCTACCTTATCATAAGTAAAGCTTTCTTTTCTACCATCATAGCTTGATTCTACAAGTCTATTCATTGAATCATAGCTATAATAATTCTTATGTTTACTACTTACCTTTTGTAGTCTATTTCCATTAAGATCATAAGCATAACTATAATCTACTAAAACCTCACCACTTGATGTAACAGTAACAAGACTTTCTACATTGCCATCACCATCATAACTGTATTCAGTTTTAATACCATTACCTAAAGTAACAGATTTTATATTATCATTTCCATAGTACTCATATTGTAAGCGTAAAAGTTTTAGTATCTAGATAAATAAAAATTCTTTTTGTAATATTAAGTAAATGATTATTACAGGAGGA
>CAKVLD010000117.1 GCA_934755305.1 uncultured Clostridium sp. | reverse complement strand
TGTATAGTTGTCATTATTATTTGTGGTTGTGGATTAGATAATAGCTTCTTCATAATATCAATTTTATCTGCTCTAACCGGAGTAGTTATTTTAGATAAAGTTCTATCAAAAGTAGCATAAATTTGCTTATCTAAATCAATTCTATCTGTAACTACAACTATTGTTGAATCAGTTAATCCTTTAGTTCTCTTAATTTTTCTAGCTAAAAAAACCATCGTTAAAGATTTACCTGAACCTTGAGTATGCCAAACAACGCCTCCTCTAGTAAGCTTATCTTTTCCATTAACAATTCTATCTATAGCCTTATTAACTGCTCTAAATTGTTGATATCTACAAACCTTTTTAATAACAGTTCCATTATCTGCTTCAAATACAATAAAGTTTCTCATTAAATCAAGTAAATTTTTCTTTTCTAAAAATCCTTGAATAAATATGTTTTGTCCACAATCTTTGTAATTTTCTATTTCTTCTTTCTTAAATGGATATGGATCTTTCCATTGTGAATAGTGATTATATTTTGAACTTATTGTTCCAACATAAGCATTATATCTATTTAAAATTCCAGTAAAGAAGTTAGTATAAAATAGCCTTGGAGCTCCTTCACCTAAAGCTTCATCTCTAACATTCATATATCTTCTTAGTTGTTCAAAAGCTTGTTTCTTTCCAATGCTCTCATTCTTTCCTTTTTCTAAGAAAGGAGACTTAGCTTCTAAAACAACAACAGGAATACCATTTATAAAAATAACTATGTCAGGAAAAATAGACTTTCCACTTAAAGTTTGAACTTCAAATTGACGAACTACTAAAAAGTCATTATTATCAACATTTTTCCAATCTATAAAATGAACAGTATGATGCTTCTTTTGACCATCACCATGTAAATCCTGCTCAACAGTAAAAGTTAAATCTACAAGAGCATCATAAATCTTTTCGTTTATCTCTAATAAACCTGTTCCTAAACTATCAGCTCTACTAATATATCTTATTGCTCTATCTAAATTACCTTCATTCATCCAAGGATTAAGCTTTCTTAATGAAGCTTTTAATCTTTTAGATAATACAACATCAGCTAAAGAGTCTCTTTCTCCACTTATAGAAGTTAATTCTTTTCCATGAATAAAGTTATAGCCTAATTTATTCTCTAAATATTCAATTGCTGGTAGCTCTACTAAGGTTTCTTCATTTCCTAAGTACGACATGCCAATCCCCCTAATTTCTATTGCTTTTTTTCAAATTTAATGTATAATTTAATTATAATTGCATATGTAATAAATAGTGCATATTTTATTGGTGATTTCGCTAATAAAATATAGTACTTTTTACTGATCGTTATAAAGGGTCCTAATTTAGGTAAGTGAATGTTCCTTGCTTAAATTAGGGCTCTTTAATTTATTTGTAATACTTTATCCAGTCATAAATTCTTATTAATCGCTTTAAATTTGTTCTATCACTCTGTTTCCCTTCTGTACTTAATAACTTTGGATATTCTGTTAATATATACTGTAAAAATTCACTCAATTCTTCTATAAATATTTTATCTTTATTAAGTAGAGGTATATATTCTAAACACCTCATATCACCATAATCTTTTCTTAAATCTTTTATAGTAAACTCTCCTAAATTTAAACTCTCTCTTCTTTCCTTTAATGTTTTATTTAAAAAATCATCAAATTCTGTTTTTATTGACTGGCTTACTATACTAGGTAAAACTCCATTAAATTCTTTAATATATTTGTATATTGGAATGCTTTTACTATGCTGTTTAAGCAAATTAGGTAGACTTGTTTCAACTATCATTTGTGGATTTATATCCTTATGATTAAATACTATATCATTATAAATTTCTTCTGCACTAAATGTTTCATATCCCTTTTTACCTAATTCTGAAAGTATACCAACACCTAATACAACTTCAATATCTTCTAATTTATCATCTTCTGTTAATCCTACAACTTTCATTTTCTCTGTTGGTTCATTAGTTAAAACTAATTCATATATATCTTGTTTAAGTTTTCTTAATATGGGAGCAGAGTATTTAGCTTTATTTTCTAGCATAGCTTCATATAATACTTCAAAACTATTTAATTTAATTTTAGTCATTTCAATTACTTTTCCATCACCAAAACTTAATGTGTGGGAGGATATTTCACTATCATCACTAGAGCTCCATTCAATGAATATTAATCTTTTCTTTAACTTTTTTAAATTTTCTTTAGATAAGCATCTAACTATAGATTTTAATATATTTCTAATATTTTCATCTTCTATAGAGTACCCCATAAATACTATTGGATGTTCTAAAAATAGAGTAAGTATCTTAGATGCTAAGTATGCATTTTTATCATCAAACTCTTTATAGTCCTCTTCATTTATTACTATTGAAGATGGATTTGTACAACATCCATGTATTTTATATATTTCACCAACACCTTGTAGTTGTGAAAAAATTAATTCTTCTTGTCCTATATATGTTTTATATCCTAGTAAAATATTTTCTAATAACAAATCATAATTAGTAGTTATAACCCCTGCAATACTCTTTTTACCAACTTTTTTTAATAACTCAAGTTCACTTTTTTGATCTTCTACAAAATTTAAACTATTATCCTTTATATATTTTGCTATTTCTATCTTAATAGGTGATACTTTATTTTTGATATCATCTCTATATTCTTCTCTTACTTCTTTGAATTTATCATCAATAAACCATTTCTTTGAAAAATCATTTCCTATTAACTCAGCAATTTTTTGATATAATCCAACTTGAATTGTAGCCGACTCAGCCATACTATTGTACATTTCAAATCCAAATTCATTATCTGATATTCTTTCAGCTAAATATCTTAATAAACCTTCCCAATTCTCTAAACCTAAATATCTTCTAGATAATCCTGCTCCTACAAATAATATTGGAAGAGTGTCATGTATATTTAAAATATCTTTTATTTTATTTTTCATAAAAATTTCTCCTATAAATAAAGTTATTATCTCAATTATATACTATTTTAAAAACTATTAATCTTCTATTTAATATTAAAAAGCCACAGATTTGTCTGTGACTCTTTCATATTAAATAAAATATAAACAATTTGTATCTATGTTACTTGGTATTAAATCTCTATTTCCATAAGTCGAACTTAAATCTGCATAATATGTTGTTATAGGTAATCTTATCTTGTTTATTGCACCAACATGCATAAAAGTTAATTTATATGCATCTTCAACAATTTTTTCTATATCTAAAGAACCAAATACCCTTCTTATTCTTATTGGTTGAGCCATGCCCATTCCTTCGTATGGTTTAGTTGTACAAATAAATGCTGAATCATCTTTATAATAGCATCTTCCCATAACTGTTTTCCACTGCTTATCATCCGATATTGTTGCTATTCTTCTATTAATACCTTTAGTTATTTCAATATAATCAAATTCTATTCCTAAATTATTCATAGTATTTTTTAAGTTTTCAAGTTCTTCTCTACTTATTCCATCTCTATGAAAAGTAATATGCTTAGGTCTACATCCATATGCATTTTCGTATGAACCTACAGCTTCAAAAACTATCTCTTTTAATGTTTCCAACTTTATCTTTTCACCACTTTGTGATGCTGAAATAACTTTTGTTTTTAATACTTTACCATCCTTGCCTACAACCTGAATAACTCCTGCTTTATTAACTTTATTTTCTCTACTTACATCTAAACCTATAAAACAATCTGAATTTAGCTTTTCTTTTAAAATCCAAGGTTGTATACCACTTTTAGCATAAATACCTAATAGTATATTTAAAAAAATACTATCTTTATTCTTTTCATTATAGCTAAGAGTATCAAATCCAATACACTGTGTTGGAATCTCATTTCCACCACTAAATGTTTTCTTTATTATATTGTAATATTTACTTAGATTTTCTTCACTTAAAATAACTATAGTGGTTTCATTGTAATTAGACGCTATTTTCTTTAGTTCATAACTGAATATATCTTCATTATCAATTTTTATTTCTTTAAAATTAACCTTATCCTTAAGCTTTACCCTATCTAATTTTACTCCTAACATATTAGAAAAACATTCAAGCTCATCACAAAACTTTATCACCTTTTTTAAATTTATATTATTTTTAGCTAATATCGGATCTATAAAATATTTTATTTCAATTGTTTTATTTTCATAAACTCCAAAATTTTTAAGACCATATAAAGGATACTTTTGAGCTCTAGAGTTTCCAAATAATAAATCTGGATGTTGTAAATCCTTAAGCTTGTATCCAATATTACCACACAACATATTTCTCTTTTCTACATTTATATGCTCACTATTTTTAACTATATTTATAACTTCACTAACCATAAACTGCATCTTTTCATTTGTTTTTTGCTTAACTCTATTATTAAAATCTTTAAGTACATTTTGTGGTAAATTCTCAAATCTACATACTTTCTTTAATCTACTTGGTATGTAAGGAAATATACTATTTTTATTGTTTTTTACTAATACAGCTTTCATATCTTTTGGTAGCTTATTTACTATATAACCTTGATTTTTGTTTTCATAATAATCTATTATAGAACATCCCATATATTCATTAGCTTCACTTATAGTAAATGGAGCTATGCCAACATATTCATAAGTTAAATTATAAAAATAATCTTTAACCTTATCTCCTATTTTTACATTATCATTCTTTATCTCACACTCTAGTGTATTTATATATTCAAAAATATGTTTTGTATCAAAGCCTATAATAATCTCATTATTACAATTTATATTAATGTCAAAATTAAAATATCTATCTATCTTTATTCCTTTTTCATAATATACTGGTTTGTTAATATAAATTGAATTTTTAATAACCTTATATTTTTCTTTATCTATACTATCTTTTATTTCTTTTAATAGTAATCTTTCTAATATCTTTTTTTCATTACTATCTAAAGTTATAATTCTCTTCTCTACATCAATATATTTCTCACTACCCCAATTTTGTATTTCAATAAATGAAGCAATATATTGTTCATAGAAAATTATAGTAGGATTGTTATTTAGCTTAATTAATTCCTTAACTATATCATAATTTTCATTATGTTTATTTTCAAAATCCCTTACTCTCATTTTATAAATATAAATTTCAATATTATTTGCATTAATACTATTCTTAAATTCAGTTATTACATTAAACTCTCTCATTAAATATCCTCTCTTTATGTTATCTTATATATTTATAAATTTCTTTTATACTGTAACTCTTATCATTCCTGTTAATAATTGTTGCATTAAACCTTTTTTAAGCTCTTCTAACTTTTGTTTCTTATTTTCATATTCGTCTATTTTTCTATCAACCTCTGATAATATTGAAGCTATTTTTATCTGCTCATATTTTGGTGGTACAACAACATTAAATTTCTCTACAACCTTAACATTTAAATTTGGAACTCCTCCCCCTTGGAACACTCCTATATCTGCTTGCTTTCTGATTACAGTACTATTTAAAAGATATTTATAAAATTTACTATCATATTCATTTTTCATTCTTATTAATGTTAAACTTACATATACACTAAACTCAAAATCAATATCAACTACTGCTGCAATACCATAATTTGCCCCTACTCTTGAATAAAGTATATCTCCTTTTTGTGGTTTATCATTCTTTGTTAATTGTTTATGATAATCTTCACTAATAAAATTATATTTATGCAAACTTAATTTTTCATTATTAACATTTTGAGCCGATAAAAATGGAATTCCATTTTCAACATAAGTAGGCGTGCTTGCTACACCACATCTTAATATATCTGTAATTTCTTTAAATTTAACTACTTCCCACTCCTCAGGAATTTCTCCAATCTCAGTCTT
>CAKVLD010000116.1 GCA_934755305.1 uncultured Clostridium sp. | reverse complement strand
TTCTTTTGTAGTGATTGCTTTGATGGGGTAAATTATGCAAATAGGGATTATTTAATTATGGTAGACAAGGATACATTGCAGACTTATAAGTATTCTTCAATGGGAGAAATTACACCATTTATTAGTGATTAAAAATAGAATTATTAAGTAGCAAAAATTAAAAAATATATATTAATAAACAAAGAGAGTACCTATAAAAATGTAGGTGCTTTTTTTATGTAAAATATGGAAAAAGTAAATTATAATATATAGTATAAAGAAAGTATGAAAGGAAGATGGTGAGAAAGTGGATTATAATTTTAAGGTAGGATCACATAATAAGCTGTTAGCTGATATAACATGCTACTCAGATAAAGAAAGAACAAAAGTTGTAAAGACATTTAAATCATTTAAAGAAGTAAGGGAATGGTTAGGTGTAAAATCAGTTGGTAATTCTTTAGAAAATGCTAGTGAAAAAGGTACTTTAAGTAGAGGTTATTATTGGAGAGTAGAGGGAACATCAGATTACAATGATGAAGCAGGAACAACTGTAAGTACTCAAGAAGAAATGCAAGAAAAAATTACAGTAGAAACACCTTTAAATATGATTTTATATGGGCCTCCTGGTACTGGAAAGACTTACAATACAGTAAATTATGCAGTAAGCATTGTAGAAAAGAAACAAATTGATAATGTTGTAGAAGAAGCTAAAGAAAATAGACAGGCTGTATTTAATAGATATAAAGAATATTTAAGTGGAAATAAGATTGTCTTTACTACCTTCCATCAAAATTATAGCTATGAAGAATTTATTCAGGGGATTAGAGCAAACACCAATAATAATGAAGGTTTATCTTTTATTAAGGAAGATGGAATATTTAAAAATATAGTAGATATAGCTAAGGATGATCCAGATAATAACTACGTAATTATCATAGATGAAATCAATAGAGGTAATATATCTAGAATATTTGGTGAACTGATAACTTTAATAGAAGAAGATAAGAGAATAGGTAGAGAAAATGAAACAATAGTAACTTTGCCATCTAAAGAATTATTTGCAGTACCACTTAATTTATATATTATAGGAACAATGAATACAGCTGATAAGTCAATAGCTCTTATTGATATTGCACTAAGAAGAAGATTTGATTTTATAGCCATGTATCCGGATTATAATGTAATACCTGATTTTAGACATATATTAAAACCTATTAATGAAGCAATTTATAAAAGCAAGAGAAGTGCAGATTATTTAATTGGACATGCTTTCTTTGCTAATAAATCTATAGACGACTTAGAAAATATTGTGAATAAAAAGTTAATACCTTTATTAAATGAATATTTTTATAATAATGAAAATGAAGTTGTAAATATATTAGCTAAAGGTGGAATCAATGTAGAAATGAATATGGATACTTTCCAATTAGAATATAGAGGGTTAGTGTAGTGATATATGAAATTAAGAGAGTTTGGTGAGTATAAAGAATTTGATAATGAAAAAATAGACGGGTTTAAAAAGTATATTGAAGAAGCCTGGAATAAAAGATATTGTTTATATGATGATAATGAATTTGATAGCTATAAATATATTAATAGACAGCAATTTTTAATCTTTGATGGAAATAAAATTAAAGCTAAAAATTATGTAGGCTTTATTTCATATGAGGATGTAGATATTACAATTTATCCTAAGGTCTTCGGGGAAAATATAGATGAAAATATTTTGGATCAATACCTAATGACAAATTTAATATATTGGATGAGAGAATCTAAAAGAATAAAAATACCACTAATAGATACAGAAATGGATTTGCAAAAAAATGATAGTTTTTTAGAAATGTTAATTCTTATTTTTAGTAAATATACCTTTAATTTAATATATTTAAAACCATATAATTGTTATGAGGAAGTTGAGGATGAAGTAACTTATTTAAAAGGTAGGTTAAATATAAACAAGTATTTAAAAGAAAATATAACTACTGGTAAATGGGATAAATTTAATACCATATATGAGCCTTTTATTTATAATAATAGGTTTAATCAAATAATTAAGTTTGTTACAAGAAAGTTATTAAATATTACTAAAAACATAGATAGTAAGGATTTACTAAATAAAATTATCTTTATCTTAGATGAAGTAGATGATATATATTGTAATGAATATAGTTGTCAGGAAGTTAAATTAAATAGATTGCAAAGTGACTATGAAATAGTACTAACTCTTTGTGATATTTTCTTAAAAAATACATCGTTATCAAGACGTAATCAGGAAGATAAAATAGATTTTTGTTTCTTAATACCAATGGAAGTTTTATTTGAGGATTTTATATTTAATTTTATAGAAGCAGAGTTTAAGGGTAAATATAAAGAAATAAAATTTCAAAAGAGTGATTTATATTTGGCACAAGTTATTGTAGATGATATGGAGTGTAAAAATGTATTTAGACTTAGACAAGATATATATTTAAAAAATTTAAATGATAAGGTAATCATTATAGATACTAAATATAAGAAGTTAAATGTAAATGAAGAAAATAAGTATGGTATAAACCAAAGTGATATGTATCAAATGTGTAGTTATGCTTTAAGGGGAGGCTATAATAATTTAGCATTAGTGTACCCTAGAGTAGATTGCTTCCATAAGGATATTAAGTATAGGATAAATAGTGCTTTTAATGAAGAAGTAATAGAAATAAAGGTTATTATTATAGACTTTGTTTTGGATTATCAAAGTTTTATTAAAAGTAGGAGTGAAGAGTTTGAATTATATGAAGCTAATGATAATAAAATTAAATATGAGTTAGGTAAATTATAAAATAAATTAGTATAAATAATTATAAAAAGAGCAGTTGTGAATTTTTTTGCAACTGCTCTTTATTCTAAAATAAATAATAAAAGAGCAATATCTAAAGAAAAATCCATAAGACCAGTTACACTAAAAAAATTAAGTAGTATTACCTCTTTTCAAAGACACAGGTAAAATAATTTTTTTCTCAATATAACTATTTTTTTTATTAATAAGATTAATTAATGTTTTTACAGCTTCCTTAGATAAGTCCTTAATAGGTTGTTGTATTGTTGTTAAAGTAGGATAAGTAAGAGCACAAATAGATAAACCATCATATCCCACAACCTTTACATCATTAGGAATATTTTTATTACGTTTAATTAACTCCTTAATTGTAGTTAAAGCAATAGTATCAGTGGCAAATATACCATCAATATCAGGATTATTATCAAGTGCTTCTTGGATAATTGAAGAATAATCTAAAAAAGAGAAGAAATTAATAGGTAATTCTACTGTATTTACTTTAATATTTTTTCTTTCCAATGTGTCATTAAAAGATTTATGACGGTCATTAGATGGAGTAGGTACTTTTAAGCTTCCAGAAAAGTGAAGAATATTAGTGCAACCACAATTTAATAATTCAAGTGCTGCTAATTTACCACCTTCTATATGATCTGAACATACAATAGGAATATCATCTCCTAAATATCTATCTAAAGCAACAATTGGTAGATTTAGATTTAAATAATCTTCAATTTTTAAAGTATGGCTACCTATTATAATTCCATCTACTTGATTTCTTAAAAGCATATTTATATATTCTTGTTCTCTACTACTACTATTATATGCATTACAAAGCATTAACTTATATCCTAATTTATATAATTCTTCTTCTATATACCTAGTTTCTTCAGCATAGAAAGGAGTACTAATGTCAGGTAGGATTAAACCAATTATATTAGACTTCTTTTTAAATAAACTTTTAGCAATTTCATTTGGTTGATAATTTAAGTCTTTCATAGCATTAAAAACTTTATCTTTGGTGGCTTGTGAAATATAGCCTCGATTATTCATTACTCTGGATACTGTAGAAACAGATACACCCGCTTTAATAGCTACATCCTTTATATTTGTCAAATTACTCACCTCTCCTTATATCTTAATATCCAAAAAGTAGCATTGTCAATTAATAGAAAAAATAAAAAATATTATATGCAAACCGGTTGACATATTCCAAAATTTGGGTTTATAATATAAATGTAAACATTAACAATGTATATAATAATATGCTAACCGATTAGCATATGCAATAAAAATATGAGGTGGTATAAATGTTGAGAAGAGGAAAGATATTGTCTTTAATTTTAACTGTAGGAATGTTATCAGCTAATATTTATGGATGTTCATCATCAAATAATGCTACAGAAGATGGTGTGGCAAAGATAACTGTTTGGACTCAAGAGGGACAAGTTGTTGAGCAAGAATATTACAAAAATGCAATAGAACAATTTAATGAATTATATGCAGGTGAAATAGAAGCTAGTTTACAAATGATACCAAGAGGGAATGGGTATGAATACGAAAATAAAATAAATGCAGCAGCAACTTCAGGTAGCTTACCAGATATTATAGCTATGGATGGTCCATCAGTTGCTAACTATGCAGATTCAGGAATAATAGTTCCAATTGATGAATATTTCACAGAAGACAAGCTAGAAGATTTTGTTCCGTCAATAATAAAACAAGGAACAGTTGATGGACAATTATATGCACTAGGAGCAGCAGAATCTACTGTGGTTTTATTCTACAATAAGGATGTTTTAGATGCAGCAGGAATACAAGCTCCAACTACATTAGAAGATGCTTGGACTTGGAAAGAAGTATATGAAATATCTAAAAAATTAAAAACTAATGATATGTATGGAATTAATTTAGATTGGGATTTAGGTGAAGGTCAAATTTATGCATTTGCTCCAATGATATGGTCAAATGGAGGAGAGTTACTTTCAGAAGATGGTAAAAAAATTGATGGATATTTAAATTCTGATAAATCCATTGAAGCATTAGAGTTTTATCAAAAATTTGCAGTAGAAGGATTAATAAATCTTCAACCATTACCAAATGATTTTGAAGAAGGAAAATCAGCTATGTATTTAATGGGATCATGGGAAATTCAGACAATAGAAGAAAGCTATCCAGATTTTAACTATGGTATAACATACTATCCTAAATTCTCTGAAAGTAGTAAAGTAGTTTCACCATCAGGGGATTGGTGTTTTGGTATTACTTCGGGTTCAGAAAACCAAGAAGCAGCAGCTAAGTTACTTGAATTCTTAACATCAGCAGAAGAAGTAGAAGAGTATTGTTCAGCTATAAGCAAACCACCAGCAAGAATATCTGTATTTGATAATATGGAAGAATATCAAGATGAAAATAAAAAGGTTATAAAGGAGCAAGTAATAAATACAGCACATCCAAGACCAATTTCAACATCTTATCCAGTATTATCAAGTGAATTTGCATCAGCATTACAAGATATAAGAACTGGGGTAGACGTTAAAGACGCTTTAGCTAAAGTAGTTACTCGTTTTAATGAGGATATAAAGAGAAATAATTAATATATAAGTAATGAGAATTATGGCTTTTAGTCATAATTCTCTTAGAAAGGTAGGTATTGTATTAATGCTAACAATTAAGAGAAATACAGAAATTAAAACAGATGTAACTTTAAAAAAATCAATGAGTAAAGAAGCAGTAGCAGGAATGTTATTTGTCTTACCAGCAGTTATATTTATTGGTGTATTTTTAGTGTTACCGGCCATACTTGCTTTTGGATATAGTTTTCAACAATATAATATGCTAAAACCAGCACAAAAAGTTTTCATTGGATTAACAAATTATATAGATGTTTTAAAGAATCCAGCTTTTTATAAGAGTTTGTTTAATACAGTATATTTTGCAGCAATTGTAGTACCGCTTCAAACTATAGTTGCATTAGGATTAGCATTATTAGTTAATACAAAGTTAAAAACATCAAAGGTGGCACGTATTTGTTTCTTTAGTCCTGTGGTTACATCCATGGTTGTTGTAGCTATATTATGGACATTCTTATATAACAGTGATAGTGGTCTTATAAATTCACTTTTAAATTCTATAGGAATACAATCACAGCCTTTCTTATTAAGTGAGAAACAAG
>CAKVLD010000115.1 GCA_934755305.1 uncultured Clostridium sp. | reverse complement strand
CTGGATAACCTTTTTCTTCTACTTTTATAGATTTTACAACTTGTTCTTTTCCATCAGAAGTTACCAGTATATCTCCTGCCACTAACTCAACTGCTGCTTTCCACCACTTATCTTTAACCATGAAAAGGTGCCCTGTAGTTGACTTAATTTTACCAGTTTCTAATTCTATTGTACATATTTCTTGAGTACTTCTAACTAAGATATCTGTTACTTTCTTATATGAATTTTCTCCAGTTTCTTCATTTCTAGACAGTACATAGTCACCTATTTTTATTTCTTCAATAGATTTTAAGCCTGATCTTGCAGTAACTAATGTTCCTGCAATAAAACATCCATTACCTAAACACACTCTTATCTTTTCTGGTAATCCTGTTTTTTCTATGGCAGTTACTGTTCCATCTCTCATTTTTACTATGTAATGTTTCCCTGCATCCATGGAAGCAATAACATTATCAAGTTTGCCACTTTTAATTACCTTGCTCATTTGTTTACTTAGCTTTTCTGAGCCTTCTTTAGCAACTGTTTTAACTCCCTTTAAAAATTCGTCACCATATTTAAGAATTCCTTTTGCCTCATCTGCATACTTTAATGATTTGAGCATATCTCCAAAAGGCAACATGGCAACTACACATATTAATGCTTCAAGGTAATTTCCTCTACATAAAGAAATTGCTGCATTAATTCCATCTGCCACATCACCTACAATAGGAAGCCATCCTGCTAAATCTAACGCTACTTGTACTTTATCTAAAAATGCATCAAGCTCTGACGTTATTTCAATATTATTTTTCTTACAATATGTTTTTACATCAGAAGTAAACTTTTTAGCAAGTTCCGTATCAGTTGTTTTTACATTACTAATAAACTTACTGAACTTTTCATTAAACTCTTGCATTTCATCATATGATTGCTGTGCCTTTTTCTTTTGATCATATAATTCATTTAATATGGTACTTGTTTTTCCATAACTTCTATTTAGTGATTCAATTTCATTTATAGCACTATTTATCTTTGATATTTCATCTTCTAAATAGCTTAACGACATACTCATGTTACTTTTTACAATAGAAGCTTGTCCATAATCCACCCTTAACTCTCTCAATATATCCTCTACTTTATTTTACCTATTCACATTACAATTTTACCATAAATAATATCATGTTACATTATTATCCAAAAATACTTATATTGTATTTTTACTTATTTCAAATTTATAATTTTAAGATTATATTGTTAGTTTTAGGTATGAAAAAACCTATTAAATTTATTTAATGTATCTACAATCTCTATTGTAAATTTATTATTAAACAAACTTAATTCTATTAATTAATTATTATTAAAATTAATTTAATTACATTAAAAGTTATATTTTTAATCATAGAAAAAGTACCTAATTACTAGGTACTTTAATCAATTTAATAATGCTTTATCAATAAATTCTCCAACACTTTTTACTATATTAAAGGGTTCATACTCTTTCCACATCTCTAAATTAGATAATAATACAACCTGCTTATCTTTTCCTTCCAATTTATAATTTAGTAAATCATCTATCATATCTATTTCTTTTGAATCACTTGAGCCATACACAATTGATCCTACTGAATTAAAATCCTTTACTACTATGTAATACACTTTTTAACCTCTCCTTAAAATCATCTTCGTTAGTTATTATCCCTTCATCATATAGCTCTTTTAATTTTATCCCTATTGCATTGTTTTCATATTTATAAACATATTTATGGAGCCACATATTAAAAATATAATCTCTTTCAGTAAAAAATTGAACTTCTATTGGATAATGATAATTACTCTTTTTATAATAAATATGATAGCCCCTGTATCCATCATCATTTTTCTTTCCATTTGACATATCTACATGTTTTATATTCTCACTATGCAAATCAATATCATAACTCTCAACAATAACTCTAATACATAATAAATCATTAAAACATACTCCAATTTCCTTAGTTGGATAATATCTATCATATTTAAGTTTTAGTGAGTGCAATGATTTTATTCTATAAGTATATTTATTTAACAACCTTCGTCTTTTCCTTAAAAACAATCTATAATCAGTAAGTTCTCTCATTAAATCTTCTTTATCTACTTTTCTTAGAGTGTTTCTCAAGTTTTTTCCTAAGCCTGTTTTATAGCTTATTGCATCTAAATCTCTAATTAACCTTTTAATATCCACAGTATGTCCTTTCTGTAAACTACTCTCCACTTATAGAAGTGGGAGCTTCTTGGTCAATATACCTAACGGTACAAGTTTACCCAAGCTAATAAGGTAGTTCCTACCTCAAGATAATACCAAAATTACATTGCTAATTTCAGTAGATTTATACTAGCATTTATATCTCTGTCGTGGTTTACACCACATTCAGGACAAGTCCAATTTCTAAGTGCTAGATTTTTTACATCACTATTTTTATAGCCACATTCTGAACAAAGTTGACTACTAGCATAGTTAGATGGAGCAATAATTATTTCTCTGCTATTCCAACTTGCTTTATATCTATTGTTGCTTCCTTTTTGTTTTCTTGATAAGTCTTTCTGTAATTTAGATAACTTCTTTTCAGATTTTCTAAGATTTTGGGGATTATCAAATCTATCACCATTAGAGCATATAGCAAACTCTTTTAGCCCAAGGTCGATTCCTATCTTATTATCATTCTTTGGTAGTTGAATATTTTCAGTATCTACCAATATTGAAATATAATATTGATTACTTGGTGTTTTAGATATAGTGGCAGATTTAATTAATCCTTTGAATTGTCTATGCAAAACTATTTTTATTTTAGACTTTAGTTTAGGAATTTTTACAAAGTTTCCATCTATACTAATAGTTCCATTTTGATTATTAGTTGTATAACTAAATCTTTATTTTCTTCATAAGATTTAATTCTATCAGCTAACATTTGATTGTAGACAAATCTAGTACAACCAAATGTTTTAGCAAGATATAATCTTTGTTCACTTGTTGGATATATCCTGTACTTATAGGCTTTAAGCATTATTTCACCTTCTGATTCTCAATGTATTTTCTTACTACTTCAATAGGTGCTCCACCAGTAGTTAAAAATCAAATTAGATTTATTTAATAATATTTATATAACTTAATAAGTATTAGATATTACTGTTAATTCATTACTTTTAACTTGAACTACTTTATCTTCATGTCTGAAATTTATATTATATCCAAAATTATAAATTTTAATTGCCTTTAATTCTTCATTCCAAGAATATGTTCTTATTTCATTAGGATTAAAGAAAAATCTAAAATCTACATTATTTTCAAAATCAGTAATCAAAACAGAGTCTTGAAACATTCCCACATGTATTGTAATTGGAATTTCCTTAAGCTCTCTTTCATTTGTCATAAAAAAAGCTCTTAAAGCACTTACACCAGCCATTTCTATATATAATTCATTAGGATTTAAAATACTACTAACATAATCCTTTAATCTATCTTTTTCCCCTTTATATGTATTTTCAAAACCCTTTAAATTCTCTTTAGTAATTTTAAAATTTCTTAGGCATTCTTCTATGTCTTCAATGCATTCTATACATACGTCTTTATATTTAGCAATATATAAGCTACCTGAATAGGTTTTTATAATAAACTGTCTCTTTTTGTCATCAATAGACACGCTTTCAATTATACTGGTATGAATAGTTTTACCACTATAAAACTTAGGATTATCAATAACATTTCCTACGGCTATAATATTTCCTCTATCATTCCCTATAAAAAACCAATTTATCAATCTATACATATACATCACCTAAACTACAACTTTTTATATTATTCTGATAATTTTATCATATACAGCAGTTTCCTTTTCACTAATGGATAAGTCAATATGAAAATGACCAAAATACCAATGTTTAAACTCAGTTTTTTCTTTTATCCTTTCCAAATAATCAATAGTTGGATCATTTCCTTTATCTTTAAACTTTTCTTTTATATTTATATATTCAAATGTAGATTTGCTACAAGTATGAGTAAGAATATAATCTACTTTATTATCATGTTCTTCTAATGACTTATATCCTGTTTCCATTTCTTTAAATGATGGTATTTCTTGTGGCCACCAGGAAACACCAGGAATCCTATATTCCTTATCTATACTTTCAGCTCCTCCAAAAACAAATATTTTCTTACCTTCAATAGTAAATACCTGCCCCCTCATTAAATGAATTACTGAATCAGTTATTTTTTGCACATATCCCCCATTCCATAAAGTAACAGGATATTCTTTAAGCAAATCAAAATTCTCATGGTTTCCATCTACCCACAAAGTAGTAAAATTTCTTTTACTTAGATTCTCTAGCATCTTTTCTTGGCTTTTGCTTTTATTCCATACTAGTCCAAAATCCCCAAGTACAATTAAATAATCCTTTTTAGTCATTTTCTTTTGTTCTGGGAAATTCCTATTATTAATTTTATATATTTCTAGTTCACCATGAGTATCTCCAACAACATAGACCATATTAATTATCCTTTCCTAATATCTTTTTTAATTCCTCTATACTTTCTTCAGGTAAGATTTCTATCAATCCTTTTAAGCCAATGTTATATATTAGTGCCATTAGTAATGTATCTCTTTCTGCTCCTGTATACGAAAAGAGATTTTTACCAAACAGTTCCCACTTTCCTTCTCCTGGTATATGACAGCACCAATCATCTACTGATTCAAACTCTTGCCCATTTGTTTTAGGCACTAGATAACTTACTTGCCCTGTAACTTCTCTTAATTCTGATGTTGAATAACTATAACTCTTCATTAATGATTCCAATGAAGCTCCCTCTTTTATTAACTCTCTAATTTCATTTTTTGCATCTGCAAAAAATAAATCAGATATGGTCTTATCTTCAATAGCCATATACCACTGCTCCTCTTCTAATAAAAATCTTGTTCTATAATTCATAATCTTATTTGATAGTTTTTTCAGATTTATTTTGAAATTAGGTATATATTTACTTGTTAACTCTTCTGCCGTACCAACATTTGATACTAATTCATATTTCCCATTAGAATTTAACAAATAGTAATATATATATCCAGTTTCTTCAATTAATATATACTCTTCTACCCCCATTCTTTCATATATGCCTTTTTTTAAAACTTTATCTTCATATTTTGATGCTATAGAGCAAACTTCAATTACTAATTCAGGCTTTGTAACACACAATATTTCCTCAAATCCATTTTCCTTATACTTAGCAACAAATATATCAGGCATAAGCATATAATTATCTTCTAAATTCGCAGCCTTACTTGCATTTATAGCTATAGTTTTACTCAATATTCCATAATTACTAGGAAGCTTTTTAAATACATTAAATTCTATTTCATTTATTATGCATCCATGAAGAATTGCACTGTATTTTCTACATTTCATATCTTACCTACCACATTTCCTAATATAATATTAATTTTCTCTTTAAAAAAACGTACATACATAAGGAGGTAAACTTTCATCATCTTCAACAAACCTTATTTCATCTACATTATCTTTAAATAGTTGTAATATTAAATCTTTATCCTTAGTATCTCTAAATACTACTTGAAAAATATTTTTAAAACTCAATATACCAGTATTTAACCACATTCCTATATTCAAGTTATTTTTAGTGTAAATATCAGATAAAGTGCAAAAATGATTCAAAAGATCCATCTTACTTTTTAAATTCAACTTTTGAGCTACAGTTATTTTTTCATTTAAGATACTTTCCAAATCTAACAATAAATCACTTTTAAATTCACTATCCAACTTTTCAACTCTAACAATGGTTCCAAATCCAAACAGTAAATATAATTTTATCTTTATACCTTTATAAGATAGATAAACAGTATAGTTTTCAAAACAATCCTGGTCATTGTTATAAAACTTATTCTTAAAAAAAGCTAATTTCAATACTTTATCGGAGAAAAAATTAAATCTATTATTTAATTCTTCTTCATCTTTATTAGC
>CAKVLD010000114.1 GCA_934755305.1 uncultured Clostridium sp. | reverse complement strand
TTGCTCTTTGCTCTTCAGTTTCGTATAATTTATTTAAAAAATCATCATCTACTATTCCTTTATAAGTTTCATTCCAAACCACTGTAGCGACATGAACTACAGGAGCACAATCTTCCCTAGTTTTTCTTCTTATTAAATAATTCATATTATTATTCTTCATTTCAATTATTTATTTTTAATTTATATCTAATTCATTAGTAAAATATACTTTATTTATAGTTTTTTATTAATAATTAATTACCTTTTTTATGAATCAATTATATCATTTATATTTATAATTTAATAGTTTTTATAAAAAACTTTACACTTTATTAAGTAATTATATGTAATATAAGTAATTGATAATAATTTAGTATCTATCTATGGCTTATATATAATACAACACAAATATTTTTAATTTAGAGACTATATAATAGGCTCTAAATTACCTCTTAAGACCTAGGCTTAAGAGGATAAAGAAAAAAGAGAATCTTCTAATCTCTTTGTTCATTTTTAATTAATTTTATTGTCTTACATTTTTTATTGTTTTCTGTTTTTGCTTCCAGTGTTTGACTACTAGAATGAGTTTCTTTTAAAATATCAAGTATTATTTTTTTTATATTGTTATAATTTAATCTATCATTAAAGCTTAATTTAGATGAATCTAACAAAAAACGTGCCTCTTCCATTATTCCTTGATAATGTTCTTCTGATATACTATCATACTTTAATAAAGTCTTTTCTATTCCTAGATTAGTTGCTACTAAATATAGTAAAGTTATTTCGTCTAGTGAATAATAGTCAACTGCTTCATAATCCATATACTCATGTACTTTATTTATTATTTCATTATATTTTTTTCTTTCTTTTGTTTCAATATATTTATTCCAATTATTCTTTATTTTGTCTAATTGTTTTGAAATATCTTCAAGTAAATAGATATGGCTACTTAAATATGACGATAACATTTCATCATAGACCGCTATAAAATCTAATATATATTTTTTGATTCCTATTTTCTCTATTTTTTCAAATGTATTAAATCTTTGATGAAGATAATCTTCAAGTACAATGTCATATTCTTCAAAAATATCTTCAATTATTTCTTTAGCATAATAATCTAGTATAATCTGACTACTATTAAAACTATCATAAATGATTAGAAAGCCCATTCCTAATTTGTCTGCTACTTCTGTATTCATTTTTAATTTTCCTAATTCTATTTGTAATCTTTTTGACTTATGATTAACCTCTAAAAGAAATTTGTATTTTTTGTAGTTTTTACTATTTTTGTCTTTTATTAGATTACACATAATTATTAATAATTCTATATAATTTTGTTCATTATCCTGATTTTCTATATAAGTGTCTGCTGCTACAGTAATTAAATTCTCATCTTCTTTAAACTTATTAATTATAAACTTAACAAATCTATAATCTGTTTTTACACTTTCTTCAGCAAAATCATAAAAGTTTTTGTCATTTGATACATTTATTACATCTATCATAAAGTTAGTGTTGGACTCTAGCTCTTCTAATGTAAAATCTGTTATATCTTCACCATTTATGTAGTTATATACTGTTTCTATATTATATTTTTTCATTTTATTTTCCTCCTAATATCTTACTTTTTTCTTTGTCGCTATTCTTCTTAGTTTGCTTAATGTTTTAATTTCTCTTTGCCTTACTCTTTTTCTTGTTACATTTATTTGCTTTGCTACTTCTTCTAAAGTGTGGCTTCTATATTCACCTATACCGAATCTTTTTCTTATTAGTTCTACTTCTTCTCCATTTAAACCATTCAATAATGTATTTAGTATTTGTGAATTATAATTATCTTCTATTATGGCTTTTTCTATATCTATTGATAAAACTTCTTCAAACGTTTGAATTGAATCTGTTAGTCCCCTATCAATTAATAAATATTTTAACTTATCTATCTTTGCTTTTGATAGCTTGCTACTATCTACTTCTGTTAGTGTGTTAGTGATTGCTTCTAATAATGTATATACACTATATAAACAGTAGTATCCTGAAAAATATTTAAAAAAATCTTCATTTTTATTTAGTTCTTTTTTTATAAAATCTAGGTATTTATTATAGGTTACCTCTGGAGTTATTTCCTTTAACTTGATGTAGTTTATTAATATTTCAGCAAAATTTGTTGTATTTAAAACGACCATTTTTTCAAAAGAATACTTTGCTATTGGTAATTTATCTAATAGTTTCCTATAGAATAGACTATTATAGTTAAATATATTTGAATATTTATCTATTGATACAAGTATTTCGGCATCTATTAATTCTATCCATATCTCATAAATTGTACTTATCACATCATTCATATCGTATGATATTGTATTTGTAAAATAAACCTTATTTTTATTTATAAAATTTAATGGTACATATAATGTTTCTTCAATTAGCTTTTTTCTTTTTATTTCTTTTTCATTAATATTTGGTTCTTTTTTCATCTCAATGAATAGTTCTTGAGCTTCTTTTAACTTTAGTTTACCTAGTACTTTGACTTTTTCATTCCACATGTTTAATATTTTTATGTTCTCTTCCATTCTAATTCCCCTTCTTTATTTTTTATCTTGTTAATATTTTTCTTTTGATATATCTCTTACTATTTAATGAACAAAAGTATTTATCTCCTAATGTATCTTGAGTTAATTCTGTATCAGTATCCATTTTATCTGCTAATTTAGATAGAAGTTCTATTTTGGATTCTCTATCTTTGTCGCAAATATTTCCATACACTCCTATGCTTATATCATACATACCTGAATTATGTATTTTATGCCAAGCTGATACATCTTGATATGAATATGGATTATGAGTAATAAATAGATTTGTTTCCGCTAATGATATTGTTCTTGGAGTTGCTATTAAAACATTTCTATCGGTTATTATTAGTTTTGAAGGTAATATACCTAATGTTATTCCATAAGGTGATACTATTTCCATATCTTTACTACTTATGCTATCATATTTTCCTTTTCCTACTTCAATTCCATCATAAAATGATACATTAAGATATGAAAGATAATCTTTATACATTTTTGATGTCTGTCTATTTTGGACTATCCAGTTTATAAAATCTTCATTATCTTTCATTTCGGCAAAATTAATATTCTTTATTTCTCTAGCATTACAGTACTGACAAAATAATGTCTTTAAATATTCTTCTAGCATATACTTTTTCCCCTTTCTATGGCCTTTTCACAAAAAGCACTAGTATTGTAACATAATTTATGATATAATTAATATACATATTATTTATATGTTATATAACTTTTGGTTATATTTTAGATGGAGGTTATTTATGAATATTAACTTTGAATTATATAAAGTCTTTTATTATGTTGCTAAAAATAGTAGCATAAGTAGAGCCGCTAACGAGATGATGATAAGTCAACCAGCTATTAGTAAATCTATTAAAACTTTAGAGGAGCAAGTTGGTACTTCACTATTTATTAGAAAGAGAGATGGAGTTATTTTATCAGAAGCAGGGGAAACTATTTATAATAAAATTAAAGATGCTGTTGAACTTATAGTTTCTGCGGAAAACGATTTAGATGCTTTAACTAATATGGATACCGGTGTTATTAATATTGGGGCTAGTAGAACTATTCTTCATGAATTTTTAATGCCATATATTAAAAATTTTCATAAAAAATATCCTAAAGTCAGTATTAGGATATTTACTGATAAAACTGATTTACTTCTTAAGAAGGCTAAAATGGGACTAATTGATGTTATTTTTACTAATATGCCATATAATATTCCAAATAATTTTGATAGTTTTAAATTAATGGATTTACATGATTGTTTTGCTGCGAATGAAACATTTAAATATTTTAAAGATAGAACTATTACTAAGAATGACTTTGAGAAACTTCCTTTACTAGTTTTAACTAAAGGGGCTTCTACTAGAATTAGACTTGATGAATACTGTACTGACAATAATATTGTTATTAATCCAGAGATGGAGTTTGGTAGTAATACTTTAATTAAAGATTTTACACTAGCAGGATTTGGTATTGGTATGCTTACCGAAGAACATATCAAAAATGAACTAGAAGATGGCACCTTATTTAAACTTAATATTGAATTACCACTCAAAGAAAAATATTTAGGTATGATTTATGACTGTAGTAGTATTGGATATATTAGTAAGAATTTTATTAAATATATAAAAGAGGCGATAACTAAATAGTTTATCGTCTCTTTTGATTGCTTGGACTTATTAATTCTTCTAAATTTGTTTTTAATATTTGTTCAATTTCCTGCTGGATGCTAAATTCTAATTCTATTGCTTCTTCGGATACTTTAGCAGGTAGTCCTAAACTTGAAGATGTGGTTAGGTGTGCTAAAGCTTGTTCCTCAGGGGTAAATTGTCTATCTTCGTTTTCATTCATTATTCTCTTAACTACTTGACAGCCATCATTATCTCCGAAGATTTTTCTATATTTTTGTAATGTCAATAATTTTTCATTATTTTTCCCTACTTTTATATTTTCGGCTTTTCCTGTTATTAATGTATCTGGAACATACATTCCTGTCTTATCATCTAGTAGAAAGCCACTGAAAATAAAATCTTTAGATTGTTTTTTTGTTAGAATCAAATCATTTAATATACCAGTTATTGTTAGTTTCTTATTTATAAAATCTTGACCATATCTAGTTGCTGCTATTGTAGCATATTCTTCATTTGGTTTTTCTAAATAGTGTCCTTCTTTTAGTTTTACTAAACAGAAACATGTTTTAAAATAGTCTCCTCGCATAAATGAACTTGTTTTTAGTATTATTTTTTCCCAAGGTAACATTTGATATACTTTACCATTTTCTTCTATCAATCCACCTTCTGCTATTATGTTTTTTTGATTTTTTATCAATGCTAATAATACTTTATCTGCTCCTGCTGATTCACTTAAACCTAGAACTTTTCTTACTTTTTCTGATAAATATTCGGCTCTTGGTATTCCTAATATATGAGGTATTCTTTTTGTATCTAAAACATATTTAAATGGGAATATAGTTCCATCTGCTAGTTCTACATCATTTTCTATTGCCTTGTTATTACCATCTAAATAATATTTTTGATATGTGTCATAGCATAGATTTAAATTATCAAAAAGATTACCTATTAATTCTTTCATTATCTCATCTCTGCTTCTAGTTTCTAAAGCAGCAGAATATCCAGGATAACTTTTAAGAAAAATTTTGTTTTTTTCTAATCTGTTTTCTTCACTTCTTGGTTCTGGTATCTTTCCTCCGATAGTAAACACTTGTTTTTGTTCTTTTATTTTCTGATTTTTTTCTTCCTCAGTCATATCTGGAGTTATTTTTATTCTGGGCATTTCTTTAAAATGGTATGTGCCTTTTTCTTTAGACTGTGCTAAAATGGCGTTCCTATTACTTGCTTCTTCTTTTACTATATTTGAACCTTTAGCAGCTTCAATTAAGTTTATTAGTGAGATATCATCAAAAGTAAACCTCTTACTGAACACTATTGCCTTTCCTTCTATATCACTCATAATTTTATTTTGTAATTCTATTGGATAATTATTTAATTTGCAATATCTTTCAAAAACTAATTTTATTTTATCTATATCTTCAGAGGCCAATGTCATTTCTATGTTCTTACCAAAATATTTTAAACATATATTGTTTATTATTATAGAACTTATTTGATTATAACTATCTACAATGTAATTTTCTATAACTTTTATTGCAAACATTATGTTTACATCACCAGTATAAATAATCTTATATTCATCTAATTTTGTCATAACTTCATTAAAATTATAAATTATTTCATTTTCTATTTTTTTTGCATCCAATAATGACATGCCAAATATGTCTTTTAATATTTCTTCAATGTTATTGCTATTCATATTACCTCCTCTATCATTAATTTAAGTATATCATAATTTTAATAATTTATATGTTATATTTGGTTATTTTTACAGTATTTTGACATTTTATATGTAATTAGTTATGGCTTATATATAATACAACATAAATATTTTTAATTTAGAGACTATATAATAGGCTCTAAATTACCTCACGAGACCTTAGGCTCGAGAGGATAAATAAAAAAATAACATAGACTATATTAATCTACATTATTTATTTTTATAGTACTTACATACTTTATATTTAATACTTTATCATATAGTAATTGCTTATTTTTTAATATTTTTATAAAAC
>CAKVLD010000113.1 GCA_934755305.1 uncultured Clostridium sp. | reverse complement strand
CTTAGACAAATCTACTTTTTTTAAATCTTCTATTTCTTTTTTAGCTTCTTCTTTACTTTTTTTATTTTCTACTTTTACAATCTTATCTACCTTAGTGCTTTCTTTTGTATTCTTATTATTTAGCATAAAAATAGATGTTCCAATTGCTATTATCCCACATATAGCCAAAGCTGATATAGCTTGTACCTTTCTACTTTTTAATAACTCTTTAATTTTATCAAAATTCATAAGAAACACCCCTTATTTATATATTCTTGGTAGATCCCAAGTTGCAATCTCTTTGCAATCATTGGTTAAAACTAAGTCTCTTCCCCTTATTCTATATGCACTTTTTACTGAAGAAAAAAGAGCTTCATCACCTATATAGCCATTAACTTCTAATCTTGTTAATTTTAATATGTCTCTATTATACTTTTCTTTTTCTCTCTCTAACAATAATTTTTCTCTATTCTTTTTATGTATTTTCTCATAAAGTTCTTTAAATTTACTAAATCCAATTTTTCTCTTTAGGTTTCTTATTATGTTATAAACTTCATCTCTAAAGTATCCATACTTATCTTCAATTTCTCTTGCTGTGTATCCATCTAAATAAGACTTTATTATTTCGTTTTTATTATAAACTCTTTTATATCTAACCTTCTTTTTATTATCGTTTATAACTTCTATACTAACTCCTAATAACTTAAGTCTATTTAATTCTTCTTCCTGTTTTTCGTCTCTTATTTCTTTAAGTTTTCTTCTTATAGTTCTTTCGCTACAATTACAAATATGAGAAATTTCTATAATCTCATACCCTGCTATATACAGATCATAGACTTGTTCTTTTCGCACCATATCTGAAAACCTCCTAAAAAAGGGTGAATTTAATCAACCATTTCAGTTTTTTGCCAAAATGGACATTTTTTTAATATTTCCTATGTAAAAATATAATTTCATCAAAGATAAGATATATCTTTGAATATAATAACTACCCCATTTAGGGTGAAGTAATTAATTCCATAATAAAAATATATATTACACTTGCACTTTTGTCAATAGTTTTAAACTTTTTTGTTTCATCATTAATTCCTTATATAAAAAATAATAATAAAGAAACTCATCACCATTCTTTATTCTTGTTCAGTTAAACTATATTTAACAGGAGGTGATAAATTATGTTTGAACTTTCTTTTTCTAAAAGCATAAAAAATTTCAGAAAAGAGAATAATCTTTCTCAAGCAGAGTTTGCAAATATGCTTCAAGTTTCTAGAACAACAGTAGTTTCTTATGAAAAAGGAACTAAAGAACCAACATTATATGTACTTTTTAGAGCTGCAAAAATAATGAATTGTTCTCTTGATGAATTAGTAGGTATTAACTCTCCTGAAAATAAGGTTAAAATATATAATAATCTAGATGATAATAGTACTTTAAAACTTCAAGAAGAATTAAATAAAAAATTAAACACTTTAAATAAATTAATAAAAAGATACAGAAGGTCTTTTGAAGAACTTAATATGTCCAAAAAACGTACTGATAGAATGCTTGAAGAACTTAATATGTCTAAAAGGCGTAATGACAGAATGCTTGAAGAACTTAATATGTCTAAAAGGCGTAATGATCTTATGTATGAAGAATTAAAAAGAACTATTAATAGAGTATCTAAGTCTGAAGATGACTTTACAGAAATAATAAATAGTCTCTCTTTAGATATAAAAAAAGATATTTCTGCAGGAATTGAAGATTTAAGTGATTCTCCTAAAATAGAAGTTGAGTATATTTCTATTCCTGAATTTAGTTGTATCGCTTGTGGTAGTCCAATAGAGCCAGAAAATGATATTGAAGATTTCATTGATCTTCCTTTAATTCCACCATTAAATCCTGATAAAATATCATCTTATTTTGTTGTTACTGCTTCAGGAGAATCTATGAATGAAATATGCCAGCATGGAGAGAAAATAGTTTTAATGTCATTACAAGCATCTTGCTCTGATATTAAGTCTGGTGATATATTGGCTATTTCTATTGATAATTGTTTAACCTTAAAAGAATTAATTTTAAACAGTAATCATGATATGGTTACATTAAAACCTCATAGCACTGATCCTGAATTTGTTGAAACTACTTATACTTGTAAGGAATTTAAGACTCTAGAAATCAAAGGTAAATTTATTTGTACTGTTAATGAACTTTACGATAAAGCTGAAGAATTGAGTAAGTAAGGTGGAGCTTCTTACTCTAATTCTTTGCTAATTTTATTAATAATACCTTTTACTTTTCTACAAACTGTAGATTTACTAAGACAAAGAGATTCTCCTATTGCTTGATAATCTCTTTGCTTGTTAAATCTCATATCACATATTTCTTTATCTTCCTCATCGAGTACTAAAATAATTGACTCAATCTTTAGAGTATCTTCTAGTAAAATATTATATTCTAGATTCTTTTTTGCTAATAACTCCTTATTGGCATTAATTCTATTTATTATACTTTCCCTATATACTCCCATCGAATAACACTCTAACTGTTTTCTACTATTTTCTAATGTATCTATTTCATTCTTCAGTTGCTTTCTTCTCTTTAATCTTTGGTAATAATCTATTAACATCTTATCATTAGCACTAATTCTCATAATTGGTGATCATCAACTCCCCATATTCTTTTCTTGCTGTTTGTTGTCTTGAAACTGAATAATGCACCATTACTTCTTGAATATGAAAGTCTTTATATAATTTTCTAATCTCTTCACAATCATTTATTGTAAGTAGAAATTTTCCTGATATATTTGATAATGTATCTCTTAATCTTATATGATCTTCTAAAGTAAATTTAGCTTCTGCACCATATCCTGAAGTTCCTAAATATGGTGGATCGCAAAAATAAAAAGTTGTTGGCCTATCATATTTTTTTATTATCTCTATAGCATCTTTATTTTCAACTATTGTATTTTTTAATCTATCTCTTAATAGCATCAATTCATTTTGAACATCATAGATCTTCTGACAAGGCTTTCCCATAGCTGTATATCCAAAGGATACTCCCCTAGATGCAAAGCTATTACTAATTATATATAAAAAGCGTACAGCTCTCTGTATTTCAGTTAATCCTTCTACATCTATAGACTTATATTGTTTGAACTTGTCTCTACTTATGAACTCAAAATCTAATAATCTTTCGACTTCTCCTGGATGCTCTTTTATCATCCTAAAAAGATTTATAAGCTCTCTATCTTTATCATTTATAACTTCTACCTTGCTTTCTTCTTTTGCGAAATATACTCACCCAGCTCCGAAAAATGGCTCAACATAACATATATGATCCTTAGGTATTTTCTCCGTTATTATTTTCCTAAGTTTGCTTTTCCCGCCCATTCTGCTAATTGGTGGCTTCATTTGTATCACTTCCTCTAAATTATTTATATATTTATTTTAAACTGTTTTCTCTTTGCTTAATTTCATATTCGTTCCATTTTGTTTCATTTTTAACTCAGTTTATTTAACAACAATATTTTTCAAACTCATTTTTTATCTATTTTATAGAACTTATGTTCTTATTGTCAATAAAATAACAGAATATTTCCAATTTTGAAAATGCTACCACAACTAATAGTTGTTGTTTTATATGTTTTATATATATTGTTTTATATGTTTTGGAGGCCATTCAAACCATTGATATTACTAAATTTAAAGTTTTAAAAAACGAGAAATGCGTACCTTAAAACGAGAAATGCGTACCTTAAAACGAGAAATGCGTACCTTAAAACGAGAAATACGTACCTTAAAACGAGAACGAGTATAGCTATTGACACTCGTCATTATTTTGGTAAAATATAGTTGAAAGGGTGATTTAATGAATAGTGATTATTTAGTAACAAAATCAAATTATTTTATCATGAATTCTAGTTATGATTTAAGCTTAGAAGAGCAAAAGTTAATACTTACTCTTGCTAGTATGGTACAACCGGATGATGAAGAGTTTAAGCCTTATATCTTTAGAATAAGTGATTTTATGAAACTTTTAGGTGTTGATACTAAAACAAAATACACTGAAGTTCCTAAATTAACAAAAGAACTAATGAAAAAAGTATTTGAAATTGAGGAAGGAAAAAAAACAATTCAAATTGCTTGGCTTAGTAGTGCTATATATGAAAAAGGAACTGGTTTTGTTGAATTAGAGTTTTCTCCAAGGTTGAAGCCCTATATGTTAAAATTAAATAGTATGTTTACACAATATAAATTAGCAAACATTTTAAGCATGAAAAGTAAGTATTCTCCTAGAATATACGAACTTCTAAAATGTAATGAATTTAAAAAACAAAAATATATTGATATATCTATTGATGATTTAAGAAAGATTTTAAAAATAGAAAATCTATATCCCAGATATTATGATTTTAAAAGATATATTCTTGAGACAACTAAAAAAGAATTGAAAAATTTAACAGATGTATATTTTGAATTTGAAGAGATTAAAGTCGGAAGAAAAGTAACGTCACTAAGATTTTATATTAAATCTAATAATAAAAAAATTTCTAATAGTATTTCAGCCGCTGATGAAATAGCAGCTACAATATCAATGGAAGAAGAAGCTAAGGTTTCTTCTGAAGATGAAGTAAAATCAATAATTCTTATGATGAAGGATCACAATATATCAGCTTTAGAAGCAAGAAAAATATATAATAGTGCTTGTGGTGATCTTAAACATATATCAAAAATATATAATTATTTTAAAAATAAAAATGCTGATAATTTTGTTGCTCTTATGATAAAAATGGTCAAACCTGGTGAGTTCATAGAGCCAAAGAAAAATACGACTAAAACCAAATTCAATAATTTCAATGGGCGGGATTATGATTATGATGAATTAGAAAAAAAGCTATTAGGATGGGATTAGGATGTGTACATAAAAAATACATAAAAAATGCTACTGATATATGATTAACAGTAGCATTTATATTTGTTCTATTATGATTTGGTATAATGTTAGCAGTCTATATCTGATACATCTATATCATTTATATCTACACTAGTTTCAATATTTATATTATCTTCCTTTTCAATTTTAGTTGAGATATGTTTTATTAGCCCTTTTTCTTGTTGCATTTGTAAGTATAAAAGATCTTTAACTAAACCACCAAAGCTTGTAAATTTTTCATCTAGCCATTCACTTATTTCTCGTTCTTTATCATCTGCTAAATTAAAATATACTGGTTTCATTATTCTATTCTTTTGTTTAGACAATATCTACACCCCCCATTTAGCTATCATAAAGTTATAATAACCTAGAACATTAGTGTATAATGCATCTTTTACTATAGAATCTTTTCCAAAATAATTATCTAATATATTCCCAATATCTATAGCTCCTCCTCCAATTATAAACCAAGAATATAAATTTATATCAATTTTATATAATTTAGTATCATTTATAATTTTCTTTATAAGAGTTTCTTTTTCTTTCTCTTCAATATTCAATTTTCCATTAGCAAGTAAATTCTCAATTGTATTTATATCATAGTCTTTTCCTGCTTTTTTCAACTCTTTTAATAAATTGTTTTTTAAATCTATAATTCCAAAATTCAGAGTACAAACCTTATCTTGTTTTCCATTAATAAAAGTTGCTATATTAATAGTTCTTCCTCCAATATCTATTATTCCTAAATTTCCATTTACATTTCTAACTGCAGATGGTAATGTAAAATAACTTGCAAATCCTTCACCTATAACACCTATTTTTTTTATTTTTATTTTTCTTTTCTCAGCTTTATATTTAAACTCTATTTCTTTATCTAATAATTGTTGTTTAAATACTTCTCTTAAACCAGAAACATGTTCTGCTGGTGCTCCCATCATAATTTCTAGCTCATCTTCATCTGTTGCTCTTGAAATAGCTGTAGGTTCTAGTTTACAAATAATTTTATTTGTTGCACCAGTTTTAATATTTATAAGCTTATTTTTCACACCTATGAGTATAGTATTTAATCCATTTGAGTTAATTGCACTTATTGCATCTGTACTTATAGCTAATAGGGTTTCTCATGATGGAGAATCTAACTGGCTTGAGGGTGTTCAATTACTTGCAGTTTATTTAATTATAGCTGCATCATTTTTCATATTATAGTAAAAAGCTACCTTAAAATAAGTTTTTAATACTTATTTAAGGTAGCTTTTTTTGTAAGCTTTAACATAAATAACTTATTTAATTGTTAAGTCCTTTTATTATTTTACTACATTCCTCTTCTATATCTTCTA
>CAKVLD010000112.1 GCA_934755305.1 uncultured Clostridium sp. | reverse complement strand
CCCCAATATCATCATCTGAATAAGTAAAACTTCCAAATCTATCTATATATTCAAATATAAAATTCAATAACTCTTTATTAAACTCCATAATATTTATTTTTTGAAAACTACACTTAAAATCATATTTTGAGAAAAATGTGTCTATACTACTTTTTTCTTCTTCAGATAAAGATTTGCTACTTTCTATAAAGAAAATCCCTTTATCCCCATCTATAAAGCTCCCAATATTATTTGATACTATATTTAAAAAAGGATACTTTAATTGTAAATCTTTTTTAAACTCTATATACTTCTCTCTATTAAACATCTATCTCCCCTCCTTAAATATATTTATATTAAAAACTAACACTACTATTTATCTTCTAATTCTTTATTGGATTCATCCTTATGGTTATAAATCCAAGAATAAATATCTTCCTTTTTCATTTCTCCTTTTGCTGCTGTTATGCCAAGTGTAATAAGCTCCTCTTGTGTATAATCTAGCTTTATATCATTTAATTTGCATAGTAATATTAAGACAGACACTCCTATACGCTTATTTCCATCAATAAATCCATGATTGCTTATTAAACTATAAACAATAGCAGCAATTTTCATTTCTATGTCATCATATAAATCTATGCCATCAAAGGTTAATATGCCGTTCATCAATGCTGATTCCAACAGTTTTTCATCTCTAATTCCAGAAGATCCACCAGTCTTATTAATTATCTTTTTTTGAAATACTTCTAAATCACTTAATAATATCTGTTTCATTTATTTTGCAAGCTCCTTTAACGCTTCAATATTTTCTTCTATTATTTCATCCATTAAAGCTTCAATATCACCTGTATATTGATTTTTTTCTATATACTCCTGCACTTCATAACACCCCATATTTTTGTTTACTTGCGATACTTTAACAAAGTATTTATTTGCACTTTCTATATAATAAAGTTGCATATTCTCATAATATTCTTTGCATATTTTGTATAATGAATATAACTCTTCACAAATACACATCTTTATTTCATCTGTATAATTTGAAATTAATACTTTCCCATTTAAATAATCAGCTATTTTACCAATTTGCTCTATAGAATGCTTAATATCTTTAATATCAGACTCCATTAAGGTAATTAATCTCTGAAATCTTATTTTATACTCAATTATGCTATTTATATTTGGATAATATTTCAATAATTGAAATGACTTCTTAACTATATTCATACCTCTATCATATAGCATTGAAATCTTATGTAATTCCTGATTAGAAATTACTTTTTTTATAGATTGCATATTTTTATGTTGATCATAAATATTAAATCTAAAATTAGAATTTATGATACTTTTCTCACCACCTGTAATATAATCATTAAACTCTATATTTAAACTTTTATTCAACTTTTCTAAATAATCTCTAATTTCATATAAAGTAAATTTTAATGCACTCATAACTTTATTTTCCCAATAAGCAGAGTTATAGCTTTTTATAAAATTTTTAAGATTATACACTACAGTTGCTGTTTCTTTTATACTATCTATCTCTTCTAATAATTCTGTTATAAATACTAAATACTCTTCATTTTTGTTTCTTAAATCTACCTCTATCACTTTCTTATTTTCTTCTTTTAAATAAATAGAGATATTTTCACAATCATCCTTTACTATTCTACTTATTCTATTAATATCTTGAATTAAATATTCAAAGCGTAACTCTTCTTTTATAGGTGAAATCTCATCATTTCCACCTACAACTTCTTCATATTTTTTGCAAGCATTTTTATATGCTATATAAGGCTTACTTATAAAGTCATATAAATCTTTTATATTTTTAACATTATCTTTCATAAACACTATATACACTCTCTTTACTTCTTTATTAAGTTACATTTTCAACAAAGTATTCATTTACACGTTCTATATAGTAAAACTGCATGTTATCATAATACTCACAACACATTTCATATAGCGTATAAAGTTCTTCACAAATATAAATCTTCATATTATCTATATAATTAGAAATTAATACTTTACCATTTAGATAAGTAGTGATATCCCCTATTTTATTAATGGAATTCCTCATATTTGTAAGATCATACTCTATTAATTTAATCATTTCCTGAAACTTCACTTTATCATCAATTATGATGTTTATATTTAAATAATATTGTAATAAATCAAATGACCTCTTATTAATATTCATGCACTTATCATATAATCCTAAAATATTATGTAATTCCTTATTTGAGATTACTTCCTTTAACTCTTCCATCCTTTTGTATTGATCATAAATGTTAAATTTAAAGTTGGGATTCCCTATGATTTTTCCACCACTTGAAATATAATCATTAAATTCTATTACTAAATTTTCATTTAAACCATTTAAATACTCTTCAATGTCATATAGAGTAAAGTTTAATAAACTAATTAATTTACTTTCATAATAAACAAAATTACTATTTCTTATAAAATCTTTAAGATTATCTACTACATTTGCCATATCTTCTAAACTATCTATCTCTTCTGATAATTCTCTTATAAACACTAAATACTCTTGATTTTTATTATTTGACTCTCCATCTATCACTTTCTTATTATCTTCTTTTAAATAACCAGATAGCTTTTCACAATCATCCTTTACCATCTTGCTTATTCTATTAATTTCTTTAATTGAATGTTTAAAATCCAAATCACTTTTAAAAGCATTAAATGGTCTCTTGCTATTTCTAAACTCTCTAAAGTCTTTATAAAAATTTTTATATCCTCTATAAGGAGCACTTATAAAGTTATATCCATCTTCTATACTTCTAATATTATCCTTCATAAACAATATCCCCTCCCACCAATTTATAAGTTTGTAAGTTTATATTTTTCATTATTATAAATAAGCACTTCTAATTTAACAAGCTTAAAGTTATTTATATCAACTCCTGCATTTAATGCTCTTTCATGAGTTAAAAAGTCCCCTCTATGATAATTATTATGAATATGGCCATGAATGTGATAAGCCTTTCTATTCATTCCATTCCAAGATGCTATTGGATAATGAAATAAAATGCATCTTCTTCCCTTATCAACTATATCCAAGTATTGATCTATGGTGTCAAAATGCTTAAATGGCTCTTTTAACTCTTTTAAATACTCTTCATGATTACCTAAAATCAAATGTTTATGTCCTTTAAGCTGCTTTAGATAATAAGATGGTTCCTTTTTATTTCTATATATCATATCTCCTAATATATAAACATGATCCTCATGACCTACAACTTCATTCCAATTTTTAATAATAACTTCATCCATTTCTTCAATATTCTTAAATGGTCTTCTACAAAATTCAATGACCTTTTCATGCCCAAAATGAGTATCTGCAATATAGAAATTCACATTTTACCTTCATTCTTTTCCATTTACCAAAACATATTATAATTTTTTACATTTTATTAAGTAAAAGTATACTTTTTTTTATATTGGCAGTCAATACTTATTTTAATTTTACATATGTTTTATGATAATATACATATTGTTTTTACGCTTTTACATATATAGATTTATTTTAAGCAGATATACAAACATGAAAAAGATATATATTTTTTTGTTGTTAATACTAATAATTTAATTTAAAATTTAAATATAATTAATTAAGGAGTTTTACATAAATGAGCACTAAACTATTACTAAATTTCAAAAATGAGACATATGATAAACTTATAGTTTCTTACGTTGGAGGAAGACCCCATTCCCAAACATTAACAAGAGCTACTTTAATAACCTTAATGATAGAAAATCAATTTCAAAATAATCAAATAATATTACGCAGCAAAAACTCTACTTCTTATTCAATTAAAGATCTTTTTGATAATGGAGTTAAAGTTATAAAGAAACCATTTAAAGAAATTTTAGACTTAACTTCTGATGAGATGTTTTGTAACAGACTTAATGATTTGAATATTAATATTTCTTATGACAATATAAAAGAATTAAGCGATACTATTTTAGAAAAGGACTCTTATTTAAATAGTATTCTTAATCCCAACGACATTGATGCTTTAAAAGATATAATTCTTCCTGAAGCACCTTATGAATATGATGATGGATACCAAAAGATTATACTTTTAGATAATGCTAAAGAATATTGGGTGTTTGAAGAAGTACATACCCTAATTAAGAGATATAATGAAATTCAACTTGAAACAAAGTATTTTTCAACTTTAAACAACTTCATTCTAGAGCAATATAAAAAATTAGAACTGGATAAACTATTTAAATTTTCAAATGACCCATTAGTTGATTATGATAATACAGCAGCTGTTGAATTTATTAATTTATTCTTTGATAAACTTGAAAAACACTATGGTTATATAAATAAAATAAACCCTTTAAGCAATATTGATTTATCTTCAGAGTTTTCAGATGAAGATTTCAAGTTCTTTTCAAGTATCTCTGTAGATTTAATCTCAAGAAGCAATGTTAAATCATTTTATAACTATCATCCTAAAAAAGATTTATTCTTCTTTATAAAAAATGATTTAGAGAAAATCCTGCTTAATTCATTTTCAGTGGACATTATGAGATTTTCAAGTGATAATAGAACTTTAAACAGCATCTATTACTATGAAAAACTATTTATAAATTCATTAATTGAAAACTATCCAGCTTTAGATTCTAAATCAAATATCTATATTCATTCTATATAATATTTAAAATATAAAATAAAGATAAGCATAAAACTTTAATTATGCTTATCTTTATCCTCTAATAATTCTTCTTTTTCTAACTCTAAAATCTGGCTTTCTAATAAATCTAATTCACTTATGTAGTTATAGTTAACATCTTTTTTAAAAGCCATAACCAGAAGAAACACTTCAGGTAAAAGTAAAATTCCCATAGTGAAAAATGGTCTTTGTCTAGTTTTCTCTGCAAATTTGAATAATATAAAAGAAATTAAAAACATAAAAATATCAGTTCCAAACTTAGGGATAAAAATCACTAACATGGTCCAATAACTTATTCCTACATAGTCAAACAAAGGTTTATATCCTAGAAAAGGAATTAAAGCAATCCAATTCCTCTTAACTCCCATTTTTTCATAAATATACAGCAATGCAGCTCCTATAAATAACCATCCTCCAAAAATGATTATAGATAAAATATATAAATAGTTATAATTAATCATAAACACTAACTCTTCTCTTTCTTAAGTAATTTTTCTCTAACTTCCATAAGTGCAAAGCCTAAAAGATTCTCTCCTTGCCACTTATTAGGGTTATTTATTTTAATATCATCTTTTTTTAACCCTACACCCCAAACCTTATCGTAGGGACTAGCTTCTACCAACACAGCATCATTTGTTGAAAGTAAAAATTCCTTTAACTCTTTATTTTGTGAAAACTTTAATACGTTACCTCTTACAACTATTTCAAACTTATTCTTATCCCATACTTCCTCTTTAAAGTTTTTTACTTTTCTACCTAAAGCCTTTATTTTTTTAGGATCCCTTACACACATAATTTCTGCTGCAGTACTATGATCATTAAATAGCTTTGCTTTATTATACATCATGTATTGCTCCATACAACAATACTCTCTTTCTTCATCTTTAAAATAGCTTATATACCATTGACTAAGGCAAGTTCTATCAACAAAATTATTTCTTGATTTATGTCCCCAGAAGAATATATAACTAATTTTTATCCCTTCATTATATCTTCTTATTAGCTCATTTCTATTCATAATACTCTCCCTTTTATATAATATCAAAATTGTTTATTTTTAAATTTAATTATAAACTACTCACCAAGTTTATAACCTTATATTCCCTTTAACAAATATACTTCTCCCAATATAACTTTGTCAATACTTTATTATTTTTATATTCTATCCAATTAATAATATATATATTTTATTATATTGATATATCATGATATATTTATTTATTATTAACACATTAATTTAATTAATGTGTTTTTATTTTATTATTATTGTTATATAATTAAAATTATGCTGTAAATACATTTTATTAATTAATCTTTTACCAATAGAAAAAGCACCTAATTAATAGGTGCTTTAGACTTATTTAACTTATTCAAATATATCATTTAAACTTATTTTTAAATCTGGAAAAACAACAGATTCATACTCATCATTATTTTTATATACATTAACTATTTGATACGCTCCATCAATTAATTTATGTTGTACAATAAATCCAGTTTGTTCAACTAAATTATATTCTAAAACTCCAAACTTTTCATAAGTATCATATTTTCTTCCCTTATC
>CAKVLD010000111.1 GCA_934755305.1 uncultured Clostridium sp. | reverse complement strand
GTTAATAATGTTATTGATAATTTATATGAACTAACATTAAAGGGAATTGTACCAATTATTGCTCATCCAGAAAGATACATACCATTTATTAAAAAGCCTAGTTTAATTAATGATTTTATTAAAGAAGGATATTTATTTCAGTTAAACGCAGGCAGTATAGTGGGCGATTTTGGCAAGGAAGTTAAGAAATTAGCATTGAATTACTTAGGTAATGGGGTTTATTATATATGTGGGTCAGATGCTCATTCTGATGGAAGAAGAAACACACATATATCAAAAGAGTGTTTAGAAATTTTAAGTAACTATAAAGATGAATTTATTAAAAATGGACAACTAATCTTAGATGATAAAGAGGTAAAAAGAAAAATAAACCTTATAAAAGAAAGGAAAAAATTATTTGGGATATTTTAAATTTTGATATTGATAAAACATGTGATAAACTTTAATAAGTATAATAATAAATTTAATATAAATAAAATTTTTTTAAAAATCGTCTGACAAAATACGACGATATATTATGTAAATTATTAAGAAGAAAAATAAAAAATATAATAACAACATAATGTTTTTAATTTTATTAAAAAAACAACAAAAGTGACGAAAGAAATGTAAAAAATAGTAAATTAAGGGCGTGTATGGATTTTGAAGAGTCGAAATTAGATGATATAATATGCCATGGATTTATATATGAATATAATCTTAAGAAAAAAGGAGTATAAAATATATGGAAGAACAAGTAATTAGCATATCAGAAATAATAGATGCAGTGAAAAAAAGGTGGAAAATAATAGCTTTAACAACTGTATTAGCAACAGTAGTGTCAGGAATTTTTAGTTTTTTTATAATATCACCTACATACGAAGCTAGTACAAAGATATTTATAGGTAAAGAAGGTGCTGAATCAGAAGGATATAATTCCAGCGATGTTTCTATGTACCAAAACTTAATAAAAACATATTCAGAGCTGATAAAAACTAAGGATTTAGTGAATAAGGCTATAGATAATAGTGAATATGATTTATCTGTAAACAGTGTGTTAAATGGTATAACTGTAAATACACTTACAGGAACTCAAATATTACAAATATCATATCAAAGTAAAAGTCCAAGTATTGCAAAAAATATCTTAGAAAGCATAACAAATGAATTTATAACTAAGGCAGAAGAATTAGTACCTAATGGAAATGTAAAAATCCTTGAAAGTGTAGAATTACCAAAGAATCCAGTGGCTCCCAATAAAACTATGAATATAGCTATAGCTTTTATCTTAGGAATGATGGTAGGTTTCGGTATAGTATTTTTACTAGAATATTTAGATAACACTTATAAAAATAAAGAACAATTAGAAAAAGATTTAGATATACCTGTACTTGGAGTTATTCCAATGTCTGATTTAGATTAGGAGGAAAATATAATGTTTGTAATGGAAAAAGCACCAAAATCAATTGATGCAGAAGCTTATAGAAGTTTAAGATCTAATATTGAATATTCTTCTTTTGATGATGAGTATAGAGTAATTGTGGTAACAAGTTCAGTGCCAGGAGAAGGAAAGTCAACTACTGCAGGAAATTTAGCAATTGCTTTAGCCCAAAGTGGTAATAGTGTTTTATTGGTGGATTGTGATATGAGAAAACCTTCAATACATAAGAAGTTTAAAATATCAAATGCAGCTGGAACAGCAGAGCTTTTATTAAGAAAAAAATTATTTGAAGAAGTAGCTAATAAATATAATGAAAACTTAACAATAATAACAGCAGGAAAAATTCCACCAAATCCTTCAGAAATGTTAGCGTCTAGAGCTATGACTGCTTTTATTGAAGAAATGAAGAAGGAATTTAAATATATCATTCTTGATACACCACCACTACAAGCAGTGACTGATGCACAAGTATTATCAACTAAAGCAGATGGGGTACTACTAGTGGTAAGAGCTGGATCTACTAAAAGGGAAATGGTTTTAAATTCTGTGGATTTAATTAAGAAGGTACAAGGAAAAGTTATTGGTACTGTATTAAATGGAGTGGAAAATAAGAAAAATAATTACTATTATTACGGAGAATAACCAAAAGTATTTATGGATAACAACAAAATAAAAAATAAAAAGGATAGGGGGATAAATGTGGGAGATAAGTTTATATTATTTAGAAATAGGAAATTTAAAATAGCTACTTTATTAGTTATTGATATAATTTTAATATTCTTTTCATATTATTTAGCTTTTATTGTTAGACTTTATCAGCATGATAAGCTAGCAGAAATAACTTCAATATTTATAAAACATAGTACAAAGATTACATTTTTTGTAGCTATATATATTTTAATTTTTTACTGTTTTAAACAATATAACAGTATATGGACTCTTGCAGGATATAGAGAGTTTATTAATGGGGTAATAGCTTCTATATCAGCCATGGTTATAAACATTATCATATCATTATTTGTAAGTAGCAGAGTACCAATTATGGTATCTATTATTGCTGGAATAATGGTAATGATAACTTGTTGTGGCGTAAGAATTTATTGGAGAGTCTTAAGAAGAGCATTAAAATTTACTGAGATAAAGAATAAAGAAGACATAAAGATGGTGCTTGTTATAGGAGCAGGCGAAGGAGGAGCTTTAGTTTCATCAGAATATAAAAAACATCCACAGCTAGGAAAAAAAGTAGTTGGATTTATTGATGATGATAGCCAAAAGCTTGGTACATATATAAATGGAATTAAAGTTTTAGGTAATAGAAATGATATTGTGTCTATTGCACAAGAAAAGAATATTGATGAAATTATTATTGCCATTGCTTCAATTAAGGATGAATCGTTAAGAGGCATAATAGATAAGTGCAAAGATGCTAAAGTATCAGTGAAAATAATGCCAGGTGTAGCTGAAATGATTGATGAAAAATTCTCCATTAATAAAATAAGAGATGTGAATGTAGAAGATTTATTAGGAAGAGAAGCAATTAACTTAGATCATGAAGGAATAGCAGATTATTTAGAAGGTAAAGTTGTACTTGTAACTGGCGGTGGTGGCTCTATTGGATCAGAATTATGTAGACAAATTGCTAAATTTGAACCTAAGCAGCTTATTATTTTCGATATCTATGAAAATAATGCCTATGAAATACAAAATGAATTAAAAAGAAATTATCCTAATTTAAATTTAGTAACTTTAATTGGTTCAGTAAGAGATAAAGTTAAACTAAAACAAGTATATAACAAGTATAGCCCCCAAGTGGTATTCCATGCAGCTGCTCATAAACATGTACCTCTTATGGAGGATAGTCCAGCAGAAGCTATTAAAAATAATGTTGTAGGTACTTTTAATGTGGCAAAGCTTGCTAGTAAACATAATGTTGAACGATTTGTTTTAATATCTACTGATAAGGCAGTTAACCCAACTAATGTAATGGGTGCAACAAAGAGAATGTGTGAAATGATTATTCAGTCCATTGATAAGGTAAGTAAAACTGAATTTGTAGCTGTTAGATTTGGTAATGTACTTGGTAGTAATGGTTCAGTAGTTCCTTTATTTAAAAGGCAAATTGCAAACGGTGGACCTGTTACACTAACACATAAAGATATTACAAGATACTTTATGACCATACCTGAAGCAACACAACTTGTACTTCAAGCTGGTGCTTATGCAGAAGGTGGAGAAATATTTGTCCTTGATATGGGAGAACCAGTTAAAATTTATGATTTAGCTGAAAATCTTATTAAGCTTTCAGGTTTTGAACCACACAAAGATATTGAAATTCAAATTACAGGACTTAGACCAGGAGAAAAGCTTTATGAAGAGCTTTTAATGAATGAAGAAGGATTAACAGAAACAAAGCATAAAAAAATATTTATCGGTAAACCAGGTGAATTTGAATTTGATGATATAGAAAAAAAAATAAATGAACTTTTAAATATTGCTATTAGCGGAAATGAACAAATGCTTAGGGAAAAACTTAAAGAATATGTACCTACGTATAAGGAACCAGAGGAAGTAAATAGCAAGGTATCTTAAATAAAACTTTAATTAAAGGAGAGTACAAATGAGAAATATACCATTTTCACCACCAGATATAAGAGAAGAAGATATACAAGAAGTAGTAGACGCCTTAAGAAGTGGCTGGATTACTACAGGACCGAGAACAAAAACTTTTGAAGCTAAAATAGCTGAATATTGCGAAACAAATAGAGCAGTTTGTTTAAATTCAGCAACTGCAGGTATGGAATTAATTTTGAGACTATTAGGAATAGGTAAAGGAGATGAAGTAATAACATCTGCATATACATATACAGCATCAGCTAGTGTAATAGATCATGTAGGAGCTAAAATAGTTTTAATTGATACTGCACCAGAGAGTTACGAAATGGATTTAAATAAATTAGAAGAAGCAATTACCGAAAAGACAAAAGCAATAATTGCAGTTGATTTAGCAGGTGTTATTTGTAATTATGAAGCAATATTTAAACTAGTGGAAAGTAAAAAAGAACTATTTAAAGCTAACAACGAAATACAGGATAAAATAGGAAGAATAGCTGTTATAGCTGATGCTGCACATTCTTTTGGAGCTAAACAAAAAGGTAAAATGAGTGGTAATATAGCTGATTTTACAAGTTTTTCTTTTCATGCAGTAAAAAACCTTACAACAGCTGAAGGTGGCGCTGTAACTTGGAGAGATATAAATGGCATAGATAACAGTGATATTTATCAACATTTAATGACCCTTTCATTGCATGGGCAAACAAAAGATGCATTAGCAAAAACAAAACTAGGAGCATGGGAATACGACATAATTAGTCCAGCTTATAAGTGTAATATGACAGATATAGCTGCAGCAATAGGTTTATCTCAATTAAGAAGATATGATGAAGTGTTAAGTAGAAGAAAAGAATTAATTAATAGGTATAATGAATTATTGTCAGGATGTGACGTTAAAATATTAAAACATTATGATGAAAGTTCTGAATCAAGTGGACATTTATATATAGTGAGATTAAATGGTAAAGATGAAGAGTTTAGAAATAAAGTAATAGTTAAGATGGCGGAGAAAGGAATAGCTACAAATGTTCATTATAAGCCATTACCAATGATGACTGCTTATAAAAATTTAGGGTTTAAAATTAATGATTATCCTAATGGCTTTAATATGTATAAGAATAGTATTACTTTACCGTTAAATACATTAATGAGTAATGACGATGTAGAATATGTCGTTGAAAATTTAAGAGAAATTTTAAGAGGGTAAACAATGAAGTTAATAAAATGGGATGAGCTTCCAGATAATATGAAAAATAATGAAGTAAGATATTATTATGAAATATTAAGCAAAAAGAAAACTCATTTATTATATAAAAGGATTTTTGATTTAATTGTAGCTTTAATATTATTAATAGTTTTATCACCTATTATGTTAGTTGTATCATTAGCAATTAAATTAACAGATAGAGGGCCAGTATTTTACAGGCAAGTTAGAGTTACTCAGTATGGTAAAGAGTTTAAAATTTTTAAGTTTAGAACGATGGTTATGAATGCTGATAAAATAGGAACACAAGTAACAGTTGGTGATGATCCTAGAATTACTAAGGTAGGGAAAAAAATAAGAAAACTTAGATTAGATGAAATTCCACAACTTTTAAATGTTATATGTGGCGATATGAGTTTTGTTGGTACTAGACCAGAGGTAGTTAAATATGTAGAAAAATATACTAATGAAATGTTAGCAACATTATTATTACCAGCTGGGATAACATCTAAGGCAAGCATTAAGTTTAAAGATGAAGATAAAATCCTTGAAATAGCTAATAATGTAGATAAAACTTATATTGAGGAAGTTTTGCCAAAAAAAATGTATTTTAATTTAAATAGTATTAAGGAATTTACGTTTCATGGTGAGATAAAAGTAATGGTAGAAACAGTTTTAGCTGTATTTAGTAAAGATAAATATAGTGAAAGTGTAGAAGAAATAATCAGCAATGAGGTGAATAAGTAATGAGTGAATTAATTTCAATTATAACACCTACATATAATTGTGAGAGGTTTATCGGTGAAACCATTGAGTCAGTTTTAAAACAATCATATAAAAATTGGGAAATGATAATTGTTGATGATTGTTCTACTGATAATACTTACGAGGTTGTTAAGAAATATGCAGATAATGATAGTAGAATAAGATATTATTTGCTTGAAGAGAATTCAGGAGCAGCAGTTGCGAGGACAAAAGCAATGGAATTAGCTACAGGTGATTATATGGCATTTTTAGATAGTGATGATTTATGGATAAGTAATAAATTAGAATGTCAATTAAAATTTATGAAAGAAAATAATTATAACTTTACATGTACTGAATATGAACAAATAGATGAAAATGGTAAAAGTTTAAATAAAATTATTAAAGTTAAAAATAAAACAAATTATAATGGTGTTTT
>CAKVLD010000110.1 GCA_934755305.1 uncultured Clostridium sp. | reverse complement strand
AAGACAATGTGCAATTGAAATGGGAATTGTTGTCCAACCTATAAGGATAAGAGATAATCTTCAATTAAAAACTAATGAATATGTTATAAAAATTAGGGGGACAGTAATAGCATCATCTGAACTTATGGCTAATATGTTACTTTGCATGGACCCTAATGGAGATACTTCAGATATTAGAGGAATAAAAACTGTAGAACCTACATTTAATTTACCAGCTGTATGGATAAATAAAGATCAAAGAGAAGAAGCAGAAATTAAAGGTTTAACAGTAGTTGATCCTACAACTGTTATGGTAACTCATTTAACTGAAACAATTAAAGCACATTCTTATGAATTATTAGGTAGACAAGAAGTTAAACTTATTGTTGAAAATACTAAGGAAAAATATAGTGCTGTTGTTGAAGAATTAATACCAGATTTATTAACTATAGGTGAATTACAAAAGGTATTACAAAATCTATTAAGAGAGAAAGTGCCAATAAAAGATATGGTTACTATAATGGAATCATTAGCTGATAATTCTAGAAATACAAAAGATATAGAGTTACTAACTGAATATGTTAGATTTGCTTTAGGAAGAACAATTTGTAACCAATTAATTAATGAAGATAGAGCAATAACTGTAATTACACTAAGCCCTCAGTTAGAGGAAATTGTTGCAAGTAATATACAAAAGTCAATGCAAGGTTCATTCCCATCTATTGACCCAGATACTACAACAAGAATATTCCATAGTGTTAGAGATACTATTGAATCTGTTTATTTCTATAATAATCAACCAGTTATTTTGGTATCTCCAAATATTAGATCAGTGTTTAGAAAACTTTTAGAAATGGCATTCCCACATGTAATGATAATTTCATTAAATGAAGTGCCAAATGATGTTGAAATAAGAGCTGAAGGAGTTGTATCTATATAAAATGATAATTAAGAAATATCAAGCAAATAATGTTAATGAAGCTATTATCAAGATAAGACAAGATTTAGGAAAGGAAGCTGTTATTATAAGCCAAAGAAAGGTTAGAAAGCCTGGAATTGCTGGATTTTTTTCAGCTAAAATAGTTGAAGTAACTGCTGCCATAGAAAATTCTTTATATGGTAATGAAAGTAAAAAAGAATATCCTAAAGAAGAAGTTGTTGTGAAGGATTCGATTGAAAACTTGAAAAAGATAATGACTAAAGAAATCAAAGCAAGGACTGTTAAAGAAATAAAAAATAAACATGAAAGTTCTTTACAAAGTGAAGTACTAGAAATAAAGGGACTTTTAAATAAGGTTATTGAGAATACTGGTAGTGAAGAAGAGCTTCTAAGTATTATTAAAGATATGGATATAGATACTGAGTATTACGAAGATATTAAGAGAAGAATTGGTAATGGAGATGTTAGAGATGCTATAAAAGAAATTCTAAAAGAAGATGTAGAGGTATCTAACGAAACTCTTAAAGGTAAAGTAGTTTTAGTAGGTCCTACTGGTGTTGGAAAGACTACAACAATAGCCAAGCTAGCAGGAAGACTTTCTCTTATAGAGAATAAAAAAGTAGGACTAATTACAGTAGATACATATAGAATAGGTGCGGTTGAACAATTAAAGACATACGCTGAAATTATGAATATACCATTTAAGGTAGTTATTACGATAAAGGAAATGGAAGAAGCAGTAGATGCTTTAAAGGATTGTGATGTTGTACTAATAGATACAACAGGTAGAAGTAGTAAAAATGCAATGCAATTATCTGAGCTTAGAGCTTATATAGAAAAAGCACAACCAGATTATATAAGCTTAGTTGTAAGTGCAATTACTAAAAACAAAGATATAAAAGTAATTTTGGATGGATATAAAGAGTTGGGGTATAAGGATATAATTGTTAGTAAATTAGATGAAACCTCAGTATATGGAACTTTATATAATATTTCAAGATTATCTAAAAAACCTATAAGTTTTATTACAACCGGTCAAAATGTACCTGATGATATAAAATCACCATCAAAAGATGAAATTGTTCAGTTTATTACTGGGGAGGAAGTTCTATGTTAGACCAAGCTGAAAAGTTGCGTAGATTAGCAAGTGGAGAGCATAAAGAATTTAAGAAAAAAGCAAATATTATTACTGTAACCTCTGGAAAGGGTGGAGTTGGAAAAAGTAACTTTGTAGTTAACTTAGGAATAAAACTTCAACAAAAAGGGAAAAGAGTGGTTATTTTTGATGCTGATATTGGTATGGGAAATGATGATGTATTAATGGGGGTTTATCCAAAATATACAGTTTTCGATTGTTTGAGAGGTAAAAGTATTAAAGATATTTTAGTAGAGGGACCAGCTGGAGTGAAATTACTTCCAGGAGGATCAGGATTAAATCAAGTTGAGGAATTGCAAGATCAAGAAAGAGAATTATTTCTTGAAAAATTAAAAGAACTTGATGAATTTGATTATATACTTATGGATACTGGAGCTGGTATAAGTAGAACTATTTTAGGTTTTATAGCTTGTTCAGAAGAATTAGTTATAATAACTACTCCTGAACCAACATCATTAACTGATGCGTATAGTTTAATGAAAGCTACAGATCATTTCAATATTAAAGAAAATGCAAAAATTATTATTAATAGAGCTTTTAATATTGAAGAAGGAGAAGAAACTTTTCAAAAGTTTCAAAAAGCTATAAATAAGTTTTTATTTATGAAAGTTGAATATCTTGGATGTATATTAGAAGATAGAAATTTAGTTAAAAGTGTGCGATCTCAAGTACCTGTAGTATTATCATCTCCAAATAGTGATTCGGCGATATGTATAGAAAAAATTGCAAATACATTGTTAGGAAGAAAAAATAATAATGTGCTAGGAGCACATGGCTTGTTTAAGAAATTATTTAATTTATTTTCATAGACAAATTAAGATTGTAAAGATGAGAAGTTTGATTTGAATGTGTGAATAAGATGAAGATATTCTTATTAACTTAAGTAGTTATGGATTTAAAAGTAAAAATAAAAGAAAATTTATTAGAAGGGGAAAAGATATGTATAAAAATATGTTATAATAATATGGTAAGGATTTTTGTGGAAAAAAAGCAAGAAGATACAAGATGAGGTTGGTATAAAATTATATACAATTTATTTATAAATGTTAATAAAAAAGGGATAAGCTTGTAAAAGTGTAAGACATTAAGAAAAGAGAGAACTTGTGTAATGAGATTTGAGGAGGAATAGTTAATGACTACCCTGGCAATTGTTGAAGAAAAGAAAGAAATAGTTGAAAAATATATACCACTTGTAAAATATATTGCATCACGTGTAAGTTTGGGAAAGAATAAGTATATGGAATATGAGGATTTAGTTAGTTATGGAATGATTGGTTTAATGGATGCAATATCTAAATATGATGAAACTAAAGGAATGAAGTTTTCTTCATATGCTTCTATTAGAATAAAAGGTGCAATTATTGATGAAATTAGAAAAAATAGACCTATATCAAAGGGAGCTATGGATAAATTAAATAGATATAATGAAGCTATAGAAGCTTTACAAAGAAAATATTATAGAGAGCCATCCATAGATGAAATAGCTAAGTATATGAATTTAAGTATAAGTGAAATAGGTGAAATTGAAAATTATATAAATTATATTTCAGTAGTATCATTAGAGGATATAATTTTTTCTGATGGCGAGGATATGACTATAATGGGAGTTATAGAAGATAAAAATAGTCCAAGCCCAGAACAGTGTTATGAAAAGGAAGAAGAAGTAGAAATTCTTGCAAAAGCAATAGAAAGTTTAAAAGAAAAAGATAGAATTGTATTAAATCTTTATTATTATGAGGGATTAACTCTTAAGGAAATAGGAAATGTGTTAAGTGTTTCCGAATCAAGAGTTTGTCAATTACATAGTCGAGCTATTAGAAAACTTAGAGAAAAGATGCAGGCAATGAATTACTTATAAAGAAGGTGTCCTATGGCAATAATAATACTAATAATTGGTTTGAGTTTAATAGTAATTAATTTTAGAGCAATCCAAAAAGATGAAAAAGTTTCTTTTGAAGATGTATTATCAAAGAAACAAGAGAATATATCTGATTTAGAATTAAAAATTGCAGAAGTAAGAAAAGATATGGCAGAAAGTATTTTAGATATTCAGCAAGAAATTTTAGAACTAAAGAATAGTCTTAACATGGACGAAAATAATGTTAAGGGTAATAATAGTGGTAAAAAAAATAGCACTAATAATTATAATGAAAAAGAAAGTGAATTATCTTATCTTTTAAATGCAGATTCTGATGTTATTGATAACATAAATAAAAACAGTAAAACAAAGAGAATAGAAGAGCTTCTAAAGAATGGTTTTAATGATGATGAAATATGTGAGAAGATTCAATTAGGTAAGGGGGAAGTACAATTAGTAAGAGAATTATTAAAAAAGCAAAAGAAATAGTACTTTTGTTTAGTGATAGAAAAATACTATTTGGAATAGGAATAGGCCTAATATTAGGTGTTTTATTTATGATGGGTTATGAATATAAATTAAGTATTTCTGATGCAGTGATTGAAGAAAAGGCTAGAAGTTTAGGAATGCATTATGAAGGTGAGTGCAAAGCTTTATTTGAAAGGAATGATACAAGTGATTAGAAGTTTGTATACGGCAGTTTCAGGGATGATAGCTATGGAAAATAAGCAAAATACTGTTGTTAATAATATGGCTAATGCTAACACTATAGGGTTTAAGTCAGATTCTCTTATAACTAAGAGTTTTAATGATGTATTACTTCAAAATAAGGAAAAGTTGGCGGGAAAGACTTATGTTGCTCAAAAACTTGGAAAGTTAAGTTTAGGAGTAGCTATGGATGGTATAAGCACTGACTTTTCACAAGGTGATTTTAAGCAAACTCAAAAAGAAACAGATTTTGCTATAAACGGAAGTGGCTTTTTTGCAGTTCAAACTGCTGATGGTGTAATGTACACTAGAGATGGTCAATTTAGAGTCAATAATGAAGGAAACTTGGTAAATAACAATGGAGACTTAGTTTTAGGATTAAATAATAGAACTAATACTCTTGAACCTATTAATGTAGGAAATTCTGAGTTTGTAGTTGACAGTAATAATAATATTGTTATTAATGGAGTATCTACTCAAAGATTAGCTATAGCAGATTTTGAGGATTATAAAAATGTAACTAAGATACGAGATAATTATTATAAGGCTGAAAATCCAGTTTATAATACTAATTCTTCTGTAAAGCAAGGATTTTTGGAAACTTCAAATGTTAATGTAATGACAGCAATGACAGATATGATAAGTGTTATGAGAAGTTTTGAAACTAATCAAAAATTTGTAACTATGCTAGATGAAACTTTAGATAAAGCTGCTAATCAAATAGGTAAGGTATAGTTATAAGGGGAGAGAAGATTTATGTATAGAATTTTAAGTACAAGTAAAAGTGGTATGAATGCTAATCAAACTAAGTTAGATACTATAAGTAATAACTTGGCTAATTCAAGTACAGTAGGGTACAAAAGTGTTGAAGTTGGATTTGAAGATTTATTAACTGAAAGCCTTAATAGAAAGGGATATCGTACTAATAATGATGCAGTTATGGGTACTGGTGTAAAAACTACTGATTGGTTTAGAAATAATACACAAGGTAACTTGCAAGTTACAGGGCAAAGCACAGATTTTGCGTTAGATGGGCCAGGATATTTTAGAGTAATTTTAGCAGATGGATCTACTGCATATACAAGAGATGGTTCATTTAAAGTAGATTCATTGGGTAGGTTAGTAGACAGTAATGGAAATAAAGTAGAATTACATTATGTAGATGGTTATTCAGAAGAAAATTCTCCTTTAAGAGCTTCAACTTTAACAATTGATGATAATGGAAATATTTATTCGAAGGAAAATGGTCGTTTGACAAAGATAGCAGAACTTCCGGTATACACAGCTATAGGTGATAGTGCTTTCACTTCAATAAGTGATAATTTATTTGTTCCAACTGAAGGAGTACAACTTCAATTAGCTACTGATACCAATATATATCAAGGCTATTTAGAAATGTCGAACGTTGATATGACTACTGAATTTACAGATCTTATAATTACACAAAGAGCATTCCAATTATCATCTAAAGGTGTAACAACTGCTGATGAAATGTGGGGAATGATTAATAATATGAGAAGATAAGGTTGAGGTAAAAGGGATTATTAAACTAAGTAATTGGACATGTCCATATAAAGTAAATAGATAGAATAATAGAATTATATAAGAAATGCGACCATTTTGTTGGTCGCATTTTTTTGCTATTTCTTGTTTTTTTGATTCTAATTTTGATTGATAGGATTATCCTATTATTTGTTATGAGGTAAGCGTCAAAGTTTTTAACGTCTTTAATTCATACAAGAATAGTAATAAAATATCCCTATAAAGATTTTAGAAATT
>CAKVLD010000109.1 GCA_934755305.1 uncultured Clostridium sp. | reverse complement strand
TGTGTCAAATTCAAAAGATGACACATTTGATTTTAACAAATTTTTGCTGCTTTTCTGTTCACGCCAGGGATGCTGCTAATGTGATTGCTGAAAATACTTTCGGGTATGATAAATTTATTGATAAAATGAATGAAAAAGCTTTTAGTTTAGGAATGAATAATACTGTTTTTGAAAATCCTCATGGACTTGACGAAATAAATAAAAACTATAGTACTAGTTTTGATCTTGCACTTTTGATGAAGTATGCTATAAATAATAAACTTTTTATGGAGATAGATAGTAAGAAAAAGTATTTAGTTGAATCTAACATGAATACACATTTATGGTATAATAAAAACAAATTACTTACAATGTATAAGTATGCAACTGGTGGTAAAATAGGTTATACTAATCAAAGTGGACATGTTTTTGTATCATCGGCATCTCGTGCTAAAGAAGATTTGATAGTAGTTTCTATGAGAGAAAGTGATAAGTTTAATTTTCATAAAAAACTTTATGAGGAGTATTTTAATAAGTATGATAAATATAGAATTTTAGATAAGAATACGTTTGTTTTAAGGGAGGAATACTACAAAAATTATCATTTATATATTAAAGAAGATGTTGATGTAATGCTTAGTAAAAATGAACTTGATAGTGTTTTTATAAGGTATGAGATTATAAAAAGAAAAAATCCAAAGAAAGGGGTTCCTGTTGGCAAGGCAAAACTTTATGTGGATAATAAGTTTATTACAGAGATTAATATTTATGCAGTGAGTTATAAAAATAAAAAAGAAAGTGTGCTTTCTAAGTTGTTTTTTTGGAAAAATTAATTTATAATTATCTTGTGATGAGTTATGAAAAGATTACAAAAATTTATAAGTGAATGTGGAGTTGCTAGTAGAAGAAAGGCAGAAGAATTAATACTTAAAGGTAAAGTTAAAGTAAACGGTGAGGTTATAAAGGAACTTGGTTATAAAATTTCTGGAGAGGATACTGTTACAGTAAATGATATTTTGTTAAAGCCTGAGATGAAGGAATACTATTTACTTTATAAACCAAGAGGTGTAATTAGCTCAGTTAGTGATAATAAAGGTAGAAAAACAGTTAGTGATTTAATTAAAACGAAAGCAAGAGTATATCCAGTTGGTAGACTAGATTATGATACAACAGGAATTATACTTCTTACAAATGATGGGGAGTTATCTAATTATTTAACTCATCCTAGGAGTGATGTTACTAAAGAATATTATGCTAAAGTAAAAGGTTTCTTTAAGAAGGAAGATGCCCTAATTTTAAGTGGTGGAGTGGTTTTAAATGGTGTAAAAACAAAAAAAGCTGTCTTTAAACTCGACAGGTATGATAAGAAGAATGATGTTTCTTATGTAAAAGTTATTATTTCAGAAGGAAGAAATCATCAAATAAAGGATATGTTTAAGTTGCTTCAGTATGATGTTATTAAATTAAAAAGAGAAAAATATTCATTTTTAGATTTAAGTGGGTTAAAAAGTGGAGAATATAGAAGTTTAAGTACTAAAGAAATTAAAAAACTTTATAGTTTAAAGTGACTATAAAGCTTTTTATTCTTCTACAATTGTAATTGCTTCAGTAGGACAGTGTTCAATAGTATCTAATATACTTAATTTATCTTCTTTAGTAACTTCTTTTCCTACTGGTTCAGCTTGTCCATTTTCATCAAATACTAAATATTCAGGATGATTCATGATACACATTCCACATCCAATACAAGCATCTTTGTTAATATTTATCTTTTCCATAATAGCCTCCTCTTTAATTATATTATGAATTTTTATTAAAATCAACTTCTATTTCTTTTAAATATGTGATAAAATAATAATAGGTGGAAGTTATGAGTTCTAGAATGGATAGATATAATAATGAAGTGGAAGAGAATGTAAACTCTAGAGTTGATAAGAATACTTCTTTGTATGAGGATATAAAAAGAAGTAGTTTTAGTCGTGTTACAAATAATGATAATATAAGGGTTATCGAAAGTAATGGAAAGACTATAGATATTAATAAAATAAGAAAGTATATACTTGAAAATAAGGAAGAACCTAGGGTTAGGAAAATAATTACAGTTCCTGAGGAAAAGGTAGAAGCAAGTAAAGTTTCTGAAGAAAAGAAGGTTTATGATATAAATTCCGTTTTAGAAAAGGCTAGAAAGTCGCGTGAACTTGATTATGAAAATGAAAGACATAAAAAAATAAGTGAACAGGGGTATAGTGTTCTTAATGAGTTAAAAGAATATGAAAAAGAAGAAGATAGTTATGAAGAAGAGGGCTTAAATACTGAAGAAAGGACTTTGGTGGATTTAATAAATACTGTTACTGTTCATAAAGGAGAGGTTAATCTTTTAGAGGAACTTATGAGTAGTGATAAGGATGAAGAGGTAACTAGTCCGATAAAAGAAGAACAAGAAAAATCAAGTTTACTTACAGAAATACAAAGTAAACAAAATATAAAGGAAACTGAAAAAACGCAAGAATTAGTTAATTTAAAACAAAAGATAAATGATATAGATAAGTCTTTTTATACTAATAGTATGAGTTTTAGTAAAGAGGATTTTGAAGGTTTTGAAGAACTTGAAAAAAGTGTTAAAAAAAGTGGACATTTTGCTACTATTGGAATAATACTTTTATGTGTTGCTAGTTTGGTGACATTAGTGGTAATAGCAAATTATATATTTGAATTAGGGCTATTTTAGTATAGTTCTTTTTTGTTTTAATATAATTTAATATGAAACGCATGAGACTTAGAAAAATGATAAATATAGGTATGAAAGATAAACTATTAATTATGGTTATTTTAATTTTTCTATGTACATTTATGTTATTTAAATATGTAAATAACGGTGTAAAAAAAATTTTGGTGGTGTATGCTGCTAATGAGATAAAAACTGAAAGTGTTCTTTTAATAAATGATGGTATAAATAGCCTTGAGATGGGTGGCTGTGAAGAATATATAAGTGTAGTAAAAAATAAGGATGATGAAATTATAAGTGTGGATTTTAATTCACAGTTAATTAATAAAAATTTGGTGAAAATTAATAATAAAATTTATAAAAATTTAAAATTACTTGAAACAGGAGAGTATAATTTTACAAACAATTTGTATATTGAAAAAGATAAGTTGACATATCAAATACCATTAGGTTTAATTACAGGGAATCCTTCTTTAGCAAATTTTGGACCAAAAGTGCCTTTTAAAGCTAGGGTGATTGGGAATGTAGTGTCAAATATTAAGACAGAGATAACTCCTTATGGTATTAACAATTCTTTACTGAAAATTTACATAGATGTTACTGTTAATAGTCGATTATCTATGCCATTTATTAGTGAAGAATTGAATACTGTTGTGAGCGCTCCTGTCGTAATAAAACTAATAAATGGTCGAATTCCTAATGTATATGGGGGTGCTTATTCGGTAACTAGTCCTTTTACATCTAGCAATTAATTAAAAAAAGTTTTATAATATAAGTGGTGAATAAATATGAATATTATTGGAAATGAATATAAACTAATAAAAGATAATAAGGATTGTTTTAATTTAGAGGAAGTGAAAGCTAAGGTAACTGAATATTTTAGTGACTATGATTATATTGTAGGTGACTGGGCTTATGGAAAGTTAAGACTTAAGGGTTTTACTAAAAAGAGTAATAAACTAAATAATCCCATTAATGATTACGATAGAATAGATAGTTATGTGGAAAATAATTGTGCATATGGGTGTAAATACTTTATTTTAGAAAAAATTGATTAAAAAGGTTTGATTTAAACCTTTTTTTGTGGTATTATTTTAATAGTAGGAGAGTGAGATATGAAAAAGATAACTATAGAAAATATGGATGGCACTATGGAAGAAGTAGAACTTGTTAATTCGTTCGATGTAAAAGATATAAATAAGAATTTTGTAATTCTCTCTAAAGGGGAAACACTTAAAGAGGGCATGAGCAAAGTTTATATTTCTGAGGTTGTTGAAGAAACACCTGGTGTATATAAACTTATTGGAATTACAGATGAAAGTGTTTGGGATAAAGTTAAGCAGGCTATGAAAAACATAGTTCAAGGAGGATAATTATGGAAATTAGTAAAGCTAAAATGGAAGGTTATCGAGTAATCGGTATAAAGGATACAGACAAAGAAAAACTAGCGAATCATGTTTCGAGTTCTTTTAGTGTACAGCAAGAAGTTGAGCCAGTTGAAATAGTAAAAGAAAAAGTAAATGCTCCTGAGACTTTTAATCAACCAGTTGACACTCCGGTACAAACTGAAGTGAATGCTGTTTCTGATGAAACTATGGTTGCAGAAAAACCTGTTTCAGAAGAAACAAAAGTGGCTGAAGAAGAAAATATATTTGATAGAATAGCAAAAGAGAGTGCTGTTGCAGAACAAAGTGAACCTGAAGGCTCAGTTACTTTAGAGACACCTGTTGAAGCAGAAAAACATGCTGAAGTAGAAATACCAGCACAAGCTGTAGAAGGAAATATGTTTGATAATCAGGTTATTCAAGAAGCAGAACAAACTAAACCGGAAGTTTCTTCAAAAGAAGAAGCGTTCGATGCACCTGCTGTAAATGTACCAGAAACTCCATCTGAGTTCTATGGTTTAGAAAATAATGCAAATGTGGGAGAAAAAGTATCTGATAATGTTGAAGTAAATGATACTATTCCAGTTAAAGAAGAAATAAAAGGTAATGTGAATGTAGGAGCAGAGGCTTTGTCAGCATTAAAAGCTTTAATAGAAGAAAATGAAAGTTTGAAAGTTGAAAATAACAATTTAAAAAATAAAAATGAGGACTTGAAAGCTAAGATTAATGAATTGGCGGAAAGTTTAAATATAGCTAATGCTAGAACAAAAGCAGCTGAGACAACACTTAATGAGGCGATTCAAAGAGATGTTAAGACTTTAAATTAAATTTTAAAGTTTTTTTTTATTATAAATTTCATATAATTTAATAGTGATATTATGAAAGAAACTATTAACTATTATTATAATGTATACCCTGAAAAAGTTTATGAAATAAATTCTGGATGTTATTTCTATTTTAATACGTTTAAATATTATTTCGTTACTTATGGAAGAGATGAAAGTGAAATTGATTTTTTGGTTAAAATTACTAATGACCTATATAATAGAAATATACTGGTGGATACTTTTATAAAAAGTAAAAATAAAACTTATTATGTGGTGGTTGGTGATAAAAAATATGTGCTTTTAAGAGTAAATAGTGTAGAAAATGATATTTATAAATTGAAAGATATTCAATATTTTAATAGTTTGTTAATAGCAAATTCGAAAATTAGTTTAAATTCAAACTGGAGTATTCTTTGGAAAAATAAGGTTGATAAATTTGAAAATGAAATAAGTGAATTTAATATGGATTATCCTATAATAGAGGAATCTTTTGATTATTATGTTGGATTGGCAGAGAATGCAATTAGTTATTTTGAAAATGCTTCCATGAGTAGCGAGATTGTAAATACTTGTTTGTGTCATAAAAGATTACTAAAAAAAGTTTACAGTGGTTTTATAAATAATCCATTAACATTTGCGTTTGATTATGAGGTGAGAGATGTGGCAGAATATATAAAAGTGAAATTTTTTGAAGATTATCTCGACTTTGGTGAGGTTGAAGTAGCTTTGTTGAGGTTTAATAGAAAAAGTTTAATGTTTTTATTTAGCAGGTTATTATATCCTTCATATTATTTTGATTTAGTAAAGAAAATTTTGGAGGAAGATCTAGAGGAAGAAAAATTATTAAAATATACTAATAGGACAAATGAATATGAGGATTTACTGCTGGATATTTACAATCTTATTAATAAAAAGTATAATATTCCACCTGTAGAATGGTTAAAAAAATAGTGACATTTGTTTTTAAATTTGATACAATTGATTTGTGATGAAAAATGAATAGTATAAAAGTAGGAAATATCGTTAAAGGTGAAGTAACTGGAGTAACACCATATGGCGTTTTTGTGAGTTTGCAAGATGAGTATTCTGGATTAGTACATATTTCTGAAGTATCCAATAAATATATAAGAGATTTAGAAAAGTTATTTAACATAGGCGATATAATCAATGTTAAAATAATTGATTTGGATGAGAACAAAAGCCATGCTAAGCTTTCAATAAAAAAAATAGATTATAGAGTAGAGAAGGAATTATCTATGATACCAGAAAGTGGAACTGGGTTTGGACTTCTTTCAGAAAACTTGCCAAGGTGGACAAGTGAAAAATATAATAAAATTAAAAAAAATGAAGAAATGTTATAAAAAATGTTGACATGAACTAAATAAAATGGTATATTTAATCATGTCAGCAAGTGATATGGGCGACTAGCTCAGTTGGTTAGAGCATCTGCCTTACAAGCAGAGGGTCGGGAGTTCGAGTCTCTCGTCGCCCACCATAAAAATGCCGAAATAGCTCAATTGGTAGAGCAACTGACTTGTAATCAGTAGGTTACGGGTTCGATTCCTGTTTTCGGCACC
>CAKVLD010000108.1 GCA_934755305.1 uncultured Clostridium sp. | reverse complement strand
TTTAAATTATATCCTATTATCCTGTTTATATAAATATTTTTCATTATAAAAAGCCAGTACCATAAGTACTAGCTTTCCATAATTCTATATAACTTTTAATGTCCACTCCTCACAGTTCCAAATATCAGTAACTACATCTCTATAAAAATCAGGCTCATGAGACACAAGCAAAATAGATCCTTTATATTCTTTCAAAGCTCTCTTAAGTTCATCCTTAGCATCCTTATCCAAATGATTAGTAGGTTCATCCAAAACTAAAATATTACTTTCCTTATTAATAAGTTTACATAACCTTACCTTAGCTTGCTCTCCTCCACTTAAACATCTCATAGGACTATCAATATGCTTTCTAGTTAACCCACATCTAGCGAGCTTTGTTCTAATCTCAGTTTGATTGCATCTAGGAAATTCATCCCATAATTCATTAATAACTAATTTTTCATTAATATCTTCCCTAACTTCCTGTTCAAAATACCCTAAATACTGATACATACCAAGCTTAACATTACCACCTAAAGGAGATAATATTCCCATTAAACTTTTCAATAAAGTAGTTTTTCCTATACCATTTGCACCTATAATAGCTATTTTCTCTCCCCTCTTCATACTTAAATTAAGTGGTTTACAAAGAGGTTTATCATAACCAATAACTAAATTCTTAGTTTCAAATATTAAACTTCCAGAAGCTCTTGATTCTTTAAAATTAAAATGTGGCTTTGGATTTTTAGGTAAAATCTCTATTCTTTCTATCTTATTTAACTTCTTTTCTCTAGATTTAGCCATAGCAGTAGTTGAAGCTCTAGCCATATTTTTTCTAATATAATCCTCAAGTTTTTTTATTTCCTTTTGTTGTCTTGCATATTCAATTCCTAACTGAACCTTTCTTTCCTCATATAGCTTCAAAAACTTTTCATAATTTCCAGAATATCTTGTAAGAGTTTTATTTTCTAAGTGATAAATTACATTAGATACACTATTAATAAAACTATTATCATGGGAAATCAAAATAAATGAATTATCATAATCATTTAAATAACCTTTAAGCCATTCTATATTCTCCTCATCTAAATGATTAGTAGGTTCATCTAACAAAAGAATATCTGGTTTTTCAAGTAATAACTTTCCTAAAATTATTTTACTTCTTTGACCTCCACTTAAGTTGGAAGTATGTTTTTCTAATAATTCCGAAAAACCTAAACCATTTGCAATTCCCTCTATTTTTGATTCAATACTATAAAAATCTTCTTCTTCAAGTAAATCTTGCATTCTTCCTACTTTTTTTAAAGCATTTTCTAATTCTTTACCTTCCATTGATGCCATATCTATATATAGATCTTCTAATTTTTTCTCCATATCAAAAAGCTCTTTAAAAGCTTTTCTTAGATATTCCCTAACTGTTTCATCATCCTTAAGTGCAACATTTTGATCCATATATCCTATCTTAACTTTACTGCTCCATTCAATAGTACCTTTGTCTGGTAAAATACTTTTTGTTATTAACTTCATAAAAGTAGTTTTTCCCTGACCATTTGCACCAACTAATCCTATATGCTCTCCTTTTTCTAACTTAAAAGACACATTATTAAAAATAACTTTATCTCCAAATCCTTGTGTCATATCCCTTATATCTAATATACTCATAAGTTCATCATTCCTTTTTTCTTATCTATTACTAAATTAACATTTATTAACTCATTCCTTCAAGCTAATAAATAATTCAGAATTAAACTTGAACAAAAAATAAAGCCACACTAAGATATTTTCTTAACGTAGCTTTTTTGTATATTATCCTGTTTCTTTATTTAATCTTATAATTCTTCTTATAATTCTTCTTATACTGGCCTCACTTAAATAATATAATTCTGAAAGATCCCTAACTGATAATCCTTCCTTATATTTATTAAATATATCTTTATTTCTTATATCTAATTCTTTTAAAAATTCAGTATTCTCTCCCCAGGATTTCTTCTTTTCTTTTATTCTTGGAATATATAAATATTCCCCATCAACATACTCCTGAATTATTTTAATAATATTATCAGGTAATATTTCTTGCGCTTTTTTATATTTCATAAATTATTGCTCCTATCTACTTTAAATTTAGTAAATATGCACAATAATTAATAAAACATATTCTATTACTATAGCTCTGTACAATTATGTTTTACAATTATTGTGCAGAGCTTAATGCATTAGCTTTGTGCCATTTCATATTAGTCACCACCTCTAAACCTTTTTTATATAATTTTAACATAAAATCACAAATAAGTTTACCTTATTCCAAAACTAGGTAAATTAATATCTCTAATTACAAATTCTTTTGCTCCAGCAAATGTATACATAAGCCCTAAAAGACTCAGTATATTTCCTATATTAACATCCACATTAGGTTCAAGAGAATAATTAAATTCCCCCTCCATTGATCTTTGATATAAATTATCATATCTAATAAATCCAACCTGAGTATAAAGAACTTTTGCTATAATATATAAATAAACTGATTGTAAAGCTGTCTTATCAGGAGTAGGTTCTACTACATCTTCACCTGTATTATACTTTATATAAATTAATTGCTTACTTTGTAATACAGCTTGATATGAAAGCATATCTGAAATTAAAGATATTATCGTTGCTACTTCTTGAATATCAAGCAATTTCAAATCTTCTATGCTTCTAATTCTTATAGTCTCTTCATTATATTCCACCTATTTTCTCCCAAAAACTTACTCCTTCATTCTATATTATCTTTTTTTATCTATATTTGTGTACATCTTAAACTTTATTTCTCTTTGTTAATAAAATTCCAGAAACTAAAGCTGTAAATGGGGCAACTGTTACTAATCCAAAACTTCCTACCATAGTATCTAAAATTTCTGCTGCTACATATTTATAATTCAAAATATGATCTACTGGAGTTCCTTGAGCCATAAATACCATAAGTAACGTAATATAACCTCCTGAATAGGCTAAAAGTAAAGTAGTTGTCATTGTTCCCATAGCAGCTCTTCCTATATTCATTCCTGATTTTGCAGCTTCAAGTTTTGTAATGTCTGGCTTTTTCTCCACAACTTCATATACAGCTGAAGTTATATCAACAGATAAATCCATCATAGCCCCTGACGCTCCAATAAATATACTACTCATAAATATTGCTGTTAAATTTAAATTTTCATATCCACTATACATTAAAGATTCTGCATCTGACATAACTGCTCCATGGATTTTAAATAAATCTGTAAATATTATTCCCATTATGCAAGTAGTTATTATTCCAAGTAAAGAACCTAAAGTGGCAACTATTGTCCTTTTATCAACTCCATATACAAAAAATATAATTATTGCTGTTAACAAAACTGTTATAATTATTCCCACCCAAATAGGTGAATATCCTTTTAAGTAGGAAGGAACAAGAACTTTCCAAACCATAAGAACTGTAATTATAAATGAAAATATTGCTTGTATTCCATTTTTTCCTGCAAATATAATTAAAAAAATTGAAAATATTAAAGCTAGTATCACTTCTTTCCCTAATCTGTAATGATCTGATATTACAGTTGACTTTATTTTATCACCTTCATAACTAATAGTTACTAAAGCTCTATCTCCCACCTCAAAAACTTTATCTTTTGCTAAAGATCCACTTAAAAAATTAATTCCTTCAATCTCTTTATCTTTAAAAATTCCATCTTCAATTAATAATAAACAAGATTGTTCTCCTGATTGTATAAGACCTGACTTTTTTATATTAGAATTATCAACTTCTATTACTTTTGCTACTGCTCTTTCTGTATCTTTATAAATTATAGCATCCTCATAGCCAGTTGGGATGGCCATGAGGATTCCTATAATTACAATACCCAATATAAGAGTTAGAAGCATATTCTTTTGTTTTGAAAAAAATATCTTCATCTTTACTTTGACTCCTTAATTTACACCCATTAACTTAGATAATCTATTATAAATATCAGTATTATCATAATATCCATCAAAATCATTTGCTCCTAAGCCTTTTACTAGTACATCTACTGGTAATCCTGTATGAGCATATGAACCAAAGTTAATACCACTTTTATTATTTAAAAGATGAGTAATTGTAACTGTTAAAGGCTCATAACTTCCGTACTTTTCATATTCATCCTCAGAATATTCCTTTTCTTCTCCTGTACGAGCCATTGTAGTGTAATATGCAGTTTTTAACTTATTATATTCATATTCTGTTAAAGTTAATGAACCATCTTTATTAGATTCAGGATGTGAATCTGCACTATCCTTTTGTACTCCACTTGAAGTATCTTTAGATTCTGGTAGCTTTAGCCCAAATAAATTTTCAACATCTTTCATAACAACTTCAAAGCTTGTTTTTTCCTTCTTATATTTAGTTACATAATCTGAATCAAACTTTGCATAAGATATTTTTTGATTATTAAAATTAGTTAGGAAAGTATTATAATCAGTTCCTGCATATCCTATTGTTAATCCACCAGTTTCATGATCACCAGTTACTAGAATTAAAGTTTCATCAGGATGCTTTTCATAAAACTCCACTGCTTTATCTACAGCATTATCTAGTGCTACAGTATCTGAAATAGTTGAAGCTGCATCATTAGCATGACAAGCCCAGTCAATCTTTCCTCCTTCTACCATCATAAAGAATCCATTATCATTATCTAAAACATCTATTCCTTTTTGTACATAATCAGCTAAAGACCATTCTCCTTCTTTTAAATCCAAGTTATAACTCATAGAATCTGAATCTGCTAAATGTTCTGCAATTACTATTGCTTTCCCATCATCTTTAGTTAACTTTTCAGCTTCATCTTGAGTTTTTATAACCTTATACCCTGCTTTCTTTGATAATTCATACAAATCCTCTTTATCTTTTTTATCCCCTGTTGGTTTCTTTAAGGCTCCCCCTGCAAAATAATCGAAATTACTTTCTATCATTTCAAGTCCTATATCATAGTAATTATTTCTAGATGTTTGATGTGCATAAAAAGCCGCTGGTGTTGCATGATTTATGTTAACTGATGAAATAACACCTATTTTATAATCTTTTTCTTTCTTTAGCTTTTCTGCAATTGTCTCATATTTTTCTGAAAAATCCTCACTTACATTAATGCTACCACTCCAAGTTTTCTTACCAGTTGCTATAGAAGTAGCTGTTGAAGCTGAATCTGGTGCAAAAGATGTACTATCATAAGTTTGAGCAGATCCTGAAACAGCAAAATCCATCATAGTTAACTTATTTTTACTATCTAAAACACTTTTTTCTTTACCTTCTACATTTACCTTTTTAACACTCTTTGCATTTTCATTTGCATTTAAGAAATAATTAGTTAATTGAATTTGAGGATAACTCATACCATCTCCAATAAATAGAAATACATATTTAGGAGTTTTCTTACTTTCTTCTGTCCCTTTTTGAGTCATGGTAGTTTCTGTTTTTACATCTTTAGAACTCCCAATATTACAACCTGTCATACTAATTATTGTCATTGTTCCTACTAATATCATAGATATAATCTTTTTCTTCATATTAAGTTTGCTCCTTTAAATTTACATTTAATATATTTTTATTTTAAACAATTAATGTAAATTCTATATTCACATTCATGTAAAATCCATTTAAAATTTAAAAGATATATATCTTAATATTAGAAATATATCTTTTATCTATTTTCCATGTATTCACTAAAACTTGTTTTGAAGTTATCATCATTATTTATACAATAATCATAAAAATCTTGTAAAAATGCTGCTCTACTATTTGCAGGATTCTCTTTATCTTCTGTATTACCTTCTATAAGATTAGAACCTCCAATTAAAGCTTGTCTTTTAAGAATATCTATATAAGACACCTTTTTTGCATTATTCATCATGTCATACATGCACATAAAAGTAGTTGTACGACCTACTCCTCCTCTACAATGAAAGTGGAACCATGTATTCTTTTTCTTTGATAATTTTTTCACATTCTTTACAAACTTATCAACAGATTCATTAGATGGTCTTAAATGGTCAGAAACTTGAACCCTTAAATATCTTACATCTAAAGACTCTGCCATCTCACCTTCAGGTTCAGCTGTCTTTACATCATTAATTTCTCTTATATCAGAATTTGACTTTTTTTCATTATAGTCAAATTTAGCATAACCTGCTTTTTCTATTGCTTTGAACTTAGTAACTTCATCTTCTATAACCTCTTTTTCTGAAAGGTTTATATTTGCATGATTTCTTTCTCCATACCATGAAACAGCATATCCATTTACAACACCATGAGATTCTTTACGAAGATCTACATCTACTAATTTATATCCTTTTGTTTCTTCCTTAATCATTTTTAATCCATTTTTAGATAGTGCACCACTTCCTGACATATTCAAATCTGAAAGTCCAGTTAAGTCAATATTTTCTGTATTCTTTACTGATACATCTTCTTTTGTAGTTCTAAATTTTTTAGGAAGCTTTTTAGAATTATCAGCATCAATTATGAATTGTACTGAGCTTTCTTCATCTTTACTATTATTAAGTAAACAAACCTCCTTTTCTTTGCTAACTGCACTTACGTTTATTGATACTGTATTCGCTACAACTACTGTTGTAATAACTGCCGCTAATATTACTTTTATTT
>CAKVLD010000107.1 GCA_934755305.1 uncultured Clostridium sp. | reverse complement strand
ATAGTTTAGGTGCCATTGTTATATTGTCCAAAACAGTTAAATGAGGGAACAAGTTAAAGTTTTGAAATACCATGCCTATATGTTCTCTTACTTTATTAATGTTGGTTTTTTTATCAAAAATATTTTCCCCTAATATACTAACTTCACCTTCATTAATTTCTTCTAGAGCATTTAAACATCTTAAAAATGTACTTTTCCCTGAACCAGATGGACCTATTATACATAATACTTCACCTTCTTTAATATTAATGCTAATATCTTTTAAAACTTCAAGGTTTCCATACTTCTTTTTTAAGTTATTTACCTTTACCACCATAAGCCAATCTCCTTTCCACATTTTTAGATGCAATCATTAATATTCCTATTAAAATTAAATACATAACGGCAATTATTCCGTATACTTCAAAGGCTCTAAAGTTACTTGCAACAATTATTTTACCTCTTTGAACTAACTCATTAACTCCTATAACAGTCAGTATTGATGTGTCTTTTACTGCTATGATAAATTGATTCATCATAGATGGAATCATTATTTTTATAGCTTGTGGCAGTATTACTTTTCTCATAGCTTGTCCATGACTTAACCCTAAACTTCTTGCTGCTTCCATTTGTCCCTTATCTATTGCTTCTATTCCACCTCTAAATACCTCTGATAAATATGCACCAGCATTAAAAGCTAATATCCCTATACCTGCTCTTACAGGATCAAATCTTAATCCAAGTGCTTGCCCCAATCCAAAGAATACAAACATAGCTTGTATCATTAAAGGTGTTCCTCTTACAATAAATATATATATATTAGATATATATTTTAATATTTTAAATTTTGATAAATTCATTAAACAAAATATTAAACCTACTATAGAGGCAATAATTAAGCCAAAAAAGGCAATTTCAATAGTAACTAAAAAACCTGAAAACAAACCTGGTAAACTATTTTTTAATACTTCAAAAAAACTCATCCTCAACCCTCATCCCTAATTTATATTTTATTTTTCATTTGTTAGACGTAAATTTATTGTCCTAAATATTTAGCAATAATTTCATCATATTTTCCATTTTCTTTAATAGTAGCTAAGCCTTCTTGGAACTTATCTAAAAGTTCTTTGTTTTTACCTTTATTTACTGCAAATCCATAATTAACAGAAGTTATCTTATCTCCAGCTATCTTTAAGGCATTATCTCCATCAACTTGTATCTTATATGCTATTACTGGATAATCCTCTAAGGCAAAATCGTTATTACTATTTTGCACTGCTAAAAACATTGTTGGAGAATCTTCATAGTGAGATATTTTTAAGTTATATTTGTCAGCATTTTCTAAAGCCCAAGCTTCTCCCCCTGTACCATTTTTAACAGCTACACTTTTACCAACTATGTCTTCAATTGAATTTATTTCATTATTATCACCTTTTACTACTATTGATAATCCTGATTCAAAATATCCATCTGAAAAATCTAATGTTTTTTTTCTTTCTTCTGTAATGCTCATTCCAGCAATTGCTCCATCTAATTGATTAGAAGTTAATCCTGGTATAATAGCACTGAAATCCATTGGTTTTAATTCGTATTCAAATTCTGCTTCCTCTGCCACTGCTGAAAGGATCTCTACATCAATACCTTCATACTCTCCACTTACTTCCATAGAAAATGGTGCATACTTAGCATCTGTGGCTATTATGTATTTATCCTCTTTACTTTCTGTGCTGCACCCTGCTAATAATCCAACTGCTAATCCTAAAGATAATATAGCCATTGAAATTCTCTTCTTTTTCATATAGTTATCCCCCTTTTTATTATGTAAAAAAAGGCAAAGTCGTCCCTTAGTAAAAATACTTAGAAACGTCTTTGCCTCTTGTTTATATTTATATATTATTTTTCTGTTTATGTCAATAATTTCTTATAACTTTTGCAATATTATTTTTTACTTCCTGCAATTATACTATTTTTTATTATCTTATACCAAATACAGGTTGATTATTATCCCTAGCTAATATTTCCTCTGCAGCTTTAATATAATAAATATTTGATATTAAATCTAATAAATTAGCAGTATTTATTAGTATATTAGGTTCTAAAGAATATGGCAATTCGCCTTTAAGTTTTTTATTATAAACAGCATTATATCTAATAAATGCTATTTGTATAAATAAAAGCTTCATTAAGAAAAAAATGTACGTTGCTTGCAAAACAGTTTTATCTGGAACAATTGGTGATACTATATCATTATTCTCTAAATTATTATTGGAATTATTACCATTATTATTTGTATTATACTTACTATAAATAACTTCTCTACCTTGAAAATTAGCTTGTACTAATAATAATTGTCCATATATAACAGTGAAAGTCCCTTTTAATTGTATATCTAATAAAAATAATGATTCTAAATCATCTTCACTTAAATTTTCAATATTATATGTTGAACTTTTATTTGAGTTATTATTATATTTATATGATTTATTTTTTCTTTTCTTTTTCTCCATATCAATACTTCCTAAAATTATACTCATAATTTATCATATTTTAAAAAAATAGTTTTTGTTATTGAAATTTATCTAAACTAATTAATACATTTTTTGATTTATATTACATATCAATTCAAATTGGAAAAAATCTATTTAAATAAAGTACTGTTTTTTTAAGAACAATAGGAGTATAATTAATCACCGTGACGTCTTATGTATTATATTGATATTAATAATCTTAAACCAGTGGAAATTCCAAACTTTATTCCTAACAATTCTAAAGTTGATTATGTTATTATAAATGGTAAAAAATTACCTGTAATATATAAGAATTTAAGAAATGTAGATGATATCTCTTCAGCTCCTGCTGTTTATATAGTTGGTGACAAATTAGTTCTTTCACCTGAAGTTCTTGAGTATATTGGATTTGACTCTTCTACTTATAACATACAAGCTGTTTTAGAAGATGGAAATGTGGTTTCAAAAACAATATCATTAAATATTACTAACTCTACTGAAAAACCAGAACAAAAACCAGAAGATGAGCAAAAACCAGAAGAAGATAAAGAAAATATAAAAAATCCTTCTTCTAATAATAACAAAAATGAATCTTTAACAGGGACAAGCAATATTCCTTCAAAGCTACCAAATACAGGTTATGCTGTAACTAGTAGTTTTATAGGAACACTAATAACAGGAATAGGTGCTGTTTTATTCAAAAAGAAAAAATAAATCATAAATAAAATTAAAGTCTTAGGCAACAATACAAAACTACCTAAGACTTTTAAATTTACTAAACAAAGGACGTTGAATAAATCAACATTAAACAACGTCCTCAATTAATAAACTATTTAGTTAACTAAAATAATTTTCTGAACCAAGCAAATATCATACCAAATAAACCTGTAATAAAACTAATAATTGTAGCAACTAATCCTTTTTTTATGCTATTGTCTATATTCTCAGATTCTTCAATGAAATCTTCAGAAGAATTTTCACTAGATGTTAAATCACTAGAAGCATTAGTTTCTAACTCTCTATTAGACTCTTTATCACTAAGAGCTGTGTTAAATTCTTTATTAGAATCATTAATCTGTACTTCTTCACTATAAGAAACATTAGCTCCAGTAGAATTTACATTATTTGAACTAACAGAAACAGTATTACTATTACTATTATTAGTATTGTTAGTATTTGAATTTAAATTATTTGATGTAACCTTATCATTATTTAATTCTCCATTAGATAAGCTGTTATTTGAATTATTGACAGAGTCATTATTTGAAGAATTGCCTTCTCCGTTTGAATTACTTCCAGTAGTGTCACCATTATTTGCTCCGCCATTATTATCTGGATTAACTGGAGGTGCTATTGGCTCTTCTATCGGAGGTTCTACAGGTGTTTCTTCCTCTTCATAATCCACACCAAAGTCTGGATCTAAATCAGGATTTTCTTCTGAAGTATCATTATCACCTGAATTATCACTGTCATCTACACTTGGATTATCATTAGTATTATCATCTTCATCATTTGAATCATCTTCTGAGTCATTAGATGAATCATTTCTATTACCATCATTTGAATCATCTACTGTTGGAATTTCTATAGGGCTCTCATCTTCAGCTGCAGTTTCTGCTAACCAATCAACTTCTACCATTATATCAAATTCTTCGCCAGTATCTATCATTCTAGCTCTAAACTTAAATACACCATTCTTAACAAATTTAACTTCATTAGAACCATTATTATTTAAGATTTCTACTTTTTCTTCATCTAAAGATAGCTTAACCACTACATAATCAGGCTTAACTTCATCAGATGAACTATTATCATTTTCAACCACATCTTCATATTGAAGTATTGTTTTTATATCATTAAAGTCAAACCAATTGATATTAGCTATAGCACTTCCTTTATTTCCTGCTTTATCAACAAATTCAAAAGTAAATGAACCATTTTCATTAAATACAACAGTATTTGAACCATCAGTTGTATTAGTGATTGTTATGTCTTCGCTAGGATTCACTAAAGTAGCTGTTACTTGTCCATTAGTCCATGAGTTAATGTCATATTCAACAGTAGCATTTGGAGCATCTTTATCAATCCAATTTACAGTAACAGGAATAGTATTAACATTACCTGCTTCATCTGCAATGGTAAATACTACTGTCTTATTTTCTGTAAATGTATATGTATTAGGATAAACATTAGGTGTTACATTGGTATTACCATTAATAGCTCTTGCCATAACAATAGGATTTACTACACTATTTTCTTCTTTAATATCTACTACCCTAACATTTGCTTTTGAGAATTCTGTTATAGTAAGTGTAACATCTTTATTAGTAAGACTTTCATTATCAAATGTATAAGTCATTGTAGGTAACTCTCTATCAATGTTGTTAACCTCTGCTATTATAGATTGTTCTACTTTATTAGCATCAATATACTTAAATTCAAAAGTACCATTATCTTTAAATATGTGTTCAGTTGCACCTACAGCAACACAATCTTTAGGTAAAATTAACTTAGCAGTAACATCTTTGTTTGTTTTATTTTCTGTAGAATATTCTATCTTAACATCTGCTTTATATTCTTTAGTAGTATCTTCATAGAAGTTTAACATACTACCACTTATAAATTTATTTCTCTCACCATCACTATTACCATATGTATCAGTAACAGCAATTTTTAAATATTTGGCTTCAACTGATTCAGAAAGTGCTATTGTTTTTGTATTCTCATTACTATCAAGGTCTGTAAATGTATGAACCTCGTCCCAGTTTTGTCCGTCCATACTAGTATAAATTTTACCTGATCTTAATCTACCATTGAAGCTATGTCCTGGTGTATAAGTTAATTTAGAAATATATCTAACTCTATCAAATTCTACAGAGTAGAACTTATTGTCAAATTCTCCATCATAAGTGTTATGCCAAGCTGTTTTACCACTACCATCTATAAAATTAGCTGCTGCATGATTCTTATCACCATTCTCTTGTGAACAATACTTATAAAGTTTAACATGCTTTAATTGTAGATAATTAGATTTAGGATCAACAGTATTTTCAGTAAATGTAAATTCTTCAGATTTTCCTTGAATATATACATCATGAGGTTTATATCTAAATAAAACTTTTGTATTACCTTCTATTCTTGTATCACTATTAAGTCCTGGAGTATAATCCTTCCATGTAGCTCCATTATCAATACTATACTCTAGGTTAGATGTATTATCACCAATAAGAAGATTTTCATCATCATTTAAATAAACACTATCTCCTAAAACTTTTCCATCCTTTATATCAATACAGAAATTCTTATCAGTACCCATTAATCCTACTAATATATCATCATTTGCATTGATTTTCTTAACTTGTTCATCAGTTAATTTAATTGACTTGCTAGTTGTGAATATTTGACCATTTTCGAATTGTTCCCACGTATTTCCACCATCTAAAGATACTCTAACTTGAATAGTTGAATTAGCATAACTTTCATCAATTACTATGGTATTTGCATTATCACCATCAAAAGAGAAGCTTGCTAACTCTTTAGCATTTTGACCAAGTAATGATTTTGCTACTGCCTTACATGCATCATATTGTAAACTTTCGTTAGCAGTTGCAACACTAGCCATATTTAAAGATTCAGTTTGAAGCATATCAAGTTCTATCTTAAGAACTTCATTTTTTATATGTGGCTTAATTATATTTAATAAATCCACCATTGGCGCTGGGAAGTATCTATATTCTGTAGCAACTTTTCTTGCTAGCTCAAGCCATTCTTTATCAGTAGTATTAACATCAGCACAATAAGATTTATATAAACCATGAATAGAATCTAAGTTTTTGCTATAATGCTCTAATGATTTATTTAGCGCTTCTTCATGCTCAGCACTTCCTGCCGCATAACTATTAGCAATAAGATTATAGTACATAGATTCTAAGTATTTGTCATAATCATTTAAAGCATCTTGAGCTAATAACATATAAGATACATTATTTCCACTATTTAATACGTTATAGTCCTTTTGTCCCCATTCTAATAATAATCTATGTTCAATTCCTTTATTATTATTTGTTACTGAAGTAGAATCTTGACTTGAATTTGCTCCCCCTTGTCCTATAGTAACTTTTGTAGAACTATCATCACCATCTGATAATAAATTCACTTCATTTCCATTTGAAAAACC
>CAKVLD010000106.1 GCA_934755305.1 uncultured Clostridium sp. | reverse complement strand
ATATAAAGCGTATGTGGCTCTCGCTCACTAACAACTCGTATACTTTGCCAATTATGTTTAAATCCTTTATTTTTCTCTAAGATTCCTTTAAAATCTCTTAACTCATCACACTCATTCATTATATAATTTAAAGTTCTTTCTCCAACATGGCCAAATGGTGTATGTCCCAAATCATGTCCAAGAGCAATTGCTTCGGCTAAAGTTTCATTTAATCCCAATGATATGCAGATTGTTCTTGATATCTGAGATACTTCTAAGGTATGAGACAGTCTATTTCTAATATGATCATCTTTTCTACTTGCAAAGACTTGTGTTTTACCACTTAATCTCCTAAATGCTCTTGAATATAATATTCTATCTCTATCCCTAGCAAATTCACGTCTATAGTTATCTCTTGCCTCTTTTATTTCTCTACTCGCATTTTCTTCTCTGGCATAAAATATCTCTTTTATTTCTTTATTCATATAACCACCTACTTTTATAGAATATCTATATACCGCTAATAATACTAACCTTTTCCTTAAAGTCTTTATAACTATTAACCCAATCAAACTTAATTTCATCAGAAACAGCACTAAAATGTAATTTAGCACATTTAATCTTTGTTTTTTCAACATCAGTTAAATCTTGTTCTTCTTTACCACACTTAGTCTCAACAATAAAATAAAGCTTAGCATCACCATTATCATTTTTATAAACTATAGCCCAGTCTGGTGAATAATTACCATAAGGGGTATCAATAACAAAACCACCTTTATGAAGCTTAGTAAATAATAAAATATTAGCATCATTTTCTAATTTTTCAGCAAATTCATATTCACCATCACTATCCATCCTATAATATCTATTCATAGCTCTTCTCTTAGCTACATCAGTTATATACACTGCTTTTTGCTTCTTAAGCATTTCTTCATCAATAACATCTGCCTGTAATATCTTTGCGCTTTCAAGTTCATATCCTTGTATGATTTCATATTCATAGACATCTTTAGCTTTATTCAATTTATTATTAATCTTCTTAGTTATATCTTCTAAAACTTCTTGCTTGTTCAAAATAAGCCTATTATTAAGCTGACAAAGTATTTTGCTAATAGCTATACGCGGCAACATAGTATGATACATAATATAATTAACTATTTCCAAATCACTCTTCTTTTCAATTAATAAATCTGCACCTTCTTCAATAACCTTGACATGAGCTTCACCCATCTTAAATTGCCTACTTTCTCCATAAGCACCTTGTCCAGTTTCTTCACTAAAAGATATAGTTGCATGCATAAATTTAGTATAGTCATTTAATTCTTTAGCACATTCATTAATAAACTTATCTTTATCAATATTGGCTCTATATATAGTTTTCTTATTTAAGTTTCTAGTTAACTTATTTATGATTTTTCTAAATACTTCTTCAGTAACATAACTATGTGGAGCATTAGGTTCTAATGGTTCATTATCTCCATTAATTATAGTAATTTTCTTACTACCTTGCTCAACCATATATTTAACTAAGCTTTCTTTTATCTTTATAGCATGCTCTATCAATGTTTCATTCTTAAACTCAATATCATTAATATAATTTGCAGACTTTGTAAGCACATTATTAGTACCAATAATATTATTTTTAACTAGCTCTTCCCTTAAAGTATTTATTAATTCAGAATTAATTTTATCCTTTGGTATACCGGCATCAACAAATGTTTTATATATAATATCTGGTGTAACTTCATTTTTGTCAAAATCGCTATTGTCATTAAAGTCCTTTTGCAGTGCAGAAGCAAAATTTTCATAAGTATCATTAGCTATTACTGTTAATTTATTAACTTCACTATCAATAGAACGATTTCCCTTAATATCAACGGGAAGTCTTAACCCTCTTCCTATTTCCTGCTTCTTAGCTATTTCATTAGCACCTTGTTTTAATGTACAAATATTAAATACATTAGGGTTATCCCATCCTTCTCTTAAAGCAGAATGTGAAAATATAAAAGCTAGTGGCTCATCAAAAGATATTAACTCATCTTTCTTTTCTAATATAAGTTCTATCCCTCTATCTACATCTTCTTGAGATTTTGCCTTTAACTTATTTTCTTCTAAAGCTGGATTCCAACCTTCTACTTCAACAACTTTTTTATTTTTATCTATAGCAAAATATCCTTCTCTTACTGCAAGCTCTTCATTATACCTTGGAAATAACTCCTTATATTGTTCAAACTTACCCTTATAATACAAGTCATTTTCTATTATATCCTTATACTGTTCATCAAATATTCTAAGATATTCTCCCCTTCCATCTTCTCTAGAGTTATCTCTAACTTTAGCTACTTCATCTATAAAGAAAAGTGAAAGTACTTTTATTTTTTTACCTTTATCTAATATTTCAAACTGTTTATCTAAATGTGCTTTTATTGTTAATCTTATTTGATATTTTATTATATCTGTTTTATGAAATTTTATATTGCTTTCTCCAAGTGGTAATTCTATTATATTTTCTTTTGTTGCTATTTTTAATGGTTTTAACTTATGTGGTTCTTCTTGAATTCTTATATCCTTATATTGATTTAATCCACCTGATAAATCATAAAGTGACGCTCCACCTCTTACTGCAAAGCTTTTAAATGTTATTCTTCCACTTTGCTCTTGGTTGAATATTTCTATCTTTGCTTTTAAATCAGATGTAAATTTTAAATATCTAATATAAGGTTTATCTTTTGATATGGTACTATGAATTGTTTTTACTTCTATTTTCTTTACTAAATCATTTTTAAAAGCATCAAATGAATCTAGTTTATAAATTTGATTGTACAACTTTTTATGAGTTGCTGAATATCTCAATGTGAATAATGGCTCTAATTCTTCTATTGCCTTTAATGATTGTGATTTTTTCTTTTTATCCCCTTCTATTTTTTGTGGTTCATCTATAATTACTATTGGTTTTATTGTTTGAATATCTCTCCAAAGTATTTGTCCATATTCATCTTCTTGTCTTATTTTATTATTATCCTTGTTAAATGCTTGTATATTCATAATACAAATACTTATATCCCTAGTTTCTACAAGGTTAGTACTTATACTCTTCATATTTTTACTATCATATATAAAGCTATGCTTTGTTAAATCTATACCATATAATGCTTTAAAATGATCTTTAAGCATCTTTATAGATTTTTCTATACCAGTTCTTATTGCAATAGATGGTACAACTATAATAAATTTAGTAAAACCATATTCTTTATTCAACTCTAAAATTGTACGTAAATAAACATATGTCTTACCAGTCCCTGTTTCCATCTCTATAGTAAAATCATTACCTTGTAATTTTGTAGCAAATAAATTATTTTTTAATTGGACCTTATTTAAATTCTCTTCTAGCTTATCACCATTAACTATTTCTACATTTCTTATTGGTTCATTTTCCCCTAAAGTTTTACTTCTATATGTGTTTCCATATATTCCATCACCTTTTTTAGGCAAGCCTTTGAAAAGCTCTATAACACTATTAATAGCATCTAATTGATATTGTAATTTATCATCAAATTGAAACTCAATATGTCTTGCCATTTACCATTTCCCCCTAAATAAATTCTACAGTGTATGTTTTTTTACTTTCACCACTGTTTCTTTCAATTAATGCTTTTAATCTTCTATATGCTTCATCTTTTAAAGCTATATCATCTCCAAAAGCACTATCTCTTAGAATAAATTTAATAGGTAGAGGATTAAGTTCAGCAAGCTTTTCTATAAGTTCTACAGTTATATCTTCTTCAAGACAAACTAAATAACTATCTGCAAAGATATAAGTTCGCTTTCCTATATCCTCTAATAATTCAACTTTTGCACTAAGTGGTATATCTCTTTGTCTTAAGAGAATTTCATAAACAATATCAATATCCTTAGCTCCTGGCATAAAGTCTAATCTATCTTTTGCTGAAACTGTTTCATCTAAATTAACTTGATGATTAGTTGCCGCTATAAAATCAAATGTGGTTTGCTCTTCACTAGACCTTATTGTTACTTCATTACTTAAAGTCTTTAAATCCTCTTTTTCATAATTCCACCTAATGTTAGTATCTCCAACTCTAAATGCCTTAAATCCAATATCTAAATCTTCAATACCTTCTTTATCCTTATTCTCTTCCTTAATCTTTTCCCCTGCTCTCCTAATACGCTCTTTTCCTATTTCACAAATATTTTTATATCCTGCTTTATATGCTTCTGATTTAATATCTGTTTCTTCTGGTAATTGAACCATTATAAATTTTCTATTTTCCCCATCTTCATAATTTAATTTCATCACTGCATGAGCAGTTGTAGCTGAACCTGAAAAGAAATCTAAGATAGTATCATTATGTTTTGTAGATATATGAAGAAAATGTTTAATTAATGATATAGGTTTTGGGTACGAAAATTCTCCTTTGCCAAGTAACTCCTTTATTTCTTCTTTTCCTACTTCTGTTCTCCCAAATCTTGAATCTACTAATAAACTTCTTGGATTAACTCCATCTGGTCTTCTATACTTTGTATAAACTTTACCATTTTTAAAAACTAAATCATTAAATTCTTTTGTTACTTTATCTTTTCCCCATCTCCAACAAGATTGCTTTCCTTTTACTATCCTTGGTTTATAAATTTCACCATCTGGCCCAATAATATCAAAAACTAATGATTCACTAAATCTGATTGATGACTTATCTAAAGTTACTAATCCATACTCTCCATTTTCATCTTTAAAGGGATAAAGTCCATCATCTAACTTGTGATACTTATCCAAATACATTTGATAATTAATTATACTTTTACAATATACTAAAATATATTCATGTTCTATAACAAAATTTTTAGAATCATTTCCTCCTCCTTGTTTCTTTTTCCAAGGCAAGATAGCCATAAAATTATCTTCACTAAATATTTCCTCACATAACTTTTTAATATTACTTAATTCAGTATCATCAATACTAATAAAAATAATTCCATCATCTCTTAGCAAATCCTTAGCTACTTTTAACCTTGGATACATCATATCAAGCCAATTAGCATGATACTTATTAGAGCTTTTAGAATTAACTGTATATCTTTCTCCTAAGTCAGATAAATCTCCTTCTTCTATATCACTTTCATTCTTACTTTTCTTAAAGTTATCATTATAAACAAAATCATTTCCCGTATTGTATGGTGGATCGATATATATCATTTTTATTGCTCCATAATAATTTTGTCTTAAAAGCTTTAATACTTCTAAATTATCTCCTTCAATATAAAGATTTTCTGTTGTTTCTGGATTTTTACTGTCTTCAGGTATATATTTTAATGTTTTACCTACAATATCTTGTTGAGCTATTTTCTTTGCATTTTGCTTTCCTGACCATGTTAATACATACTTTTCTGCTCCTACTTCCTCAAATTGCCCTAATTTTTCTTTTAAAGCTTCAAAATCAACTTGTCCATCTTTTACTACACTAGGAAATAATCTTTCCAATGCTCTTACATTTTCATTAACCTCATTAAAAATCTCTTGTTTTAAATCTCCTTTTACTCCTAAATTCATAACCTTTATACCCTCTCTATACTGATTTCATTATTTTCTCATTTAAATTTTTAATTTCCTTATTTACACTTACTTTTTCCTTAATCTCTTTAATTTTCTTCAGTTGTAGCTTTAACTTTTCTACTTCTTTTAAATTAATTAAAACTTCTTTTACCTTCCTTGAGTTATACCATAAATTACTTTCTAACAATTTATTTCCTTCAAAATCAAAATTTAATTCACTAATAATAAAAGCTTTTGTCATCATTTCTCTATAAAAAAACAACTTATTTTCTTTTAAAATAATATTACTAAACTTCAAATAATATTCTAATCTTTCTACCCAATCATCAAAAAAGAAAATTGAACTTTCTTTTGTTATTACTATATTTTCAATTATTATATTGTTGTTATCTTGTAAATTTAATCTCTTTTCAGCAAAATAATATCTTTGAGTATTTTTATCATGAATCTTCATAATACAAAAGCTCTTAATTTCACCTTGAATAATTCCTCCAACAAAGCTGACATTTTTTATATTATTAATTTCTATATCTAAAAATAAAATTGCTTGACAATTATATTCTTCATTAATAATACTAGGAATATCTTCTCCAACTAATTGATAGACTAAAGTAACATTTTTTAAACTTTCCTTTAATCTTTTTTTATCACTAACATTAAAATCTTTTTTTATAAAAGTTTTAACGTCTATTTTTTTATTTAACTTATACTTATCATCCAATCCAAACATTATTCCACCACCAAGAAAGAAATAAGTTCAAAATCATCTGCATTTTCATTTGCAAATTCATTGTTAAATCCACCAAAGTCAAAGATACTTTGAACTGCATTCTTCTCCTCATTACCTTGAATAGATTCTATAGCTGTAGATAAAAGTTCTGAATACATAGACATATCCTTAACATTTTTAGTCTTCTTAAAAAATATTTCTAAAAGTTCTTTATTGGGCTCGTCTTTCCTATAGCATAACTTTCTAAAATCCTTTAATACTTCTCTAGCTTGTACATTACTAAAATAAATTTCCTTTGAATTACTTATATACAGCAAATAATAAGGATATAAAGAACTCTCATTTTTAGGTTTTTCCAAAACATTTTTATGCTTAAAACAGAAAATAACACCTTTTTTCTCTCCATCTGTAACAGAATATATTCCTCTTGGAACATCTTTAACCTCTGGATCTTCTTTTATATAATTTGATAGTTCATATAAATATTCATTCATATTTAAATCAGTTAAAGAAATAG
>CAKVLD010000105.1 GCA_934755305.1 uncultured Clostridium sp. | reverse complement strand
TAGAGGACTTTTAGGAAGTGCATCTTTTATTTCTCTTTCAACATATTCTTGAAATTCATCAAGAAGTGGAGCTGTTTTTTCAAGACGCATTTCATAACGTTTTTTATAATAGTCATCCTCTTTAGAATAGGCCTCTCTTAGATCTTTTTCAATTTTATAAAGTTTTTCACAGTAATTAAACCCTATTATTGCTCTTGATTTTTTTAGGGCTTCTTCATTAAGTGTTATTATGATTTCGTGAAATTTTCTTCTTATATGAGCTAAGCAATAAAGTCTTTTTATATTCTCAACTTTATTGTATCCTGTATATCCGTCGGTTTGAAGAAAACCAGAAAACTTCTTTAAAAATTCTTTCGGACAAGAACTTGATCTTGTCTTTTGGTAGTCATATAAGATAATTGGATCTTTTAATTCACCACTTTTATATAACCACATATATTTCTTAGAATTAGATTCCTTACCATTATCATCAATAACTTGTAAGGTTGTCTCATCAGCCTGAATATAGTTTCTACTTAGAAGCTCATCTTTCATAGCAGTATAAATATCTTCTAGTAAATTAGCTGCCGCTAACGTCCAGTTAGACATAGTTTGCCTTGAAATATCTGCTCCTAACATTTTAAAGTAATTTTGTTGTCTATATAAAGGCATTGCATGTTGATATTTCATAATAAGCATATGAGCTATTAATTCATTTGAAGCCATTGTTTTATAAAAAGCAGTACTTGGAGCTTTAGTTGAAATTATATTTGTTTCTTCAGCTTCCGCTTCGCAAGGCTTGCAAGTATAGCTATATGTAATATGTTCTTCAATATAAAGTTTTGCAGGTATGTATTTTAAAACTTCTTTTGAAGTCTTTTTTCCTATAACGGTTAATTCATTCCCACATTTATCACAGATAAGATCCTTATCTTCAAGTTTATGTTCTATAACTACTCTTTCTAAATGAGCTAAGTTATCTTTTTTACCTACATATTTTGGAGTTTTATTTCTTAAATAAGTTATTTCTTCAAGAATAGGTTCAGCAGCTTTAGGATCACTATTTTTTTCAGCTTCATCAAAAAGAGACATTTGGTTAACATCTACTTGTTCACTGGATTTCCCAAATATCTTTCTATTTTTATTAAGCAATTGTCTTTTTAAATAGTCTAATTCATTTTTTAAATCATCAATTTTTTTATCCTTAGATTCAATTTCTTTATCTTTAGATTTTAGTTCATTTTCCATTTTTTGAATCAAAGATTTTGTTTTTTCATCAAGTTCATTTCCCAGAAATTCAAACTCCATTTTAGCTACTCCTTAATATTCTATCTATATGCATATTATAACATAAAACCCTTTATTTCTAAAGGGTTACGGCTAATTTATACTATAGAATTTTAAGTTTTTTATCTTTATTTTAGTAATAATTTTTTTCAGTAACTGGCTTAAATTTAGATTTATTTCTTATTTCATATCCTTTAAGCAACCATTTTAATTCTTCCTTGTTTACTTTTAAAGCTTCTTCTTGAGTAGTAGGCCATTTAAATCTATTACTTTCTAACCTATGATAATATAACCAGAATCCTTCATCGAAATGTAATATCTTAAGCTTATTCATTTGCTTATTACAAAATACAAATAAAGCTTTTTCAAATGGATCTAATTTAAATTGATGCTCTACAAGCATAATTAGTCCATCTATGCTCTTTCTTAAATCCGTTACGCCGCAGGCTAGATAAACTGTCTTAACTTCATTTATATTTAACATGATTCTGAAAGCTCCTTAATTATATTTGATAATATTGCTATTTCATTAGCCGGTATAAATATATTAGCTTTTCCAATTTCTATTCTAATCTCTTGAGAAGTTATTTCTGATTTATCAATACTAACTTCTTCATTAAGTGATATACTTTGGAATATAGGGGTACTTTCAGTATTAGCTGCCTCAATTCTTCTTTTATGATAATAAAATTGTGTCTTACTTATATTATTCTCTTCACAAAAACTGCTTACCGTTCCTTCGTATGAAGAAAATAAATTTATAAATTCATTCCATTTTTCATTGCTAAGCTTTCTGCTCATAAAATAAAACCTCCCGAAAAATTATTAATACAATTTTAGCAAGGAGGTTATTCATTAACTAGATATCAAATTTTTGACGCTTACGAAGCTTCCATCAGAATTAAAAGCATCACCCCGTAAATAATTATATTAAATTTTAACTCCAAGTAGAAAGCAATACCGCCCCTACTTGGAGTTTATTTTATCACTTTAAATTTTTAATTGCTACGCGTCGATTTTTTGACGCTTACGATGCTTACACTTTTTCTCTTCAAAATAATAACACCACAAATCGAACATAATGCTAATAATACATAGGATGAAATTATTAGATTATCTCCAGTATTAATATTAATCTTAGAAGTTGTATTTTTATTTTTTATATTACTATCTATATTTATAAAACTATTTTCAGTATATACTAATGCATATGTAGAAAAGCAATCTGTTGTAAATGTTAAAGTATTACCATCTCTCTTAGTATTAAGTTTTTCAGCTTTTCCATTATGAACTCTTCCTATATAGAATTCTCCCTTATTTTGAATATCTGTTGGAATATTAATAGTTAATTCTATGTTATCTGAAAGATTATTTACTGTTCCGATAACTTTATTACCTATACTAATTTCAATTTTTATATCTAAATAACAATAAACTTTTTCATCATCTTCTAAAATAGAATCAATTTCATTAATATCTGATTGAGAAACATTATTTTTTTCTTGTGAACTAATAATAATTTTAGATACTACTGTTTCATTAGATTTAATAGCTTCTTTTATTTGCTCTTGAATATTTTCATCAATTTGTGTAGTTCTTTTTCCTGAAAGGATATCTTCAACTAAATTCTCAACTTCAGTCTTAACTTTAGTTAAAGTTTCTTGTGAAACATTATTACTAATTTCTTGAGATAAAGAAGTTTCTACTAAAATATTATTTTCTATTTTATGATTATTTTTTTCTACGGTTACAGGAATAGTTAATAATGTTTTACGCAATTCACTTCCATTAAATGGATTTGAGAATACTGCACTATAAGTATTCTTATTAACATCTAACAATACATCTTCATTTTCCCATGACCATCCATCTGGCAATATAACAGAAGATAATTTATTATTTGAAGTTCCGACTAATTCTTTAGGAAGAACCACTAATTTCAGAGTTTTTCTTGCTAACTTATATTATACACGCCTGATTTTAAATCTTTTAATTCTTTTACTAAACCATTTTTACTTGTACTAGAATATATTAATGATACTTTTGTTTGCCCTGTATTATTTGATCCTATACCATCATTTACAAACATAAATTCATCATCAATAGAATACGCAAGCTCATATTCAATATTTGTTGAATCATCATTAAGTTCAACATAATTTAATAAATCTTTATCTGTAATATTTTGTCCTTGAATTACAGTAATATTATTATCATTATCTAATTTACTTGTAATTATAGGCATATCAGCATAATATCTAGTTGCAGCAGCTTCTTGTTCGCTATCTTGTGACCATTTCACCCAATCAATAATAAATTGAGTATTATCTTCTGATAAATATTGTCCAGCATCTCCTGCCCAGTTACCACCAGTAGCAAGATTTAATTGAATATATTGAGGTCTATTAAAGGCAGATCTTGCTGCCTGCATTTGTTCATCATTTAAATCACTAAAGTTAATAACATTATAAATTTCACCATCAATATACCATTCAATTTTTGTTTCTGTCCAATTAATTCCGAAAATATGGTAATCATCAGAAAGATCTTCTCTAAATGATGCATGACCACCACTTGCTTTGTCATAGTTTAAACCATAACTTCCATCCTTATCAGGATCAGAAGTCTTTGACCAATAGAAATGTGGAGTTCCATAAGCAGTTTTATTACTTTGTTGATCTCCATCTTTAACAGCAGGTTTTTCACCTTGTTCTAAACGCTCATTAGTTGGTCCACCAATCATTTCCATAATGTCAATTTCACCACAAGATGGCCATCCATAAGCTTGACTACCATCAATTAAACCATCTAATGAGAAATCTGCACCTAATGTCCAGAATGCTGGAAAAGCCCCTTTCCCTTTAGGAAGTTTAGCACGCATTTCAATTCTACCATATAAAAATTCTTTTTGCCCTATAGTTCTTACACTTCCAGAATTATAAATTATTTGTCTAGGATTATTTGTTGTTGGATTAGTATATTTATATTTTTCAGGACGTTCAGTAACTTTTAATGTTAGATTTCCATCCTTTACAAAGACATTTTCTTCACTATTTACGTAATGTTGTTGCTCATTACCTCTAATACGTCCTAATTCATAACCCCAAATATTTTGATCTAGAGTATTTCCATTAAAATCATCAATCCATTTAACTTTAATATCAGAAATTTTATCTTCAGTAACAAAAACATCATCAATACTTACAGCTACATTACTACACTCACTTCTATTATTATTTTCTGCATACTTAATTAGTCCTACAACTACTTGTTTCCTTCCTTCTTCAGGTGTAAATTCAATTTCATATGTTTCCCATCCATTAGTCTTTTTAAGTTCTATTTGTTTAAAGTTTTGGTTTAATGCATATTTTACAGCTAAAAATACTCCTTGCACGTTATCAGATTCAGAATCAACCTTTACATTCGCAGTTAACTTATAACTTTTTCCTGGTTCAACATCAACAAATTGAACTAAATAATCATCAGAAGTTCCTTTTTCAATGCTACCATAATAATTATCTCCATCTACCTTATTAGCTGAAGCTTTATAAGTTTTACCTACCCAATGAGAATTTTTACTGAAATCTCCATTAAAAATATGATTTAATTCTCTATTTGAAGTTATTTCACCAATAATACCTAAATTGTAAGCATCTACTGGCACAGATAAATTCCATAAATATTTATTTTGTGTAATTGAATCACTTGATAAACCTATTACCATTAAATCTCCAGAGTTACCTGTTTTCACTGTATAGCTAAATATAAATGTATCAGTTCCTGTTCCTGAAACATATTTTGCTTTTTCACTTGTATTTCCAATTTTAATATCTAATTCACGTGTACCAGTCATAATTAATTTTTGATTCATTTTTACTTGAATTAATATTTCATCACCAATAGCTAAGTCTTCTTTTCCATCAATTCTTTTTACTTCTTCAATAGCACAATTTGCATCTTGATGATTAGCTTCTAATAATTTAGCAATATTATATGTTAAATAAGAAATATGTCCCTGATCTTCATATGCTACACCAATATTACCATTTCCTAAATCAATAATACTAGAATATGCAAATCTACCTGGTTCAATAACATTAGAAGTCAACCATTTAATAGAATCATCAGCTTGTACTTCTCCAATTCTTAGCACACCTCTATATCTAGCTGCTGACTTACTTGGTCCGTCCCCAGCTGGATTAGTAAATATAACATATTCTTTATCATGGAATTCAGTTGTAATAACAGATAATTGACAACCAATATCTCTTAAACCACTATCAATAAACTCATCTTTCCAGGTTAATCCATAATCTGTGCTTTTTGCTATACGTACTTTTTGGTCAGCAGAAGTAGTACGCATAAATTGAAGTAAAGTTCCACTTTTTAATTGAATAACTTGATTTTCACTAATATCATAATCTGTAGAACTAGCTGTTTGAGAGTGAATTACTTTACCATTTACTACACGACCATCATTGGCAGATTCTGAACGACTCCATGTTAAACCATTGTCATCACTATAAATAATAGCACTACTTTGCAATCCAATTCCTTCTCCATTCTTATTTGTGTAATAAATAGGGAAAATTAATCTTTTTGATCCATCTTCCTTAGTAATCTCATTACCAATTCCTGCTCCTGCACCAATAAATCTCATCCATTCTTCTTTTACACTTGGTGTAATGTCAGTTGGAGCTGACCAACTTGTACCGCCATCAGTACTCTTGAATAACCATAAATAATTAGTTATAAGAACTCTTAACTCACCTTTTTTAGAATTCTCTTGATGTATAGGCACTCCATTTTGTCCAGCTGGATCTTTTGAGTCATTTGTCAAATAAATATTTCCAGCACTTATACCATCTTTATATAAATCTCCATAATCACTATAATTATTATCTGCAGTTCCATAACTAACAGTATAATTAGTTGCTTGATATGCTTTTACAGAACCATCTTCATTTTTTTCTGTAATCTTATATACAACACCTTGATTATTTTCTTTTCTCACATAATACTCATTATTATCTTTATCAAATAATTTTAAGCATTTAGTTCCATCAACAGTTATATATCCAGTTCCTAATTGTGAATTATAAGCTCCACTTAAATATCCCTTATCATTCTTTCCCCAATTGAACCAATTTCCTCTACTTTCTGGCATAACATCAACAAGCATATAAACTTCATTATTTGATGTTGCTAAAAGCGAAGGGTCTATTGCCATAGATGAAGTAGTATCTGACGCACTACCAATAGTTTCAGTTGTATAATATGGTTGAGTAGCAGTATCTACAACGGTAGTACTTTTACTCCATGTTTCCCCATCATTATTGCTAGTCTTTACTACAGTTTTAATATCTCCCCAGTCATTATAATGCTTTTTTCTTGCATCAGCAGCAATAACTAAATTTCCATTACTTGCTTTAACTAATGAAGGTATTCTATAATAAAAAATATCATCTTCATTTTGTTCCCAAATATAGCTTTTATTTTGATTATTTTTTTCGGTAGTTACATCATGTATTTTTTTTATATCTTCTTCAGATGATACTTTATCTGTAATCTCTAATAAATCTACAGTACCTTTAAGTGGCCATAAGAAAGACTCTATTTTATTTTGAGAAACATACTTT
>CAKVLD010000104.1 GCA_934755305.1 uncultured Clostridium sp. | reverse complement strand
TTGAGGAACTGTACAGCCCCAAGAATCTTTATAGGGATATTTTATTACTATTTTTGAATCAGTAAAAGACGCCAAAACTTTTACTCTTACGAATCGGAAAGGTAAAATATAAATATATAATAAGACCACTAAATGCAACTAAGTATGTACAAACAATAGAATTAGAAGATGCAGGGGAAAGTATTACATGGATTCCAAGTTTTATAGATACTTATGAAATTGAAGTGATAGCTGAAGATGAAAGACATTTTATTACAAGGGCTAAAAAAACATATATAATTACAAAATAAGTAAAATAAATTTAATTAAAGGATAGTAGTCATATTTAATGGGTGACTACTATTTTTACTATATTTACTTTGTTAATTGTAACGATTGTTACATAAAAACTGAGTTGATATGTTATATACTCAGAGCAAGAAAAGCATATTAAAGAGAATATTAAAATAGATAAAATTTATTATATGGAGGATATTATGAGCGAATTTATAAACAACAGAGAAATGAGAAAAAATGAACTAAAGAATATTATAAGACAATTACATGAAGGAAAAAGTGTTGATGAAGTAAAAGAACAATTTTCAAAGGTATTTGGTGAAGTATCAGCAACTGAAATTGCAGAATTAGAAAGATCTTTAGTTAAAGATGGAATGGATGTTTCTGAAATTCAAAAACTTTGTGATGTACATGCTGCTGTATTTAAAGGATCAGTTAGTGAAATTCATAGAGCAGATGAAGTTAATCCATCAGATATACCAGGTCATCCTGTAAATACTTTAATTAGAGAAAATAGAGTATTAGAAGAAATAATAGAAAAAGAAATAGAAAAAAGTTTTAACAAAGAAGATATAAATGATATAAATAAAAGCTTAGAAAAGGCTTTAGATAATCTTTTAAAGATAGATATACATTATAAAAGAAAAGAAAATGTTATTTTTCCTTTTATGGAGAAGCATGGTATGGATACACCTTCAAAGGTTATGTGGGGAGTTGATGATGAAATAAGAGAAATGATTAAGTTTACTAAAGCATCATTATCTAAACCATTAGGAAAAGAAGATTTACAAAATATAGCTGGCATGATGATTGAAAGAGTTAAGGAAATGATATTTAAAGAAGAAAATATTATGATTCCAATGTTACTTGAAAAATTATCGCAAGATGAATGGAAAGCTATTTATGATGCAAGTGCAGAAATTGGCTATCTTGTAGATGAGGTGGCTAAATGGGAACCTAAAAAGGTGATTTCTAATATAGCTATTAAAGAAGAAGTGGTTAATGTTAAGGAAGAAGGTTATGTTAAATTACCTTCAGGACATTTCAAAGTTGAAGAATTAACTTGTATGTTAAATACTCTTCCTTTTGATGTTACTTTTGTGGATAAAGATAATCAAGTTAAGTATTTCTCAGAAGGAAAGGAAAGAACTTTTCCAAGAACAAGAGCTATAATAGGAAGAAATGTGGCTAACTGTCATCCACCAGCAAGTGTTCATATAGTTGAAAAGATAGTTGAAGATTTTAGAACTGGTAAAAAAGATAATGAAGATTTTTGGATTAACATGGGAAGTAAATTTGTTTTAATACGTTATTTTGCTGTTCGTAATGAAAAAGGAGAATATCTTGGAGTTCTAGAAGTAACTCAAGATATAAAAGGGATTCAAGAATTAACTGGTGAGAAAAGGTTAGTTTCAGAATAGGGGCAAAGAGGCTGGATTTTAGTTCCAGTCTTTTTTGTTGTCATATTATATATTATGGTGAGGGTAAAAAAATAGTTGTTAAGTAAAGTTGATACTAATAAAGGATTCTCCTAAAGCAGAAGCTGCTTCTGAAGATGATTTTAGAAATAGATTAAGAGTATATCCTAATCATTTTTGGCTTTTAGAAGATGATAAAACTCTTGTTGGTTTTGTTAATGGAATGGTAACAGATGAGGCAATGCTAAGTGATGAGATGTATAAAAATGCCGATTTACACAATGAAAATGGACAGTGGCAAATGATTTTTGGTGTAAATACTATACCAAAGTATCGTAGACAAGGGTGTGCAGAAAAAATAATTAATAAGGAACTAATATGTTTATACAACTTGTGTGGCAGGTGATAACGTTGAATGACAAACAAAATTCTTTATTATGTAAAATATAGTGTATTTTGCGATGAGGAAATAGAAAAAATATATAGTTCACTGATGCAAATGGTAATGAGTTTATTATGAGAGGAATTAATGAAGCTCATAATTGGTATCAATCTTTAGATGAAGTTTCAGTAAAAGCTATAGCTAAAACTGGAGCAAATACTATAAGATATGTATTAAGTGATGGTGAAAGATTTACAAAAGATGATATAAATAAGGTTAAAAAATTAATTAGACTTGCAGAGGAAAATAAGCTAGTAGCTATAGTGGAAGTGCATGATGCAACAGGGGTGAATAATTACTCATCATTAGAAAATGCAGCTAAGTATTGGGTTGAAATGAAAGATGCATTAAAAGGACATGAAGATACAGTTATATTAAATATTGCTAATGAGTGGTATGGAAGCTGGGATTCTGATTCTTGGGCAGCGGGATATGAAAAAGTTATACCAATGCTTAGAGAGGCTGGTATAAAAAATACAATTATGGTTGATTGTGCAGGATATGGACAATATCCAAAATCTATAGCAGATAAAGGAGAAGAAGTATTTAAGGCAGATGAAGATGCAAATACAATGTTTTCAATGCATTTATATGAATATGCAGGAGGAACAGCAAGTCAAGTAAACTCAAACATAGATAATGCAGCTGATAAGGGATTAGCAGTTTGTGTAGGTGAATTTGGTTATAAACATACTGATGGAGATGTTGATGAAGAAACTATAATTAGTCATTGTGCTGAAAGAGGAATTGGATGGCTTGCATGGTCTTGGTATGGCAATAGTGGCGGAATTGAATATCTTGACTTAGTAACAAGCCCAGAAGGTGGAACTTATACTGAATTTGGAGATATATTATTCAATAAGTTAAAAGCTATGAGCACATCAAAAGTATGTAGTGTATACGGAACTTCAGATGTACCAATGAAACCAGAAGAGCCATCAAAACCAGTAGAAAGTAAATTAGATCTTAAAACATCAGTAACTCAATATTATGACACTCATAGATTAGATATAACAATTAATAATACTACTAATGCAGCAGTAAATGGATGGAAACTTAAGATTAAGAAATCAGATTTAGCTATTCAAAGTATGTGGAATGCATCTTATAAAGAAGAAGGAGAATATTTTGTTATTACTCCAGAAGTATGGAATAGTAAAATAGAAGCTAAAGGAAGTGTAACAATAGGATTAATTGCTAAAGGTCAAGGAACAGGTAAATTTAGCTATGTATTAGAATAAACATAAGTTGATTATTTCTTTTTTGGATAAAATAGGTAATAAGAGCCCTATTATTTAATGGGTTGAGTAATGGTAATAAAAAATATAACTGGAAAATAAGTTTCTGGTTATATTTTTTTATTTCACTAAAGAGATTATTATAGATATGCGATATATAGGTAATGGGAAAAGGAGGTTTTTTTATAAATGATAACATCAAAAACAATAACCAATAACATAAACAGACAAGAAACCCTAATGAGTAAATCTATAAGCAATATGTCAAGTGGTACCATAAGTACAGCTGATAATCCTTCAGGTTCAGCTATTGCATCTAAAATGGAAGCTCAAATAAATGGTATTGATAGGGCTACACAAAATGCACAAGATGGAATTTCTTTATTACAGACTGCAGATGGTGCATTGTCTAAAGTACAGTCAATGCTACAAAGAATGAATGAGTTGGCAACTTCAGCAGCTAATGGGACAATGGCAGATGTTGATAGGGAAGCAGCTAATATAGAGTTTCAAGAATTGAAATCTGGTATTTCTCAAATTTTAAAGGATACTGAATTTAATAACAAATCATTGTTTACTTCAAATAGCATTGATGGTAGTAATAATGTTGTTTTACAAGTAGGGGCTAATTCTAATCAAACTATGAAAATAGATTAGAACATACCATAAGCAATTTAGATAATTATAGTGAAAATTTATCAAATGCAAAATCTAGAATAACAGATGTAGATATGGCTAAGGAAATGGTTGAGTATACTAAGCAAAATTTATTAGCACAAACTAATATTAATCTTTTACAGATGTATCTTGATGTTAGAGAAAGTAATGCTAAAGCGTTATTATCTAGTTTTTTATAGGAAGTTTAAGGAGCGTATTAAGCGCTCCTTTTTAAATAGCATAAGGTGTATTATCATGTTATACTGATATAATGTTTAAGATAAATAAATAATTAGAACAATTATAAGTGAATATTATTATAGTAAGTATTGTATTAATGAGGTTAACAAATGAAGAAGATAAAAGTAGATATATTAGGAAGCTGTATTTCTAGAGTTGTACTTATAGATGGTGATTATACTATAAAAGGTACTGCTGATGAAAGAATAGAAGTTGAATATTTTTTTGATAAGAATAATATTGTAAGTTGTATGATGCCAGCACCTTTTACAAAAGAAGAAATAGAGTCTATAAGACCAGAAGAATTATATGATAGAAGTAGAATAAATTCATTAAAACAAGGATTAACTAAGGAAACAGTTCAAATGATTCTTGATGGCGAGGCTGAATATCTTATATTAGATTTATATGCTTTATCTGTAAGTGTTGCAGTCTATAAAAATACTACGTTTAGTAACTGTGCTTATGAATTTTATAGAACGTCATTATCTAAGAAATATGAAAGCCAAATTGGAGAAATAAATTTTATGAAGCTTCCTACTTTTATATGGTATCCTTATATAGATTTATTTTTTAAGGAAATAGGAAAGAAATTTGATAAAGATCATATAATTCTTAATAGATTTCATTCATGTAAAAAATATATAGATGTAGATGGAAGTGTTAAAGATATACCTGAAAAATATTTTAAACCATTTAATGGAGATTATAGATATAATGATGGAATAAGAAAATTAGAAGATTATATAATAGAAAAAATTGATCCATATGTAATAGATTTATCTAAATATTTTATTGTAGATGAAGAATATTGGGGAAATGTTAATGGAGTACATTATCAAAAGATATATTATAAGGAAGCATTTAATAAGTTTAAAGATATAGTATTTTCTAATAAATCTAGTAGGGTAAATGATAAAATCTCCAATATAGCTGTATCTCAAATATTAAGTTTACCTATGGCTAATGAAGAAGAATATTTAAAATATTTTAATGAAATAGAGTATCCTTTAGTTTCTTGTGATATTTTAGATAATATTTGTAAGGAATTAATGACTAAGGAAATGGTAAAAAATAGAAAGGTTCTATCAGAGCTATATTTATTAGCAAGTGATTTTGAAGAAAAGTTATCAGATAATAGTATTTTACAAGAGGAAAAGATAGAATTTCTTATAAAAAACTTATCAAAGAAATATATTGAAGATTATAAAGAATTTATTAATTATGTGTTGAATTTTTATAAAAATGTTTTGTGAAATTCACATTTGGTACAATTAAAAAATAATGATATTATATTAAGGAAAAATAAAAGATAAAGAGGATATAAAATATGAAGAACATTATAAATCTAGAGTTTCCTTTATATATAGAAAATTTTAAGTGTATAGGTGGAAGTTGCAATGATAGTTGCTGTATTGGATGGGATATTGATATTGATAAAATAACTTTTAAGCAGTACTTTAAAGTAAAAGACCAAGAGCTTAAAAGAATGTTTCAAAAAAATATACATAATAATGAATATGCAACAAGTGATGATGTAGATTATGGAAAAGTAAAATTAGGTAAAGATAAAAGATGTCCGTTTCTTGATGGAGATAATTATTGTGTCATTCATTCAAGGCTTGGGGAAGAATATCTTTCAAATGTGTGTACATGTTATCCAAGAATTATGAATAAAGTGGATGATCATTATGAAATTTCTCTTGATGTAGCTTGCCCTGAAGCAGCAAAGTTAATATTGAGTAGAAAAGAGGGGATAGATTTTACAAGAAAGGAAACTAAGTTAGGGAAGCATATAGTTTCTGGCTATATTGATACAAAATCAAAAGAAGTAAATGATTCACCTGTAAAGTATTTCAATGAAATAAGAAAAATGAGTATAGATATTATAAAAAATAGGAAGTTTGATATAAGTGAAAGATTATATATATTAGGTGATTTTTTAGAAGGTCTACAAGAAGAAATATATGATGATTTTGATTCGGTACAAAAGTATATAAAGAATTATGATATAGATTTAGCTTATAATTTATATGAAAAAAATAATATGAATTATGCAATACAAATAGCTTTTCTTAAAGAAATGGTAGAAAAGTTAGATGTATTTAAAGAAGTTGAAAGTGAGTACTTTAAAAAACATACAAGAGAGATGTTAGATGGTTTTGATTTTGGTGAAGGGGAAGCTTTAATGGAAAAGGCTGAATTTTATATAAGTACTTATGAAAGTTATATAGAAAATGTAGTAAATAAAAATAGTTATATATTTGAAAATTATTTGGTTAATTTTATGTATAATAATTTGTTTCCATTTTCTGAAAGTGAGTTCATTTTTGATGGTTATATGATATTGTTATTTAGATATTCTCTTATAAGATTTTATTTAGTGGGAAAATATTTAAACAATCATAATCAATCTGTAGAAGATATTATTAATTTTATACAAGGTTTTTCGAAAACTATAGAGCATCATAAAACTTATTTGGTAGATGTTTTATATAATATAAGAAAGAATGAATTTGATAATATAGAATTTGCAAAAACTCTTTTATAAATTTAGTAAGAAAATGATCAGCAAATTAATTAAATAGAGAGATATGAAATGTGTATATAGATGGCTTTATAAAATAAATGTTGGTAATGTTTAGAAAGGAATCATCTTGTCAAGAATTAAAGAAGAGGTGATATAGATGATAGAAGTGGATAAAGAGCTAAACAATTTGAATAAATATTTAAATGAAATATTGAAGCCTAATATATATGCTAATAGAAAAAGTGAGATAAAGTCTTGCCCAAGTTGTGGTTGTAGCAGATATATTAAATATGGAT
>CAKVLD010000103.1 GCA_934755305.1 uncultured Clostridium sp. | reverse complement strand
TTATAACAGTTTATTAAAGGGTACTCATTGGCATAAACCAGATCATTATTATATTCTTCATGATTTAAATTCATATTTTGAAGCTAGATTAAGACTTAATAAAGAATTTAAAAATGAAATGGAATTTGCAAGAAAATGCTTTATAAATACAGTAAATGCAGGGTTCTTTAGTTCTGATAGAACAATAAGAGAATATGCAAAAGATATTTGGGGAATTTAACTTTATATATGAGGAAAGAATAAACTAATATAATTATAATAAAAATATGGGGATTGTCCTAATACACTCTCCATATTTTTATTATATTATGAATTTATAGATAATACATCTTTATATCTTCTATTCTTAATGTAAAATTTTTTTAACAGATAAGAAAATACTTTTTTTAATTCCACTAACTTGTTTGTACTTTCAATAATATATATTAATAATCTTTCCCATATAGGATTTTTTATATAATCAGGATGTTCTAAATAAAAATTAAAAAAGTCAAAAAGTATCTTAACTAAATCAGAGCCTAAATGTTCTATAGAAGTGTCAGATTTTAGTTTTGAAATAGAACTTTTTAAAGATACTTTATCATTCAAATTAAAATAAATTAAACATTCTATTAGTGCATCTGGGATAATCATTCTATGATCAATAAGTCCAGAATTTAAATTTAAGTATGTCATTGCCTTATCATAATTTTCTAATCTGTAGTAAGACCACGCTAATAAAGAATTTAAATGTTCTATGTGGTAATTATTTTTTAATTTATGAGCTATGTTTAAAGCCATATCTATGTATTGAATAGCATCTGAATAATTATTTAACATAAAATAAACTTCTGCTATTTTTTCGTAAGAAGACATTATACTAATTATATTTCCTTCAGCAACATATATGTCTAAGGCCTTTTTTATATTATCATATGCTTTAATTGGGTTATTTTCAATTCTGTAAACATAAGAAAGCCAGAAGTAGCAATGTCCCGTTTCCTTATAAGATAAAGCATTCATAATATATTCTTTTCCTTTATTATGATCACCAGATATATTTAATGTATCTACCCCTACATAGAAGTAATAAATAAACTTTTGATTATTAGATAGTAAATCAAAAGTTGAAAGTAACAAGGAATTAGCATTTTCAAATTCATCTCTGTTAGGTGTAGAACAATATCTAGCTAGTTTTACTAATAAATAATCTATAATTAGTGGAGAAGTAATAAAATCTTGTTCTTTACTTTTTATTTCTTCAAATTGATTTATTGTATAATCAAATTCATTAAAATGAAGTTCGTGAAAAAATAAATCAAAGGCTTTTTTATTTTTTTCAATAAATTCAGGTGAATCATTAAATGTTAAGCCAAGTTTATTAAATATAATTGAAATAACATCATCACTAGGAGAAATGTCACCGTTTTCTATACGACTAAGATAAGAAGGAACACAAATTCCTTGAGCTAAAGTTTTTTGATTCATATTTTGTTTTATTCTATTATATTTAATTATTGCTCCTATGATTTTTTGATTGTTTCTATCCAAGTCAATACTCATATAAAATCCTCTCTTGTACTATGTATATAAATTTAGCGTAGCATAGAGTAATTATCCAAGTCAATGTTAATAAGGAAAAAATTAATATAAATGAAATGTTGAAGGAAATAATGTTTATTATTAAATTGTTTTTTTGATTGATATAATAAAAAAAACAAGATTAATGTTAAAATTTGATAAAAATTATAGTGCTGAGTATAATCAAGATAAGTGTTCTATTAAGTCAAGGAATACCATTTATTCATGCTGATCAGGAATTTTTTAGAACTAAAGGTGGCATTGAAAATTCATATAATGCTAATGATAGTGTAAATAAAATTGACTGGAAAAGAAAAAGTAAAAATGAAGATATTAATGTTGAAGTAGAAAAGGCGAATCCTTGGAGGGTATTGGAAAATAAATACAATTCAGGAACAGAGGTTATAGATGTAATTGATAAAAATATAATAAAAGTTAGTGCTATATCTACTTTTGTTGCAATAAGATAAAAAATTAAAAGATGTATGTTTATTTTTTAACGTATAGAAGTGTGGCGTAAGCCACTTTTTTGAATAGATGATTGTACAGTAAGTTCGTGGTAATATAAAAGAAGTGTGCAATGAAAACAGTAATACAATATTTTTTGATTTTTTTAAATGAATTTATTTGGAATTGTTGATATTAGATGGAAGATGATGTATCATTGTATTAAGAACTTAGTACAATGATACAAATGTAAGGAGGGAGTAATATGTCCTGGGAATTTGAAAATTCAACTCCTATATATAGACAGATAATGAAGGAAATTGAACTAAAAATTATTTCAGGTGTATATAAGTCAGGGGAAAAGATAGATTCAGTTAGAGATCTGGCAAAGGAGGCATCTGTAAATCCTAATACTATGCAAAAAGCTTTAACTGAGCTTGAAAGAACAGGGCTAATATATAGCCAAAGAACATCTGGTAGATTTATTACGGAGGATATTAATATGATTAATCAAATTAAAGTGTCTTTAGCTAAAGATAAAGTATGTGAATTTATAAATGGTATGAAAAACATGGGATTCTCAAAAGATGAAGTTGTTTTAATGGTAGAAGAGATAGTTAAGGAGGAAAAATAGTATGGATAATATCATATTAGAATGTAAAAATCTAAGAAAAAGATATGGAAATATAGAAGCGCTAAATAGTATTAATTTAAATATAAAAAGAGGAAGAATAGTTGGTCTTTTAGGCCCTAATGGAAGTGGTAAAAGTACTTTTATTAAAATAGCTAATGGTTTATTAGTTCCAAGTGAAGGTGAACTTTTAATTGGTGGTAATAAACCAGGTGTTGATACAAAGAAAATAGTTTCTTACCTTCCAGAAAGAACTTACCTAAACAATTGGATGAAAGTATCAGAGATTATAGAATTTTTTAGTGATTTTTATGAAGATTTTAATAAAGAAAAAGCATATGATATGATTAAAAATTTAAATATAAACCCTAATGATAAGTTAAGGACTATGTCTAAAGGGACTAAGGAAAAAGTTCAGTTAATACTTGTAATGAGTAGAGAAGCAGAAATATATTTCTTAGATGAACCTATAGCAGGGGTGGATCCAGCAGCTAGAGATTATATATTAGATACCATACTAAAAAATTACAATGAAAATGCTACTATAGTTATTTCAACCCACATTATTTCTGATATTGAAAAGATATTAGATGATGTAATCTTTTTATCTTATGGAAATATAACTTTATATAAAAGTGTAGATGAGATAAGAGAAGAAGAGGGAAAGAGCATAGATGCTTTATTTAGGGAGGTATTTAGATGTTAAGAAAGTTAATTAAATATGAATTTAAAGCAACAGGTAGAATTTTATTACCTTTATATGGAGCCCTAATTATAACTGCTATAATTAATAGATTGTTTATAGGATTTAATTCAGGTTCAAGAGCACTGGGAAAACTTCATATACAACTTTTAATGCTTCTATATGTAGCGTTAATAGTAGGTATAGGAATAATGACTTTTATAATTATTATCCAAAGATTTAATAATAATTTGTTAAAAGATGAAGGATATTTAATGCATACTCTTCCTGTAACTACTAGTCAAAACATATGGTGTAAAGCTATATCATCTATAATATGGGTAATAGGTAGTGGATTAGTTGCATTTATATCAATGTTATTATTACTTGTTAATAAGGATGTAATTAGTAGCATTATTTCTAACTTTGATATTGTTGTAGAAATGTTCAAAAAGCTTAATAGTGAGGTTGGAATTCATTTATATATTATACCTTTTGAAATTATAGTTATTATGTTATTAAGTACTTTAGTATTTATATTTACATTATATGCATCAATATCAATAGGACATTTATTTCCACGTCATAGGATTTTGGGTTCCTTTGGAGGATTTATATTAATTAATATGCTAGGAAATATAGCTGTATCTATATTAGGAGGATGGGCTAAGTCTATTAATATTATTAGTATTGAAAGCCCAATTATAGTTGAACTAAGTATATTAATTGCAATTTTAATAGAAATAATTGGTGTAATTATATTGTTTTTTATATGCAAGTATATTCTTGATAGAAAATTAAATTTAGAATAATTAAGATTAAAAAAAGCTGAAACTTTTATGGTTTTAGCTTTTTTTAAATAAAAATTAAATGGGAAAAGTTGAAAAGTATAAAAAGGAAGATTATAATGAAAAAGTAAATGCAAATGATTTGCAATAAATAAAGTAATTTATATTAAAACTTGTGAGTATACATTTACTATAGCTATAAGTATATCTATGAGGTTTTAAGGAGAGTGATGATGTGATTACAAAAATAGATATTATTTCTGGTTTTTTAGGAGCTGGAAAAACAACATTAATAAAAAAGTTAATTGAGAGTGATTTAAAAAAAGAACGTCTTGCAATTATTGAAAATGAATTTGGAGAAGTATCTATAGATGGAGATCTTTTAAAGGGGACTAATATAGACATGAAGGAAATAAGTTCAGGTTGTATATGTTGTTCATTAGTAGGTGATTTTAAAGAAGCTATAAAAGAAATAGTTAAAAAATATTCCCCAGATAGAATACTTATAGAACCTTCAGGAGTAGCTAAACTTAGTGATATTATTAAATCTTGTAAGGAAATAGAAAGTATAAAGATAGATAATATATATACAGTAATAGATGTTTCAAATTATAATAGCTATTTAAATAACTTTGGAGAATTTTATAAAGACCAAATAAAAAAAGCTGAGATAATAATAGCTTCTAGAAGAGATAATAATGAAAAGGATATAGAGGAAATAGTTAAGTCTATTAAAAAATTAAATAAAGAATGTAACATAATAACAGCTCCATTAGATGAGTTTGAAGGTAATGATATATTAAATATTTCTAAGAAAGAAATTAGTAATAAGGTGGAGTTTAATAGGGGAATATCTTATCAAAAGGTAGGTATAGTTCATAAAAATAATAAAGCTAGTAATGTATTTAATAGCTGGGGAATAGAGACTAAAAAGTTTGTTTCTAAAAGTAAGTTAAAAAGTATATTTATAGAAAAAATTAGTGGTGATGATTATGGAAATATTTTAAGAGGAAAGGGGATAGTACAATTAGACGAGGGAAGATGGGTGGAATTTCACTATACACCAGGAAGTTTTCAAATGAATGCTATAGCAAGTCAAAAAGTTGGAAAGATAGCTATTATAGGGGAGAGCATAAATACAAAAAAGCTAGATAAATTATTTGCGTTTGCAAAGAAAGAATAGGTGAAGTAGGGGTATGAGGGTTAAAACTTATATACTATTAGGCTTTTTAGGAGCTGGAAAAACTACATTTATAGAATCTATATTAAGAGAAAGAGAAAGCTCTGAAAGTATAGTTGTTATACAAAGTGAAAAAGGTAAAGAAAATATGAACTTAAGTGAAAAAGAAGGTGTATTCATAGTAAATAAAGATATGAATACACCTTTAGATAAGGTGTTTTTTAAAGAAATAATAAGTAGGTACAATCCAGATAGAATTATTTTAGAATATAACGGCATGGCTAATACAGAAGAGTTGTTAAGTTTTTTTAATGAACCATATATGAGTGAGTTTTTTAAGATACATAAGATAATAGATGTAATAGATACTAAAACAGCAAATATGTATTTTCTTAATATGGGCAATAAAATAAGAGCACATCTAGTAAATAGTGATATTATAATACTTACAAATTCTAAAGGAATGAGCAAAGAAAATATAAAAAATATAAAAAGAAATATAAGAAGTGTTAATGAAATTTCTAAAATATATGAATTTCAAACTGTAGAAGAGGAAGAAAAGGCTATAAAAAAAAGAAGGATATGTTTAGATACTTCAAATGAAAAATTAAGTTTTAATGAAGTTGTAATTAGTATATTAACCTTAATAGCATTTCTTGGGTTTGTTTTATATTTACCTACAATAGGTGAAAAATTTTCAGCTTTTATAGATAAAAATTATGTAAACACTTTTAATACAATTTTTATGGGGATTATTATAGAAACAGTTCCTTTTATTTTGATTGGAGCTTTTGTATCTTCAATTATACAAGTATGTATTTCTGAAAATACTATGTCAAAGTTGTTATCTAAAAATACTTTTATTTCTTGTATAATTGCTTCATTATTGGGAATATTATTTCCTGTATGTGATTGTGGGACTATACCTGTAGCAAGAGGCTTTTTGAAAAAAGGATTTCCGTTATCAGTAGCAATAACCTTTATGCTTTCAGCACCTATTGTTAATCCTATAGCAATAATGTCTACAGTATATGCTTTTCCAGAAAATGAAGACATTGTTATTTGCAGAGTGGTTTTAGGTGTTATTATTTCAGTTATTATAGGCTTATTTATGAATAGATATAAATCAAAAGATGTAGTTACAGACTATATTTTTAATTGTCAATGTGAACTATGTAGTGGAGAGTATGTATATAGTAAAAATGTATTTACTAAGCTCAAAGGAATAGTTTTACTTGCAGCAGATGAATTTATGAATGTAGGAAAATATATGATAGTAGGAGCTTTAGCTTCAAGTATGATGCAGGTTTTAATAAGTCGCGATATGTTAAAGTTTATGCCTAACACTAAAACAGCATCACTTATAGTTATGATGTTTTTTGCCTTTGTATTTTCAGTTTGTTCTACATCAGATGCATTTATAGCTAAAGGATTTTTGCAGAACTTTTCTAAGGTTTCAGTAATGGGCTTTTTAGTTCTTGGGCCAATGATTGATATAAAAAATACTATGATGCTTTTAGGAAGTTTTAAAAAGTCTTTTGTAATTAAATTAATAGGATCTATTATTATAGTTTCTTTTATTGTACTTATGATAATACCTATATAAGTAAGGAAGTGATATTTTGAAAAAGGTAAATATAGAAGTAATACTAAAAATAATGGTTTTGCTAGGTTTTTTTCTATTTTATTTTGCTCTTTTAAGAGATAATACAATAATTAATTATGTTCATCCTAGAATTGTGCCTTATGCAAAAATAAGTTTAGTTTTGATGGGAATTATCTTATTGTTTTTAATATTCAATATTTTCAAAGAAAAAATGGTAAGAAGAAGTTTGAGAAAGTATGCGATATTTTTAGTGCCATTAATTGTATTTATTGTTGTGGGTAATAATGGGTTAAGTTCTACAGCTAAGATACAGGAAGAAAAGAATAGTGTTACAACAGAAGAACAAATTTTAAATCCTATAAGAGTAGATAATAATAAGAAAGATAATAA
>CAKVLD010000102.1 GCA_934755305.1 uncultured Clostridium sp. | reverse complement strand
GAAAATATAGTTTCAGAAGTGTTAAAGGGAGATGCAGATATAGCTATAGTACCATCTAATGTATCAGCTACTCAATATAATAAAGGTGCTAATTATAAAATTGCAGCAACAGTAGGATGGGGATCTTTATATTTAATATCTACTCAAGGTAATAAAAATATAGAAGAATTAAGAAATCAAGAAATTTATAATATAGGAAAAGGATTAACACCAGATTTAATTACAAGATCATTATTAAAAGATAATGGAGTAGATTCAGATAAAGATGTTAATTTTTCTTATGTAAATGGAGTAACAGAATTAGCACCAACAATAATTGCAGGAAAGACTAATTATGCTATTATTCCAGAACCTGCTTTAACGCAAGTGCAAAGTAAAAATAAAAATGTATCAATATTAATAGAACTAAATGAAGAATGGAAAAGAACAAATAACTCTGAATATGGTTTTCCTCAATCAACTGTAATAGTTAAAGAAGATTTAATTAAAGAAGATAAGGAGTTTGTACAAGAATTTTTAAAAGAATTAGAAGAAAGTACAACATTTGCAAAGAATAAAAATGAAAAACTTCCTGAATATTGTGAAGAAATAGGAGTATCTGCAAATAAAGAAATAATACTTAACGCTATAGAAAAAGCTAATTTAAACTTTGTAGGAATTCAAAAATGTTCTAAAGAATATGATATATATTTTAATAAGTTAAATGAATTAGATCCAAGTTCAATAGGAGGAAAAGTTCCAAATGAGGAAGTGTACATGGAAAAATAAAAAGCAAGAAATTATTTCATGTATTCTAATATTAATAATTTGGCAATTAGTAGCTATAAAAATTAATAATGAAATATATCTTCCTAGACTTGAAAATGTAATAAGTTCTATAAGAGAAATATTTAAAAGTGAAGATTTTGTAATAAATATTTTAAGTAGCTTTTATAGGAGTATACTTAGTTTTGTTATAGCATATTTATTAGCTACTATACTTGGGGTATTATCGTTGATATACCCCATTTTTAAGAGTTTTTTAAAACCTATAAATTCTGTAGGAAAAACAATTCCCACTATGGTTTTAGTAGTGTTATCACTTATTTGGTTTGATAAAGATAAAGCACCTTATATAGTGGGGATTTCTATAGGTTTTCCTATTTTATATGAAGGAGTAGTGAATTCTATTACGAACATAGATAAAAAATTAATAGAAATGTGTGAAATTTATAATGTATCAGTAGGGAAAAAGATAAAGAAAATATATTTGCCAAGTATTAAGTTCTATACTTTAGGGATATTAATGTCTACATTTTCATTAGCATTTAAAGTAGTCATTGCAGGTGAGGTGCATGGGCAGCCTAAGTATGGTATAGGGTCTGCCATACAGTTAGAAAAGATGAATTTTAATACTAATGCAATTTTTGCTTGGATAATAATTATATCTATAATATCTATAGTATTTGAAAAAATAAATAAGATGATTTCTAAAAGAGTATATAGGTGGAAAGATGAAGATAGAGATTAAAAGATTATGCAAAAGATTTGGTTATAAAGAAATTTTTAAAGATTTTAATTTAGAATTAACATCAGAAAATATTAATTGTATTATTGGTAATTCAGGAGGAGGGAAAAGTACACTTCTTAATATTTTAGCTGGAATCACTTCAAAAGATGATGGAGAAATAATTGGTGTAAATAAAGAAGATATTAGTTATGTATTTCAAGAAGATAGATTAATACCATGGCTTACTATAAGAGATAATATGGAGCTTTTTGTATTTAATTATTTTGCAAAAGAAAATGCTTATGATAGAATAAATAAGATATTTAATTTGCTAAATATAGAGGATGTACTTGGAGAATATCCTAAAAATTTAAGTGGTGGAATGAGACAAAGGGTAAATATAGCAAGAGCTTTTTTAAAACCATCTAAGTTGATCTTAATGGATGAACCTTTTAAATCTTTAGATTATAAAACGAAATATTTGATAATGGACAACCTATTGAAGGTTTTAGAAAAAGAGAATAGGCTAGTTGTTTTTGTTACTCATGATATAGATGAAGCTATATTTACGAAAGGCAAAATATATGTTTTAGGAGGAAGACCTTTTGAAGTTAAAGGAGTGTTTTGTGAAAATTTAGAATCAAAAAAAGAAAAAATATTAAATTTAATATAAAATGGAGGAAAGAATGTTTAAGAAATTTATACAATTTTATAAACCTTATAAAAAGTTGTTTTTTATGGATTTAGTAGTGGCATTTATTGCAGCTGTATGTGATTTGTTTTATCCGATGATGACAAGAGAACTTGTTAATAATTCTATCCCTAATAAAGATATTAGAATGCTTAAAGTTTTTGCAGTAACGTTAATTTTATTGTTTATTGTAAAAGCTCTTTGTGCATATTTTATGCAATATTGGGGACATGTAGTTGGAGTTAGAATGCAAGGTGATATGAGGAAAGTTATATTTAGTCATCTTCAAAAGTTGCCTAATACATATTTTGATAATAATAAAACTGGAGACATAATGTCTAGAATAATTAATGATTTAATGGAAATTTCAGAGCTTGCTCATCATGGACCAGAAGATATTTTTATCTCAATAGTGATGCTTTTAGGTTCATTTGTAGTGCTATGCACAATTAATATTCCGTTAACAGTCATTATATTTGCTTTTGTTCCAATTGTTGTAATATTTACGATGAAACAAAAAAAGAGAATGGGAGATGCTTTTTTTGAAGCAAGAGTAAAAACTGGTGTTATAAATGCAGCATTAGAAAACAGTATAGCTGGTATTAGAGTTGCTAAGGCTTTTGGTTCTCATGAGTATGAAGAAAAAAAGTTTGAAGAGGGAAACAGAGAATTTATTAAAGCGAGAGAAGCAGCTTTTAAAGTTATGGGACAATATTTTTCAGGTGTTAATTTTTCTATAGATATTTTAAATTATGTTTCACTTATTTTTGGGGGGATATTTACTCTTAATGGAATAATAACTATAGGAGATTTTTTTGCTTATTTACTTTATATTAAGATATTTATTGACCCTATAAAGAAGTTAGTTAACTTTATGGAACAGTTCCAAAGTGGTATGACAGGCTTTAAGAGATATATGGAAATAGTTGAAGTTGAAGAAGAAAAAGAAAAACCAGATGCAGAAGTTTTAAATAATGTTAAAGGAAAGATCACTTTTAAAAATACTAAGTTTAGTTATGAAGATAATTTAATACTAAATAATTTGTCTTTAAATATTGAAGAAGGTAAGATGTTAGCTTTAGTAGGTCCTTCTGGAGGAGGTAAGTCTACATTTTGTAATCTTATTCCTCGATTTTATGATATAGAAGAAGGAGATATTTTAATAGATGATAAAAGCATATATGATGTTACAATTTCTTCTTTAAGAGATAATATAGGAATTGTTCAACAAGAGGTGTTTTTATTTACTGGTACTATTAAAGATAATATAATGTATGGTAATTTTAATGCTACAGATGAAGAAGTTTATGAAGCTGCTAAAAAAGCCAATATACATGAGTTTATATTAAGTCTAGATGATGGATATGATACTTACATAGGAGAAAGAGGAGTGAAGTTATCAGGAGGACAAAAGCAAAGAATTTCAATTGCTAGAGTATTTTTAAAGAATCCTCCAATTTTAATTTTAGACGAAGCAACTTCAGCTCTTGATAACACTACAGAATATTATATAAAGAAATCTTTAGATGAGCTTTGTAAAGGAAGAACTACTATAGTAGTAGCACATAGATTATCTACAATAAGAAATGCAGATGAAATAATAGTTCTTACAAATGAAGGAATCAAGGAAAGGGGTACTCATGAAGAATTAATTAAATTAGATGGTTTATATAAAGAATTATACAAGTATGCTCAAAAATAATATGATGAAGAATAGTAATTTTGAAATATAAGTATTTTTAATAAAATATTGATACTTATATAAAATTTGTACTTAATTTTAAACTCCAAGTTAAAGATGGAAGGAATTTATCCTGTCCATCTTTTTAATTGTCTTTATATATAAGAAATATTTTTGTATAATTAATAAAAAAAAGAAAAAGAGGTTATTTAATATGATGAGATTAGATATAGGTTTAGATTATGATGAATATTTATCAATGGCTAAAGAGGAAGAAAAAGAATTTATCTATAAACTTTTTGATCAAGGTGTTTTAAAAGATGAAGGATTGGATAGAATAAAAGACATTAAAGAAGAATTAAATGTAATTATATTTGCAGAGCCAGGATGTAAAGATGCAGCAACTACAATACCTTTTTTAATAAAAATGACACAAATAAATCCTAAAATAAAGTTAAAGTATTTAAGAAGAGAAGGGAATGAAGATTTACTAGAAAAATTAACAGGAGAAAAAAAGGTACCAACATTCATAATAGTAGACAATATGGGTAAGGTAGTTAGAAAATACATAGAATTTCCTAAAAAATTAAAAGAAAAGTTATTAAATTCACCAGTGGAAGAAACTCAGTTTATAGTAGATGAAATGCGTGAGGGGAAATATAACGATTATATTCAAGAAGACTTAATAAACTTTTTAAGTGGGCAAAGTTATAATTTTATAAGTTTTACTAGAAAAGATAAGTAAAATTTTCAGACAAAGAATAAAAAATATATAGAAGTAAATAATAATCATGTAAAAATAAAGGGATTATTGACAGAATTTATTTATTGAAGTACAATAAATAAAATTGTATACAAGTATAAGGAGGAAAATAAACCATGGTTAAACATATAGGTCAAGATAGTTTTAAAGAAGAAGTATTAGATAATTCAGGAGTTGTAGTTGTAGATTTTTACGCAGATTGGTGTGGACCTTGTAAGATGCTTGCACCAGTATTAGATGAAATTCAAACTGAAATGGGCGAAAAAGTAAAAATTGTAAAGGTTAATGTAGACGAAAATAATGAATTAGCTAATGAATATCAAATACAAAACATCCCTGCATTAAAAATATTCAAAGGTGGATCAGTAGTAAATACTCAAATAGGATTTAAACCAAAACAAATATTAGTTGAAGTTATAGAAGAGGCACTATAAAATGGCTGAAAGATATGATATCGCCATTGTAGGTTCAGGGCCTGCTGGTCTTTCTGCTGCCCTTAATGCAAAAATTAGAAATAAATCATTTATATTATTTGGAAGTAAATTTTTAAGTTCAAAAATCCAAAGAGCTCCTAAAATAAATAATTATTTAGGATTTCCCAAATCTTCAGGAGAAGAACTTGGCAAAGCCTTTCTAAAACATATTGAAGAGATGGATATAGAAATAACTGAGGAAAGAATAAATAATATATATTCTATGGGAGATTATTTTGCTTTAATGGTAAATGAAAAAATCTATGAAGCAAAAACTGTAATTTTAGCAACAGGTGTTGAATTTTCAAAACCTCTAAAAGGTGAACTGGAATATTTAGGGAAAGGAGTTGGCTATTGTGCAACTTGCGATGCCCCTCTTTATAAAGGGAAAACTGTTTGTATTATATCGTCAAATTTAGAGGGTGAAGGTGAAGCAAATTACGTTAGTGAATTAGCTGAAAAAGTATATTATATTCCTTTATATAAAAATGAATATAAATTAAACAGTAATATTGAGCTTGTTAAAGATAGACCAATAGAAGTATGTGGAGATATAAAAGTAAATAAACTTATATTAAAGACTAGAGAAATTGAAACAGATGGAGTATTTTTATTAAAAGATGCAATTTCTCCTTCACAACTTGTCCCAGGTTTGGAGGAAAATGAAGGTCATATTAAAGTTGATAGATCTATGAGAACTAATCTTAAAGGTCTTTTTGCTTGTGGTGATTGTGTAGGAAAACCATATCAATATATTAAAGCTGCAGGTGAGGGAAATATAGCGGCATTAAGTGCTGTGGAATATTTAAATAATTATTAATATAGAAGTATGGATAGGATTAATTTTGTTATTATTAAACAAAATTTTCTATCTATACTTTTAGCTTAACAATTAGATAAAGGTGGTTTAGCTACATGAGAAAAGGTTATGATAATATAGTTATCTTACTTAATTGTAAGACTTTTAAAATGGCAGCTTCAGCTACAATATCAATATTTATTGCAAATTATTCTGGATTAAAATTTGGAGTGACAGCTGGAGTAATATCTATTTTAAGTATTTTAAATACTAGAAAAGAATCTTTAAGAGTTGGCGGAAGACGATTACTAGCTGCTTTACTTTCAATATTAATATCCTTTGCTTTATATCAGGTATTAGGAAATAGTCCTCTTATATTTGGTGTGTTTTTATTAATATTTGTTCCAATAACAATAAGATTTTCTATTGAAGAAGGTTTGGTTATGGGGGCTGTTTTATCAACACATTTATTGACAAGTACTAATATAGATACAAGTTGGATATTAAATGAAGTAGCATTGGCTTTAATTGGTATAGGTGTAGCAATGGTATTTAATTTGTATACACCATCATTAGAGGACAAGTTTCAAAAACATAGAGAACAAATTGAAGCAAGATATAGGGTTATTTTATTTCACATGTCTACAAGTTTGCTAACAAATGCTATATCAGCTTATGATGATATAATTATTGATAGAACAGAAGATTTGTTAAAAGATACTAAGAATCTTGCTAATAGTATACGAGAAAATTCTTTATTTAAAAATGAAGATTACTATATAAGTTATGTTGAAATGAGAATTATGCAGCTTGAATGTATTAAAAGAATGAAAAAGCATTTTTCAAGAGCTTATATGCAATATGAACAAACTAGACTTTTATCAACATTCACACAAGAAGTGGCTGTAAATTTAACAGCTGATAATGATTGTGTTGGTTTAATTAATGATTTAATTAAACTTAGAAATGAATATAAGAATATGGAATTACCTAAAACTCGTGAAGAATTTGAGAATAGAGCTCTTTTATTTCAATTTTTAAATGATTTAGAAGATTTTTTAATAATCAAAAGAGATTATAAATTAATTGATAATTAAAAGTAGATAATCTGAAAATTTCATTTTAGATAATAATCTATTTTGATAAAATGTTGGTGAATACTTTAACAACATTTTGTCAAAACAGAGTTTAAAACAATATTATTAACTATAGTTAAGGTTGCTATGTAACAATATTTATTAAAAACAGATAAGTGGTATAAATTTGAATATTCAGAATATTATTAAATATGTATGTTAAAAAAATAAAATTTCAAATTTTATTTGAATTAGCACACTTTTTTATTGACAAGCATAAAATAAAGAGTATAATAAAGTAACAAGTAAAAAATATTAAAGGAGGTAGGAATATGGCAGTAAGAGATTATAG
>CAKVLD010000101.1 GCA_934755305.1 uncultured Clostridium sp. | reverse complement strand
TGGCTTTTTACTTACTATATCTACATATATTCCTTCTTTAAAATTATCATCATATTCATTGTTAAATGGAGGCTCTGTTCCATTTTCTTGAGTAACTTTATATTGAAGGGGAGTTAATCTTTTTTTTAGTTCTTCTACATTGCCACCTAATTTACTTTTAGTATTATTAATAAATTCTTTACGCCCTGAAGCTTCATAATACCTTTTATATCTTAATCTATTCTTTTTATAATAATTTTGATGATATTCTTCTGCCTCATAAAACTCTTCTGCTTCCAATACTGGTGTAACTATTTTTCTTTTAAAAATATTACTCTTTTCAAGTTTTTCTATAAACTTTTCAGCTAAGTCTTTTTGAATGTCATTATGATAAAATACTGCTGTTTTATAGCTTTGCCCTCTATCATGAAACTGTCCTCCATCATCTGTTGGATCTATACTCATAAAGAATGCTTCTAATAAATCTTTATAAGATAATATTTCTTCATCATATGTAATTTGTACAGCTTCATAATGCCCTGTATCTTTTGTACATACCTCTTCATAAGTTGGATTAGGTACATTCCCTCCTGTGTAACCTACCTTTACATTTATGACTCCATCAAATTCATCAAAAGGCTTAACCATGCACCAAAAACATCCACCTGCAAAAGTTGCTTTCTTTATATTTTCCATATTAATTCACCTTTATCTTTAGTTTTTTCTATTGTATTTTTCCCATTTTCTATTCATGTTATAAGTTTTTAAAAATATACTAGTTATTAACAAAAAATCTACCTAATAGTTTAAAACTTTAAGTAGATTTTTTGATATATTCTATAATAAAATAACTCCAACAATAGTAGTAAATATAAATACCAATAAAGAAATAACATATTTTCTGGGATGTTTCCATAATTCCTGTTTTGTTTTCCAGATAATAACTTGAAAAATATTTATTAATATATTTTCACAAGCAACACATACAACAATAATAATAAAAGAGACACGTTCTAAGAAAGTTACTAAAATTAAACTTAAGATAAATCCAAGAATAAATCTTGAATTTTTAATAGGAAGTGATATATAGTTTTTAACTTTTTCATATAAAGAATAAGTATAAATCAAATATGCTGTAGATGTTAAAACCACAACCATAGTAATGAAAGCAATATTAGATTTGCTAAAAACCTCATATATAAAATCTCCAATTATTTCATAAGAAAAGACAGCAAATATAAAAATAAATAAAAAGTAATTCTTAACCTTTTTATTAGTTAGCATATCTTTAAGAAATATTTTACTTATCAACATTTAACCATTCCTTAAGTAAACTACGAAGATTACTTCCTGATTTAAATTCATAGAAATTTATAAATCCATTTTGTAGTACTAATACTTCATTACATGTCTTTTCAATACTTTCACCTATATGAGAACTCATTAGAATAGAACCAAACTTTGTATATTTTTTAATTTCTTCATAAAGAAATTCTGATGCTAAATAATCTAATCCATCTAATGGTTCATCCAATATTAATAAAGGGCACCTTAATGCAAATCCTGTAATTAAAAATGCCTTCTTCCTATTTCCTGTAGATAAATCCTTCATAGAATAATCTACATACTTTTCAAATCCAAATCCTTTAATTAGTTCCTGTACATATTCCTTATCTGTTTTCTTTTTGTACACATCTTCAATAAAAGGTAAATATTCACTAAAGGACCAATAAGAAAAAGCTTGTTCATCAGTAAATACTGTATATCTGCTATTTTTCCAGACTAAATCATTGAAAATAATCTCTTTATTATTATTCTTAATACTACTTACCTTATATTTTTGATGTACACCTGATAATGTATTTATTAATGTTGTTTTCCCTGCACCATTTAGACCTAATAACCCAATAATACTATTATCTTTTAAATCAAAAGATACTTTCTTAATAATACTTTTATCTTCTTCATACCAGCTTTCTAAATCTTTTATTGATAGCATTATTTATCCTTCTTTCCTAATGAAAAAGCAGATACAAAAAATAAAACTGAAACTATAAGATTTATTATTGCTATTGAAATTTCTCCTTTAAAAATATATAGCCCTCCAATAACAAGCCATATTACTCCAATTATTACTCTATAATACTTTCTACCTTTTTCACTCATAGTAACTCCCCCTATACTATTCTTGTTTACATATATTGGTTAACGCCTGTTTTAATTATAGCTTTTTTCTAAAACAAATACTATGTTTTACACCAAAATATTGTCCATAGTTTTCTATAATAGAATATCCTGATTTTTTATATAATCCTATTGCTTCTAATTGATTTCTTCCTGTTTCAAGAATTGCTTCTTTATATCCAAGCTCTACTGCCCAAGTTTCAAGAGATTTTAATATTTCCCTAGAATACCCCTTGCCTCTTTGGCTTGGAACTACATACATCCTTTTAATTTCTACAGTTACATCATCATATTCTTTAAAACAACCACAAGCTATAGCTTTATTATCCTTTTTCATAATTAATACTGTATCTATATCTGATAGTACATTGTATTTATCATAGAAGTTTTGTCCACTTCCATTTTTATTTCTTAGGTTAGTGTCTAGTCCTTCAATAAGTTTAATAAATTCTTCATTTCTACTATTGCTTTTTTCAATCTTTATCATACAAATCAACTTTCTTTCTATATGGTATATTTTTCAAATATATTAATTTATAACTTTTTTAATATATAATCTATATAAGACAGCTTGTACTTTTTGCATTCTATATATTTTTCAGTTATTCTTTTTTCTTTAAATATTACTTCAAAACCTTCAAAGTATTTTTCACATTCTTCATCATCAAAATAGCTAGGTATAGCTTTAATAATTATATTCATATTATCTACCTCTAATTTACTCTATAGATATCATATAATTTTTTTGTAAATCAAATGAATCTTCTAACATTTTTTCAGCTTCTCTAGCTTCTTTTAAAAGCTTTGGATCAAGTTCTACTATAAGAACCTCTTCATTATCTTGTGATGCTTCTTTTATAAGTTGACCATAAGGATTCCATACTGCACTTTTACCTGTAGCATCCCACTTACCTGTTTTTCCAACATGATTACACATTACTGAAAAAATAGTATTGTCTAACGCTCTAGCTGCAAACCACACTCTAGATTCTAAAAAGCCTGTCCCTTTTGAAAATAAAGTACTAGCTAAATAAACATGACATCCTGCCTTTGCTAAAGCACGAGAATGTTCTGGAAATGCTACATCTAATAGCTGATATTTTATTATCTTTACATGCTTTATATAAGAGTTCTAATCTTGCATCATTATTGGTTATAGTGTATTTTCCAATATTTGTTTCTATCATTTCAGGTACATAGCCTGTTAAGAATTTCTCAGGGAAAACTATAATATCTGCACCTTGCTTTGAGGCATATTCTATTTTATTTATTGCAGTTTTTATATTTTCTTCAATGTGCCCATCTAGTGACTTTGTTTGAGCTATTGCTATTTTAAATTTTGTTTTAGGATAAATATTATTAATTAATTTTTGCATTTTTAGCCTCCTAACTTAAAAATCTATCGATAAATGCATTCTTACAACCAATTAAATTTTCACGTTAACAATTAAACACTTGTGTATAACATTTTAAATCATCTATAACTTCCATTTTTTCTTCATATTTTATATTATTGCTTTTATAAAAGCTCTTCCAAAAGCTAATTGCTAATTTATTTTCTTCTAATTGTTCTATTTTATATCTTCCTTTATACATTTCTAACACTTTTTGAATTGCTTTTGTTGCAACTCCTTTTTTTCTAAATGGTTTAAGAACAAACAGTTCATGTATACTATAGTCTGCCTCTCCACCTGCATATTTTCCTCTATTCAATAAAACAAAACCTGCAATTTCTTCTTTATAGTATATAAAAAATGGAGTTAGTTCTTCTATTTTAAAATAGTATTCTAATCCTCCATAAACAAACTTTCCTTCTTCGTTAACTTTAAGATCATCTGCAAATTCTGATAAATCATGTAGATATAAACTTACTAAATTATCTAATATATATTTTTTATTTTCATTTATCTTAACTAATTTTATATTATTTTCTAAGCTCATTATTACATTCCTTTCTCTTTATGGTAATATTACTGTTGTGTCCTTGAATTTTTTTCTCATCAAAACATATAGGATAAGCACAATTCCACTACTGCCTTCCATAGTTTCTCCTCTAGAACTTTCTAAATTACAATGCACACGAGATACACCAGCTTCTTTCAATTCGTCTATAACAAGCATTACTAACCATATATATTATACATATACATCTTTAAATAAATCTACTATTACGCTTTAAACTTATTTATCTCTTCCTCCAACATCAAAAATACCTTACAAACAAGATAGCCATCAGCTGCTGCATGATTTAGCCTTACCGTAACAGGCATCATCAAACGCCCCTCTTCTTCTCTAAACTTTCCCCAGTTAACTATCGGCATAAAATGAAGATACCCATCAGGCAACTCAATATTTAAAGAATCATAAGAAAGCCAAGAAATATACGAAGCATCAAACCAATTAGGATGATTTAAACTATCAAGACCATATTCTCTTGTCTTATTTGCCTTATCTATATCATCTGCACATTTCTCATAAAACATTTTATAATCCTCAAAATATTCAGTATAAACTGGTGTGCATGTTTCTGTATCCTCATGAAAAATATACTGAATAGGATTAATTTTATCATAAACTATTAACTCATTATTCTCATACAGATAACACATCTTATAATCATCTCTTGAATTTAAAACCTTAGCTAAAATATATAAAAAATTTATATAAAACTTAGTTCCAGTTTCTTTAGAGATCTTATAAAGCTCTGTAACATCTATTCTGTTAGTTATAGATACAGAACACTTGCAGTCTTCTGAAAAATGACGAAATACATCTTTTCGGTAATACTTTTCTTTATCAATTATTTTATAATTCATAATTTTCACCTCAAATTATTTTAACAGTTGAAGCTCTATACATTATCATTTAAACTCATATATAACTTCTACCACTTTACTTGCATTTATTACAAGTATATTGTAGCACCTTTAGTCATTAATTAAGTAATCAAAAATGAGTCTGTAAAAAACTTAATCAAATAAGCTCATCTGCCTATAATATTCTTTATCTTTATATTCATACATTCTTTACCTGTCATCCTTAATGTAATTAAAAAAGCTATAAAAATCAACAATCAAGATTTTTATAGCCTTCATAAATTTTAATCTATTTAATTTTCCCAAGAAGTTTTGCAAATGGATTGTCTTGAGCCTCTATAGCTTCAGCTTCCTTCTGCATCTTCTTCATTATTCTATTAGCTTCCTTCTTATCAACCTTACCCTTCTTATCAAATCTCTTCTCAAAAACAGAAGCCTTTTCCTTAAAGTTACAAGTTTCACCTATACAAACATAAATCTTACCTTCACCTTGCCCTCTAAGTTCAAGCTTCTTATGACATTCAGGACATCTTGCATTAGTAAGTCTAGCTAAGTTTTCTCTATAACCACATTCTCTATCTTGGCACACTAACATTCTTCCGTTCTTAGCCTTAACTTCAAGTAGATACTTTCCGCAGTTAGGACATTTAGAACCTGTTGCATTATCATGATGGAATTTAGCAGTACCACCTTTAACATCTTCAACAAGCTTAGTAGCATAACTTCTCATATCACCAATAAACTTCTTATCATTTGCTTTTCCTTTTGCAATATTATCAAGCTGACTTTCCCACTTAGCTGTTAAAAGCGGTGATTTTAAATCTTCTGGAACCAAGTCTATAAGTTGTTTTCCCTTTGAAGTTGGATAAATTTCTTTTCCTCTCTTTTCAATAACAAAGGAGTTAAATAACTTTTCAATAATATCAGCTCTAGTTGCAACTGTTCCAAGACCTCCTGTTTCATTTAAAGTCTTAGCTGCATCTTTTCCTAAGTTCACATACTTTTGAGGATTTTCCATAGCTGATAAAAGTGTGGCTTCATTAAATCTAGCAGGTGGTGTAGTCTGCTTCTTAACCTTATTAACTGAAGCTACTGTAATCTTATCTCCATTCTTTAATTCAGGTAGTTCTTGACTATCTTCTTCATCCTTTAGATTATCATATAATCTCTTCCAACCTTTACTCTTAGTTATGTTTCCTTTAGCTGTAAATATTTCACCCGCAATATTTACAGTTACTATTGTTTGTTCATATTCATAAGCCGGCATTAATACACTTAAAAATCTCTTAACTACAAGATCATAAATATGCTTTTCTTCAGTGCTAAGATTTGCTAAACTTCCCTTTTCTTCTGTTGGAATTATAGCGTGGTGGTCAGAAACCTTTGAATTATCAACATAATTTTTGTTAGCTTTAACCCCTGACTTTAAAAGCTGTTCTGCAGATGCTCTATATTCTCCAAAAGAAACTGCCTTAAGTCTTTCAGGGATTGTAGCAACAATATCTGAAGTTACATATCTTGAATCTGTTCTTGGATATGTCAATACCTTATGATTTTCATAAAGTCTCTGCATTATGTTTAAAGTTTGCTTTGCTGAGTAACCCCATATCTTATTTGCATCTCTTTGCAATTCAGTTAAATCATATAAAGCTGGTGAATACTTCTTTTTAGTAGTCTTTTTAACTTCTGTTACTTCACCATTTTGTCCTTTACACTTATTAACTATAGAATCTGCCAATTCTTCTTTAAAAGTAGAATTATTTCCTTTGTTGCTAATCCAATTTAAAGTAAAACCATTTCCTTTAGCATTTAAAGTCCAATAATCTACTGGTTTAAAGTTTTTAATTTCTTCTTCTCTATTTACTATCATTGCAAGAGTTGGTGATTGAACTCTTCCTGCACTTAGCTGAGCATTGTATTTACATGTTAATGCTCTTGTTACATTTAGCCCTACCAGCCAATCTGCTTCTGCTCTACAAACAGCTGCTTTGTAAAGATTATCATATTCCTTAGCATCTTTTAAATTCTTAAATCCATCTAATATTGCTTTATTAGTTTGAGATGAAATCCATAATCTTTTTAGTGGTTTCTTTACCCCGGATTTTTCCAGTATCCAACGAGCCACGAGCTCCCCCTCTCTCCCCGAATCCGTTGCGATTACTATATCTGAGACATCTTTTCTTAAAAGTTGTTTCTTGACTTCATTGTATTGTTTACCTGTCTTCTTTAAAACAGTAAGTTTCATGTACTTAGGAAGCATTGGTAATGTCTCCATTTTCCATTGCTTATACTTATCATCATAACCTTCAGGATCTAAAAGTCCTACTAAATGTCCCATTGCCCAAGTAACTATATATTTATTACCTTCAATATATGAACCTTTATTTTGATTGCATTTTAAAACTTTTGCTAAGTCTCTTCCTACTGAAGGTTTTTCTGCTAAAACCAGTGTCTTACTCATTGTGTACTCCTTATCTAAAAAGAATATATATTATTTTGATGTAAA
>CAKVLD010000100.1 GCA_934755305.1 uncultured Clostridium sp. | reverse complement strand
GGTGTAGCCAATATTGAAAAAATAAAGGGTGCTAAACTTCCAGAGGATAGTAATTATGTAGAGATAATTGGTGGAAATCATGCTCAATTTGGTGATTATGGTAAGCAGAAATCAGATAATGATGCTACCATTACTTCTGAAGAACAAATTAATATAGCAGCTGATGCAACTATTGATTTATTAAATTCATTAAATCAGTAACAAAATCACCCTTCTAAAATATACTATATATAGTAGATAATTTTAGAGGGGTATTTTATGGGAAATAGACATTATGATAATAAAGGTGATGAATGTAAGAAATATTTAACTAATGATAGTGGTGATTTTATTAGGGATAATCAAAATTCTAAAACTGTTGGAAGTAGTGGTCCTGTATTATTAGAAGATGTTAATTTGATTGAGAAAATAGCTCATTTTGATAGGGAAAGAATACCGGAAAGAGTTGTTCATGCAAAGGGAACAGGGGCACATGGATATTTTAAATGCTATAAATGTATGAAAGAATATACCTGTGCAAACTTCTTGCAAGATCCTAAGAAGAAGACTCCTGTGTTTACAAGATTTTCTACGGTGATTGGTTCTAAGGGTTCTGCTGATACTGTGAGAGATCCTAGAGGTTTTGCAGTTAAATTTTATACAGATGAAGGTAACTATGATATTGTTGGTAATGATTTGCCTGTATTTTTTATTAGAGATTCTATAAAGTTTCCTGATGTTATACATTCATTGAAGCCAGCTCCTGATACTAATTTAAAAGATGTAAGTAGGTTTTGGGATTTTGTGGCTAATTCACCGGAGGCAACTCATATGATTACTTGGTTGTATTCTGATTTAGGTATAGTTAAAAGTTATAGACATATGGATGGATTTGGGGTTAATACTTATATATGGGTAAATTCTGCTGGTAAAAGACGATATATAAAATATCATTGGAAAACAATGCAAGGGGTAGAAGGGGTAACAAGACAAGAGGCAGAAATACTTTCGGGTTTAGATCCTGATATAGCAGTTAAAGATTTACGTGAAGCTATAGAGAAAGGAGATTATCCTAAATATGAATTATGTGTTCAAATGATGGATGTAGATGAAGCTTGTAATTTGTATTTTGATCCATTGGATGATACTAAAACTTGGCCAGAGGATAAGTTTCCTCTAATGAAAGTTGGAATGATGACATTAGATAGAAATCCAGAAAACTTTTTTACAGAAGTAGAGCAATCAGCTTTTTGTCCAGGAAATATAATTAGAGGTATAGAGTTATCAGCGGATAAAATGTTACAAGGGAGAGGATTCTCGTATACAGATACTCAAAGATATAGAATAGGAACTAATTTTTTAGAGCTTCCTATTAATAAACCAAGGTGTCCTGTAAATAATAATAATCAAGATGGAACTATGAGATATAAAAATAGGAAAGGGTCCATTAATTATAAGCCAAATTCATTGAATAATAATGAGCCTTTAGAATATCCAGATGATAATCATGTTGGTCTTTATATAAAGGGAAATATAACTTCAGAGAGTATAAAGAAAACAGAAAATTTTAGACAGGCAGGAGAGAGATATAGATCTTTATGTGAAAAAGATAAAGAACATCTAATAGATAATATTTTAAGTGAACTTTGGGAAGTACCAAAAGATATTTCGTATAAGGTAATAGAGTATTTTATGAAGGCTGATAAAGAATTTGGTATGAGAGTAAGGGATGGTTTAAAATGTTAGATGATATAAGTGGAGTTTATAGGGTAGAAATTAAAACTCCTATGGGTATAGAGAAAGCAATACTTACCTTAAAAGCATCTAATAATAGATTACAAGGTAATTTAAAATCTAGTAATGCTTATAGTGAATTTATTAATGGAATGGTAGAAAAAAATAATTTTAAGTTTGATGGTACGATAAAAAAAATTTTGTTGAATATTGAATATTTAGCTATAGGAAAAGTGGAAGATAATAAACTAACTGCAAAAATAACAACAAAATATGGCGTGTTTTATGCAAGTGGTGTAAAAATATGACGTAAAAAAATATGAAAAATTTATTGACAAGGTTAAAGATTTAATGTAATATCATTAATGCATACGCAGGGTATATATTAAATCAATATAAAATAGGCTGGAAGAATTCGTTGTAACTGGGTTTCTTTCAGTTTTTTTTTAACGTAAAGGAATTTATAAATTTTTTTGATAGCGAATACTGAATATTACAGGCTTTCAGTTATGCAAGATGGCAAATACGTTAAAAATAATTATAGTGCCGCAAAAGAACCAAAAAGAAAAATAATTAAATGGAATTTTTATAATGAATTATTTTTCTTTTAGAACCTTTTGTATGGCTAAAAAAAGACTGCTAAAAATATAACAGTCCTAATAAGAATTATAATTTAGTATGAGAAACTTTTGCTAAATTTAAAAGTTCAATTGCATAGTCATCTATTCTATAATCGTTTTTATAATATATATGTTTTATTCCAGATTGAATTAATGCTTTAGTACAATTTAAACAGGGAAAGTGAGTTACATATATACTACAGTCCTTTACTTTTATGCCCTCTTTTGCACAATAATAAAGGGCGTTTTGCTCAGCATGAATAGTTCTTATGCAGTGTCCATCTCTCATCTTATGTTCGGTATCTATACAATGTTCATCACCTGAAATGCTTCCATTATAACCTGTGCTAACTATTCTGTTATCTGAATTGACAATGACAGCGCCTACAAAGGCTCTATCGCATGTTCCTCTTTTAGCTATATTTTCAGCAATGTCCATAAAATATTCTTCCCATGAACCTCTCATATATATTCCTCCGACTTTTAATATTAATATACGATTATATTAATATACATATTACATATTTTATATAAAAAAGTCTAGAGTAATTAGAATTAAGTTTATTTTTCTATATTATTTTTGTTTAGCACAATAGGAATATAACAGATTGTATAATTTTCTGTAGACAATTTAGGACTAATTTCTCTATTTGGATGAGGTCGTGGTGGCGGATAGCCTACTACTGGTGGAAATCCAAAAATAGGTGGAACAAAAACAGGACCAAAAGGTATAGGTACAAAAGGAATAGGGAAAGGTTGTCTTGTGTTATTCTTAGAACTTGAATAGTTTATTAGTTCGGAATTATCTAGTAACATAGATAGGGACTCCTAAAATTGATTATTTATAAATATTATATTCATAAATAATCAATTTGGTTATTGTCTTGTCTATTGAGTTACTTTTATAGAAGACCCATTGCTTATAACAGTTATATCTCCATCAGTGGTTAAATAAGTTTGGGTTTTTAAATTATTTAATATTTCTAATGTCTTTTTGTCAGCAGGTTTTTCTTTGGAACAAGTAATAGCTGCGTAAGCGGGATGTACCTTTTCTAGAAATATTTGGGTTAACTCTTCGTATTTACCATGATGAGGTATTTTTAAAAATGTAGAATTAATATTATCCATATCTATTAATTCTTGTAGTCTGTTTTTTATTGCATCTCCTGCTAATAGAAATCTATTTTTTTCATGAACAATATCTATAACTAAAGACATATAATTATCTATTGAATCTGAATCAATACTATATGAAGTTTTTTTTGCAGGATATATAGAAAAGGTAGCATTGGCTATAGTGAAACTTATATCAGACTCTAATGAAGTAGGTGTGATTTTAGCTTTTTCTAAGGCATCTTCGTAGTTTGAGAATGCTTTGCTAGTTGATGTGTAATTAGGTTGTATTACATTTGAGACTTTTATATTATTAATAATTTTTGCTGCACCACCTACATGATCCTTATCAAAATGAGTAATAATTAAATAATCTATAATGGAGATATTATTTTCTTTTAAGTAGTTAAGTAAAATTGTTCCTTCACCTTTTTCACCAGTGTCAATTATTATATTTTTATCATTAATAGTAATAAGCATTGCGTCAGCTTTTCCTGCATTAAAGACGGTTAGTTTTAAGTTGTTGGATGGGGAGGTATAATTGATATCAGTATTTGCTGAATTGTTACTATCTATAGAACAAGCTGAAAAGGTAAAAAATATTAGTATTAATAAAAGTAGAAGTTTTCTCATAATTAAATCTCCTTCACAAAATAATATTGTAAGTATATTTTAAGATAAAAATATATAAAAAACTAGATTTGATATTTATATAAAAATAAAATATATAAAAATTAAAATGATATAGATTTTAAAAAATATTGACAAAAAATATCATTGATATTAAAAAAAAATAATACTTTTTTTATAGATTGATATTGGATATGGTGTTATTGTATGAAAATATCAGATAGAAAAGGATAAAAAAAGATATATTATGACGTATAGCAAAAAATGTATAAAATAAATTAAATTGTAAAAAAATTAATGGGTTGGTATAATAAAAAAAAACATATAATTTAGATTTATTTTATGAAAGTGAGGGGTATTATGAATAGAAAACAAAAAAAGATAAAAAGAATGTTGAAACCAGTGATTGATACAATAAACTCAGTTCCAGAAGGCAAAAAGATTCCGTCAGAATGGTCAGCACCTAAAGGATATAAACTAGAAAAAATTGAAGTTGAAGGGGTAGAGGTAGAACACCTAATACCCGAAGTGAAGAAAACAGATAAAGTTATAGTTCAATTACATGGAGGAGCTTATATACTTGCGTTTATAGATTGTTATAGGGAAGCAGCAGTACAATACTCCAATATAGCAGAAGGAGCAGAGGTATATTCAATAGATTATAGAATAGCGCCTGATAATTTATTTCCTAGTGCGCTAGAGGATTCTGTAAAAGTATATAAATGGATATTAGCTCAAGGTCATAAAAATGATGATATTTTAATTATTGGGGATTCTGCAGGTGGGAATTTGGCCTTATCTACCACATTGTATTTAAGAGATAAAAAGTTACCATTACCTAAAGGTGTCATTTTACTTTCTCCATGGGCTGATATAGATAATAATCCATTTTCAAGAAAGAAAAATAAATATAAGGATTTGGTATTAGGTGTAAATGCTCTTAATATGAGAAAAGAAGTTAAAGATAGTACTTATGCTAAAGATGCAAATAAAAAAGATTCTTATGTATCTCCTTATTATGGTGATTTTAAGGGATTTCCTAATTTATTGATTCAAGTAGGTTCCTATGAGATTTTACTAGATGACTCTTTAGAAGTTGCTAAAAAAGCAAGAAAATCAGGAGTGCGTGTTACACAAACTACCTATAAAGAAATGTCACATGATTTTCAATTGTTATTGCCAACTTTAAGGGAATCTAAAGCTGCTTGGAAGGAAATGGGAGTTTTTATAAGAGATGTTTTCAAAAAGTAAAAAATATATAAATATATAAATATATAAATATATAAATATATAAATATATATTTTTTGGTTGCTATAATATAGTAACCTTTTTTACATAATAAATAAAGTTTACTAAAACTAATTTGTATATAAATACATTTTTGTTTATTTTATAGAAAGTATGGATGAAAAGAATGTCCCGAATTAATTTAATAATGAATTAAAAAAATCTGTTTTGTAATATGTATTTCTATATTATGTAGTTATCTCATGTAAAATATATATGTTTTGTATAAAAATGTTGAAAGATTATATATTAAGGTATAATATTTATATAAAGTTAAAATTTTACAAAAAAGGAGATTTAACATGAGAATTGGAGTAAGAGGACATGATGTAGGGAGATATAATTTAGAAGATTTAGCATTTCATATGGAAGAAGCAGGAATAAGGAATGTACAACTTGCATTAAAAAAATCTATTATTGAATTCAAAGTTACAAAGGAAACATTAACACCAGGTTTAGCTAGACATATTAAAGAAACCTTTGCAAAACATAATGTAAATGTAAGTTTATTAGGTTGTTATATAAATATGTCACATCCAAATGATGAAGAGTTAAAAAATTAATAGATTATTTTAAAGCGAATGTACGTTTTGCAAGAGATTTAGGATGTAGTTTAATTGGTACAGAAACAGGAGCTTTAAATGAAGAGTATGTTGATGGACCTGAAAATCATACAGAAGAAGCATATGAAAGGTGTTTAAAATCACTAAAAGAAATGGTTGCAGAAGCAGAAAAATTTGGAGTTATGGTAGGTATAGAAGGTGTTGCAAGACATGTTCTTAGTACACCAGAAAAGGTAAGAAGAGCCTTAGATGATGTAAACTCTAATAATCTTCAAGCGATTTTTGATCCGTTTAATTTTTTAACAGATGATAATTATATGAAACAAGATGAAATAATTAATAAAGTATTTGATTTGTATGGAGATAGAATAGTAGTTATTCATGCAAAAGATTTTGTGATTGAAGATGGTAAGGTTAAGCAAGTTCCAGTGGGAACTGGGCAATTTAATTATCCTTTATTACTTAAGATTTTAAAGGAAAGAAAGCCACATATAGATATAATACTAGAGGGGACAAGTCCTAAGGATTTAGCTGGAAGTGTTAAATTTATAGAAGAAATGTATGAAAGAATTTAGCTAAATTTATTATTAAATATTAAAGAGGGTTTTTCGGTTATTGAAGAAAGACTCTCTTTTTTGTAATTGGCATAAAAAATGTAACTTTTGATCAAATTGAAATTGGATTTTTTTATTTAGAACAATATGATTATATATATAAAATAGAATTTAAGATATATCTATAAAAGTAGATGTATACTGTATACATTTTCAAAGGGGAGATTATAATAAAAGACAAATAAAAAGTTGGGAAATAAGGCTTAAAAGCTCAAAAAAAACATTAAACTAATATACCAATTCTTATTTACATTAGAATATTGTGGTAATATAATAAGTTCATGGAAAGGAATACGTCTCCAAAGAAAAAATACAAATGAAATAAAGATAGTGTAAAGTTGGCTATGAAAAAATAAGGTAGAAATAAATGATACTTTATTTTATTAAATAGATGATAAACTATCAAAATTGATTTAATTTTAGACACAACAAATAGGCCTTCGGAGCGGAGGTAAAAAACAAATATTTACTTTTATTGAATGTTAAGATATGTTTTTGTCTTGAAGATTCAAGATGACTTGTTGACCTAGGTTAATTAGTATTTGCCATTTAGCAGGCATATTATCAATACCATCAAATTCGTCAAGTTCATTGAGTGGTCTTAAATAGCTATATGGATGAGGTCTTAAAAAATTGTAATAAGCTACCCAAAGTGCAAAACTGTAAACAGCACCTTCATCACTTCCATATCCGCAAGTAACACGATATGATGATTTGAAGGTACGATTGAGTCTTTCAACAATTTCGGTAGTTGTCAAGAAATTTGTCGCAAAAACTTCTCGGAATTACATCGTATATTTTTAATTATTTCTATATTTTCAATTATTTAACTGAAAGGTTTATATTAATCCTGAGTTATAATATAGCTTCATTTTTAATTTTCTTTTTAACTTCATCTGTTGGATTTAATGCTACCTTATCAGGTACGGACCAATTTCTTATTCCCTTTTTAAATCTTAATGGATTCAATGCTCTTGCTGCTTCATATACTTTAATTCTATTTTTCATTATTTCTTCACTCTCGCCATTATGTCTGCTATTAGGAGTAAGATAGTTAAGTCCACTAT
>CAKVLD010000099.1 GCA_934755305.1 uncultured Clostridium sp. | reverse complement strand
ACTTAAAGGATATCCATACTTATCATAAATATATCTTATAATCCTATGAAGCTTTGGTGTATATTCCTCTAAAACATTCTCAAAGGCATTTGCTATCATAAGCTGTCTATTTACTGTTATTCTTCTACCATGCCTTATACCACTTCTTACAGGCTTTACTACTTTTTCATGTCCTCTAGCTGCTACAGTGCATAAATAATGGCCATCACCTGGAATTACTACTGGTTCTGGAGGAATTACTTTAGAGTAATTATAGCTACTTGTATCTAAAAATACTTGAATAAAGCTATCTGGTTTTTGTCCAAATAATACAAGAAAAAGCTGTATTGCCATAAGTACTGGAAACATAAATAAAATCCATAAGCCAGTATTAGTTTCATATTTTACAAAAAACATATATAGCTTACTTACTATTATATTTTTATACTTGTTATTAAAAGTACTTTGCACACTGCGAACTTTGTCCATGGATTCCTTTAATAAAACTACATATATCATACTTAAATAAATGAGATATCTTCCTAAAGCTTTAACTACATTTGAAGAGGTATAATGTAAATCCTCAATATTGAAGGTATGTGTAAAATAAATAAAATTAAAAACTATATTAATTAAAAGAATACTACAGTTTATAACATAAATAAGAGGTGCCATTTTACCATTAAAGTTTAACAATATAAAATAAACTAATAAGCCTAAAATATAAAATACTGCAAATGTTAATATGTGATTAAAAGATAATGGTGTATAACTATTTAAATATCTATCATTTAAAGCATACTTTTCTAAAGGCTCACCTGTACCTATAAGTCCACCTAGGCATAATAAATAAAAACTACTTAATCCAATTACTATAAATGAATAAAATACTTCAACCTTTTCATTATTTAAAATAAATTTCTTATTTATAAATATACCCTTTTTCCCAAAGAAGCTCTGAATAAGTCTATATATCCAAAATATTGGTATAGAAAAAACAAATATAATATATAAACCCAATAATATCTTTCCCATATAATCTCCCACTCTTTTCTAAACATAATTAAAAACCCAGCATATGCTGAGTTCTTAATTATTCTATTCCCATTTGAGCTTTAAGTGCTGCAAGTTCATCATCAACTGCACTATTACCTTGCTCTGTAGAATCATATTTAGCCATTAAATCCTCAACGTCATTAGAATTACCATTTAACTCTTGCATTGCATTTGCCTTATCAAGCATAGCATTTGCTTTTTCTTCTAATTCATCAAACTTAGAGATACTTGCAGCTCCAGTTGTAGTTGATACCATGTTGTTCATCTTTTCTTGAAGCTTAGCTTGTTGTATTTTTGATTTAATAACAGCTCTTCTTGAATTTAATTCTGCTGCTTGTGCATTTAACTTATCATGCATTGCCTTCATATTATTTGAATTTTGCTTTGCTGTAAGTAATCTTGCTTCTGCATCAGTTAATTTACCTTGAATAGTGCTTTTCTTTTCTAAGAATATTTTTGCATCTGCATCATTTCCTGCTTGTATTGCTTTTGTAGCATAATTAAGCATTTTTTCTACTTCAGCCTTTAATTCATTAACTTCTCTTGTTATTCTAGCTTCCTCTGCCATAACTGTAGCAGTTTCTGATTTTATTTTTCCTAAATCACTTTGAATATTTCTAATCATTTGATCTATCATTTTTTCTGGATCTTCCGCCTTATCTAATAAAGCATTAATATTTGAACTCATAATATCCTTAAATCTTTGTAACATTGACATACCCTTTACTCCTTTATACTTGCATTTTTATATTAATTTATATCCACATTCACCACAGAATTTCATCCCATTAGTCTTAGTACCACAGTTAGGACAGAATTTAGGAATATTGCTATTCCCACCTTCTGATGTAGCTTCTGACTTTTGTGATGCATTATTCTGAGTGTTTGAATATTTATTATTTTGCTGCATTGTTTCATTCACTTGGTTCATAATTTCTCTACCTAATTGTATTCCAATACCGGCATTAACCATATTCCCCATAGTTGAATTATTATTCTTTTCCATGGATTCAATAGCTGATACTTGGCCATAGTGTCCTACATCTCCAACCATTGAATAACTTGCATTTTTATCGATCATTTTTTGAACTTGTTCTGGATAATTAAAACTTTCTACTTTAAAATCTGTAACAGTTAGTCCAAGCTTACATAATTCCATATCTAAGTCAGTTTTTATACCTTGAGCTATTGCATATGCATTAACTTGAAGATTAAACATATCTTTTCCTTCTTTAACTATCCACTTCATAATAAGCTGATCTAGTGAAGATACAACTCTATTTCTTATTTCATCTACAGTATATTGCTCTTTAACTCCAGCTATATTTTCTATTAGACCCATATAATCTGAAACCTTAAATGAAAAAGTTCCAAAGGCTCTTATGGGAAGTCCTCCTGGCATCCCTATACATGGTATGTTAATGGAGCCTTTAGTGCCCCATTTTGCTGTAAATTCTTTTGTATTAACAAATAAAACTTCAGCTCTTAATCCCGAATTAAATCCAAAAGAAAAACCTTTTAATGTGCTTAAAAAAGGAATAATTTCACTGGCTATTTGATAATCTCCACTTTCAGTAAAGATACCTTCAACTCTTCCATTATAAATAAATATAGCATCTTGTCCTGGCTTAATAATAAGCTTACTATCTTTTTTTATCTCATTATTTTTCCATTTATAAAAAATAACATCATCTCTTACTTCATTCCATTCAACAACGTTTTTAAACTGTCTGCTAAATAACCCCATAACTAACCTCCATAAACTACTTTGACATCATATAAATAATAATAGCTGCTATAATTACTACCACTATAGCTATTATTACTTTTACTACTGATATTGGACTTTCTCCTTCAATATCTCCATTATATCCATTAATAACCACTCTATATTCTTTATCATTATAATAAAACATAGAAGACCATACAGGCACTAATACTTGACTAAAAGTAACATTTTTAAAATTTACATTTACCTCTTCAACATTAGCTACATCATATTTTCTCAAAATCTCTTGCCTAGCCATTTCTCTTATTTCACTTTTCATTATTCTTTGTGATTCTGGATACCTAGCTAAAACCCCTTCATAATAATGTTCTGAACTAAAGGAATATAAATATTTAGGGTCATATTTATATAAATCCAATCCACCTTCATCTAATATCCCTTTTATTAAGGCATTATTTTTAGATGAATCACTTACAAATACTTTTTCAAAGGATTCTTGTCCACTTCCTCTAGTAGAGTACCATGTAGTTTTCTGCTTTCTAACTTTCTTTCCATCCTCTTCAACAGTATATGTTTCTATAATTCCACCTTTCCCTCTATAAGTGTAGGTAGTATCTGCATTATAGCTCCAAGCTGGGCTATAGCTAGCATTTAATTTTCCTTGTTGATATATTAATTTAAAATCTCTTGGAGCCCAAATTCTTGTTTTTACCCATTTTTTAAATATTTCATCTACTTCATATTTATCTTTTACAAAAGGTATTACACAATCTGGTTCCATTAAAGATTCATCTTCTATTTCGCTTATATTTGTTGATCCACAATATGAGCATTTACTACTACTTGTTAAATATGGTATAACACTTTTACTACCACAACTACTACAAGAAATTGTTTTTTCCTCATTTTTATTTTTTAATGCTGACCAATTTTCAGCCTCTGATAAACTATGCTTCTCTACTTGAAAACTCTTTTCAAATTCTTCTACATATCCACAATAAGGACATTTTACATTTTGAGTAGTAATATCAAATTGTAGCTCACCTCCACATTGAGCACAACTTAAAGAACTACAAACCTCCATGTTACCACTACCTTTACAAAAGATTATTCTTTTTGATATATTTACCCACTAAATGCAATATTATCCACATTTTAATTTATAAACCAATTATATGTATATATTTTATATTTTTCAATAAAAATATGTCTATTATAAATAAAAAATGACCTTCTAGATTTATTTAAACTTTTATTAATCCAGAAAGTCATTTTTATGCCTTATTTTATTTTCTTACAGCTACCACTACCGTTCTGGCATCTGTATATTCATAGCTACAAGTAACTAATGTAAGCAAGTTATCCTCTTCACTTATACTTATGTCTTTACTATATAATGACTTTGATATCTCATTTGTAGCATAATTAAGGAAATCTTCTTTACTATTAAATGCAAGAGCAATATTTAAATTTTTTACATTATCAACATAAACTGAACATACTTCATACTTAAATAATTTGCCATCCTTAACTATATTAATAGCATTATTATTTTCAAAAAACTGCTGATCTTTATATTGAATTAAATTGTTGAACATAGTTTTATTTTTCATGTTATGTCCATATATAACTATATTCTTATCTTTTTCAATATCATTTTGATAATCAACAAAAATAGTTCCTGAAATATTATCTTCTCCTTGAAAATTATGATTTAAATAATACTCATTATCGCTTGTTTGTACCACTGGATAATTGATATCAGTATTTTCTATTTGCAACCACATTTTATAGTCATTATTCATTTCTCTTAACAACTCTTCATTTTCCTTTGATGAGCTATTATCTTCTTCTGTAATATCTGCAGAATTACCTTCTGAAGCATCATTATTACTTAAAACTACTTCCTTAATTTCAGGTGCTAAGTTTTGTATCTTTGCATTAAATTTATCATCTTTATAATAATCATAATATTTATATGCAGCTAAGGAAAAACAAAATATTATTATAATTACCAAAGAAATATTAATGATTTTTTTCATTATCCAGTAATTTTCTTTCTGTTATTAATTAAAAGTCCACCAACTGAAAATGATAATATAGCAGCAAATCCTACCATACCTGCATCACCGGTGTTTGGTACCTTGGCAGTGCTAGTCCCCTTTATATTGCTTGGCTTATTTGTTGTAGTAGAAGGACTAGTTGGTTTAGTGGAAGGTTCACTTGGTGTTTGTGATTGTGTTATTTTTTCATTTTCTACTGTAATATTTAATTCTTCATTATCACTAGTGATTGCAAATGAATACTCTTTACTATCTAGAACATAGCCATTTGGTGCAGTTACTTCTTGATAAGTATACTTTCCATATGGAAGTTCTGTAAACTTAACAACACCGCTTTCATCTGTTTTTCCTCTAGCAATTTCTTCACCATTTTCATTTTTAATAATGAATTCTGCCCCTGTAAGTGTAGTCTTATTATCCTTATCTACTTTAGTTAATACCACTGAACCTGTAATTGTTTTATTTTCAAAGACAAATATAGGAACTTCTGTTATATCACCTGTAACATCAATGGTTCTTACGTCTTCCATAATTGCATATCCTTCTGGTGCCTTAGTTTCAGTAATAGTGTATTGCCCTAATGGAAGCTTTGCTGATGCACGTCCATTTTCATCAGTAACAACTGTTGCTGTATATTCATTATCAACTGAAGTTATGATAAATTCTGCACCAGGAAGAAATTTTTCATTATTATCAGCATCAACCTTATTAATAACTACTTCTGATACTGCTTTTGTGGTAAAGGCAATGGAATTTGATATATTGTTTTTAATTTCATATACCCCAATTAAGCTTTGAGATGCTTCTCTTCCACCTTCTGGATCATAAAAACAAGCATCTTTTCCTCGATTCTGATTGGCACTAACTTTTAAATTTACTGTTGTTTCACTAGGTAAATTCTTAACTATAACATGAGTATATCCATTTTCATCTACACCAGCTTCTTCTATTGTTGCTCCATATTGTGCCGCTAAATCCTCTTCAAATAAATACTCACCGCTTACTGCAGTTCCATCAATATTTTTACCTGTTACTTTATATGCAAAATCAACATCATAGCTTTCCCCATTAAATACGGCTGATGGCTCTAAAAAATTAATTTCAGCTACTGTTGTTACTTGTTCAGCTGGACTAAGACTAATTAATTGATTATATAAGTTTTTCACATTTTCACTACTTCCACTTACAAAATCGCCTTGATATGAATTGGCATAATACCATATAGCAAATTGAACTGCATCAATGGCTTCACTCTTTGTTAATTCAGAAATGTTAAATTTTTCTTGCATATACTCTAAGCTTTGAAATGGATATGATTCTCTTACTATCGCTCTTATTTGTTTTGCATCATCCTCCTCATAGTAATTTGAATCTTCCACATTTACTCTAGAATAGTCATGATCTTTTTCTATATAAGTTTCCTTATCTACACAATAAGCATAGTAGATATTATTATTTTCATCTGCTAATTTAAAAATTACAGTTTGTCCACTATCTCCCCATTCATAATTACCTACGTACTTATAATCATAGCTTTCATTTTCAGCAGCACTTTTACCCCTAATAACATTGAAATTACAGTAATGATTGATAACATCTTATAACCTATTGTCTTTAGTGTAAACCGTCTTTTCTTCTCTTCTCCTCTCACAATTTCCTCCTCAACACTTTTTAAATTTTTATATCGTTACACATAATTTTACTTATATGTAAATATAAACCATTTATATTACCTATTATAAATCTTTTATAAAATTTATAATAGGATTTTTTAAATTATTTTTATAGCAAAAGAGGATGATCCTGTTAGACTGCTATTTGAAGTTACAGAGAAATTAGATTATACAGAATTATTTTAATCAACTTGTTATTTATTTAGGAGATGTTAATTACATTAAAATAATATGGATTATTTTATTTATTATGGCATTGTCTTATTGTTATTTTTTTAAACCATCCACATTTAAGAGTTTTTATGAAAATATAATCATTTATGATAAATTTAAAAACTTACTTATTAAATATAGTATTCTTAGATTATAAAGAAATAAGTTTATTCATTAGGAGGTATTAAAGTTGACGAAAATATATAGTAAACTTGAAGCAAGGGATAAAGCACTTAATTTTCTTATTACAACATATGAAGATCAATTAAATGAAAGTATAGAAAAATATAATGATTATATGTTAACCTTAGCTTTTAAAGATATTTATGATGCAGCAAAAGAGAATGGAGTAAATTTAGGAAATGTAGATTTGTTGGATGAACATAAAATCCAATGGATAAAAAGAAAGATAGAATTAGAAACTAAAAGATTATCGGTTTTAAAAAAATTAAAAAGTGTAAATGAATAGTAAAAAGAAGTAGGAATAAAAATTATATTCTTACTTCTTCTCTATTGGTAAAATTATTTTATTTAATATGTTAATAGAACTGGAAAAAATATAGTTTCTCAAAAGTGTATTATTATTAATTATATTATCTAGTTCTTTTTTAAAATATAAATTAAACACCATATTAGAATTGATATAATCATTTAAATATTTACTTTTTATTATATTATTAACTATATAAAAAGTAGCATTAATATTATTTATATCTTTAATATAAGATATATTATATGATATATCACGTATTGCAGGTTTTATAGCTTCTTTAGCAACATTAATATAATAATCTTTACTAGAGATTTTTCCTAAATAACTTAAAAATAGTGATATATATATATTATAATATCCAATAGGTTTAATTTCTTTATTAATAAATCCTATCCATGTTCGTTCCATTGAATTATTATATATACCTAAAAGTGAGTTTTGAATTAAAATTTCAGCATAAGGACAGCATAAATCAATAATTTTATC
>CAKVLD010000098.1 GCA_934755305.1 uncultured Clostridium sp. | reverse complement strand
AGTTTATTATCTATTTCATAAAATAAAGTATTATTTATTTCTACCTTATTTTTTCATAGCCAACTTTACACTATCATAAATTTATTTATATATAAATTAAAACTATAGAAGGATGATTCATATTTAACATAAAAATCATCCTTCTATTAATTTAAATATCTATTTAATTTTCTTTGTTTCCCTAGATATTTTACTTATCTTTCTTTCTACCAAATACTGATAACACAGCACCTGATACAGCTGCAACTACTGCAAATATTCCTAATGCTCTTGTTGATGCAGCATCTCCAGTCTTAGTTAACTTAGTAAATCCTCCATCATTTTGAGAATTACCATCTTCACTTGTTGTTCCATCTTGTCCTACTGGAAGTTCTTCACCTGGTTTAATGTCCCCCCCTGGTACTTCTTCACCTGGCTTAACATCTCCTCCTGATACTGATTCAACTTCTGCAAGTGTAAATTCACCTAACTTAGAAGTTTCAAAAGTGAATGTTGAATCAACTAAATCTCCATTAATTGTTTTCCATTCCTTTGTTTCTTCATCATAATATTTAGCAACTAAACTTCTAGTATTTAATGCTTTTAATTCTTCATCAGTAAGTTTTATTGAAATCTTAAATCCTTTATCAGTAATACTTATTACTTCTTTATCTCCTGACTTAAGTGCAAATTCATATAACTTACCAGTTGATTTTATTCCTTTTAATAATTCGCTATCTGCATATACCTTTTGAGTAAATATAAGATCTTCCTTATTCTTTACTAAGTCTGCATCAACAAGTACTTTTACATTTGGTGAAACAAATGCTTGTCCCTTAGTATTATCATTTATAGCTGCTTCTATATCTTCATCAGCAGTAGCTTCATATACTGTATATTTTCCATCTCCTGCTTTTACATTGTTATGAGTTAATATATGCTTATTACCCTTAACAACTTCAGTAGTATTTTGAGCAATTGTTATTGTCTTCTTAACAACTTCTGACTTATTACCAGCTTCATCAACTGCATAAGCTTCTACTTCGTACTTACCTTCAACATCTAATGCTTTTCCATCATATTCTTTACCATTTACTAAGATAGTTACTTTTGCATCTTTATCTTCTGCCTTAGCTTCTGGTGTTACTGCTTCATAGTAAGTTTGTCCATCTACAATACCTGTTATATCAACCTTTGGAGCTTCAGTATCTATTGTTACTGTAGTTTTTTCTGCTTCACTAACATTTCCAGCATAATCTGTAACTCTTACATATACGTCTGTAGTAGCATCTACTTGGAATTCTCCATCAGTTTCATAGTAAGTCTTTCCATCAAGGCTGTATTCATATTTATCAATTTGCTTTTCATCACTAATAATACTTACTTTAACCGGCTTATTAGTTGGCTTGTCTGTACTTAATGCAACACTTGGTTTATTTGGTGCAACAGTATCTAAAACTACTGGTACATCTTGTGCTGCTTTATTTCCAACTTGGTCTACAGCCATTATATTAACTTTATTTAAACCTTCCTTTAAGCTTACTATCTTAGAGAATTCTTTTCTTAATATATTTTGATCATCTAATGGATATACATCTACATTCATTGCCACATCATCATTTACATATAATGTGTATCCATATAGGTTATCTGTAATAATACCTTTTACATCAAATTCTGATTTATTAGTATATACATTTCCATCTTCTCTAGCATCAGCACCATTAAATATTATTGTAGGAGCTGTTCCATCATAGTAGACCTTAACTGAATAATTTTGAGTTAATCTTCCATCAGTATCTTCGCCATAAATTCTTAATAAGTTAAGACCTTCTTTTAATTTGAAGTCATAAGAGAATGTAAAATCATCATTTACCTTCACATCTTCTCCATTTAGCTTAAATACCTTTGGCATCTCAGTTACAGAACCTGTAACAGTATATACACCATCTTTAGTGGAAGATTTTCCTAAGAATGCATATTTACTTAAAGTATCTAGTTTTACTGTAAACTTACTTGAAGCAGTATTCTTTAGAACCTTTAATTCTTTAACTGTCTTATTACCTGCTTTATCTACAGCGTATATCTTTACAGTATTTAGCCCATCTGCTAATTTAATATTTTCTTTACCATTACCATCAGCATCAAGTTTTAAAACTGTAACATCACTTGATCCTTCCACCTTTACATAACATGTACCATCTGCTGGCATTCCTTTGTCATTTAAAACAAATCCTAATTCATCTTTAACATTAACATTTAAAGCTAATTTTCCTTCTGAAATAGTATAATATTCTCCATCTTTTGCTGCATTTGTAGTAATATCAAGATCTGGACCAGTTGTATCTAAAATAACCTTATATTCTTGATTAACTACCTTTCCACCTTCATCTTCAGCATATATCTTTATAATGTTTTCTCCTTCTTTAACATCAACAGGAGTTTCAAAATAATTATCTTTAAATTCTACTTTCTTATCATCTACAAGTAATTTCTTTAAGCCTTTTCCTGCAGTTCCCTTAACAACAAATTTACCATCTGTTAAATCTTTTTCTGTAATAATCATTCCATCACTTATTCCTGAAACAGCAACGGTCTTTAAGTCTCCTACCTTATATCTTCCTTCTGCTACAGCTATGTTACCTGCATTATCTGCAACAGCTAACTTAACATCATTTACTTCACCATCTACAATAGGAAGTGTTGCTGAATATTTTCCATCTACTTCAGTAACATCCTTAGCTGATATAGCATATTTTTTATCTCCTACATATGCTGTAAATGTATTTATTATTCCTGTACCCTCATCATTATCATTAGCTATCCAATTAAGTTTATATTGTACTTTACCTTCTGAATCTGTATAAGATTCTATTCCTTTTATTTCAACCGAAGGCGCAACTGTATCTATCTTTACTGGTAAATCTAGAACTTGTTCTTTACTTCCTTCTAATTCTAATTGATTAATTACTCTAATAGAATATTGTCCATCTTTTACAGTTTCAAATTTTCCTGTTGCTGAATTATATACAGTTCCATCCCATTTAGCTCCTGATAAAGATTTACCTGTAGTTCCATTCATATAATCTGATAAGTTATTTTTTCTTACATAATCTTGTTCATATAAATCTTTAACTACATTTCCTTCTGAATCTACAACTTGAACTTTAAGTTTCTTAGAATTTCTTAAGAAATATAACATTGGAAAAACATCATCTTGAATTCCATCTTTATTTGGAGAGAAAGCTACATTATCTTTATTTATTATCATATTTCCATTTTTATCAGTTGTCGCTGCAAGATATGAATAACCATTTGTCACTTTTGAAACTAATCCTGTTGTTCCAATTTTAGATTCATTTTGTCCAATAAAACTAGGTGAATCTACTATATTTTCCTTAGACCAATCACCATAGAACCCCATAAACGGTACTGATAAAGCTACATCATCACTATCTTTTGGAGTAAAATTTAAGAATCCTTCTACAAACCTTTCACTACTAACATTATCACCAATGCTTAATGTTGCATTAACTGTTGCAGTTTTTCCTGGTTCAACTGTTACTGAATCTGTATCAAAAGTAACTTTAGAATTATCTAAAACAACTTCTTCAATCTTTGAAGATTTAGCTTCTTCACTATAAACTTTTTCTTGTTTCAAATTATAAGTTACAGCCTTGTCACCATAATTCTTTAATTCTAAACTAAAGCTTGTAGTTTTTCCTACTTCTTTTAATGTAGCTGCACCTTTTCCATCTTTAAATGTTATAGCTACATTATTTCTTATTGCATCTTCAACTTGTAATAATCCTGCACCCTGTCTTCTTGGTGAATATGGAATTGATTTAGTTTCATCATATTTATCTATCATTACTTTTGCTGTATTCATAGCTGTATTTTTAGCTAACTTAACTAAATCTGCTTTATCTAAGCCTAAGTTCTTTTCTTTAAGACCTTGAATTATTAAAGCTTCTCCACCAGCTGTATGTGGTGCTGCCATTGATGTACCACTCATATTTTGATATGAATTTTCATTAGCTAATGAATAAATGTCTCCTCCTGGAGCAGTAATTTCTGGCTTAAGTTCTAGTGTAGGAGTAGCACCCCATGAAGTAAATTGAGACATATCTTCTGAATCTGGATTATCCATAGTAAGTTGTCCACTTCCTAAAGAAACCTTAAATTTTTCATTTTTATTTTTTTCTAATTGTTCAACAATCTTTTTACCATCACTTAATCCTATACCAAATACAGGTTTAGTAATTTCTTCTGTAATAGACATACCCATTGGAGCATCTCCACCAGCTGCACTATTAAAAATTATTACTCCTGCTGCATTATGATTTAATGCATTAGTATATTTTTCAGTAAATGTATTTGCACCTCTTTGAATTAATGCAATTTTTCCAGTTAAATCCTTACCATTAAAATCACTAGAGTTTTCAGTTTCTTGTCCTAAACCACAATAAACAATTTCTCGTTCTCCAGCTATATCTGCAAAATTAGAACCTGTATTAACACTTGCAGCAACTTCTGACTTATCCCCTTTTGAATTTTCAAATACTACCTTAGTGCTAGCCATAATACTATTTTCCATAGAAGCTACTGATAAACTTTCATTTGTTATTGAAGGTGAACCTATCATAGCTGTATCTTTTAAACCTAATAAATTGTTAGGTTGTGAATTAGCACTAGTAGAACTTGAAGTAGATGAGTTTCCCGCTGAAATAACACAAATTACTCCTGCTTCAGTTGCTTTTCTAACAGCTGCATTTTCTGGATCATCTGGATTACTAAATCCAGCACTTGAACCTAAACTCATATTTATTACATCTGCACCTAATTTAACTGAATCTTCTATAGCTGCTATAATATCATCATCAAAGGCAGATCCATAATTAGGATTGTTACTAAATACCTTCATAGCTAAAAGTTGTGCTTGTGGCGCTACACCTTTAATAGATTCATAAGTGCTTATTCCCTCTTCATCTCCATTAGCAGCAACTATACCAGCTACGTGCATACCATGTTGACTTCCATCATCTATTACATTATCATTTCCATCTGCATAGTTATAACCATATGGAACTTTATCTGTAAAATGTACCCCATAACCTATTTCTGATATTTGATCTTTAACAGCTGATTCTGTTAATTTTATTTTATCTGTATCAATTTTTTGTAAATCTTTATGTCTATAATCTATACCTGTATCAATAATAGACACTAACATTCCTTCTCCCTTATATCCAAGGTCCTTCCAAGTACTAACTGCTTGAGTAAAGTTTTTTGCTGTAGTCATATCTGGCTTATATGATCTTACTTCTGTAACGCATTTTACTCCATCAATAGCACTCAACTTTTCCACATCACTTCTCTTAGCATCTATAGAGAAACCATTAACTAAGTATCCAAAGCTTCTTCTAATAGATTGTCCAGTAATTTCTTGAGCTTTTGCAATTATATCAGTTTGACTATCTTTTATATTTTCTTCTTTTTGTTTTATTTCATCAGTGTATTCGCTACCTTCTCCATCAATAGCTGAATTTTTTTCTAATTGAACTATTACTCTTATTTGTTCATCTGGATTTACTACATTATTACCATCTTCATTAGATGCTTTATCAGTATATTGATTTCCCTTAAAACTTTGAGAAGCATCTTTTCTATATTCTTCTATTTGATTCTTTAATGCCTCTTTTAAATCTTCATTAGTCACTTTAGCTTCCGCGTTTAGTACTCCCCAATTTACAGACGAACTAAATATTAATGATAAAGTTGTTACGAATGCTATAAATCTTTTATCCTTTTTTTTCATATTTACCCCCTATTTTCCTCTTGTTTATTTATTGTTAATAATACAACTTTTTTTAATATCTGTAAACAAATATTTAAGAATTCTTTATTTTTTTTATTTTTTTATTATTTTTTTATACTTTACAATGTATTTTCAACATTTTGTTCTATATAATTTTTAATAAAATAATAGAGAATCAATAAATATAAAAAAATAAAAAGCCTACAAAATTCTCGAAAAATTTTGTAGGCTTATATACTATAATTAATCTCTCAATATATTTAAATCTTCCCCATTAAGAATTTTTTTCATAGTTCTCATTGAACACATTTTTCCACACATAGTACAAGATTCTTCATCATGAGGTTGTGATTCCGCTCTATATCTTCTAGCTTTTTCTTCATCAATAGCTAAGCCAAACATTGTTTCCCAATCTAAATCCGCTCTTGCCTTACTCATTTTATTATCCCAATCTCTAGCTCCCTTAACTCCTTTAGCAATATCTGCTGCATGAGCTGCTATCTTTGAAGCTACGATTCCTTCTTTCATATCTTCTAAATCTGGTAATCTTAAGTGCTCCGCAGGAGTTACATAACATAAGAAATCTGCTCCATAAGTTGCTGCAATAGCTCCACCTATAGCTGAAGTAATGTGATCATACCCTGGTGCTACATCAGTAACTAGCGGCCCTAGAACATAAAATGGTGCTCCATGACATAATTTCTTTTCTAATGTCATATTAGCTTTTATTTCATTTAATGCCATATGACCTGGGCCTTCTATTATTACTTGTACATTTTTTTCCCAAGCTCTCTTTGTTAATTCCCCTAAAGTTATAAGTTCTTTAATTTGACTTGCATCAGTAGAATCATCAATAGATCCTGGTCTCATAGCATCTCCTAAAGATATTGTAATATCATATTTTGCACATATATCTAAAAGTTCATCAAAATGTTCATAGAATGGGTTTTCTTTATTGTTTAATTCCATCCAAGCAAATAATAAAGATCCACCTCTTGATACTATATGTGTAAGTCTCTTATTTCTTTTTATTGTTTCAACTGCTTCTCTATTTAATCCAGCATGAATTGTTATAAAATCCACTCCATCTCTACCATGTTTATCAACTACATCTAAAAATTCTTGTGCTGTTATATCTTTTAATTCTTTATCGTAAAATCCTACTGCATCATATATAGGAACTGTTCCAAGCATTGCTGTAGACATTTCTACTATTTTTTTTCTCATTCCTTCAGTTTTTCCATAGTTAGATAAATCCATTATAGCTTCTGCTTTCATGTCTAAAGCTACCTGTACCTTTTCTAATTCTCTATCACATTCTGGACAATCTTTTGATATTCCTAAGTTTACATTTATTTTTGTTTTTAACCCTTGTCCTACACCTTCTGGACTTAAATTTTTATGATTTTTATTAGCTGGAATAGCCACCTTTCCCTGTGCAACTAATGCTCTTATTTCTTCTCCTGTCATATTTTCTTTTTCAGCAACAATTTTCATTTCTCTAGTTATTATGCCTTTTCTAGCTGCATCCATTTGAGTTGTATAATTCATTGATATCCCATCCTTTTAAAATAAATATTAAAAAAAGTGGCTTCGACACGCTTCTGTTAACTAAATTATATCTTAATTTTATAAAAGCATTTTTAATATATTTAGTTTTAACTGAAGTCACTTTTTTTCAGCCATGCAAAAGGTTCTAAAAGAAAAATAATTCCTTATAAAAATGCTATTTAATTATTTTTCTTTTTGGTTCTTTTACGGCACTACAATTATTTTTTAACGTATTTGACAACTGACCTATCAGAAAGCTATTAATAATCCGTGTTCGCTCTCAAAAAAGTTTTTAAATTTCTTATACGTTAAAAAAGCTTGCAAAAAAGCAAGCTTTATATACCAAAAACATTGCTTCCCTACGATGGTACTAACCATATCAGGTTACAAGAGTTAGGAATTTTTCCTTCTCAGCCAAAAATATCTTGGCACCCCTAGCAATCTTACACACTATTCTATTTTAATCACAATTATACCATTAAAATACAATTAAATCAAACGATTCTTTATCTTACATATTTATATATTAATTATTATATCACATCTATTAGCTATTTTTTTATTATGTGCGGTAGTTGTCAAGAAATTTGTCGCAAAAACTTCTCGGAATTACATCGTATATTTTTAATTATTTCTATATTTTCAATTATTTAACTGAAAGGTTTATATTAATCCTGAGTTATAATATAGCTTCATTTTTAATTTTCTTTTTAATTCTATTTTTCATTATTTCTTCACTCTCGCCATTATGTCTGCTATTAGGAGTAAGATAGTTAAGTCCACTAT
>CAKVLD010000097.1 GCA_934755305.1 uncultured Clostridium sp. | reverse complement strand
CATAAGTTGGTGATCCCTTTCTTAAATCTACAGCAACATCCCAAACTTCTCCTAAGGTACATCTAACTAATTTACCTTGTGTATGCTTAGTTTGAAAATGTAATCCTCTTAGAACCCCTTTACTTGATTTTGATTCATTATCTTGAACAAAAGTCATAGTCAATCCTGCTTCATCAAAAGCTTTTTTGCTGTAACTTTCCATGAAATATCCTCTTGAATCACCAAAAACTTTAGGTTCTATTATATATAAGTCTTTTATTTTAGTTTCTTTAAACTGAAAATTACCCATTTTGATTTTACTCCTCTTTAAATAAATCTATATTATTCTTCAATAATATCCATTAAATATTGACCATATCCTGTTTTCATTAATGGTGCAGCTAATTCTTTAACTTGCTCCTTTGAAATCCATCCTTTTCTAAAGGCAATTTCTTCTAAGCAAGCTATGAAAGTTCCTTGTGTTGTTTGAACAGCTTCAACAAAGTTTGATGCCTTAAGCATGGATGCATGAGTTCCTGTATCAAGCCATGCCATACCTCTACCTAGTAATTCAACTGTTAATGTGCCTTCTTCCATATAAACTTTATTTAAATCTGTTATTTCAAGTTCCCCTCTTGGTGATGGTTTTAAAGCCTTTGCTTTTTCCACAACGCTATTATCATAGAAATAAAGTCCTGGAACTGCATATCTTGATTTTGGCTTTTCTGGCTTTTCTTCTAAAGATGTAACCTTTCCATTTTCATCAAATCCTACAACTCCAAAAGCTCTTGGATCTTGCACATAATATCCAAATACAGTAGCACCTTCTTCTAACTTAGCAGCATTTTCTAAGTGACTAGTAAAACTTTGTCCATAGAATATATTATCTCCTAATATCATTGCAACACTATCGTCACCAATGAATTCTTCACCAATTATAAATGCTTCAGCTAAACCATTTGGCTTTTCTTGAATTGCATATTCAATATTTAATCCAAGTTCTGACCCATCTTTAAATAATTCTTTAAAGTTTACGATATCTCTTGGGGTAGATATTATTAATATATCCTTTATCCCTGCTAGCATTAACACTGACATTGGATAATATATCATCGGTTTATCATATATTGGTACCATTTGTTTAGACATTGCTTTTGTTACTGGATATAGCCTAGTTCCTGATCCTCCAGCTAAAATAATCCCCTTCATAATAAAACTCCTCCTAAGTAACTATTCTTTTATATAATTTTTATAGTTTTCCATGAATACTTTTAAAGCATCTTTCCATTCTCTCATATCATTTCCTATTGTGCATCTTAACATCATATTATCTAATGATGAATATTCAGGTCTTTTTGCAGGTGTTTTATATTCTTCAGATGTTACTGGAAGAACCTCACATTCTATTCCTGCATACTCTATTATTTTACATGCAAAATCATACCAAGTACATTCACCTTCACCTGTACAGTGATATACTCCATATTCTTCAGTTAAAGCTAATTTTAATAAATGATATGCTAAATCTTCAGCATTTGTAGGATTTCCTTTTTGATCATTTACTACAGTAAGCTTTCCTCTTTCTTTTCCTGCTCTCATTATTGTATATACGAAATTCTTTCCAAAGTATCCGTATAACCATGCAGTTCTAACTATAAAATACTTACTACAGAATTCTCTAACATATTCTTCGCCTAACAATTTAGTGGTTCCATATGCACTTACAGGTGCTGTTATTGCATCTTCACTTAAAGGTGTTGAGCCAACTCCACTAAATACATAATCAGTTGAAACATGAATAAGTTTAGCTCCAATCTCTTCACAAGCTATTGCTATGTTTCTTGCTCCTAAAGCATTAACTTTAAATGCTAAATCCTTGTTACTTTCACAACCATCAACATTAGTAAATGCTGCACAATTTATAACTACATCAGGCATATTTGTCTTTACAGACTCTTTTACCATTTGAAGATTTGTTATATCTAATGTGTCTACATCAGTTTCAATTATTTCTGCATTTAATACTTCAGCAGGAACTGAACCTAATTCTGATTTTCCATTCTTAATTATATGCATTATTTGACTTCCCAATTGTCCTTTTGCACCTATTAATAATATTTTCATCATATATTCCTCCTAAAACATATTAGCTTGCACTATCGTCTCCAAATAATACAAAAAATGTTTTAAATATTAATTTTATATCTAAGAAATAGTTTCTTTCTCTAACATACTTCACATCCAATTTCATCCATTCTTCGAAAGGAATACTATTTCTCCCCATAACTTGCCAGAAACAAGTAATCCCTGGTTGAACTGTTAGTCTTTCTTTCATCCATGGTTCAAATTGTTCTACTTCTTTAGGCAAACTTGGTCTTGGTCCAACAAGACTCATATCACCCTTAATAACATTAACCAATTGTGGTAATTCATCAATACTTGTTTTTCTTATGAATCTTCCCACCCTAGTTATTCTAGGATCTTTTTTCATTTTAAACATTGGTCCAGACATTTCATTTTGATTTTCTAATGCCTTTTTTAGCTCTTCAGCATTAACAACCATAGATCTAAATTTATACATTGAAAAAAGTTCTTCGTCTTTCCCAACTCTATCTTGTTTGAAAAATATAGGGCCTTTAGAATCTAATTTTATTGCTATAGCAACAATAACAAAAACTGGACTCAAGATAATTAACCCTATTCCAGAAAATAACACATCAGTTATTCTTTTCGCTATTAAATATGCCTTTGATTTAACCTTGCTATTACCATTCATTGTGTTAATCATAAATATCTTTCCTTTTCCTAACTAGTTTATTAGCTAAATTATCTATTTAAAATCAAATTTATTAAAGTAATATTTATAATAAAACTTTGACATGCTTTTTAAATGAATCATTGTCATTTTGCTTAATTTCTTCGTACTCTCTTGTCTATGTAAATGGATAAGCTCAGCATCAGCTAAATAATAAACTTTCTTTCCTTTTTTTCTTACTTTATAACATAAATCAACGTCTTCAAAATACATAAAGTATTCCTTACTAAATTTACCAACCTCAAAAAAGAATTCTTTTCTCATTAACACACAAGCTCCCATGACCCATTCTACTTCGCTTGATACATCATGATTAAAATCTTTCATTAAATACTCAAAGTCATATTGTTCCTTTTTATTTTTTGACACTAATTTAGATATTGGTGTTCTACAACATAAAAACTTATTCAAAGGTAATATTCTTCTGCACGAATATTGTACACTTCTATCATCATTTAATAATTTTCCAGATAAAAGCCCTATTTCACTATCCTCTTTTATCTTGTTAAGCATTTTCTCTATAGCATTGTCTACAACTACTATATCTGGGTTTAAAAAGAGAACGTATTCTCCACCGGCTTTTTCAGCTCCTAAATTATTTGCAGCACCAAATCCAGAATTTTTATTATTTTTAATAACACTTACTACATTATCGTTATTAAATTCATTTAATATTTTTTCATAGCTTTGGTTTGGTGAATCATTATCTATAACTATAATTTCATAATTTATATTTTTTATTGAAGCTTTAACCGACTTAATACACTTTATAGTTAATTCATAATTTCTATAATTTACGATAATTATAGATAAACACATCTGTTTTATCATAATTTTTCTCCATTCCTAATCTTCATAAAGTAAATTCCATTTCATTTTTACTAAAGCAAGAAGAAATATATCTATGCTTTCAACAAAGCATTCTGTCTTTATTCTTTATCCAATAAATTATACATTAATTATTTAAATAATACAATTTTTTTTAACATTTTTATACTATTCAAATTTTATTACCATTTATATTTATAATTATATTCCTACATACAATAAGTTATTTTCCAACATTATAACTGTATTTTTTTCTTTCCTTCAATCCATCTCTTAATCCTTTTACAGTTAGCTTCATTGCTTTAAAATTTGGTATACTCTTTAAAAATTTATGAATAAAAATTATATAATACGAATATTGATTTTTCTTTAAATTTTCAGCACTTTGATTTCTTTTTGTATACATAAATAAATTTCTAACTAAATAGTACTCTTTAAATCCATTTACTCTATTACCAGTTGCTGAATGCATATGATAAACTATACTATTTTTTAACAATTTAAACTTAAATCCTGAATTTCTTAATCTTAAAGATAAATCAACATCTTCATAATAAGCAAAGAAGTTGCTATCAAAGAAATCACCATTTTCAAGCTTTACACTCCCTAAAGCAGCACTAGAGTATATGGCTGCTCCTGCACATACACCTTCAATTGAAATTTCATCCTTACTTTTTAATACCTCTTCTATACTACTTTGAAATCCTACTTGAATAGGAATTAACTTAGAATTGAAATTTAATCCTGCTGCATCACAATTATCTCTATTAAAATAATTGATCATAAACATTTGATATACATCACTTTCTTTTTTAGCAATTTCATTCATTGCATTTTCAATAGCATCTTTCGTAACTTCAACATCATTGTTAAGTGTAAATACATATTCACACCCATCATCTATAGCCTGCTTTATTCCAATATTATTAGCTACGGCAAATCCACTATTATAATCTAGCTTAGTAAGCTGAATATTAATTTCTTTTGAATATCTTTCTATTATTTCTATAGACTTATCCTTAGATGCATTATCAATTATGTATACTTTAAAATTTTTATAATCTTGTTCTACTAAGCTTTGCAAACATTTATCAATAATTTTCTCACCGTTCCAGTTTGCAATTATAATTCCTAACATTCTATTCTCCTTTTCATTATAAACCTTCTTACCTATATTATTATTTTAGTAAGAAGGTCTGCATCTTTTATTTTAATTTACCCCTAACTCCGTTTTTATAATCTTTATATCCTTTTAAAACCATCTTAACTTTATTTAACTTATCATCTTCCCCTAAAATTATTTTAACAAACTCTTTTTTAAATAATTTCTTATCTCTATTTAAGGTAAAACTATTTAAGTTCTTATATTTATTCCATGTATAAAATCTATTTCTAGTCATATAATATCTTCTTGTAGCTGAATGATTAGAAGTATTAAATGTTCCAAATAACTTTTTAACCTGCTTACTATTACCTATACTATGGTTTAGTATAGCACCACTTATCCTAATCATTTTAATTCCAAGTTCATTTAATCTCATGCAATAATCAGTATCTACCATATCTATAAATAAACTATCATCAAAAAAACCTGCTTTTTCAAAAATTTCTGCTTTCAATAAATTCCCTGACGTTATTTCTGCATCAACATATTCATATTTTACATTTTCATTATTCTTATCTAAAGATTCTATCCCTCTATCGATGAATGTTGGAAACAAGCTCAATATATCTTTTCTCTCATTTTCGTCTATTGCATAATAAGTTTCAAGCATTATCTTAACCATATTTTCTTCGGCACAACTATCTTGATCCATAGTTAAAATCCACTTGTAATCATTATTTAATGCATATTTAACACCTTTATTTAGAGCTGTAGCTATTCCTAAATTTTCTTCATTAAAAATTACTTCTATTTTTTCTCCATATTTATTTTTTATTTTGTTAATTATTTCTTTTCCTTCATCATTTGAGCCATTATCCACCATGATGATGCTATCAACTTGCTTAATCAAGCTTTTTGTTGATTTATTTAAACCTTCATCAGGATTATACGTAACTACTATAGCTGCAATTTTTTCCACTGTTTTTACCTCCATTGATCCTTATATATTTTAAGCACAATTATATTTTTCCAAGAAATTTTGTAATACATAACATTCAAAAGTTAATACAAATATTCCTGATAAACTTGCTAAATAAGGATTGGTAACACTGGAAACTAAAAATGCTATAAAGCCAATTGTCCATGTAGCTAAGACTTCTTCATCTAGTTCACTTAATTTTACTTTTATTATCATTCTTACTAATTGAATAAACTTGTATAAGAAATATCCGAAGAAATAAACTATTCCAATTACCCCTGTTTTATATAATAGTTCAACATAATATAACTCAAAATTGCTTGGGTCTACTGTTAATCCACTACTTTCCATCATATACTCGCTATATTCATTTAAACTTGCTCCAAAACCTGCTCCTACTATTGGTGCCTTCTTAAATTCATTTAGTAAAAATTTCAGCTGAATAAGTCTTACTTGATTAGATGCATTATTTTGAAAATCTAGTATTGAATCAACTCTATCCTTTGTGCTTTCAGTCCCACTACCTACATGAGTTTGTGGTGTTGTTACTGTGTCTATAGTTTTAGGTAAAACATTAATAAATATAACTAATACTGCAAATACTATTGCTATGCTTGCAATTTTAAATTTTCTTTTTCTTACTCTAAATAAATAATATCCAAGAGCTATCACAACACCTACAGCTGTTCCAAGCCAGAATCCTCTTGTTGATGAAACATATATTCCAATAAATAATATTGCCATCTTAATGGTAGTTACTATTCTATTTCTACATTCTGGAGACATTAATCTTATCATGTATACTAAAGCTCCTATTTCCATAAATATACCATTAAATAAGAATACTCTGGCATAATTATTTGAATGTACAAGTCCACTTATAAAACCATATTTTAATTTTTCTTCTAATGCCATATAAGCCACAATTATACTTTCATTACCTGGAAGGAATATTCTACTGTAGAAGAATAAACCTATTGTAATTAATGCAACAACCACAGACGCATTAGCAATTATGCTTATTCCTTTATTAATTTTAGTTGAATCACCCCTAAAGTAAACAGCCAGTAGTAATAAATAAATAATACCTAAAAATGAGTTAGCATCTGCAAAAATTGCACCTAAACTATTTCCCTTAACTAATCCTACTACGCTACCAAAAGCCACATAAATCAATACCACTGCAATTATACCCAAATATGTCTTTGAAATTCTTATTCTATCAGCATAAATCATATATAAAGTATATAATATTCCAACTACAAATAACCCTTTTCTAATTGGTAAACCAAATAAATTTCCTAATCCACCTAATACTAATTCTAAAAATATTAATATAACCAAATAATTATATATCTTTTTTCTCATAATCACTTTCTCCATTCTTACTAAACTATAATTATTTACTATGATGATTAAAATAGCAGCCCCATTTCTTATCTTTATAATCATTTAAACCTAACTTTATCATTTTAAGTTTATTTAATTTTTCATCTTCAAAAGCTATTATTTTAACTATTTCATTTAAAAATCTTATTTTATCTTTTATTACCCATTCTTTAAATGTTCCCCTATACTTATTCCAAATATATTTTCTATTTCTACTCATATAATATCTTCTTAAAGCACTATGATTAGTTGGTGTAATCGTAATACCTAAAATTTTCTTTTGAATAGATTCTCCTAAGTTATGAATTAGTATTGCCGAATTAACTCTTATAATTTTATATCCCATACTATTTATACGTAAACAATAGTCATGGTCTACTAAATCAATGAACAACTTTTCATCATATAACTCATTTTTATAAAAATCAGCCTTGGTCAATGCACCAGAAGTTATTTCTGTTAATACATATTCCCATTTATTTTCTTGACTCTTTGATACTACATCCATTTGCTTTTCTTCAACATGCTTAGGTGTAAGCATAACTATTTTTTCCTTTTCACTTTCATCAATTGAATTATATACGCTTAACATATTAGAAATCATCGAATCACTTACAGTACTATCATGATCTAGTGTTAATACCCATTGAAAATCATTATTTACTGCATATTCAATTCCCCTATTTAAAGCATAAGCAATTCCCTTATTTTCATTTAGTTCAATTAAAGTAATCTCTTCTTTTAATCCCCTTAACATTGATAAAGTTTCTTTGTTAGATCCATTATCTACAACTATAACTTCCCCCACATGTTTCTTTAACGAAAGTACATTTTTAGAAAATTCATTTCCCGTATTGTAAGTTATAATTACTGCTGCAATATTTCTCAAAACATCATCTCCTAATTATAAATCAAACAACTTATAGATTTCTTCATTGCTAATTTTAACATTTTCCATAATAACTTTTCTCTTTTCAAGTGCATTATCTTTATATTTTTTTATTTCTTTAATATACTTTAAACATTTAAAATCAAATAATAAAAAGAATATAATATACTTCATCCAATCAATGAATATACCTAATTTATCTTTCTTATATGTATATTGAACTTCATTTTTAATCAACATTAAATAATGATTTCTAAAGGATATTCCTTTTAAAAATTCTGACTGGCTTCTTCTATTTTTAATTGTGTTTATTAAGCC
>CAKVLD010000096.1 GCA_934755305.1 uncultured Clostridium sp. | reverse complement strand
ATCTAACACCACATGGAAATAGATATTGGGTTATTAGTAATACAGATACAAGTGGATATTTTGGTATAAGACAGAATATAAGTTTAAGGTTATTAGCTAATACTACTTATACACTAAGTTATTGGATTATGCCTACAGAAAATAATGTAGGACAAGCTTTAGTTAGTATACAATATAAAGATGCTAATAAGAACAATATATATCATACCCATTATTATAAAAATAGTAGCTTAATCTTAAATAAGTGGAATAAGTTAACTTATACATTTACAACTAAAGAGAACATGGATAGAAGCTATGTAACATGTGCACTTTCTACACAAACTACAGCCTGGCATGGGAATTTTGGTGATTTTAAGTTGGAATTAGGTTCACATAGCACAGATTGGAGTCCTAGTCCAGATGATGAACCTTTATGGGCTAATCCAGTTGGAAGTGTAAGAATTTCAGCTACAGCAGATAATCCAAGCACTACTATTGGTGGTGTATGGGAACAAACTTGTCAAGGTAGAAAGCCTGTAGGTGTAGGAACTGGTACTGATATTAATGGATTATCTAAAACATTTACTTTAGGAGAAAAAGGAGGGGAATATAAACACTCTCAAACAGAAGAAGAGGGATTTAAACATAGGCATATGCAAAACGTTATAGCAGAGGGAAATAGTTTTGGATGGGATGGTAAAGACCACATTAGAAAAGATTATGGTGGAGATTTAAAACAGCTAGTTCTTATCCTCAACATGTAGCTACGGATGAATCAGGAGGTGGAAAACCAATGAATATAATTGATCCTTTCCAAGCTTTTTATTTTTGGAAGAGAACAGCTTAAATATTTACTTAAGATATAAAAATAGTTAAATAAGTATTTATAAAATATGATTTACCAATAATTACTGCATTATAAAAGAATAAAATTGCTTTATCTGCAGATAATAAGAGTGCTAGCAAATATTAAATACAGATAAAGCTTTTATGTATTGTGAAATTTTTAGTGTTTAAATAATGTGATGTAATAAAAACACTACAATAATCTCACCTATATTAATAGTATGTTTAAATAGATAAAGATTATACATATTTTTAATTTATTTATTGAGAATTAGAATTATGTAAGCAAATCTATTAACAGATATTAGTGCATTTCAAGATAAAAGTGTTTAGATTAGGATTTGTTACTTAAACACTAAAGTAAAATAAGTATTAAAAAAGGAGAAAGTAACATGGAAGAAATTGTAGAAAAATCAAAATGGATTATAGCTTTAGGAGGTACAGGATTTACTTGGTTATTTGGAGCTTGGGATATAGCATTAGTTGTGCTTATATGCTTTATGGTATTAGATTATTTAACTGGACTACTTAAAGGTTGGTACAATAAAAATCTTAGTAGCTGCACAGCCTCAAGAGGGATAGCTAAGAAAAGTTTGATATTTATAGTTTTAATAGTAGCTGTATTATTAGATAGATTATCAAATACAGGTACATGGGTATTTAGAACTTTAGTATGTTATTTTTATATTGCTAATGAGGGAATAAGTCTTTTAGAGAATTGTGCAGAGCTTGGACTTCCAATACCTGATAAGATTAAAGATGCATTAATACAATTAAAAGAAGGAGAAACTAAAAAATCTTAAATTTAAGGATTAAAAATTATTAAAATAAAATAGAAGAATAAAGATGATAAAAATGAAAGGTAAAGTTAATGGCTAAGCTTTTTATTTTTATCATTTTTTATATTAAATATATTTAATGAGAAAGGATGATATAAATGAAAATTAATTTAGACATGGGACATACATTAGCAGGAGGAGATACAGGTGCAGAAGGATGTGGAAGAAGGGAGCAGGATTGTACTAGAGAAATAGGATATAAAGTAAAAGCTAAGTTAGAAGCATTAGGGCATAGTGTTAATGTATGCTCAGTAGATAGTGCATCTACCTTTAATGAAAGTTTAGCAGCTAGAGTTAATAATGCTAATGCATATGGTGGAGATCTTTATGTGTCTATACATTTAAATGCAGGAGGTGGACATGGTACTGAAGTATATACTTATCAAGGTAAAGAATTAACTGTAGCTAGAAATGTATTAAATAATATTTGCAGTTTGGGTTATTCTAATAGAGGTATAAAAGGAGCTAATTTATATGTAATAAATCATACTAAGATGACTGCTATGTTAATTGAATGTTGCTTTATTGATAGTCAGGAAGATATGAATAAGTTTAATGCTGAAAATATTGCAAATGCAATTGTAAGAGGATTAGTGAGCGAGACTTCTACTATTACAGTAGATAATATTCAAAAGGATAATTCAAGATCTAGTGGATTTAATGAATGGTTAAGTAGATTACAAAGAGAATGTAATTTACAAGGATTTAGTAATCAAAAAGTAGATGGTTTGAAGGGGAAAGATTCAGTAGATGGATGCCCTGTATTACATTATGGTGCAGAAGGTAATATAACTAGATTACTTCAGGAAAAGTTACAGAGTTTGGGATATGATTGTGGTGGCTTAGATGGGAAGTTTTATGATAAGACTTCTGAAGCTGTTAAGCAATTTGAGAGGGATAATGGATTGAGTGTTGATAAGGGTTATGGTGTTGTTGGGAAGGAGGTTTGGAGTTGCTTGATTATTAGGTGGTGTTGAATATATAACAATAAATAATATGATTTTCCGTTTTTAGCAATATGTAATTAAATTGAGTTTTATAACAAATAATGATGAATTGAAGAGTTGGACTTAAATGTTTCTCTTAAATTCACTATTATTTGTTAAGAATAAGTAAATATAACTGATTATTTATAAAGTAATTTATAATAAATTAGATTATGATTAGAATCTACACCAAATACATATTCGGATTTTTTTATATTAGATTTATCAAGTTCTATTTTAGGTATTATATAGTATTTATAATTATATGCATTGATAATTATGCAATTAGAGTTAGAAAGGTTACATTTAATTTTTTTTTAGAATTTCGTATATTTTGGTAGCTTGGTTTCCCATAAACAAAGTTTGAGTTTGAGTTTTTAGTAGATTTGGACTTGAATTTACATATTCATACATAGGTAATCTCCTTATAATAAATATTAATTAATAAAAAATAGGTTTACGTTATTCTTTATATAAATATGTTAAAGTGTGTATTTTAGAACTAAGAGTTTAAGTTACAATGTTAGATTTAGTTGTGTTTAAGTGTAATACAAAATAGCTTTAAAAAATACATAGAAAAGTTTGGTTATACTTTTAAATTTGTAAATACATGTTATAATTGTAAAAGATATAGAATTCAAATGATTAGGAGGCCTTTTATGAGTAGTGAGGAAATGATTATAAGAGAGATTGAGGAAAATATCGATAATTTACAATTAGATAGAACTATATGGGAGAATGATAGAAAAAAGTTGATTTTTAATGCGCTAGTATGTTATGAAGATTGTAGTAGATTAATGGTACCATATGCAGCATTTGTGTTAGGGGAAGACGTGGATAGTATGATACATACAAATTCTGATTCAATAGATATGTTGATTAGATGGATATTTAAATATAGTAAATGCCGTAAGGAAAACTTTACTCAAGAGGTAAACCCAAGCTTGTATTTAGAATTAGGTATGATGTTAAAAGATGATGCAATAAAATATAGAAGTATATGTGATTCTTATATTTGTTGGTCAAGGAAAAAATCAAGTGCTAAGTTATATAAAGATAAAAAGGGAGTTAAATTTGAATATCTAGAAGATACAAATAATTTTGTTGAAGACTATGATTTGATGCGCAAAAGAGGAAAAAATAAAGAGATGACAGAAAAACTTAAGTATTCCCAAAAGGCAAATGATGCCTTAAATAATATTATCAAAACAATAACGTTAGATAGTAAAGAACACTTAAATTATAGCATTAGTAGTCAAGATTGGAATACAATATATGAAAAATTTTCTGGAGTTATGAATTATGCATGGAAATTACCTGATCAATGGAAGTTTAACGAAATTACTATTAATGATTTAAAGATATTTTGGAGAATAATTTCAACTAAATCTTTTATACATTGTTCTGTGTGTATGAAATCAGGACAACCTGGTTGTGCTGTTAATGATAGTGTAATAATAACTTCCAGAGATCAAATTGTTGATTTTGTTTTAAAATATTCAGATTTAAAAAGAGAAGTTGTAGAAAAGATAGTTACTTACCTAACATATAATGAAGAATATTATAAAAAAAAGATAGATGTACTATGGGCACCATTTATAGAATTAGACAAAGGAATGTGTGCTATATCACCAAATTTAATATTATCATCTAATCCAGAAAGAAATTTAATTTCATTAATTAATAAACTAGATTCAGATGCGTATTCTAGATTGTCTATAGAAAAAGAAAGTATAATGGAAGAAAATATAAAAGATAAGTTGAAGGACTACAAAAATTTAATAATCAAAACAAATAGGCCACTAACTAAAGAACTACCTGATATAGATATTGTAATATTTGATGATAATAGTGATTGCTTGTTAATGTGTGAATTAAAGTGGTTGTTGGAGTCTGATTCTGTACAAGAAGTATTTGCACGTGATGAAGATTTACAAAAAGGTTTATTACAAGCTAAAAGCATTCAAGATTATGCAAATGAAAATATGGATGATTTATTAAATAGAGCTTATGGTAAAAATGATTTTCATCCTAAAAAATATTGTTCTTGTGTAGTAACCATGAATAATATAGGCACTAGTAAGTTGAATAATGAAGGAATAAATATAATAGATTATGAAATGTTTTGTAAACTAGTAAGTAAGAATAACGGTCATTTAGATAAAGTTATTGATATAATCAAAGAGGGCAGTTATTTGCACAATATTAATAGTGATTTAAGATTAGAAAATATAGAAATTGAGTATGGAAGATATTATTTTACTTTTCAAGCATTTGAACCTTTAAATACAAAAAGTATTCTTGATAATAGAAGTGATTTTAGTGATAATAAAAAAAATGATAAAATTCATAAAAAAAATTCTAAGAAAAAACGTAATCTTATTAAGAAATCTAAAAGAATCAATAGAAAAAAATAAGTAAGGAGTATTATTTTAATGTACGAATATTTCTTTAAAAAGGACTATTTAAGTATAGAGTATATATGTAATAATGATGTATTTGAAAATGCTCTATTTACAAATGATGGACTTAACAAAAATAAAGAGTATATATTAAATACTTTTAATAGATGTACGTTTTCGAAAGTAAGTTTTAATAGTATAGAACTAATTAACTCTAATTTTAATCATACAGTTTTTATAAAATGTTATTTTAAGGATATTGATTTTATAAAAATAAAGTTCGTTAATTGTACTTTTATTGATTGTGATTTTAATAATATAGTTATGGAAAGTTGTAAATTCTATTATACTGAATGGAAAGAATGTTATATAAAATATGAAAGTATAAAAGATTCGTTACCTATGGAATATAACTATAGGAAAAAATTGTGTAAAACTATGGCTAAAAATTGCTTGTTAGATGATAATAAAGTTGAATATTTAAAGTTTTTTTCAGAATGGATGCGTTCAAGAGAAAAAAATTATAAAGAAATTATATTGAGAAGAGACGATTATTATAAAAGAAATTATAAATTCAAAGATTCAGTTATATATATAGGAAGATTAGGAGTAAGTAAGCTATCTGGACTCGTATGGGGTTATGGAGAGAAGATGAGAAATATTATAATAAGTTCATTAATTACTATATTGATATATGCAATAATTTATTATAAAAGTGGAGAATTGATTGAAGAAACTATTAGTAATGCTTTTTATGTTAGTCTTGCAGCTTTTTTTAACATTAGTAGTGGACAAACATTTACAAATATTGTTTATAAATATTTATGTATTTCAGAGTATTTATTTGGATTAATATTTATAGGGATTTTAGTGGCTTATATTTTTAGAAATATTAGTTCGAGAGATTGAAGTAGATGAAAATAATAAACAACCTGATGGAATTCTAAGAGAATGCTTTTATTAAAATGTTAGAATTAAATTTATAATAAAATATGTTATTGTGATGAAAATATGGAAAGGATGATAAAAATGAAAAGTGATGAATTGAAGCGAAATGAAGAAAAGGTAATGAATTGTTTGAAATCATGGAAGAAAGCTGATAAAAATTATTCAGAAGTAGTAAATGAATTTAGAAGAAGAAAAAATAAATTAGCCAAAATATATGAATATTACGCAAGTAAAGATTTGGGGAATTGGGATAAAGAAAGATGTATAGAATATTTATATCAAGATTATGATAGAAAAGATTTCACAGATGCTGATATAGAAGATGTATTAGGTAGAGAAAGAAGTACATTATGGCACCTAATAAAGAAAAATTCAGATTGTATTAAATTAGGTGTAGATTTTGAAGAATGTTTAACTAAGAGCTTGATAATAGATTAGTAATAAATTTAGTAAACAAAGGCTAGAGAACAGATATTATTCTATTCACTAACCTTTATTTAAATTTATAACTATGGTGTTAATTTAACACCATTTTAACACCATAGTTATAATTGAGTGTGTTTCAATGTGAATATTTATAATTAATAAAATAAGTTATTAAGTCAATTATGAGCAATTATAATTATATGCGGTTTATATAAAATAAAATCAGGGGTTCGATTCCCCTATGGACTACCATTATATATAAGGAAATGGCTTAACTGTAATAGTTAGGTCTTTTTTATTGTTTTGAAAAGGACTAAAAGGGGACTATTTTTATAGATGAGTTTTTATATATTTTACACCATTTTTACACCAAAGTTTTGAAAAGGCTATAAAGTGTTAATGGTGTTTTTTATTTTTATAAATAGTTTTTAGATTCTATTTTTGGGGGAGGGTATAATATGCTTATAATATTATTCATAGGAGGCAGTTATGTTAATTAAAGTGAAAGAATTATCTGATAAAGAGGCAAAATTATTAATGGAGGTTTATAAGGAAAGCAATAAAGAAAATATTTTTAGTTTTTTCCAGAAGTACAAAATGCTGAACAGGGCTTGAGGATGGTTGAAAAAGCATATATTCAATGGTTACATAATGAGTTTTTTTAAAGGAAAATGCGTTTTGTTATGTTTTGGAAGAAGAGGGGGTATGGATAAGTGCTCTCCGTATTCTTATACAACTCAAGAATATGTTGATAATGCAGTTGCGTTTTCATATAAATATATTAATAATACACAAAAACTTTAAAATAGTATTATATAATTTAGAATCTTATAATGAATTAAGTTATAAGGTTCTTATTTTTTACGTTAATCCTTAGATGAGAATTTGAGTAAAAACTTACAATAGATGATGAAAAAATTAAATTTTGTAATGTAAAAAGGTATATATTATGGTAGAATTAACTAGAAGAGGAGGGGGAGAGTATGAAAAAAAAATTAATAAATTTTTTGTTGATGTTTTTATTAAGTGCAAGTTTGAATTTAAACTTAGAAATAGTTAAAACATCAGCAGTTGCTGAAAATCAAAATACAATTGAAGCAACTGATTCAACTCTAAATACTAATGAAGCAGAAAATTCATTAGCACAATCAGTAAATAAAATATATGCAGAGAGAGGAGAAGTGGAGGATTATTCAAATTTAGGTTTATCTAGAGTAACAGCAGAGAATATAAAATGGATCAATGCAGAAACACATGATAGAGTAGATTTAAGTATAGCAGAAGATAAAGTTAATGAAAGAAAAAATTCTATAGTTAAAGCAGTTAACTCAGCTCTTAATGAATATAGTACTATAAAGACGATAAATGATGGAAAAGATACCTGCGATTCTAGTGATATAATAGAATATCATACATTAACAGGTGTATGGGTTAACAAAAGCAACTTACCAGTATTACAAAAAGCAGTTACAATAGGAAAAGATTTAGTGGGGAGAGATCTTACTAAAAAAGAAATAATAGAACTTTATAATAAAGTTTTAAGTAATCCAGATTCCAAGTATATAATGCAGCCAATAAGAAATGCTATAGACATAGCTAAAGCAAATTCAGAGAAATTATCTCAAGAAGAAGTGCAAAAAGTAATAGATGATACAAAGGCTAAAATTAATAGTTCTTATGAAAGAATAGTAAAAGGTGAAGGTAGTACAGAAGATTATGCATTTATACAAATAACTGGAGTTAATGTAGGAAATGTAGTATGGACTAATGCAGAAATAAAAGAAAATATAGATATAAAGTTACAATTAGAAGAAGCAAATGGAAAAATAAATAATGTACAAAATTCTATAAGTAATTTATTGAAAATATATCCAACTGTAAAAATAATAAATGATGGACAAGAGACTTGTGATTCAAGGGATATAATTGAATATCATACATTAACAGGAGTATGGGTTAACAA
>CAKVLD010000095.1 GCA_934755305.1 uncultured Clostridium sp. | reverse complement strand
CAACTTACATACCAGAAAGCTAGTAATAATCAGTGCTCGCTCTCAAAAAAGTTTTAAAATTTCCTATACGTTAAAAATAGAAGATCTTTTGATCTTCTATTCCCATCTATATCCCATATATCCAAATCCTCTTGCATTCATCTCACCTAAGCCTACACCAAGAGCCATGTATGCAAGTTTTTGTGCTTCTTCATTATCACTAATTTCAATAGACACCTTATCCCCTAAAAGTTTTCTTCCTTTAAATAAATTCGATATAGGTTTTTTATTTATAATTTCTAAAAAATCGTATAACTTAAAATCTTCGTTTATATTCTCTTCAAAGTAATTATTATATTTTTTTATAAGATTAGTTTTTAATCTAACTTCAAATTCCTCTTGCGGTAATATTCCTCTCCAATATCCTTCATCATTTTTTTGCACTACTGGAGTAATTGAATATATCTTTTTAATTTTTCTAAAAGGTAATACCTTATACTCAGCTTTTAATCCTCTTATTTTAGGAGTATATCCAAGGGGAAGTCTTTTAGTAAAATAAGAAGCTAGATATTTGTCTATTGTTCTTATTGTTATAGTGTATATATTTCCTTCTTTATAAACTCTGTCTTTTTCCAAGGGATAAAAACTATTAAAGCAATAATTTTTAAACTCATTCTTTTTATGTATACTTAATGTTTTTTCTGTTTTTCCTAATGTTATATCTATAAGTCTTAGAATTTCGTTTTGTACGTCTTCTAAATATATATCTTCAAGCAAATATACTTTTAAGTATATTTCAAATACTTTCATAATACCTTCTCCATTCTATATTTATTCAATATAATTCTATCATTTATTTTTAACTCCTAAAAGAACTTATAGAAAAAGTATTTTTATCTCCTATGGATGTTAAAATTAATTTATATTTTTAATATTACATGTATAGGATATATAATTAATAAAATAATAGGGATATGAACTAAATATATAGATAATGAATGTCTTCCCAAACAGCATAAAATCTCATTTTTTTTATTAAAATGATACTTTTTATTAGAATTATTTATAATAATTCTTCCTTTAATTCCACCTAAAAAAAATAAATAAATCCAAGGAAAAATAGGAAAGTAATCTGAACTTATAAATATACTAGATCTAACTCCAATAAAGTTTAGTAATCCTTTTTCTTTCATATTATTAAGGCAATCAATATTAATAATTATTTTTTCTAAAAAACCACTATAATACATAGTAAAAGATATTATAAATAATAAAGTAAATATAAATAGTAAGGTCTTACTATTATAATTTAATAACTTTCTTCTTAAAACTTCATATATAATAATGGAACAACCTAATAAATGCAATATTCCAAATATAATAGCTTCCTCTGGTATAAATATGTTAGTTATTAAAGTTATTAAAATACCTGAATATATACATACAAGACCTCTTTTATAATTATCTTTACTAAATTCACTACAAATTCCTGATATACTTATAAATAAAAATTGAGCAATTAATTTTAAGATTTTTATTAAAGATAAGTTTATTAAATCCCCCCCTATATTAAGCCATAAATTACTTTGATATAACATATGAAATAATATCATTATTAATATAGCTATTCCTCTAAGTTCATCTATAATTTCAAATCTTTTTTCCACAAAAAAACTCCTATGTCAATAATCTATCATCTAAAATTATTGACATAGAAGTTTCCAATTATTCAAAAAACTTAATTTCTATCATAAAAAACTTTCCCAGGGTTTTTTATGATTTGCCCTTGATAAATAACACTTATTATTAACTAGTTTATCTAAATATTCCCACTTATTCCAAATGTATATAATTTTCCGCACCCTATACTTATATATGTAGTTCTACACATTATATCTTGTCCACTCCCCAGTAAACTTTATATATTGTATAATTATTATAAATCCCCTAAATACTAATTAATAACAAATAAAATACCTTAATAAAATTTAGTGTAATAAGATTCATACAATTAAAATCCCAATAAAGCCCGAACATTTTTTATCGTTTTTTACAAAATATGCAAATCCCCCAATTTAACATATTTTATATTATCATTTTAATTTAATCCCAATATAAAATATATTTATATCATCCAACTTTTACTTTTTAAAACTAATCCGTTCAACATGGATTATTTTACAGGGTAATCTTTTTAGTGTCAACTCAACTGATTTATTACATTTTTTGTTTATTTTTCGTTCATTTTTTAATCCAATTCAATTCTAAGTTTAATTTTTCTCTTTATAATACTTTTTGACTTTCTATAATTCATCAGCATATTAAATCCCTTTTTAAAAGGATTATAAATCGACATATCCACTTACATTATATTCATATTTTGTCGTAAAAAAAATTTTCTTATCCCCTAATAAAGTAGATTAATCCATTTTTCATATTATTTTTTCGAAAGCAAGCCTTTCACTACCATCCTCAAGATATATTATTCCACAATACTTAAAATTATTTTTCTTAAGCATATTTTGCATTGGTATATTCTTTTTATGAGTAACAATTTTTATATTACTTATATTATTTTCTATGCATATTTTTTCAATATTACTTATAAGCTTAGTGGAAACCCCTTTTCTTTTATACTCTCCCGAAACTGCAACTCTTCTTATAACTGCATATTCTTTTTCAGATAACCATTCTCCATGATATATAGTATCGTATACAGGATCTCCACCAAAAGTAAGTGCTACTGTAGCTATTACTTTTTCTTCTTTTACTAATACATATCCATAACTAATAAATTCAATGTAAATACTTTTTCTTGTAATTCCCCTTATAAAAGTTTACTTGATTTTTGCAAATACAATCTCAAAGACAACATCTATATAAAATTTTCACTTTAATCATTGCATATTTGTACCTGCAATATTATAATATCCCTTACAATTTAAAAATTATGTAGTTTTCTTCTTTATTTTTATTTTTTTATCATAAATTTTAACCCCTAGCATATTCTATAACAAACGGTAAAGTGATGAACCTTCTTTTGTAATCCTTTACCAAAATCACTTTTCATATACAAAATTTAATTTTAGGGGGAAATATAAATGAAATTCTTTAAAAAATTTTTTTACATCTTAATGTCATTACTTATTTTAGTACCTTTTTTATCTAAGATAAATGTATCTGCAAGTACTATTACTTATGCTGACGCTTTTCCAGATACAAATTTACAAAAAATTATATTAAATACCTTAGAAATAGACTCAAAAGATGAAGCTATAGACACAAATAAACTAGCTTCAATAAAAAAATTACTTGCAGATAATGCTGGAATTCATTCTATTGAAGGATTACAGTATTGTACCAATTTAAATTATTTATCTATTGCTTATAACAATATTGAAGATTTATCTCCAATTAATAACTCTACAAGTTTAGTTATGCTTCACATTGAAGGCAATAACTTATATGATTTAGATGAATTAACTAATTTACCTAATTTAAAATTCTTAAATGCTTCAAACAACAATATTTCAAATATATCTCCATTAAGAAATTTTAAATCTTTAGGTTCTTTATACTTATTTAATAATAGAATTCGTGAAGCTTATTCTTTAAGTGGATTACCTTTATTACATGAATTAGATTTAGCTTATAATAATATAAGTAATTTAAATGCTTTTCAATACATGGGAAAACTTGAATACTTAAATTTATCTGCAAATAATATTCATAATATTGATAAAATACAAGGTTTAACTACTTTAAAGATATTATCTTTATCACAAAATCATATTAGTGATATTTCTCCATTAAAGAATTTAGTTAACTTAACCTATTTAAATTTATATTCTAACAATATTAATGATATAAGCATCTTAAATAATTTACCTAACTTAGAAACTTTATATTTAATTCACAATGATATAACTGATTTTTCTGCAGTTAATTCTTTGAAAAAATTATCTGAATTTAATTATTAACTCATAATTTTGTTATTATATTTATTAAAATAATTATTGGGGCTGTCGCACAATTAAGAATTTAAAATTTTAAATTCTCAATTAAAGTTTAATGCGACAACCCCTTTACAGTATATTACTATATTTAAATATTTTTTCACATCAAATATTCTTTTACATTATATATTTTCATATGTATTCCAAACTCTAATTTCAAATTAAAAGTAATCCTATACCTTTAATAGTTTATATAGGTTCAAAGGTTATGTACATAAAAAATGCTCCTATGTTTGTAGAACTGAGCATTTTGACAAAGGGATTAGAATTTCATCTTTGGACAAGTTAAGTTGGACGACCAGAAGGTCATTTGTCTGAACCTTTGGTGAGTTTTGACCTTCCGTCAAACTTGACTTGTACGAAGATAGAAATTCTCCCTGAAGTCAACTAGCTTCAGTGTAACAAACATAGGAGCATTTTTTGTTATAATAACATCTAAACCTAATTATTTATCTTTTTTAAGCATTTCACCTATAGCTGCTATACTACCAAGTGATGATAATGTTTCGTTTGGAAGTATTAGCTTATTAGCAGGGTTAGTAGCCATTTCTTTAAGGGCTTCAACTTGCTTTAATGCAATTACCTTTTCATCTGTTCCAGATTCAATTATTGCTTTATTAACCTTCATAATAGCGTCAGCTTCTGCCTTTGCTATTTCTTCTATAGCCTTAGCTTTACCTTCAGCTTCTAAAAGTTGAGATTCTTTTAAACCTTCTGCTCTTCTTATTTGAGCTTCCTTAGCTGCTTCTGCTTCTAAGATCTTAGCTTGCTTTTCACCTTCTGCCTTTTCTACTTGAGATTGTCTTAAACCTTCTGCTTGAAGAATCATAGCTCTCTTATCTCTTTCAGCTTTCATTTGCTTTTCCATAGCTTCTTGAATTTCTGCTGGTGGTACTATATTCTTAATTTCTACTGATAATATTTTTATACCATATGCATCTGTTACTTCATCTATTATGCTTAAAAGATCTTGGTTTATTGCATCTCTTCCTGATAATACTTCATCTAAAGTCATATTACCTATAATATTTCTCATGTTAGTAGTTGCTGAATAAACAATACCTGATCTAAAGTCTTCTATATTATATACTGCATCTTTTGCATTTAATAACTTGTAGAATATTACATTATCTACAGAAATCTTTACATTATCCTTAGTTATAACTGATTGTGGTGGTACGTCTAAAATTTGTTGTTTTGTAGAAACTTTTTTTCTAACAAAATCTACAAATGGTATTGTAAAGTGCCAACCTGGTTCTAAAACTCTGTGAAATTGTCCAAGCCTTTCCACTACATACAAGTATCCTGTATTAACTATTCTAATTGATGATGTAACTAGTACTATTAATAAAAATATAAGTACTATTCCTAAAATTAATCCTTTCATTTTTTACTCCTCCTTATTTCTTTCAATTAAAAATTTTGTTCCTGATATTCCTTTTATTGTAAATTTATCACCTTTAACTATTTTACTTCCTTCGTTAATAACTGTCCAATAAATTCCGCCTACTTTTATCTGAGCAGTTTTATTAATATCTTCTTCAGCTATAAAACTTTTTCCTATGTACTCCTCTTCCATCAGTGATGTTCTCTTAATATCTTTTTTGAATTTTTTCTTAGCCCAAGGATATCCTATAAGTACTGATATAATATTTACAACTATAAATATAGCAACTTGAATATTTATAGTTATTCCTGCTAATGATGCTATACACGCTGCAGCTCCCCCTATAGAAAACCATACAAATAAAAATGAACTAGTAAACACATCTATTAAGATAACAGTAATGGAAAAAACTAACCAAAATAGACTCATACTCATTTTTAATTTTCCCCTTTCTTTATAATACGTTCATATTATTATATTTATTTTTATTTTGTATTATTATTTTTCCCCTTCCGTGTTTATATAATAACATATCTTCAACCTCTTTACAAGTTTTATTTTTATATTTTATATAGTTTTTTATAACTCTTTTTGTATTTCATCTTCCCCTTTTAAATGTTATCTATTATTTTCATTGATTTTCTAATATTTTCATCTTATTATGTTTATATAGTTTAATTAAATCAAATACTATATATAGACTATTTTGAAGTGGAGTTGAAATGAAAATGGATTTTATAAAAGTTGCATCTGCATGTCCAAAAACTAAGGTTGGAGATGTAGAATATAATATTTCTAATATTATAGATTGTACTTTAGAAGCTTATAAAAATGGTGCCAAGTGTTTAGTTTTTCCTGAGCTATGTATAACATCTTATAGCTGTTCTGATTTATTCTTACAAGACACTCTTTTAAATAAATCACTAAGTGCTATAGAAGAATTATTAAATGAAACTAAGGATTTAGATATCCTTATAACAGTAGGAGCACCTTATTTACATAATACTACCCTTTATAATGCTGCTTTTGTATTATTTAAAGGGAAGGTTTTAGGTATAGTTCCAAAATCATTTATACCTAATTATAGTGAATTTTATGAAAAACGTTGGTTCACTGATGGAAATAACATAATTAATAAAGTAGTTAAATTACCATTCCAAGACGAAGTTAACTTCGGTACAAATTTAATTTTTGCTGCTGGTGATTTAAAATATTCAGTAGAAATTTGTGAAGATTTATGGGTGACTATTCCACCTAGTTCTTACCTTTCACTAATGGGAGCAAACGTTATAGGTAACATATCTGCTTCAAATGAACTTGTAAGCAAGGCAGATTATAGACGTGACTTAATAAAAAATCAAAGTGCAAGATGTATTTGTTCATATATATATTCTTCTGCTGGTGTTCATGAATCTACTACTGACTTATTATTTAGTGGACATTTATTAATAGGAGAAAATGGTAGTATCTTAAAGGAAAATGAAAGATTCCAAAGAGATAATGAAATCATTTATTCTATAATTGATCTATTTAAGTTAAAATCAGAAAGAATGAAGAACTTAAGTTTTAGAGATTCTTCTAGAATGTTAAAATTTGAACCTAAATATATTAATTTTACTTTTGAAGATGTTTCTATTAAAAACTTTGATAGATTTATAGATAAACACCCATTTGTTCCATCAAATGATCTAGAGAGAGAATTACGTTGCAAAGAAATATTTAATATTCAATCTGCAGCTCTTGCAAAAAGATTTGAACATACAGGTCTTAAAAAAGCTGTTGTTGGAATTTCTGGTGGACTTGATTCCACTTTAGCTTTACTAGTTATAGTTAAGACTTTTAAACTTCTAAATTATCCTATGAATAATATAGTTACTATTACAATGCCTGGTTTTGGTACTACTTATAGAACTTATAATAATGCTCTTACTCTTTGCAGAGAACTTGGTTGTGATTTAAGAGAAATTAATATAGTTAAAGCAGCTCTTCAACATTTTGAAGATATTGGGCATGATAAGGATATACATGATGTAACTTATGAAAATGTTCAAGCTAGAGAAAGAACTCAAATTCTTATGGATTTAGCTAATAAAGAAGGAGGACTTTTAATAGGTACTGGTGATCTTTCAGAATTAGCTTTAGGATGGTGTACATATAATGGAGACCATATGTCAATGTATTCTGTAAACCCTTCTATTCCAAAAACATTAGTTAGATATCTTGTAAAATATGTAGCTGAAAAAGAATCTAATAAAAATGTATCTGAAACTTTATTAGATATTTTAGATACACCTGTAAGTCCTGAACTTTTACCAAAGGATGATAAAGGAGATATAGCTCAAAAAACTGAAGATATAGTGGGACCATATGAATTACATGATTTCTTCTTATATCATTTTATAAAACATGGTTCTTCTAAGGAAAGAATATTCAAATTAGCTAAAATAGCTTTCAAAGATGACTATTCTGATGAAGAAATAACTAAATGGCTTGATAAATTTATGTGGAGATTCTTTACACAACAATTTAAAAGAAGTGCTCTTCCTGATGGACCTAAGGTAGGAAGTATTTCTCTTTCTCCTAGAGGTGACTGGAGAATGCCAAGTGATGCTAGTCCTTGGAAGTAAAATCTGATATATTAATTAGGTATGTTGTACTACGACATACCTTTTTAATTCTTAATTTAATTTTAAAAGTAGGTTTAAAATGTTATAATACAAACATGTATTTAGGAAAGGAATTATACAAATGATAGGAAGTAAAATAAGAGGAATACGTAAAGAAATGAATTTAACTCAAGTTGAATTTGCCAAAAAGTTAGGGATAAGTAGAAGTTATTTAGGGGATCTTGAACGTGGAAGATTAAAAGGAACAAATGTACATATGCTTTCTAAATTATCTGAAGTTACCAATAAGCCAATAGAATATTTCTTAGATAAACCTGCTTCTATTAAGCTTTATGATACTTTAGATTATACTATTAATATGCTTATAGAAAAAAATCTAATTGATAACGAAGGAAATATATTAGACCCTAATGCTCAAGATATGCTTGTACATATATTAAAAGAAGAAATTAGACTAAAACTTAAACAGAAGTAATT
>CAKVLD010000094.1 GCA_934755305.1 uncultured Clostridium sp. | reverse complement strand
GTATAGATGGCTCTCCTATTACTGGTATATTCAACATTAATGCTAACGGAGAATATAATACTTACAATAACAATATTTCTTGGACAAACTTAAAGGAATCTAAAACTCTAACCTTTAAATTTGCTGAGACTATTACTTTAGGAAATACAACTACAAACTTTAGTGGAGATGTAAAAAAACAAATTGTATTTAAGGATAAAGTTATACACATTGAAGATACAAACTTAAAAAATGCTATACTTACACTTTCAAATAAAAAACCTACTGAAAATGTTACTACTAATGATCTTGAATACATTACTTCATTAAATTTAGATAATAAGAACATAACCTCTCTTAACGGACTTGAATACTGTAAAAACTTAGTAAACTTATCTTTAGCTAATAATAATATTTCAGATTTAACTCCTTTAAGTAACTTAACTACACTACAATCTTTAAACTTAAAAGAAAATAAAATTAGTGACATAAGTCCTTTATGTAACTTAGTAAATTTAAAGGTCCTAAATCTTTATAATAACCAAATAACAGATATTACAACTGTAAATAACTTTAGGAATCTAATATCATTATCTCTAGCTTATAATTCTATAACTACATTAACAGCTATAAGTAATTTAACTAATCTAGAGTACTTAAACCTTGCAAATAATGAAATAAGTGATATTTATCCTATACGTAATTTAATTAATTTGACTACATTAAACTTGATGAATAATAACATTATTAATTTAACTAATTTAAAATACTTAACAAAACTAAATAGTATAAGTTTAAGTGGACAAAAATTGATTTTACCTAATGAAAGCTGCTATAGAACTTTAAGTATATCTAACCCTATAATTGGTGTTGACAATACTCCTATAACAAACATTACTGATATATCCTATTCAGGAACTTATAATAACTCTACTAATTCTATAGAATGGAATAATTTAAAAAATGATGCTATTTTAAGTTTTAAATTTAACGAAGAAGTTCAAATAGGTAATGCTAAAGGAAACTTTTCTGGACTTGTTTCTAAATCTATCACTTTTAAAGATGTAATAGTAAATATACCTGATAAAAATCTAAGAGACGCAATTTTAACTAAATCAAATAAAAAACTTACTGATAATGTAACTACTAATGACTTAGAATTTCTAACTGTTTTGAATTTAAATAACTGTAATATTACTTCTCTTAAAGGGTTAGAGTATTGTACAAACTTAGTGTCTTTATCTTTAGAGAATAATAATATTAAAGATTTATCACCAATTAGTAAACTAACTAATTTAGAGGAGCTTAACTTAAAAGAAAATTCTATAGAAAAGCTTAATTCTTTATCTACTTTAGTAAACTTAAAGGTTTTAAATCTTTATAATAATAAAATAACAACATTAGATCCACTAAAATACTTAACTAAATTAAATTCTTTATCTTTAGCAAATAACACTTTACGTAATATTACTGCTTTAACTTATTTAAAGAATCTTACTTATTTAAATTTATATAATACTGGATTAAAGTCAATTAGTCAATTAAGTTCATTGACTAACCTTACAAGTTTAAATATATCAGAAAATAGTATTTATAACATTACTCCATTAAAAAACTTAACAAGACTTACTGACTTAAGTTTATCAGGTCAAAGTATTACCTTACCAGAAGAGGAATGCTACAGAAATCTTATAGTTTCTAATCCATTAATAAACTACAATGGTGCCTTTATAACCTCTATAACTTTTATTAGTAATAAAGGTACTTTTGATGAATATGATAATACAATTATATGGAATAATCTAAAAGCAGATACTAATCTTTACTTTAATTTTAATCAACAAATAACTATAGGAGCTGCTACTGCTGAATTTAGTGGTATTGGTACTAAAAAAGCAAAATTTCAAGATATACCTATAGATATTCCTGATGAAAACTTAAAATCTGCACTACTTAAACAATTTAATAAACAAGAGGAAGAAGATATTACATCTAATGATTTAGAGTTTATTACCTACTTAAATCTTGATAACAAAAATATATCTTCTCTTACTGGACTAGAATACTGTAAAAATTTAAACACTCTATCCCTAGAAGGAAATAACATTACTGATTTATCTCCTTTAAATAATTTAACTACAATTAAAAAACTTAATTTAAAAAATAACTCTGTTTCAGATGTTTCATCTTTATATCTTTTAGATAAATTAGTTGATTTAAATTTAGCTAATAATAATATGACAGATTTAAGTTCCTTAAGTGATTTAAAAGCCTTAACTATTCTATCTTTATCTGGAAATAACCTAACTAGCTTAAAGCCTTTAAATAACCTAACTGACCTTTCATATTTAAACTTAGCAAATACTAATATTGAAGATATAAGTTATTTGTCTACTCTAGTTAATTTAGAAACACTAAATCTTAGATGCAATAAAATAAGTGATATTTCACCTTTGAAAAACTTAACTAAGATGAATACGTTAGATTTATCAGAGCAATTAATTAACTTACCAGATAAAACTTGTTATAGAGATTTTGTTATAAATAATCCATTAGTTAATATAAACAAAACCCCTGTTACATCTATAATTAATATAAGTAACAATGGTACTTTTGATAAAACTAATAATTCAATAATCTGGACAAAGATAAAAGAAGATATGAAATTAAATTTTAGCTTTAATGAATTAATTACTTTAGGTAAATCTACTTGTAATTATACTGGTTCAGTTTTTCAACAAGTAAAGTTTCAAGATATGATAGTTAATATTCCTGATGCAAACTTAAAAAAAGTAATATTATCTTTATCTTTTAAAAATTCTAATGATAATATTACTACTAATGATTTATCTTTTATAACTAACTTAAATTTAGATAATAAAAATATAAGTTCTCTAGAAGGATTGCAATATTGTGTTAACTTAGTTTCTCTATCTGTTAATAATAATAATATTTCAAGTTTAACGCCTTTACGCAATTTAACTAATATAACTACCATAAACTTGAAAAATAATAATATTTCTGACTTAAGTCCATTATCTAATATGCATAAATTAACTACTTTAAATTTATATAACAATAAAATAAGTAATCTATCCCCTTTGTCTACAGTTACAAGTTTAACATCTTTATCTTTACCTATTAATTATATAGAAGATGTCTCTCCTTTAAGGACTTTAACTAACTTGACTTACTTAAACTTATATAAGAATAGAATTAAAGATGTTTCTTCTCTTGATACTCTTATTAACCTAACATCTTTAAATGTAGGAGGAAATGAAGTTACTGATGTTTCTTCTCTTAAGAAATTAAGTAAATTAACTGATTTAACTTATTAGAAATTTATTTTAAGGGGCTGTCGCACTTAAAGTGTGACGCCTTTTTCTATGAAAAAAATAAACCCTTATCTCAAAGAAATTAGATTTTGTAATAGAAGTACCCAAGCCATCTTTTAAATCTACTTTTCTGATTTTTACCAAATTTAAAAATATTTAAATTATATTTTTTGTTGAAAATACTTGCTTTTTATGTATAAAATATATACTGATGGGTAATGAAGGGAGGTTTGTTAAAATAAATTAAATATTTTTAAATACAAAATAAAATTTCCATAATATCTATATCAAGGAGGAATATGATGAAAATTAATAAAAGAATACTTTCAATAATAATGTCAATTTTTTTAACTTTTACATTAATTAATACTAATACTGTTTTTGCTTTTGCTACTAATGATTTAATTCCAGATACTAACTTAAGAGCATCAATTTTAGAAGCTTTAAATCAATCATCTGATTACAAAATAACAAAAGAAGATCTATCTAAAATCTCAGTTTTAAATGCAGATAACTATGATATATCTTCTTTAAAAGGATTAGAGTACTGCACTAATTTATCATTTTTATCATTAAGTAATAATAAAATTAATGATCTTTCGCCTTTAAAAAATCTTACTCAATTAACTCAATTATCCTTAAAAAATAATAATATTACTAATATTGCTCCATTAAGCGGCTTAGTTAACTTGAGCATATTATCATTATCTAATAATAATATATCTGATATTTCTTATGTAAAGAATTTATCAAATATATCATATTTAAATATTTACGGAAATAAAGTAAAAGATATCACATGGCTAAAAGGTTTAAAGACTCTAGAAAACCTAAATGCTAATAGTAACAGCATAGTAGATTTAAGCCCATTAAATAGCTTAACAAAATTAAAATCTTTAGATGTATCAAGACAAAACATAGTTCTAGATGAAGAACATTTTTCTAATAATATTATTTTAGATAATATTCTAGTAAATGTTGATGGTTCACCAGTAACTAACATATTAAATATTAGTAATAATGGTACCTATAAAACTGATACAAACCAATTATCTTTCAACCTAGAAACTGATAAAACTATATCTTTTGAATTTAATCAAAAAGTATCAATAGGTACGGCTACCTCTACTTTTTCAGGAAACGTAAGTAAAAATATAATTATTGATTCTCAAGCGGTTGCTATATCTGATTCAAATTTGAAATCAATACTTTTAAATAAACTTGGAAAAGATGAAAATTATGAAATAAAAGCAAAAGACCTTTCTACAATAACTGAATTAAATGCAGATGATAAAAGTATTACTAGTCTTTCTGGATTAGAATATTGTACAAACCTTACTTCACTATCTTTAAAATCGAATAATATTTCAGACATAAAAGAATTATCTAAATTAGATAAACTAACTTTTTTAAACTTATCTAATAACTCTATATCTGATATATCTCCTATTGCTAACTTAACTAAATTAACTACATTATCAATAACAAATAACAACATATCAGATGTACATTATTTAACTAACTGTAAATCATTAAATTATCTAAATCTTGCATGTAATAAAATATGTGATTTGTCACAATTATCTACTTTAACAAATTTAAATAGCATTAACCTATCAGAACAAAAGATTATTCTTCCTGTAGAAAAAGTTACTAAAGATCTTGTAATTACTAATCCATTAGTAAACTTTGATAATACGCCAATAAAAACTATAACTGATATAAACTATTCTGGTTATTTTGATAGTAATAATAATACCATAAACTGGCCTAATATAACTAAGTCTGCTAATTACTCTTTTAATTTTAAAGAATCTATTACTTTAGGTAAAATTAACGCCACTTTCAGTGGAAATGTTTCAAAAGCTATTACTTTTGATTTCACAGCAGTAAACATAACTGATTCTGCTTTAAAAGAATATCTTTTAAATTTATTCAAGAAATCATCTAGTGATTATATAAGCACTAATGATTTAGCTAATTTAACTTCCTTAAACTTAGATAATAAAAATATAACTAATATAGAACCATTAAAATATTGTAGTAATTTAAAAACATTATCTATCTCTAATAATAATATTGAAAATTTAACACCTTTAAGTTCTTTAACAAACTTAACTAACTTAACATTTAAAAATAATAAAGTAAGTGATTTATCTGCCCTTGAAAACTTAACTAACTTAACTTTCGTAAATGGTGCAAATAATAAAATTCAAGATATAACTGTTTTAAGTAAATTAACTAAATTAAATATGTTGTCATTACAAAATAACACTATAAACAATGTAAAAGCATTAAAAGAATTAACTTCATTAACATATTTAAACCTTTATTCAAATGGAATATATGATATCTCACCATTAAAAAATTTAAATAAAATTACTACTCTTAATGTAGCTGAGCAAAATGTAATACTTCCAGATGAAGTTGCTACAAAAAAGGTTACAGTAAAAAATCCTATAATAGCTTTAGATGGAGCAAATTCTGTATCTATAAACAATGTTAATAACTATGGTAAATATAACACTACTGATAATAGTATAGAATGGTCAAATATAACTAAAAGTGGTTTATATACATTTAACTTTACATCACCAGTTATTTTAGGAACAGTAAGTACAAATTTTAATGGACGTGTTATTAAAAATGTTACTTTCAATGGAAATATTGTAACACTTAAAAATGAAGCTATTAAAGATGCCGCTTATACTGCTCTTGTAAAAAACTCTACCGATTCTATTACTGACAATGAATTAGCTACTATTTCAAATTTAAACTTAGACAATAAAAATATTACTTCTATAGAAGATTTAAAGTATTTTACTGGCTTAAGTACTTTATCTTTATCAAGTAATAATATTGAGGATATATCGCCTTTAGCAAATTTAATAAACTTAACTAACTTAACTTTAAAAGATAATAAAATAAGTGATTTAACTCCACTTAAAAACTTAACTAACTTAACTTCTTTAAATCTTTATGGAAACAATATATCTAATATAGATTCCTTAAGTAACTTAAAGAAATTGTCAATATTATCTCTATCAAATAATAACGTAGAAAGCTTAGTAGCATTAAGTAGCTTAACCAACTTAACTTATATAAATCTATATAATAATGCTGTTTCTAACCTTACACCATTAAATAACTTAACCAAGTTAACAAGTTTAAACTTAAGTGAGCAAGATATAGTTCTTCCTTCAGAAATATCTACAAAAGATGTACTAATTAAAAATCCTTTAATTAATGTAGATTCAACGCCAATAAAAAATATTACAAACATCAATAATTCAGGTATATTTGATAGCTCTGAAAACACTGCAAAATGGCTTAATATAAGAACTTCTGGCAAATATGCATTTAATTTTGAAACTAAAATTTCTGTATCATCTCTAGAAGTAACATTTAGTGGCCGTGTTAGTAAAGATATTAACTATAATTATAATGAAGTAAAAATTGAAGATAATACTTTAAAAAATGCATTTTTAACTGCTCTTAACAAAACTTCAGATGATATATTAACATCTAATGATTTAGCTAGTTTAACTAAATTAAACTTAGACAACTTAAATATTTCATCTTTAAAGGGGTTAGAATATTGTACTGGTTTAGTAGAACTATCCGCTTCAAACAATAATATTTCTGATTTATCTCCTTTAAAAAACTTATCTAAATTAAATATTTTAACATTAAAAAATAATAATATTAGTGATTTAAGCGACTTAAGTAATTTAACTAAATTAACTTTCTTAAATTTATCTAATAATAATATTAATGATGTAACATCTTTAGAAAACCTAAGTAAATTAACTACTTTATCTTTATCAAATAATAAAATTAAAGACGCTTCACCATTAGCTTCACTTATTAATTTAACTTACTTAAACTTATATAAAAACTGTATATATAATGTTTCAAGTTTAAAGTCTTTAACAAAACTTTCTACCTTGAATTTATCGGAACAATCTATAGTTTTAGATTCTGAAAATACTTATAGAACTTTTAAATTAGTTAATCCTTTAGTTAACATTGATAACAAAGCTATTACTAATATCACAAGTATTACTTATCCAGGTAAATTTGATGCAGATAATAATAGTATAGAATGGACAGATATTAAGGCAGATACAGAATTATCTTTCAATTTTTGTGAAAGTCAAAATATTGGTGCGGCTATTGCTAACTTTAACGGAAAAGTAAGCAAAAAAGTTATATTTGTAGACACAATAATATCTATACCAGATGAAAACTTAAAATCTGCTTTATTAGAAGCCCTAAGTAAACCTTCAACCTATAACTATTACTAGTAATGACTTATCCTACTTGACTGTTTTAAATCTGAATAACAAAAATATAACTTCTTTAGAAGGACTACAATACTGTACAAAATTATCAACTTTAAATTTAGAAGGAAACTCTCTAGTAGATCTTTCTCCAATATCTAATTTAACTTCCTTAATAAAGATAATTTAAATCTTTTTGGAAATAAAATATACAATTTAACACCTTTAAAGAATTTAATAAAATTAAATGTTTTATCTCTAGCTCTTAATAATATAGAAGATTTATCTCCGTTAAATAACTTAGTTAATTTAACTTACTTAAATTTATACAAAAACCAAATAAGTGATGTAAGCGCTTTAACTAATCTAGTTAATCTAACTACCTTAAATGTAGCTTGTAACAATATAGAAAACTTAGAACCTGTAAAAAAACTGCCAAAATTTATCGACTTAACTTATTAATTTTTTCAAAGCAAGAGAATGATATTGTAATTTACAAAAAAGAATAGTCATGAAAAGGTAAAAACGAATTATAATCAGTCTATTTTTACCTTTTTTCACAAAATACACAATATCAATTCATGTGAAAAAGGAAATAAATTTTCAGATTTAACACCTTTAAGTGGCTTAACTAGTATTACTTATCTTAATCTTTATAGTAATAATATAATTTCTTAAAGGAGAGAGTTATTTTAATTCTTTCCTTATATTATTAAAAATATTCAATGTTTCTAATGTAATTTTAAAAATATACTTTTGGCAACAAAAAAATGTAGTAACCTTTTGTTACTACATTTTTTAATATAATTTTATCATCAATAACTTTATAAATCCTATTTACGAATATTTTTCCTATCATATTCATTTTAAAATACCTAATTCGAATTCACAAAAGCCCCCACTTTTATAAAATGATATTATTTGATAAAATTTTATGCCCTATTCTTATAATTTTTTATTATACCTATTTATTTTTCTCTCATAAATCTTTTTTTCTTATACCCTTTTATTTTTCTCTCATAAATCTTTTTTTCTTATACCTTTTATTTTTCTCTCATAAATCTTT
>CAKVLD010000093.1 GCA_934755305.1 uncultured Clostridium sp. | reverse complement strand
CAGCTATATAGCTTCCAAGGTTTCTATCAGGTAAGAAAATTATTTCTTCTTCCTTAATATTATTCATTATTTTAAGAGCAGATGATGATGTAACACATACATCTGACATAGATTTAATATCTAAATTAGTGTTTATATAGCTAATTACTTTAGCATTTGGATGTTCTTTTTTTAATGTAGCAAGTCTTTCAGGGATTCCCATATCAGCCATTGGACAAGTAGATTCACTTGCTGGTAAAAGAACTTTTTTGTTTGGAGATAAGATTTTAGCACTTTCAGCCATAAATCTAACTCCACAAAATACTATAAGATTTGATGAAGATTCTACTGCTTTTTTAGAAAGAAAATAAGAATCACCTACTAAATCAGCTATTTCTTGAATTTCAGCAGGCTGATATAAATGTGCTAATATTAAAGCACCTTTTTCTTCCTTTAGTTTTTTTATTTCCTTAACTAGATTCAAAATAAACAACTCCTTAGAGAATTTAAGTGTATATACACTTGTATAAAGTTTAAGGCAACATATAACTTTTGTCAATTTGAAATTTAAATTACATATTTGAGAATAAAACGTTGCTAAAAAATATAGATATATATGAAAAGTCGAGAATTGTTTAAATTGAATCGTAAAAATAATTTAGTATGTAAAAAAATAGTGTATTATAATAATGTGCACATAATTAGTATAATATGTTAACATAAAATTAAAAGAGGGGTAATAAATATGAAAATGAAAAAAGTACTAAGTAGTTTTTTGGCTGGTGCTATTTTTGTTACTTCATTTTCAATATTGGGACAAAGTGAAAGTGTAAGTGCAGCGATAGTGAATTCTATACCAAATACTACAAGATCAATTAAAGAATACGATAAAAGTTTTATGTCACTTACAGGTTATGCTTCTGTTAATAATGGGGTAAATGATAGAAGTAAATATATAGGAACATCTTATTATCGTACAGTAAGAAATGAAAGAGAGTTTTTAAAAGCTATTGCTGATGCTAGAAATGGAAAAGTTAAAGCTATTGAAGTTGTAAACGATTTGAATTTGGGTTGGAAAGAGCTTAATCTAAGCCAAGCAGAAAGAACTCAATATGGATTTATATCAAAATATGGAGAACCAATGAATGGATATACTAATCCTACTATAGAATCTGCAGGAGTATCTAAATTAGATATTGCTAATACTAATGGTTTAACCATTTTCTCTACAAAAGGTAATACTATAAAACATGTAGAATTGAAGTTGCAATCTTCAAGTAATGATATTGCTATAAGAAATTTAAACTTTGCTGATATGTGGCAATGGGATGATTCAGGAAAACATAAAGAAGTTGGTTGGACATTTATTAAAGTAAATGGAGCTAATAATGTATGGCTTGATCACTGTAAGTTCTCAATAGCAGCAGATGGTATGGTTGATATTGAGAATGGATCATCAGGAATAACTTTTTCATGGTGTGAATTTGGATTAGAAGCTAATGAAAATCTAGCTTCTGATAGTACTATTTATAAGACTATTAATTACATGGAACAAAAATATAATAGTAATAAGTTAAATTCTAATAGCCTTTATTATAAGATGAGAAAAGGTGGAGCAAGTAAAAATCAAATAATGGCGTATACTGCTTATCATAGTAAGTGTCATTTAGTTGGTTCAGGGGATAAGGATTTTGTAAATTATGTTGATGGAAATGGAAAGGAAGTTAAGGATGGAAATCAAAGATTAAGGTTAACCTTAGCTTATTGTAAATATAATAATGTAGGACAACGTGTACCTATGATACGTCAAGGTGTAGGACATATGTTTAATTGTTATATTAATGATTCTACTCATAACAATATATTAAATAAGCTTACTTGTACTAAAACTGAAGTTTTAGCTCGTGGAATTAATGCAAGAAATGGAGCTTCAATAGCAGCTGATACGTGTGTATTTAATGGCGTTAGTGAACCTATAGTAGGTACTGAAATGCAAGGTCAAGATACTTCTAATATGAATGCTCCTTGGGGAACAATATTTAAAAATGCATATAATCGGGCTCTAATTGTTAATTCAAAAGTTACTAATAAGAATGGAACTTATACAGGAAGTAGTTGGGATAATAATGGGGACAACTTGTTTACTAAGGGATTTACATGGAAAGATAAATCAACTATAGGTAAATGGGCTTGGTCTTCTTCAATATTAGGGGTTAATAATATGAAGAAAACAGAAACACCTACTAAACCATTTGATTTTATTTACAACTATAACGAAAAGTTACCTTATGCTTATAATGTGGTTCCTCTAAATAAAGTAGAAGCTACTGTTAATAGATACTCAGGTTCTGGAAAAGTAGCTATGTCTAATAAGGAATGGTTACAAACTAGGTACTCTACTTCAAGTTCATCAGTTAACCCAACACCTGCACCAACACCTTCAAATACAGGTGTTACCCAAGTGTACAATGGATCTTACTATAGAATTAAAAATGTTAATAGTGGTAAGTATCTAGAAGTATACAATGATAATTTTGGAACTGAAGTAATTCAAACAAGTAATACATCAGATAATTCTATATGGCAAGTTGTAGGAGCTGAAAATGGGTATGTACAATTGGCAGCACAGGTTGGTGATGGATTAAAGATTCTTGATGTAGCAGCTGGTTCTAGAGATAATGGAGCTAAGATGCAAATATGGGGAAATGGTAATGGAGATCATCAAAAGTTTAAAATAAAAAGTAATGGCGATGGAACTTTTGCTATCTTAAGTAAGATAAGCGGAGATTATAAAGGGTTAGACGTTAATGGATATAGTAAAAATGAAGGTGCTAATGTAATTCAATATAATTATTCTGGTAGTGCAAATCAAAGATGGATATTTGAAAAAATAAACTACACTCATCCCATAGTAGATGGGGCAACCTATTATATTAAGAATTATAATAGTAATCTATACTTGGATGTTAAAAATGGTGAAGATACAAATGGTGCTAATATTAGACAATGGACTGGTAATGGAGCAGATGCTCAAAAATTTAAGGTGGTTTCAACAGGAGATGGTTATTATAAATTAGTATCACAAGTTGGATCTAAAAAGAGAGTAGTAGATGTTAATGGCAATAAAGCTACTAATGGACAGAATATTAGTTTATATGATGATAGGGGAACAGATAATCAAAAATTTAAACTAATAAGTTTAGGAAATAGTGTTTATCAATTAGCTACAAAGGTTTCAGGTAATAAATCTTTAGTTGAGGTAGTTAATGCTAGTAAAGATAGAGGTGCAAATGTTCAACAATGGAGTAATAACTCAAATAATTGTCAAAAGTGGGTTCTAGAAATTGTAAGATAAATAGTATTTATAAGTTAAAAAAGTATATTTGAATGTGAAGTTGTTGCATTAAAAGTGATATGCTCCTTTTTAGGTAGATAAATAAATTAATAAAAACTTGATACTTAGAAGGGAGCATGTTGTTTTAGGGATGATATTAATCTAGCATTTACATCATATGCATTGAAAAAATATATATTTTTTCGATACATATGATGTAAATATTTTTATATTTATTTAATGCAATAACTTTATTTTGAGTTGGTTTAAGAATATGTACTCTTGTTTGTATAAAATGTAGAATATCTGTCAAAAATTCAGTTAGGGAGTGATAGATATGAGTAAGAGTAAAAAAGTTATTCTAGTTGGCGTGATTATTTTAACAGTTGTATTTACTATAAGCTTTTTGGTATTTGATAATTATTTAAATAATAAATCGACAGAAGGTGAAGAAAGTAATCAAGCTACTATGTCTACAGATAAAACAAACATATTAGCTGATAATATAAAAATATCTTTATTTAAAGATGATACAAAAGAAGAGGAAAGTACGCTAAAGGATTTAAAATCAAAATTAAACATTGAAGGGGATATAACAGAAGAAAAATTAAGTGAAGTTTTAGCTAAAAAAGGCTATGAAATAGAGTATTCAACTAAGAATGAGATTTCATATAAAAGAGATGCTAAAAATAGTGTTGAGCCAAACAAATATTATATAAGAGAAACAGATGGATTTTTATCTATTTTTGAAAGTGATGATGAAGGAAATCTAACTATAATAAATCCTCAAACTGATATTTATGTAGATAGAAAAAAAGTTAAGGATTTACCTAAAAGTGACCAAGAAATGATAGAGAGATTAGAATTTAAATATAATACTAAAGAAGAGGCAGAAGATAAAGTTTCTGAGCTTATCTCGTAATATTATAAGAAAATGTTATATGGAATTTTGTATAAAACCGTTAGAGTAGTTTATTAATTAAGAAAAATAAAGTCTCTCTCGGTTTTGTTTTTATGTTTTTAGAATAGAGTAATGAATTTAAGAAACAAAATATACCGGTATATGTAAATTATATTTAGTTGAAAGATTTATAGTTAAATGATAAAGTATAATAAGGATTTAATGAGAACATACTTTCAGTTTTATTATTTGGAGGCTAGAATGTACGAATATATAAAAGGTAAATATATAGGAATAAATAATGATTATGTAATAGTAGAAAATAATAACATAGGATATAAAATTTTTACTTCAGGAGCTACAATGGCATCAATGCCTAAGTCAGGTGAAGATGTAATGCTTTATTTAGAACAAATAGTAAGAGAAGATTTTATAGGGTTATATGGTTTTGAATCAAAAGAAGAACTTACAATGTTTAAGCTTTTATTATCAATAAATGGAGTAGGAGCAAAAGCAGCATTATCTTTATTATCAATAAGTAGAGTGAATACTTTAAAATATGCTATAGTCATGGGAGATGAAAAACATATTTGTAGAGCTCCTGGTATAGGTAAGAAGACAGCAGGAAGAATTATTCTAGAACTTAAAGATAAGTTGAAGAAAGAAAATATGATTACTCAAAGTGATGAAAATGGAAACTTTGCACAAATAGAAGATACTAATTATGTAGAATCAATGAATGAGGCTCTAGGAGCTTTACTTGCTTTAGGCTATTCTGAAAAAGAAGCAGAACTTGCTCTAAAGAAAGTTAATAAAGAAGAAAGTGTAGAAAACATAATTAAAGAGTGTTTAAGAGTATTAATGGGATAAGGAGGTTAATTATATTATGGAAAGAATCATAACTTCTAAGGTATTAGAGGAAGATTCTAATGGAGAATTAAGTTTAAGACCTCAAAAGATTAATGAATATATAGGACAAGATAAAGTTAAAGAAAAGTTAGATATATTTATAAAAGCGGCCCAAAAAAGAGGAGAAGCTTTAGATCATGTTCTTTTATACGGGCCACCTGGTCTTGGTAAAACGACTTTAGCTAATATTATTTCCAAGGAAATGATGGGGGATTTAAAGATAACTTCAGGACCGGCTATAGAAAGAGCAGGAGACTTAGCAGCTATTTTAACTTCTTTAAAAGAAAATGATGTCCTATTTATAGATGAAATACATAGGTTAAATAGAAGTGTAGAAGAAATACTTTATCCTGCTATGGAAGATTATGCATTAGATATAGTAATAGGTAAGGGGGCTGCAGCAAAATCTATAAGATTAGATTTACCCCCATTTACATTAATAGGAGCTACAACTAGAATAGGAATGCTTACAGCACCACTTAGAGATAGATTTGGTGTAATGTGTGCTATGGAATATTATACTGTAGAGCAGTTGAAGGAAATAATTATAAGAAGTGCTATAGTGCTTGGGTGTACAATAACAGAAGAAGGAGCTATAGAAATTGCTAGAAGGTCTAGGGGAACACCTAGAATAGCTAATAGACTTTTAAAAAGAGTTAGAGATTATTCGGAAGTTTACTCTGATAATTTAATAAGTTTAAAAGAAGCAAAAGCAGCTTTGGAATTATTAGAAGTTGATGATAAAGGTTTTGATAGAGTAGATAATAAAATTTTAGAAGCTATAATAGATAATTTTGGGGGAGGCCCTGTAGGAATAGAAACTCTTTCTTATTTTATAGGAGAAGAACTTGGAACTTTAGAAGATGTTTATGAGCCTTATTTACTTCAAGGAGGGTATATAATTAGAACTCCAAGAGGTAGAATGGCTACAGAAAAGGCCTATAAGCATTTAGGTAAAGATATAAAGAAAAGAAAAATTAAAGGAGAGCAAAAAAGTTTCTTTTAATTTTAAAATAAACCAAAAGATAAGTTATTATGTGGCTTTAGATAGGAGTGTTTTTAATGAAGGTAACAGATTTTGATTTCTATTTACCAGAGGAACTTATAGCACAACATCCTCTAGAAAAAAGAGATCAATCAAGATTAATGGTTTTAGATAGAAATACAGGAGAAATAGAACACAAGAAATTTTATGATATTATAGATTATCTAGAAAAAGGAGATACTTTGGTTCTTAATAATACTAGAGTTATGCCTGCTAGGTTAATAGGTGAAAAAGAACATACTGGTGGAAAGATAGAATTCCTTTTATTGAAGAGAGTGGAAGGAGATAAATGGGAGTGTTTAGCGAAGCCGGGTAAAAGTGCAAAACCAGGTAGAAGATTTACTTTTGGTGAAGGAAAACTTATAGCAGAAGTAATTGAAGTTCTAGAAAATGGTAATAGAATAATTGAATTCACTTATGAAGGAATATTTGAACAAGTGCTAGATTCTCTTGGAGAGATGCCACTTCCACCATATATTCATGAAAGATTAGAAGATAGAGAAAGATATCAAACAGTCTATTCTAAAGAGGAAGGTTCAGCTGCAGCACCAACAGCAGGATTACATTTTACAAAAGAGTTATTACAAAAAATTAAAGATAAAGGTATAAACTTAGCATATGTAACTTTACACGTGGGTTTAGGTACTTTTAGACCAGTAAAGGTGGAAACTATAGAAAATCATGATATGCATTCAGAGTTTTACATTTTAAATGAAGAAAATGCAGATATTATTAATGAAACTAAGAGAAGAGGAAATAGAGTAATATCTGTTGGGACTACTTCTACTAGAACATTAGAAACTATTGCAGATGAAAGTGGACTTGTAAAAGCTCAAAGTGGATGGACAAATATATTTATTTATCCAGGTTATAAATTTAAAATTATAGATAACCTAATTACTAATTTCCACTTACCTGAATCAACTCTTATTATGCTAGTATCAACTTTAGCAGGAAGAGAGCATGTATTAGCAGCTTATAATGAAGCTGTAAAAGAAAAATATAGATTCTTCTCTTTTGGAGATGCAATGTTTATAAAATAATTAAGGAGTGAAAAAAGTTTGTCAAAAAGATATACTTTACTTAAAAAAGATGGAAAAGCTAGAAGAGGAGAATTTGTAACTCCTCATGGAACTATTCAAACGCCAGTGTTTATGAATGTTGGTACACTTGCAGCTATTAAAGGTGCTGTATCATCAATGGATTTAAAAGAAATAGGATGTCAAGTTGAATTATCAAATACATATCATTTACATTTAAGGCCTTCAGATAAGGTTGTTTATAAAATGGGGGGGCTACACCAATTTATGAATTGGGATAGACCAATTCTAACAGATTCAGGTGGATTCCAAGTATTTTCTCTTTCAGGAATAAGAAAGATAAAAGAAGAAGGAGTTTACTTTAACTCACATATTGATGGTAAAAGAATATTTATGGGACCAGAAGAATCAATGCAAATACAAAGTAATTTAGCTTCAACAATAGCTATGGCTTTTGATGAGTGTATTCCAAATCCATCTACACGAGAATATGTTATAAATTCAGTAGCAAGAACAACAAGATGGCTTGAAAGATGTAAAAAGGAAATGGATAGACTAAATTCATTACCTGAAACAATAAATAAGGAACAAATGTTATTTGGTATTAACCAAGGTGGAACTTATGAAGATATAAGAATAGAGCACGCAAAGACTATAACTAAAATGGATCTAGATGGTTATGCTATTGGTGGCTTAGCAGTAGGTGAAAGCCATGAAGATATGTATAGAGTTATAGATGCTGTTGTGCCTCATTTACCAGAGGATAAACCAATATATTTAATGGGTGTTGGAACACCAACTAACATATTAGAAGCAGTTGAAAGAGGAGTTGATTTCTTTGATTGTGTATTACCAGCTAGAAACGGAAGACATGGTCAAGTTTTCACTAAAGATGGTAAAATAAATTTAATGAATTCAAAATTTGAATTGGATGCAAAACCAATTGATGAAGGTTGTCAATGTCCTGCTTGTAAGCATTATACAAGAGCTTATATAAGACACTTATTTAAAGCTAAAGAAATGCTAGCAATGAGATTATGTGTATTACATAACCTTTACTTCTATAACAAGCTTATGGAAGATATAAGAGATGCTATAGATGGTGGGTATTTTGCGGAATTTAAAGCTAAAAGGCTTGAAGAATGGAATGGGAAAGCTTAGTATTGACAATAAGATAATAAATAATGTAAACTACTTTTTAATAAATATAAATATTTATTAAAAAGTAAAAGAAGGTAGGGTTATTAAATGCAGACGTTTATACAATTATTACCAATGATATTAATATTATGTGTTTTTTATGCAATGATATTATTACCTGAAAGAAAAAGAAGAAAAAAATACGATGCTATGTTATCAGCACTTAAGGTGAACGACCAAGTAATGACTAGAGGCGGAGTAATAGGAAAAATCATTTCATTAGATGAAGAAAATATGGTTTTAGAATCAGGACCAGATAGAACTAGATTAAGATTTAGTAAAAATGCAATAGCTAATAAAATTGAAAAATAGTATAGGTAGCGTTTATGATTTTTCATAAACGCTTTTTATAACGTAAAGACCAGTTATTCAAAATAATTAAAATTTTTTAAAAGTATTTTTTTAAAAAAGGGTATACTTAATAAACCACTATTATTAAA
>CAKVLD010000092.1 GCA_934755305.1 uncultured Clostridium sp. | reverse complement strand
CTTTAGAAGTATTAAAAGTTTATCTTCCAAAACAATTAACAGAAGAAGAAGTTACAGAAATGTTAAAGGAAATAATAGCTAATGGAAGTTATGGTCCTTCTGATATGGGTAAAATAATGAAAGAAATTATGCCAAAGATTAATGGTAAGTTTGATAGATCTAAGGTTAATCCAATGGTAAAGAGTTTATTAGGTTAAATAAGAAAATTAAATAATGGGGCTGTCACATTAAACTTTAATTGAGAATCTTTAATTATAAATTGTGTGGCAGCCTCATTTTTTGTATAAAATACATATATGAAGTTATGAAGGAATTAGATTATTCATGTTTATATAAACCCCACCTTACTAGTTACTAAAAAAATATATATTATTTGTTGTTACATAAACTTTGTAAAATGAAGTAACATAATGTCCTTTGAAAGAATACTATATATTAAGTGAAAAGCAAATACACTTATGTAAACAGAGGATGTAATTATGGATATTTATTATAGGAAAGAGGAGAGAGTAAAGGGGTATACAATAAAGGATATATTAGGTGAAGGACGCTATGGTATAGCGTATCTTGCTATAGATAAAGATGGTAATAAAGTTGTTATTAAACAATTAAAAAACAATATGCTTCAAAAAACAAGAAGTAAATTGTATTACGAAAGAAAAATATTAAGAAATTTAGATATGCCTAACTTCCCTAAATTTATAGGAAAATTTAAGGATAAATATAGGGAGTGTTATGTGATGGAATATATAGATGGAAAAACCTTTTTTGAACTCTTATCAAAAGATAGATACGAGTTTTCTAAAGAGGAAATATATGAAGTTTGTGAAGCTATTTTAGATTTGTTAGAAATATTGCATAGTAAAAATATTGTTCATAGAGATATTAGAACACCAAATGTAATAGTTAGAAATAATAATGAGATAGCTTTAATTGATTTTGGGTTAGCAAGATATATAGATAATGATCAATATGATGAAACAATTGATTACTGGTATTTAGGAGATTTTTTAATTCATTTATATTATTCTTCCTTTGAGCCATTAGAAGATCAGGAAGAAAAGCCATGGTATGATGAGTTAGATTTAAATTCAGAGGAACGACACTTTTTAATGAAGCTTATGGGAATAGAAGATGAATATGAAAGTCTTGACGAAATAAGAGATCAATTAGAAGTTTTAAAAAGAATTAATAAAGGGAGATTTGATTTTAAAATTTGGTAAACAAAGGAGGAATATATGTGTCACATACCATTGGTATATACAAGATATATCCTAACACTTTTAGAGCGAATGTTTACACAACCAGTCCTTTTAGGATGATAGGCCTAATTGATGTTGGTATTATGTACAATGATGGAATGGAGACAGTTACTTTACCTTTTTTTAGATCATCAGGAACAAATAGTGGGAAAATTCAAGGTTTATGGTATCCAATAGTTGGATTGAAGCTTGAAACAGGAAGTTTTAATGAATTCACACCATATTTGAATTATGTTTTGACTAATACTACCAAAAATGGACGAGCAAGTAGAGGTTGGTTAGCTAAATCTTTGTTCTTTGAAAATATGAGTAAAGATACAAAAAGAATTAGAGGATTTTCAAGTGGAAAGCATTATAAAAGCCTTTTACGCATAGGGGAAACTTTAAGAACTTTATATGAAAAAAATCAATTTTCATTGCAAGATTCTTTATACGGTAATAATTATAACAAAATAATAATTTCTAATGAAGTATATAAAGGTAATAAACATTCACAAAGAGAGAATTTTGAAAAGTTTATATCAGAAATATTTAATAATGTTTAATATAAAAAATATGTAACAAACTAATAGTTTTAGTCATAGGATATATTAAGTAAATAATTTATGAAAATCAAAGGAGAAATGATTAATATGGGAAACAGATCAACAAAAGGTTATAGTTATTATAGATTAAGTTATATTTCAAGTAGTTTAACTAGCGCAATGAGCTCAAATAGTTCAAGTAGATCAAATAGTTCAAGTAGATCAAATAGCTCAAGTAGATCAAATAGCTCAAGTAGATCAATGAGCTCAAAAGATTCAAGTAATTGTAGAAAAAATAAAAAATCAAGAAAACACAGTAATTCAAGTAAGTCTATGAGTTCAATTTTTAGTATTTCAAAAGACTATTCAAGTGATTATAAAAAGAATAGAAAATCAAGAAATCATAGAAATGTAAGTAACTCAAGTTATTCAAGTTCAAAAGATTATTCAGACAAATCAAGTTCAAAAGACTATTCAAGTAATTATAAGAAGAATAAAAAATCAAGAAATCATAAAGATATAAGTTACTCAAGTTCATGGGATTCAAGTAGTTCAGATAATTATAAGAAAGAAAAGAAATGCAGAAAAACAACTTGTTCATCTAGGTCAAGCTATTCAAGCTCATGGGATTCAAGTAGTTCAAAATCAAGAAAATCAAACAAAAGGGAAAAGAACTATAAGAAAGAAAGAAGCTCAAGTGATTCAAGAAAAACAACTCATGGTACTCCTTGGTGTAATTGCTAATTGATAAGTTTTAAACACTTTATAATATAACTGAATCATTAAATTTGGGGAGTTAGGTTTATGCTTAACTCCTGTGAAAATATTATTTTATGAGTAAATTCAGTCTAATGAAATATATTCAAATAAAAATCAAAAAAAAGTAGACAGTATAAATTAAAGTAAGTAAAATAGTATTTAGCAAATATATTACATATCATTATTTTATAATAATTCTATATACTAACAAAATGAAAGTAATAATGTATACTATATTAGTAAAAACTTTTAAGGAAAGTGGTTTGGAGGAAATAAAAAATGAGGAGAAATGACTTTTTTGATATAGAAGAGCAAATAAGAAAAGCGGTAGATAGTGCCTCTGACTATATTGATTATGACAGAATAAAAGATACTATTAATTTTGAAGCAGGAAATATACTAGATGAAGTTAAAAGACAATTAAAACGTAGTACTGATTTTGTTCAAAAGACAGCAGATACAGTTGAACAAGGCGTTAAAAGTTCAATAAATATGTATAATAAAAGCTCAAAATATAAGTACATAGCAAAAAATCCTAAAGGAAAGATTAAAGGTGTTGTATATAGTATTCTTGGCACAACTATGGGGGTGTTTTGGGGATTTATCCTTATTACAACTTTTTTTGTTTCGTCAGCAGCTTTTCATGGAGCAGAAAGTGATTATATGGGAATGCTTGGCTTATCAACAGTCTTTATGTTAATAGGTATATATTTATCATTAAAAGGTAAGAGTATAAGAAATAGAATTAAAAGATTTAAGAAATATGCTTCGCTTGTAGAAAACACCAATTATTGTACTATAGACTCATTATCTAAAGCAATTAGAAAAGATAATAAATTCGTCATTAAAGATTTAATAAAAATGATAGATTTAGAAATGTTTAAAGAAGCATATATAGATGAGAAAAATAACAACTTTATATTAAGTAATGAAGTATATGAAGCATATTTAAATGCAGAAAGATCTTATGAAGAACAAAAGAAGAGAAAAGAAGAGGAAGTTAAAAAAGCTTCAGAAAATGCAGAGTTATATGAAGTTATTAATTTAGGTAAAAGATATATTAATGAAATAAGAAGTGCAAATGATGCAATACCTGGGGAAGTAATATCAGCAAAACTTGATAAGCTAGAGAAAATAGTAACAGCTATTTTTAATAATATAGAGAAAGATATTAGTAAAATACCAGATGTTAAAAAGTTTATAAATCATTATCTTCCTATGACATTAAAGCTTGTAAACACATATAAAGAATTAGATAATCAAGCTATTGAAGGGGATAATGTTAAAAAGGCTAAAAATGAAATAGAAAAAAGCCTTGACCTTATAAATACCGCTTTTGAGAAGTTATTAGATGATTTATTTGAAGACATAACTATGGATGTATCTTCAGATATATCAGTATTAAAAACTTTATTTACTCAAGAGGGATTAACTGAAAATGAATTTAATAAAGGAGAACATAAGTAATGGGAGAAAATTTTAAAGAAGATATTGGAGTAACACCAAGTTTAACATTTGATACTTTTGATGATCAAGTTAATGAGATGTTAGAAGTTAAGGAAGAAAAGAAGGAAAGTCCAGAATACCTTTCATTAACAGAAAATGAAAGAAAAATGGTTGATGACTTTGTAAATAAAATTGATTTAAATAACTCTAATTCAATTTTACAATATGGTGTAGGAGCACAAAAGAAAATTGCAGATTTCTCTGAATCAGCTTTAAATAATGTAAAAACAAAGGATTTAGGGGAAGTAGGTAATATGTTATCTTCTGTAGTAGTGGAACTTAAAAATTTCGAAGATACGGAAGAGAAAAAGGGCTTATTAGGTATATTTAAAAAGCAAAGCAAGAAAATAGACATGTTAAAGGCTAAATATACAAAGGTTGAAAGTAATATAAATACTATATGTACAGCACTTGAAGAACATCAAATTCAACTTTTAAAAGATATATCTATGTTAGATAAGATGTATGAAATAAATAAAGTTTATTTCAAAGAATTAAATATGTACATTTTAGCTGGTAAGAAAAGATTAGAAAAGGCGAGAGAAGAAGAATTAGTTCAATTAACTGAAAAAGCTAAGTTAAGCGGATATCCAGAAGATGCTCAAGCTGCTAATGACTTTGCAGCACTTTGTGATAGATTTGAAAAGAAAGTTCATGATTTAGAATTAACTAGAATGATATCTCTTCAAATGGCACCACAAATACGTTTAGTTCAAAATAATGATACTTTAATGTCAGAAAAGATTCAATCTACATTAGTAAATACTATTCCTTTATGGAAAAGTCAAATAGTACTTGCACTTGGAGTTGCTCATTCTCAAAATGCAGCTAAAGTACAAAATGAAGTTACTAATATGACTAATGAACTTCTTCGTAAAAACGCAGAAACATTAAAGATGTCTACTATAGAAACAGCAAAAGCTTCTGAGAGGGGAGTTGTTGATATTGAAACACTTAGAGCAACTAATGAATCATTAATTTCTACTTTAGATGAAGTTATTCGTATACAAGATGAAGGTCGTGAAAAACGTAGAGAAGCTGAAAAGGAATTAGTTAATATAGAAGAACAATTAAAGAATAAATTATTAACTTTAAGAAAATAGCATATTGTTTTAACAAGTATTATTAAAAGTACTGCATGTAATTATAGATTATATGCAGTACTTTTTTTGCATAAAATTGTGAAAAATACACATACTAAAGCATAGTTTGATAATCATTTATAAAAAGGAGGAAAATAGATTGCGTTTAACAGATAGAGAAAAAGATAAACTTATGATTGTAGTCGCAGCTGAGGTTGCAAGGAAAAGAAAGAAAAAAGGCTTAAAACTTAATTATCCAGAGTCAGTTGCATTAATAACTGATGAATTATTAGAAGGTGCAAGAGAAGGAAGAAAAGTTGAAGAATTAATGGAGTACGGAACTAGGATTTTAAGTAAAAGCGATGTTATGGAAGGGATAAGTGAAATGATACATACAGTACAAGTAGAGGCTACTTTTCCTGATGGAACAAAATTAGTTACAGTACATAATCCAATTCAATAAGGGAGGTTAAATTTAAATGACACCAGGAGAATTATTTATTAAAGATGGTATTATAGAGTATAACAAAGGTAAAGATGCCATAAAGTTAGAAGTAGTTAATACAGGGGATAGACCTGTACAAATAGGCTCTCATTATCATTTTTATGAAGTAAACGACTATTTACAATTTGATAGAGAAAAAGCTTATGGAAAAAGGTTAGATATACCTTCTGGGACAGCTGTTAGATTTGAACCGGGAGATAAAAAAGAAATAAATTTAATAGATATTGGTGGAGTTAGAAGAGTATATGGTTTACGTAATTTAGTTGATGGATATTTAGATGGAAGGGGAGTTAAAGAATAATGAGTTTTGAAATAGATAGACATCGTTATGCAGAATTATTTGGTCCTACAGAAGGAGACAAAATAAGGTTAGGTGATACAGATTTAATTATAGAAATAGAAAAAGATTATACAGGTTATGGTGATGAAAGTAAATTTGGTGGTGGTAAAGTTCTAAGAGATGGAATGGGTCAAAATGCTATAGAAAGTAGAGAAAATCCACTTGTTGCAGATATGATTATTACTGGAGCTACTGTTATAGATTATACAGGTATTTATAAAGCAGATATAGGTATAAGAGATGGTAAGATATTAGCTATTGGAAAAGGTGGAAACCCATATACAATGGATCATGTTGATTTTATAGTTGGCCCAAGTACTGAAGCTTTAGCAGGGGAGGGTAGAATTCTTACAGCAGGAGGAATTGATACTCATGTACATTATATAAGTCCAGATTTAGCAAAAGTTGCTTTAGAAGGTGGAATTACAACTTTAATAGGTGGAGGAACAGGACCAGTAGATGGTACTAATGCAGTTACTTCTACTCCAGGAGCTTGGTCTATTCATCGTATGTTAGAATCAGCAGAGGCTTTTCCTATTAATATGGGATTCTTAGGTAAAGGTAGTGGAGCTAATATTAAAGTTACAGAGGAACAAGTTCAAGCAGGAGCGTGTGGTCTTAAGGTTCATGAAGATTGGGGAGCTACTAGATCTGCTATAGATTATTCTTTAAAAACTGCTGATAAGTATGATATTCAAGTTTCTATACATTCAGATACTTTAAATGAAGGTGGTTTTGTAGAACATACTATAGAAGCTATTGCAGGAAGAACTATTCATACATTCCATACAGAAGGGGCAGGAGGAGGTCATGCACCTGACCTTTTAAAAGTTGCATCTAAACTTAATGTATTACCTGCTTCAACTAACCCTACTAAGCCTTTTACAGTAAATACTATAGCTGAACATTTAGATATGTTAATGGTATGTCATCATCTAGATCCAAAAGTACCAGAAGATATAGCTTTTGCAGATTCAAGAATTAGACATCAAACTATAGCAGCAGAAGATATATTACAAGATATGGGTGTATTTAGTATTATGAGTTCAGACTCAATGGCAATGGGAAGAATAGGTGAAGTAATAATTAGAACATGGCAAACAGCTAGTAAGATGAAGAAACAAAGGGGACCATTAAAAGGTGATACTGAAGAAAATGACAATAATAGAGTTAGAAGATATGTAGCTAAATATACTATAAATCCAGCTATAGCTCAAGGTATTTCAAATTATATAGGTTCTGTAGAAGTAGGTAAAATGGCAGATTTAGTATTATGGGATCCAGAATTCTTTGGAGTAAAACCACATTTGATAATTAAAGGGGGAATGGTTAATAGATCTATTATTGGAGAGGCAAATGCTTCAATTCCAACATGTCAACCAGAACATTATAGAGATTGTTATGCTGCATATGGAAAAGCTAAATATCAAACATCTGCAACTTTCGTATCTACATATGCTTTTGAGCATGGAATAAAAGAAAAATTAGGTTTACAAAAAATGATTTTACCAGTTAGTGGTATTAGGAATTTAACTAAGAAAGATATGAAGTTAAATTGTGAAACTCCTAAGTTAGGAGTAGATCCACAAACTTATGATGTCACAGTTAATGGAGAGTTAATAACTTGTGAACCAATTAATGAAGCACCATTAGCACAAAGGTATTTCTTATTCTAAAAGAATTATAAAAAAAGTGGCTTCACCATGCTTCTAAAAATTGTTGCAAATATAAGGGATGTTGTGTTAGCTTGCAGCATCTCTTATTTAATACAGGAGGGTAATTATGGTTTTTAATAACATTATTGGGAATATTAAAGATGTAAGTGATTTAGATCAATATCATGTAGAAACTATATATTTAGATAATGAAGATATGCTTAAAAGGATACTTAGAGTAAAGTCAGATCATAATAGAGAATATGGTATTTCTTTAGATAATAATGAAAAATTAAAAGATGGAGATTTGCTTTACAACGAAGAAAAAAAGCTTATTGTAGTTAAAGCAAATGCAGAAGATGTATTAGTTATTAAACCAGTTAATATGACAGAAATGGGTACAATAGCTCATGCTTTAGGTAACAGACATCTTCAAGCGCAATTTGATAGAGAACAAATGATAATCCAATATGATAGGTTAGTAGAAGAAGAATTAAAAAGAGATGGTATTAATTATTCAAGGGAAAATTTAAAATTAAAAAAGGCTTTTAGACATGTTGAATTTGCACATACCCATTGATGAAGATAATAAAGTATTAAATATACTTAGAATAATTCAATTATGCGATTCTAATTTTCCTATTGGATCATTTAATCATTCTTATGGTATGGAAACTTATTTAAGAAAAGATAAGGTAATAGACTCTAATACTATGAGGAAGTTTATAAAAGTATTTTTAAATAATGTGTTCATATATAGTGATGGATTAGCTATAAGAATGTTATATCAATATTTAAATGAGGATAATTTAGAGAAAGTATGGGAATTAGATAGAATGCTAACAGCGCAAACTATAGCAATAGAAACTAGAAATGGTTCAAAGCTTGTTGCAAATAGAATGATAAAGTTATTTCAAGATTTATACAATACTAACCTTATAGATATTTATGAGAAAAAGATTATAGATAAGGCTGTTTCAGGTCATCCTGCTATAGTATTTGGAATGTTAATGTATACATTAAATTATTCTGAAGAGGAAGCTATAAATTTTCATATGTATAGTACTATATCTACTATTATTCAAAATGCTGTAAGGGCTATACCTTTAGGTCAAAAGGATGGTCAACTTATTTTAAAAGAATGTTTGGAGAATTTTAATAAGTTATATATAAAAATAAAAAATATGGATTACAGTTATTTTGGGGCAACTAGTCCAGGAATTGAATTAGCTCAAATAAATCATGAAACATTAGAGTTTAGGCTATTTATGTCCTAAGAATATATGCATTAAAAAAACAGATGCATCAAAAAAACATATACATGAAAAAAATATATATTTTTTATGTTTAAGTGAAAGGGTGATAATAATGAAACCAGTTATTATAGGGGTTGGGGGCCCTGTTGGGAGTGGGAAAACTTTATTAATAGAACGTATAACTAGAGCTATAAAAGATCAATATAATTGTGCAGTTATAACTAATGATATTTATACAAAGGACGATGCTAAATTTTTAGTAAAAAATTC
>CAKVLD010000091.1 GCA_934755305.1 uncultured Clostridium sp. | reverse complement strand
GTTTAACAACTGGGTTATAGTATCCGATTTCTTCGATGAATCTACCATCTCTTGGGCTTCTTGAATCAGCAACTACGATTCTATAGAAAGGAGCTTTCTTAGCACCCATTCTTCTAAGTCTTATCTTTACTGCCATGTTTTTTCACCTCCTTCAAAGGTTAAAATATCTATTTAGCTCATAAAAGGCATCTTACCAAATAATCCTTTTTTAGATTTCTTAGTTAATGATTTTACTTGTTTCATGTTTTTTCTCATCATTTCATAGCCTTTAATAAGTTTGTTAACTTCTTGGATTGTTGTACCTGCACCTAGTGCAATTCTCTTCTTTCTAGAAGATGAATTTATCACTAAAGAAGGATTTCTTCTTTCTTTTAGTGTCATTGAATAAATGATTGCTTCTGTTTTAGCTAATTGTTTTTGACTCTTTTCAGTATCAATTTGTCCTAATGCTTGTGAATCCAAACCAGGAATTTGTGGCATCATCTCTAAAATTTTATTTAAAGGTCCAAGCTTCCTCATTTGTTCCATAACTGTTAGGTAATCTTCAAAATTTAGTTCTGCATCTATCATCTTTTTAGTAAGCTCTTGAGCTTCTTTTTCATCAATAGCTTCTTGAGCTTTTTCTATTAAAGATAATACATCACCCATACCTAAAATTCTTGAAGCCATTCTCTCGGGATGAAACACTTCAAAGTCATTCATCTTTTCACCAACACCAATATATTTTATTGGTTTTTCAGTAATGCTTCTAATTGATAGCGCAGCACCACCTCTTGTATCACCATCTAATTTAGTTAAAATAACACCTGATATATCAAGTTCATTATTAAAACTTTCTGCAACATTAACTGCATCTTGACCCGTCATAGAATCTACTACTAATAAAATCTCATTAGGATTTGTAGCTTCTTTTACATCCTTAAGTTCTTGCATAAGATTTTCATCTATATGAAGTCTACCAGCTGTATCTATTATTACAACATTATTTCCATTATCTCTTGCATGCTTTATAGCTGCTTTAGAAATATCTATTGGTGATACCTTATCTCCCATTGAAAATACAGGTATATCTATTTGCTTACCAACAACCTCTAATTGTTTTATAGCTGCTGGTCTATATATATCACAAGCTACAAGTAATGGCTTTTTATTATTCTTTCTAAGTTGTAATGCAAGCTTACCACACATTGTTGTTTTACCTGCACCTTGAAGTCCTACAAGCATAATAACTGTAGGTCCTACACTTGAATAATTTATCTTACTTTCGCTTCCACCCATAAGATCAGTAAGTTCTTCATTAACTATTTTCACTACTTGTTGCCCTGGTGTTAAACTTTCTAATACATCCTCACCAACACATTTAGCACTTACATTCTTTACAAATGTTTTTACTACTTTATAGTTAACGTCAGCTTCTAACAATGCAAGCTTTACTTCTCTCATAGCTTCTTTAATATCTTTCTCTGTCAGCTTCCCTTTACCTCTTAATTTTTTCAAGGTACCTTGAAGCTTTTCTGCTAATCCTTCAAAAGCCATATTAAACCTCCTAAATTAATATAAATCTTCCAATGTACTTTTCATAGTATCATATTCCTCATTACTTATGGAATATATACTTTTAAAGTTTTCTAAAAAATCTATAATTTTATTTTCACGATTTATACTCTTTTGAAGTAAGTTAAGCTTACTCTCATAGGATAAAAGTAATTTATCACATCTTTTAATTAAATCATGGATAGCTTGACGGCTTGTGTTATTCAGTTCAGCTATTTCAGCTAAGGATAAATCCTCATTATAATAAAGCTCCATAATGTTACGGTGTTTTTCTGTTAATAAAGGACTATAAAAATCCATTAACAACGAAATTTCAACTCTATCTTCCATAATAATCACCTTACCCACAAAAGGTATAATATCAAAATTATTTATTGGTGTCAAGTATTTTTACTTAACACCTGTTTTATTTATTTTTTAGAAACTATATTAATGCCTCTGCAAAACTTTCTGCATCAAATTCTTGTAAATCATCAATACCTTCTCCAACACCAATATATCTAACTGGTATATTTAAAGTTTGCTTAATAGATATAACTACGCCGCCCTTAGCAGTACCATCTAACTTAGTTAAAATGATACCATCTATAGGACACGCTTCCATAAATTGTTTAGCTTGGATTACTGCATTTTGACCTGTAGTTCCGTCTAATACTAGTAAAGTTTCCTTGTTGTCTTCACCAAACTCCCTATCTATTATTCTATTTATTTTTTCTAACTCATTCATTAAATTCTTCTTATTATGAAGTCTACCTGCTGTATCACAAATTAATAAATCCACTTTTCTAGATTTAGCTGCTTGAATAGCATCAAAAACTACTGCTGCTGGATCCGAACCCTCTCCATGTTTAACTATATCAACACCTGCTCTATTGCTCCATACATCTAATTGATCTATTGCTGCTGCTCTAAAAGTATCTGCTGCTGCTAACAAAACTTTCTTTCCTTCTGCCTTATTTTTAGCTGCAAGTTTTCCAATAGAAGTAGTTTTACCTACACCATTAACACCAATAACAAGAAGAACTTTCTTTTGATTTCTTTCTTCCTTTGTTGATGTTTCACCTTCTAACATAATTTCCTTAATTACCGTTTTTAATGCTGGCATAACCTCTTCTGTATCATTTATTTTTTCTTTTCTTATTTTAGCCTTTAATCTATCTATAATCTCCATAGTAGTTTCCATACCTATATCAGACATTATAAGTATTTCTTCTAATTCTTCATACAAATCATCATCAATAGTTATAGCAATTTTCAAAGCCTCATTTATTTTATCTGTTAATCCATCTCTTGTTTTAGTTAGTCCTTTTTTTAATTTGTCAAATATATTACCAAACATATTTTTTCCTCCCACTACTTTATTTTGTTAAATCTACTGAAACAACTTTAGATATACCTTTTTCCTCCATAGTAACTCCATACATAACATCACTAGCTTCCATAGTTCCCTTTCTGTGTGTAATTACTATAAATTGAATATCTTTAGAAAATTCCTTTAAGAATTCTGCATATCTATAAACATTAGCATCATCTAGGGCTGCTTCAATTTCATCTAATATACAGAATGGTGTTGGCTTCATCTTTAATATAGCAAATAATAATGCAATTGCCGATAAAACTTTTTCCCCACCAGACATTAAATTTATATTTTGGAGCTTCTTACCTGGCGGCTCAACATTTATATCTATATTAGCAGTAAGTTCATCACCCTCTGATAATATAAGCTCTGCACTACCACCTTTAAATAAATCTACAAAGGTTTCATTAAAGTTTCTATTTAGAATCTTGAAGTTTTCCTTAAATAAAACCTTCATCTTTTCAGTCATTTCACTAATTACTTCAACAAGTTCACCCTTAGCCTTTTCTAAATCTTGTTCTTGAGAGAACATAAATTCATATTTTTCTTTTATTTCTTCATATTCTTCTATAGCTGCAAGATTTACTACACCTAAAGCAGAAACTCTCTTTTTTAACGAAGTAATAGATTCTTTAAATTTATCCACATCATCAACATCTACAGCTATTTCCTTAGCTTCTGCTAAAGTTAAATCCAATTCTTCATTTAATTTAGTATAAAGACTTTCCTTTTCCATTTCACTTTTAGCTTTTTGTATTTCTTTTTTATTAAGGTCACTTTCCTCTTTGCTTATTATATCCGAAATTTCTGCAATCTTGCTATCTTTTATTCTAAATTCTTCTTTAAGTCTTTCTTTTTTAACTTCATCTTCTTTAAAACCTTCTTCTAAAGCTTCGATTCTAAGTTCTAAAGCTTTTATAGCTTCACCTTTATTAATAATATTATTTTCTAATTCATTAACTACATTTTTATTAGTTTCATTTTCTGTATTTAATTCTTCCACCTTTAAATTATTTTCAAAAATAGAGTCTTCTAACCTTGAAACATCATTAGTCTTACTTAATAATATCTCATCAATAGCAGCTTTATTAACCTTCAATTCAGTCAACTTTTCTCTAGCTGAATCCACCTTAATTCTAGACTCCTTTAAAAGATTATCAACTTCTAAATTCTTTTTCTTATTAACATTCTTTTGTTTTTCTATAATATTAAGCTCTAATTCCTTTTCCCTTAACACTTTCTTTAAATGTTCTATTTCTGATTCATTTTTCTTGATTTCATTTTTTGTAACATCAATACTATGACTTAACTTTTCAGTTTCATTTTTTAATGCAACTATTTCACTTTCATTTTTAGCAATTTCTATATTTTTAGAATGTATTTCATCTCTGTCATTTAAATTTTCTTCATCTAAAGACTTAAATTCTTCTTTTAACAATCTAGACTCTTCAATAAGCTTTTTAATTTCCTCATTCTTTTCTTGAAGCTTTTTGCCTAGCTCCTCAATTTCTCTTTTTCTTCCAAGGATATTATTATTCTTACCATGTATACTACCACCAGTTAAAGCTCCCCCTGGCGCTATTATTTCACCTGATAAAGTTACTATTCGATAATTATTATTTCCTTTTCTTGATATAGATAAAGCAGAATCCATATCTTTAGCAACTATAGTTCTTCCTAAAAGGTTATTTATTGCTTTTTCATATTTTTCTGGATAAGTAATAATTTCTGCAGCTATTCCAATATATCCATCCATAGATTTTATACTATTATCTACATTTAGCTTATTTCCTCTTATGTTGTTTAAAGGAAGAAAAGTCGCTCTACCCAAGTTATTTTTCTTTAAATAATTAATTAAATCCTTAGCTATTTTTTCATTTTCAGTAATAATATTAGATATTCCAGCACCTAAAGCAATTTCTATTGCAGTTTCATATTCTTTATCAACTTTAAATATTTCTCCTACAACTTTAGTTCCTTCTGCATTAGGAGTCATATTTTTATCTATTCTTTCCATAAGAATTTTTACTGATCTATTATATCCTTCATAATGCTTTTCTAAATTAGATAAAATATTTTTACTAGCTTCAATTTCATTAATTTTTTTATTAACAACTCTTATTTCATTATCTTTTCTAGAAATATTACCATTTACAGAAGTAATTTTTTTCTTTCTATCTAAAATTTTAATTTCTAGATTTTTAACTTCTTCTCTAGTACTTTCTAGCTTTTTCTTTAATCCTTCTAAAGTTGCAAAATTTATCTTAACATTTCCTTCACTAGATACTAATGATACCTTTGTTAATTCAATTTTTTCTTTTTTTACTTTTAAATCATTTTCAATTAACGCAATACTATTAGTTATTTCTGAATTACCTCTTAATAATTCCAACTCTTCATTTTGTAATTTTTTTATAGTATCTTCAAACTTTAATATTTTTTCTAAAGAGTCAGAACTATTATACTCTAACTGCTTTATTTCATCTTCTTTATCTTTTTGCTCCCTAACTTTAAGTTCTAATTCACTTTTTGCAATAACCAATTCCTCTTCAAAAGAAGATATCTTTTTCTTAACTTCTTCTATAGAAATATAATTTTTTTCTATTAATGAATTAGTATTTTTTATTCTTTCTTTATAAATTTCTATATCATTTGTTATATTAGAAATCTCTTCTTTTTTACTATAAAATTCTCCTCTATCTTCAGAATTTTTTCTATTTAAACCTTCTATCTTAGACTCTAGAATCCTTAAAGCTTCCTTATCTTCTAAAAGTCTTTTCTTCTTTCTATTTAAATCCTCTTCCCTAAAGGTTACATCCTTAACAAAAGTCTCTAAAGTACTTTCTATATTGTTTATATTGTGAACTAATATAGAAACTTCTTTTTCCTTTAAATCATCCGCTATTTCTTTATACTTTAAAGCCTTTTCTCTTTCTATTCTTAATGGTTCTAATCTTTCTTCATAAGTTGATATAATATCTCTTATTCTGACAAGATTGTTATCTGTATTACTTAACTTTTTCTCCGCTTCTTCTTTTCTAGATTTATATTTAACTATACCAGCAGCTTCTTCAAGAAGAGATCTCCTTTCTTCAGGCTTACCACTTAAGATAGCTTCTATCTTTCCTTGTCCTATTAATGAATACCCTTCTTTACCTATCCCAGTATCCATGAACAATTGAGTAATATCCTTAAGTCTACATTTTGTACCATTTATCAAATACTCAGTTTCACCTGATCTAAATATTCTTCTAGATATAGTTACTTCATTATACTCAGTAGAAAGACTCCCATCTTCATTATCAAGAGTTAGAGACACTTGTGCTAGTCCTACAGGCTTTCTAAATTGTGTACCTGCAAAAATAACATCTTCCATCTTTCCTCCTCTCAATGTTTTTACGCTTTGCTCTCCTAAAACCCATCTTACAGAGTCAGATATATTACTCTTTCCACTTCCATTAGGTCCAACAACTGCTGTTACACCTTTTTTAAACTTTAACTCTGTCTTGTCTGCAAAAGATTTAAAGCCTCTAATTTCAAGAGATTTTAAAAACAAACCATTCACTCCTTATTTAAAAAAATATATTTGGAATCATTCCAGCTATAAAAATAATTAACATTATAATAGCAAGGATATATGTCACCTTGTCTCTTGTTTTCTTTCTCACTTTAATCACTCCATTCTTATATTCTAAGTTTATAGTAAAATTATATTATTTTCAATTCTTAACTCTAGGAAAAAATTTCTTATACAAAAATAAAAGCCACCTAAAATAATTTAAAAATTATTTTAAGCAGCTCAAATCTTAAATCACTATAATCTTTCCACTATAATAGTGCCTCTTGGTATATCACAAGTAGCATTTACTTTTAATTCATAACCCTCTCTTAAGAGTTTATTAAAATAATATTTCTTGTTAGCATAAAGCTTACTTATATCTCTATTGTTTATTTTTATGATGCCTTTACAAGGAGACTTAAGTTCTTCACGTACTTTATCAGCTAATATACTTCCTTCTACTAACTCTCTGAAAGCTGGATGGAACGGTCCTGCCACCACATCCTTACCTTCTGCAATTTCATCAGTAGGTTGAAGACCTATTCTAATAACATTCACATTTTTTTCAGTATACATTTTATATAGTTTCTTGCATATTTCTACTGCTTCATCTAAAGTATAAGGGATATACGTTCCCCTATTATACATAATCTCCATAGGTGTATCCTTTATTACAAGGGAGGGATATAACCTACATATATCTGGTTTCATTTCCAAAGATTTTTTCACAGTTAAAATATCCTTTTCAAAAGTATCTTTAGGTAACCCTGGCATTATTTGATGACCTAATGTTATCCCATATTCCTTAATAAGATTTGAGGCTATTTCAACATCTTTTGATGTATGACCTCTACCTGCTGCTATTAACACTTCATCATCTAAAGACTGCACTCCCAGCTCTATTATATCTACCTTATATTCCTTTAAGTAAGATAATATATAGTTATTTATGTAATCAGGTCTTGTAGACATTCTAATCTTATCAATTAAACCTTTATTTTTATATTCTAAAGCAACACTTAAAAGCTCTCTTTGTTTCTCTTCCTTTATTCCAGTAAAAGTACCTCCAAAGAAAGAAATTTCTATTGTTGCATCTTCTCTATTTATTGTACTTAAGTATTCATCAACTATATTATATACAGTATTGGCTGTAACCTTTTCCTTCACTCCAGTTATTCTATCTTGATTACAAAACACACAATCATGTGGACAACCCTCATGAGGCACAAAGATAGGTATAATATAATAACTTTTACTCATCAATAACCTCCAATTTAATTAATGCTTCTTTTGCTGAATTTTGTTCTGCTTCTTTTTTGCTAAAACCTGAGCCTTCACCTAACTTTTTACCAGAAACCAGTACATCAACATAGAATTTTCTACAATGTGGTGGCCCTTCATATTTAACTAATTCATATTCTATATTAACTTCACCATTCATTTGTAAATGTTCTTGAAGCTTTGTTTTAAAATCTAAAATAATCTTATTTTTTATAGCCTTATCTATTACATTCTTAAATTCTCTTAATATAAAATTATTAGCCACATCAATACCTTTATCTAAATATATTGCTGCTATAAGTGCTTCTACAGCATCAGCTTGTATTGACTTTCTTTCTCTACCACCTGTTAACTCTTCGCCTTTACTCATTCTTATAAACTTACCCAATTGTAATCTTTTTGCAATAGAATAAAGAGAGTTTTCACATACTATTAAGCTTCTTAATTTTGTAAGTTCTCCCTCAGACTTTTCTTTATAATTACTAAACAGATATTTAGTAATACTTAATTGCAAAACCGAATCTCCTAAAAACTCCAATCTTTCATTATAGGATTCATCTTTAAATTGTTTTGCATAAGAACTATGCGTCAATGCTACTTTTATTAAATTTTCATTGCTAAACTGTATTCCTATTAAATCTTCTAATTTAGCATAATTAAACTTCCTCATTTTTTTACTCTCCTCTTAAGTCTATTCTTCAACTTTTAGAATCCCCCTAACAAATTCAAGAATAGACTAACAAAATGAAAATCCCGCTTTGCACGCGGGATTATATTATTCTTCGTGATGTGATTTTACGTAATTTACAACATCTCCAACTGTCACGAAACCTTCTACATCTTCGTCTGGAATTTCTAATTCTAATTCATCTTCTAAAGCCATTATAAGTTCGACAATATCTAAAGAATCTGCATTTAAATCTTCTATAAATGATGACTCTAATGTTATATCATCAACGTTAACGCTTAATTTATCTGCAATAATTTCTTGTATCTTTTCAAACATCATATCCACCTCCAAAGTTCTTTCAATTAGATAATAGTATATCTAGATATATTCGTCAATATAACTTTTAAAAAATAGATTAATTAAACTCTAATTCTCTTTTTCTATTTCTGCTTTAATTTTATCTAATATTCCTTTATCGCTAAATATTTTTGTTTGTCTTATGGCATTCTTAAATGCCTTTCCATCAGAACTACCATGAGCTTTTATACAAATACCATTTACACCCAAAAACGGTGCTCCTCCAACTTCTTTATAATCAAATTTAACCATTAAGTTCTTTATTACAGGTTTTAATAATAAAGCTCCCATTTTAGAAATTACTGAAGATGAATATATAGTATCTTTTATCATCCCTAATATTGCAGAGGCACTTCCTTCGTACATCTTTAAAACTGTATTTCCAACAAATCCATCAGTTACTAGCACATTAGCCTCACCTTTTGGAACATCTCTTGGTTCAATATTACCCACGAAATTAAAGTCTTCTTCTTTCAATAACTGATAAGTAGCTTTAGTTAATTCATTTCCTTTTTCTTCCTCAACTCCAATATTAACTAGCCCTACTGAAGTATTCTTTGTTCCAAATACAGATTCATAATATATCTTACCCATCTTTGCAAATTGAACAAGATATTGTGGTTTACAATCAACATTCGCCCCACTATCAACAACCATAAACTTACCATATCTACCTGGCATAATTGGTGATAAAGCTGGTCTTTCCACTCCTTTAATTCTACCTACAATCAAAGTACATCCTGCTAAAAAAGCTCCTGTACTTCCAGCAGATATAACTCCTTCACATTCGCCACTTTTCACTAAATTTAACGCTTTTACTATAGATGAATCTTTTTTTCTTCTTAAAGCCATAACAGGATGCTCATTAGTCGAAATAACTTCTTTAGCATCTATTACTTTCACCCTATCTTTAGGATAATCATATTTTGAAAGTTCTGCTTCAATTTGATCTTGCGGTCCTGTTATATACATTTCAATATCTGCATATTCCTTTAAAGCTTGAACAACAC
>CAKVLD010000090.1 GCA_934755305.1 uncultured Clostridium sp. | reverse complement strand
ATCAACTACTGCTTGTGGCGCATTATCTCCCCCCATACCGTCTATAGCTATTTTCATCATATTCTCTCCTTTTTTTACATATAAAAGAAAAGAAAGTCATAAGACTTTCTTTATTCTTCAGTTACTACTACTTCTTTAGCTTTGTAATAGCCACAGTTCTTACATACTCTATGAGCTAATTTTGCTTCGTGACATTGTGGACACTCAACTATACCTGGTAAGCTCATTTTCATAGTTTGAGCTCTTCTTGAATCTCTTCTTGCTTTATATGTTTTTCTTGCTGGATTTCCCATGCTTACACCTCCTTATTATTTAACAACGCCTTTAGACCTTCGAATCTAAAATCATAATCTTCGTTGTTACAGCCACAAGCTTCTTTATTTAAGTTAGCCCCGCAGCTTTGACAAAGTCCCTTACAATTTTCCTTGCAAAGTCTCTTTATAGGCAAGGTTGAAACTATCGAATTTTTAACAATTTCAGTGATGTCTAGAACATCATCATTTACAAAAGATATTTCTTCATCTTCTTTAAGAAGTTCTATATCCTTTGCAAACCTTTCTTCTATATCAATATCTATTGGATAGGAAAAGGCCTCTAGGCACCTAGAACAATTAAGTTCTAACTCACACTTTATATGTGCTTTTATAACTACAACTTCGCCTTCTGATGTAACTATACCAGAAACATCTACTGTTGAAATTGGTTCAATTTTGTCACCTTCAAAGTAAAAAGGTTCTAAATCTAACGTATAGGAAATACTTTTTTTTCTTTCTCTTTTAGAGATTAAATCTGAAAATCGTATCTTCATAAAAACGACTCAATGCGAGCCTTTTTCACTCCTTAACTAAAATATTTACTGAACAAACACAATTTATTATATAAAGTCCTTAAAAAAATGTCAAGAACTTATTTTAATAATTCTTCTGTTTCCTTAGCTATCATTAATTCCTCATTAGTAGGTATTACATATACCTTAACCTTTGAATCATCTGTTGATATTAGAGCTGTTTCGCCCATTACATTATTTCTTTCTTTATCTAAAATAACTCCTAGGAATTCAAGTCCTTCTAGTATATCCATTCTTGTTTCCCAAGAATTTTCTCCTATTCCAGCAGTAAACACTATTACATCTAAACCACCCATTGCAGCAGCATAAGCTCCTATTTGAGTTTTTATCTTATAAGCATAAATATCTAAAGCAAGTTGCGCTTCCTTATCACCTTTCTTATAAGCTGCTTCTTTAATATCTCTTAAATCTGAGCTTATACCAGTTAAACCAAAAACTCCAGATTTCTTATTTAATATTTCATTAACTTCTTCAGCAGTATATCCTAATTCTCTTATTAAATATATTACAACAGCAGGATCAATACTTCCTGATCTACTTCCCATTACAACACCATCAAGTGGAGTGAATCCCATTGTAGTATCTATTGATATACCATCTTTAATAGCTGTAACACTTGCACCATTTCCTATATGACAGCTAACTATTTTTAAGTCTTTTACGTCTTTACCCATTACTCTAGCAACTTCTCTTGAAACATACTTATGGCTAGTTCCGTGGAAACCGTATTTTCTTATATGATTTTTTTCATAAAATTCTTTTGGTATAGCATAACGATATGCTTTTTCAGGCATAGTTCCATGGAAAGCAGTATCAAATACTACTGACATAGGAGTATTTGGCATAAGAGCTTTACATGCTTCTATTCCTTTTAAACTTGGCCCATTATGTAATGGTGCTAATTTGATGCATTCTTCTATATCAGCTATTACTTGATCATCAACTAAAACTGATTTAGAATATTTTTCTCCTCCATGAACTATTCTGTGTCCAACAGCAGAAATTTCGTCCATTGACTTAAGAACTCCATGTTCTGGATTCATTAAAGCATCAATAACATGTTTCATACCTTCTTTGTGGTCTGCCATATCTTCTTCTACTTTGAATTTTTTACCATTTACTTTTTGAACTAAACTTGAACCAGCTAATCCAATTCTTTCAACTAGACCTTGTGCTAGTGTAGATTCATTTTCCATATTTATAAGTTGATACTTAATTGATGAACTTCCACAATTAATTACTAATACTTTCATTTAGTAACTCGCCTCCCATTTTTAATCTTCCTTTAATATTGTATACTTTTTATAATAAAATACCAATTTAATATTTATATTTTTTAACATTTTATATAAATCAGTACCTCTTATGTGTTTTTTTTAGCATTTCTTTATATATGTAATAGCTTTTTTATTAATTTATATTTAAATTAATAAATAGCTGGTAAAATACTACCAGCTATTTATTAATTGCATGTTAAACAAAAAACTATTTTATAGCTTGAGCTTGAACTGCAGTAATTGCTACAACTTTTATTATATCTTCGTAGCTACATCCTCTTGATAAGTCATTTATTGGTTTTGCAAAACCTTGGCAGATTGGTCCAATTGCTTCAGCATTTGCAAATCTTTGAACTAATTTGTATCCTATGTTACCAGCTTGTAAATCTGGGAATACTAATACATTAGCATTTCCTGCAACCTTGCTATTTGGTGCTTTTTGACTTGCTACTTTTTGTACTATAGCAGCATCTAATTGTAATTCACCATCTATTGCAAGATCAGGTCTTAATTCTTTAGCCTTTTCAGTTGCATTTCTAACTTTTTGTACCAATTCACCATCAGCACTTCCCATTGTTGAGAATGAAAGCATTGCAACCTTAGGTTCTACCTTACAAAGATTCTTAGCTGTTTCAGCAGTAGCTATAGCTATTGCTGCTAACTGATCTTCATTAGGATTTGGATTTACTGCACAGTCAGAGAATAATAACATTCCGTTTTCTCCGTATTTAGATCCTGGTACTAACATTATAAAGAAACTTGATACGCAAGATACTCCTGGGGCAGTCTTTATAATTTGTAATCCTGGTCTTAATAAATCTCCTGTTGTATGAACAGCTCCTGATACCATACCATCAGCATCATCTAACTTAACCATCATTGTTCCAAAATAAAGAGGATCTCTAACTATCTTTTCAGCTTTTTCCATAGTCATCCCTTTATTTTTTCTTAATTCATAAAAACTTTCTATATATACATTTAATCTATCTGATTTATTTGGATCTATAATTTCTATACCACTTAAGTCTATATCTAATTCTTTAGCTTTATTTAATATTTCTTCTTCATTTCCTACTAATATTGGAAAAGCAAATCCTTCTTTTGCTATATGATAAGAAGCAATTATTGTTCTCTCTTCATTCCCTTCTGGAAGTACAATTCTTTTTTTGTCTTGTTTTGCTGTTTCAAAAATTTTATTCATAAGTTCCATAGTTTTGTATTTCTCCTTTCAAGACTTAATGTCTGTTATTTATACTATACTCCTTAAAGCTATATAATTTCAATATAAAAACTTTCATTTTCATAAAGTCTTTAGATTTGCAATTGTCTTAATTGTCAGTCAACGTTTTTTTATTAACAATCCATTTTTATTATCTCTCACATAAAAGATTCTATTAAAAATTTTATTTTATTACATTTATTTTTTCTTATGATATAATTACTATACTATTTTTAAAATTTAAAGGAGCATTATTATATGAAAATAACAGGAATAATAACTGAATATAATCCCTTTCATCTTGGTCATCTACATCATTTAAATAATGCAAAAAAAGACACTAACTGTGATGGTGTTATATGTATAATGAGTGGCAATTTTGTTCAAAGAGGAATGCCTGCATTAACTGATAAATGGACCAGAGCAAAAATGGCAGTTTTAAATGGAGTTGATCTTGTAATTGAATTACCTTTAGTTTACGCAATCTCCTCAGCTGAAGCCTTTGCCGAAGGCGCTGTCAATATATTAAACGATACAGGTGTAGTTGATTATTTGTACTTCGGTAGCGAACATGGAGATATTAAAGATTTAGAAACTATAGCTTCAACTTTATTATATGAACCACAAACTTTTAAATATAATATAAAAGTAGAATTAGATAAAGGCTTACCATACCATACTGCAAGAAGCTTTGCATTAAAAGATACATTGCCTTTAGTTCCTTGTGAAGAAATTCTAAAAAACTCAAATAACATTTTAGGTATTGAATACATTAAAGCTTTAAAAAAAGCCAATAGTTGTATAAAACCTCTAACTTTACAAAGAGCAGGATCTAATTATAATGATTCTTCAATTAATTCTAGCTTACCTTCTGCTACTTCTATAAGAAACGCCCTAAAAAATAATAGCAAGCTAGAAAGTTTAAAAAACTATTTACCAAAGGAAACTTTTTCTCTACTTTCCGACCTTACAAAGAATGGTTATAATTTCACATTTGAAGAAGATATATATCCCTATATTAGGTATAAACTGTTAACAAACGGTGAAAATATTAACAAAGTGAGAGATGTAAAAGAAGGATTAGACAATAAAATATTAAAAGAAATTTCAAATTCTGTAAGCCTTCAAGATCTTATTATGAAAACAAAAAGCAAAAGATATACTTACACAAGAATAAACAGAATACTTACTTCCTTTTTTATAGGACTTGATAGGTATAATTCTAAAGAAATAGCTAATAAAACTACAACTTACATAAGGCCTTTAGCGTTTAATTCTACAGGAAGTAAAATCTTAAAAGAGATAAAGAAAAAAGAAAACATAAAAATAATAACTAAATTACCTAAAAATATAGATGATGATAAATTAAAATTAGATATACTAGGAACTAAAGCTTATTCAATCTTAAATTCTTCAGTTTCTCCATATGAGGATTATTTAAAAAGCCCTATTTTTTTTAAGTAACTATAATAAAATTAAGTCATAAGAAATATACTTTACAGATAGGAGTGATTTTATGTTTAGTATTATTATCTTATGGCTTTTAATAATATCTTTATTATTTATATTTTTTAAACTAATAAATTTAAAAAAGAATTATATTATCTGCTTTTTTATAAGTATATTAATAATTATATTTTTTACAAATTTATCCACTTGTATGAAAGCAGCTATAGAAGGTTGTAAACTATGGTTTAACGCTATTTTACCAACCTTATTTCCTTTTCTCGTGATTTGCAATTTACTTATTTCCTACGATGGCATTAATCTATACTCTAAAATTTTAGGCCCAATATTATGCAAACCACTAGGATTATCAGAATGTTGCTCTTTTCCACTAACTGCTAGCATACTATGTGGTTATCCTCTTGGAGCTAAATACTGCTCTGATCTATATAATCTAGGATATATAGAAAAAGATGAATACACTAAGCTTTTAAATATAGCTACAAATTGTGGTCCACTTTTTATAATAGGTCCTGTTTCAACTGCCATGTTAGGTAATATTGCTTTTTCATATATATTATTAATAGGAAATTATTTAGCACCAATTATTATAGGCTTTTTTCTAAAGAGAAAAAATTCAAAAACTAAAAACAAAAAAGATAAGATAATTTTTTTATCAAACACAGAAAACTTTGGAAATAATTTAAAAAATGCTTTAGATAATTCCATAAATACAACTCTTTCTATCGGAGGGTTTATAGTAATATTTTCAGTAATTATAAGCATAATAAAAAACAATGCTATTATTAACATTGTTTTAAATAATATTTCTATTTTCTTAAACTTACCAAAAAACTCACTAAATGCACTTTTTCTAGGCTGTATAGAAATAACAAATGGTTGCAATATATTTGCCACATCTGATATTAGCATACCCTTTAAATTAGCTTGCATAAGCTTTTTGTGTTCTTTTTCAGGGTTATGTATAATTGCACAAGTAAGTTCTTTTGTAAGCAAAGATAAAATTTCTTTGTTAAGATACACTATAATTAAGTTTTTTCAAGGAATACTTAGTTTTTTTATAACTCTAATATTAGCTTCTTCTTCCTTAATAAGCATTGACACAATATATAACAACAATAATTCCTTCGGAAATACAAACTATTTTATATTTCTTTTACCAATAATAATTATATTAACATTAACTCTAATATTAAGTATTATAAAAAAACTATTTCTTCATATCCCTTAACTCTTTTATATTGCCTTTTATTACAGAGCTAGTACCTGATAAGCTTTTGTCTATTTCTTTAGCAGCTTCTTCAAAAGCTTCTTGTAAGGATTTTATTAGCTCTTCTTTTTTTGTTGTAATTTCCTTTTCAAGATCAGTTAAGATTTCATCCGAATAATCTCTTGAGCCTAATCTTATTGCTTTAGCATCTCTTTTAGCAGCAGCTATAATTTCTTGAGCACGCAAATTTGCTTCCTTGACAATATCATGATTCTCAACATTTTGTCTCATCATTTCAATAGTCTCTTTTTTCACCACATCATACTCTTTCTTAGCCTCACCTAAAATTCTCTCTCTTTCATTCATAATCCATTGAGCTTTTTTAAATTGATCAGGCAAATAATTTATTATTTGATCAATAATTTCTAATATTTCTTTTTTATCTACCATAGATTTTCCACTCATAGGTACCTTTGGAGAGTTTTCCACTAAATCCTGAAGATATTCTAACAATTCCACAATATCTACATTACCAGATTTACTCATATTCTCACCTCCCCCTTTATTTCATATTTATTTTTTCTCTTACAATAGGAATAATTTCACTTGGAACCAATCCATCTAAGTTCCCACCAAATTTTGCAACTTGCTTAACAGCTGATGAACTCAAATATGAATATTGAGCTGATGTCATCATAAATAAAGTTTCTATTTCAGGCTCTAGCTTATTATTCATAAGAGCCATTTGGAACTCATATTCAAAATCAGATAAAGCTCTTAACCCTTTAAGTATAACATTTGCTTCACATTGTTTCATAAAATCAATTAATAAACCATTAAAACTTACTACTTCAACATTTTTCAAATCAGAAGTCACACTTTTTATAAGCTCTACTCTTTCGTCTAAATCAAATAACCCATTCTTATCAGAGTTAACTAGTACCCCCACTATAACTTTATCAAATACTTTAGCCCCTCTAGTTATTACATCTAAATGTCCAAGCGTTATAGGATCAAAACTACCTGGATACACTGCAACTTTCATATTTATCCCCCTTAATATCTATAATAACATACAGTTGTATTTCCATACTTTTTGCTCTTTAATAGAGTTAAACTTTTATATCCCTCAAAAATTTCTTCTATTGTATCAATTTTAGTAACCACTATTCCATCTTCTACCAACATATTATTTTCATGTATTATCTTCATAGCCTCTGGTATCATTTCTTTACAGTAAGGTGGATCTATGAATATTATGTCAAACTTTTTATCTCTATTATTTAATAATTTCAAGGCATCATATGAATCCATATTTAAACCTGTACAAAAATCTTGAAACTTTAAATTATTAATATTTTCTTGTAATAAAGGAAAAGTAACTGAACTTTTATCTACTAAATATACTTCTTTAGCTCCTCTACTAGCTGCTTCAAGACCTAAACTTCCTGTACCAGCAAAAACATCTAGAACCATTGCACCTGGTATGTAATTTTGGATTGAACTAAACATAGCTTCCTTTACTCTATCTAAAGTAGGTCTAGTTTCCATAGTTGCTGGTGAAACTAATTTATGACCTCTTGCTTTTCCTGCTATAATTCTCACGACTTGGCCTCCTTATGCTATATCTATAACATTTTATCATACTAAATAAGTATATACAATTTCTCTAATATATACAATATTAGTTTAAATTAATTAAAGCAAATATATTTGCTACTTTTTTCTAATCCCGAAGAAACTTCATATATTAATCTTCTATTATCTGAATCCATATTACTTAATATAAGTTTAGCTTCTCCTCTTGCACATCTTAATATATCCATATCTTCATATATATCTGCCAAAAGCAAACCTTCTGTACCACTTTGCCTCATTCCAAACATTTCCCCAGATCCACGAAGCTTTAAATCTTGTTCTGATATAAAGAACCCATCATTAGATTCCGTCATTATCATCATTCTCTTTTTAGTAGTATTAGTTTTAGCCTTTGCAATTAATATACAATAAGATTTATATTGCCCTCTTCCTACTCTACCTCTTAATTGATGTAATTGTGCAAGTCCAAATCTTTCTGCATTTTCTACTATCATAACTGAAGCATTAGGAACATTTACACCAACTTCTATTACAGTAGTAGATATTAAAACTTTAGTTTCATTGGCCTTAAACCTACCTATTATCTCATCTTTTTCTTGGGGTTTCATCTTGCCATGAAGAATTTCTATTTGAATATCCTTAAATAATCCTTCTTTTAATTTTTTATATACACTTTCTACTGAATTTAACTGTTCCTTGTCATCTTCCTCTATTAAAGGACATACTATATAAGCTTGCCTTCCCTCATCTATTTGTTCCTTAACTAATTTATAGGCTGAATCACTAGCAGATTCTTGGAAGAACCTTGTATCAATCTTTTTTCTACCAGGTGGAAGTTCATCAATAGCAGATACATCTAAATCCGAATAAAGGTATAAAGCTAAAGTTCTAGGAATAGGAGTTGCAGTCATTACTAAGCAATCAGCCCTTTTTCCTTTATTAATAAGTTTGCTTCTTTGTTCAACACCAAATCTATGTTGCTCATCAGTAACTACCAAACCTAAATTATTAAACTCTACATCCTCTTGAATTAAAGCATGAGTCCCTATCACTATTAAAGGTCCATCTTCTTTTATTCTTTCTTTAATTCTCCTCTTTTCCTTAGCAGAAGTACTTCCAGTTAACAATTCTATCTCCACACCAAAAGGTGATAATAACTTTTTAGCTTCTTCATAATGCTGATTTGCTAATATTTCAGTAGGCACCATAAAAGCAGATTTATACCCATTTGTATAAACATTATATATAGCTATTAATGCAACTACTGTTTTACCGCTTCCAACATCTCCCTGTACCAATCTATTCATTGGAGAAGTACTTTTAGCATCTCTTAATATTTCACGTACAACTCTAGTTTGAGCTCCTGTAAGTTCATAAGGTAAAGCTTTCTTAAGTTCTCCTAACTTTTCATTCCAAGGAAAACTCATTCCATTACTACTTCCTTTTATTTTATTTTTAAGTAATAACAGCTTCATTGAATACGTAAATAATTCTTGAAACTTTAATCTAATTATAGCTTTCTGAAGCATATCTTTATCTTTTGGAAAATGAATTTCACGAATAGCAGCATCTAAAGAAATCAATTTATACTTTTCCACTAAATCTTTAGGTAAATTTTCACTTATTTTAATATTATCTAAAACATCTATTATAAGCTTTGTTAACATTTTATCTGTCAAGTCACCTTTTAATGGATATATAGGCTTTATTTCACTTTTTAATGTAATATTACCACCAATCATAGGATTCATTACTTCAAGCATATTCCCTATTCTCTTAAACTTTCCCATAAGATTATAAGAATTATTTATTCTAAAGGTATTTTTTATATAAGGTTGATTAAACCATTTCCCTTCCACTTTATGACCTTTATATGAAAATTCAATAGTAGTTATAATTTTACCTGTTCTAGTTCTTGCATCCCTATTAATTTTTGTAACAACACAAGTTAGTATTTGCTTTGTTTCAGAATCTATTTCATTAAATTCTGTATTTCCAGTCAAAAACTCATAATCTCTAGGAAAATATAATAATAAATCTAAAATATTAAATATAGAAACTTTATTTAACTTTTCTAAAGATTTAGGTCCTACTCCTTTCAAGGTAGCTACAGAACTATATATATCCATATTTTCACTCCTTTTTAATATAAAAAAGTGGCTTCGCCACGCTTTTGTTTATTGATAGTACATCTTGAATTACTAGTTACATCTTAATTATA
>CAKVLD010000089.1 GCA_934755305.1 uncultured Clostridium sp. | reverse complement strand
GTTATAACTAATGATATTTATACAAAGGAAGATGCTAAATTTTTAGTAAAAAATTCAGTATTAAGTGAAGATAAAGTTATAGGAGTAGAAACAGGAGGATGTCCTCATACAGCCATTAGAGAAGATGCATCTATGAATTTTGCAGCAATAGAAGAAATGAAAAATAGATTTGATGATTTGGATATAATTTTTCTAGAAAGTGGAGGAGATAATCTAGCTGCAACTTTTAGTCCTGATCTTGTTGATTTTTCTATATATATAATAGATGTAGCTCAAGGAGAAAAGATTCCAAGAAAAGCAGGGCAAGGAATGATTAAAAGTGATTTGTTTATTATTAATAAAATAGATTTGGCTCCTTATGTAGGGGCTGATTTAGAGGTAATGAGAAAAGATACTTTAGCATTTAGAAAAGAAAAGACATTTATATTTACTAATTTAAAAACAGATGAAGGTATAGATTTAGTATTAAACTGGATTAAAGAAAATTGTCTATTAGAAGGAATTAAATAGTATGGATAAGAGAAATCTAAAAGGAGAATTTAAAATAGTTTTAGAAAAATCTGATAATGAAACAAAGATAAGTGAGAAGTATTCTAATGGATTAATTAAAATATCACCTACTATACATTTAGATAGTGAAAAGATACCTGCATATTTTATTCTTGGTCTTGGTGGTGGTTATGTTGAAGGTGAGAAGTATAAGAATGAAGTTATAATAAAAAAAGGTGGAAGGTCAATAATTACTACCCAAGCAGCTACAAAAGTGTATAAGTGCTTGAAGGAAAATGGAAAAACAGAACAAGAAACAATAATAAAAATAGAAGATGATAGTATTTTAGAATATGTAACAGATAGTGTTATCCTTTATGAAGATGCAATTTATAAACAAGAAACGGATATATATATGGATAAGGATTCTACACTAATTTATAGTGATGGAATTACAGCAGGTTGGTCTAAATGTGGGGAGAATTTTAAATATAAAAGTGCTCAACTTAAAACTAAATTGTATGTAGAAGAAAAATTGGTATTATTAGATAATTTGTTAGTTAATCCAAGAGAAGAAGATATAACAGGTCTTGGGTATTTTGAAGGTTATAAAAATTTGGGAACATTAATAGCAATTAATAAAAATATAAGTAAAGATATAGTTGAGACATTAAGAAAAGACATTAATAATCTAAATTTACCAATCTATTTTGGAATATCTATGTTAGAGGTTAATGGTTTTGTTTTAAGAGTACTAGGAAATTTAACTCAAGATATAGAAAAGGCAATTTTAGTTTGCCATAACTATATAAGAAAAGAATTTTTAGGTTCAAGAAATCTTTCAATTCGAAAATATTAACTAAAGAGGTGTTGTTTAATGTTAGGAATAGTACTATTGTATGTTGGGATAGTTTTAATTCTTAATGGAATATGTAGACTATATGAAATTGATGAAAAATCACAATCTATAATGAATTTTTTTACTGGATTTTTAGCTGTAATAATAGATACTGTATCTATTATAAGAGATGAATATTATTCAGTAGGCACAGGTTTATTATTTGGTTTTACATATTTATTTATAGCTTTAAATGCTGTATTTAAACTAGATAAGAGACCTTATGCTTGGTATAGCTTATTTGTAGCTATTAATACTTTGCCATGTGCTTATATTAGTTTGGTAAGTGATGGAGATTGGAGAATGTCAGTTATTTGGCTACTTTGGGGAGTTCTTTGGCTTACAACATTTATAGAAATAATATTAAAAAGAAATTTAGGAAAGTTTGTTCCTTATTTAGTTATATTTGAAGGAATAATTACAGCATGGATACCTGGTTTTCTAATGTTAGTTGATAGATGGTAAAATATTTTAAGATAGTTAGCTTATAGTTTTGTAAGCTAACTATCTTTTTGAAGTGAAAAAATAAGATATTATATACAATATTATTTATACGATAAAAAAAGCAGCAGCTATTATGCAATAAACAGCTAAAAGTTGAATGCCTTCAAGCCAATTAGATTCACCATCTTGTGAAACTCTATTTGCTATAAGTACTGATGCAATAAGAGCAATTAACTCAAATTCATTAAATATAATACTCATAGGAGTAAAGAAAAGACTTATAAATATTAAAATTGGAGCTACAAATAAAATAATTTGTAAACTTGAACCAATGGCAATTTCTAATCCTACATCCATTTGGTCTTTAAGTGCCATTAAAACAGCAGTACTATGTTCAGCAGCGTTACCTATAATAGGTATTAAAATTATACCTACAAAAAATTCGCTCCAACCTAAAGTTTCAGTAATAGATTCTATACCATTTACTAAAAATTCACTTTCAATAGCAATTAATACTGTTGCTATACTTAATATAAATATGGATTTTTTTAAACTCCATTTTGCCTTATGTTCTTCATTAGAATTTTTATTTTCATTTACAGCATAAATATGCTTATGTGTATTAAAGGAAAAGTAAAGGCTTAATAAATAAATTACAAACATTATAACAGCTACAAAAATACTTAATCCTTCATAGCGTGTGTTTAATAAGTTTGGATCTACAGAATGAGTAAATAAAGCTGGTATGCATAATCCAATAACTGCAAATAAAAGCATACTAGAAGTAACTTCAGTAACTTTTCTATTGAATTTTTGAGTTTTATACTTTAATCCACCTGCAAACATACTAGCACCAATAACTAGAAGAATATTTCCAATTACGGCTCCTGCAATAGATGATTTTACTACATCAAATAACCCTTCTTTAAGAGCAAATATAGAAATTATTAATTCAGTAGCATTACCGAAGGTACCATTAAGAAAACCACCAATTTTAGGGCCTGAATAAAATGAAATTTCCTCAGTACCTTCTCCCATAAGACCAGCTAAAGGAATAATAGATGCACATGATAATAAAAACATAATAGTTCCTGAAGCATTCAAAAACTTAGCTATAAAACTTATGGGTATAAAAATAAGTAAATATTTTAAAAATTTCATTTAAAACCTCCATTTAAATAACAATATTAATTTTTATCTTTCTAATCACTAAAACTTTCTTTAAAGAATGCTTTGTCTAATCCTGCTGCTTGCAATTCATTGCTTGCTCTAATAGATTTTTTAGAATTAAATAACTTAAATATTAAATAAGTAACAACTATAGAGTAAATAGCAACTAATGCTGCTCCAAATGTTTGAATTCCAATTTGTCTAAAGCTTGCTTCTATAGAATTTATATTGCCATTTGCAAATACTCCAACTAAGATAGTTCCAAGGAATCCAGCAACTCCATGGACACCCCAAACATCTAAAGCATCATCAATATATTTTCTTTCTAATAGTACACAAAAGTAACAAGCTATAGCACCTATAATTCCTACAAAAAATGCACTTAAAGGTTTAATGTATCCAGCACAAGGAGTTATAGTTGCAAGACCAGCTACAAGACCTACTATAATTTCTAAAAAGGAAAATTGTTTGTGATGTATATAATGAATAATGTTCCAAGCAGCCATAGCAGAAGCTCCAGCTATACCAGTATTAGTAAACACTATTGCAGCAGTTTCCGCAGCAGCTAAAGATCCACCAGCGTTAAATCCAAACCAACCAAATAGTAATAATGAAGCTCCTAAAGCAACAAAACCAAGATGGAAAGGTTTTGTATTATTTTTTTCATATCTTTCTCCTAAGACTTTTAAGCCGCCAAGTACTCCAAAACCAGCTGTTATATGTATCACTGTTCCACCAGCATAATCAACAAAGCCCATTCTAGATAAAAATCCATTTCCCCAAATCCAATGTGCTACTGGAAAATAAACTACTACCATCCAAACAATTAATATTTTTATCCATCCGTCCATTGTAAGTCTATTAGCATAAGCACCAGTCATTAAAGGAGCTGTAATAATAGCAAACATTAATTGATACATAAAAAATAGTAGTAATGGAATATTGCTGTTAGCAGTTTCATAAATTAAATTTTCCATATTATTAAGAGCAAAAAAATCTAAGGGATTACCAATTAATCCTCCTATACTGCTACCAAATATTAAACTAAAACCTCCAAAAATCCAAAGAACAGTTACAATTCCTATAGAAATAAATGATTGAAACATCATTGTTAAGGAATGTTTTCTAGGTACTAAACCACCATAGAAAAAAGCTAATCCAGGTATCATTATAAGTACTAAAACTGTTGATAAAATCATAAAGGCTACGTCACCATGAATAATCATTGTTTAAATCTCCTTTCTAATATGTATATATAACATATTTAGTTTTTACAAATTTACGTGGTTTATTCTATAGATCATTAAATAGGAATGATATATAATTAGGTATAGTCAATAGAAAAAAGAGGTATAATATGAAAAATATATTAAGTAAAACAAATAGGTTATTAGATGAATCAGAAGAAATTGCAATAGACTCTAAATCTATAATTAATGAAGAATATATAGTTAAAAATAAACTTATAATTAATTCGAGAGAGGGAAATTTATTGTATGAGTTAAAGAAAAGCTTAAGTGAATGTAAAAGCTTTTATTTTAGTGTAGCTTTTATAAATTTCAGTGGATTACAATTATTATTAGACTCTTTTAAAGAATTAGAAAATAGAAAAGTTTATGGAAAGATAATAACTTCGACATATTTGAATTTTACAGAACCTAAGGCATTAAAAAGAATAAAAGAATTTAATAATATAGATCTAAATATTTTTATAGCAGATAAAGAAAAGGGGTTTCATACCAAGGCTTACATATTTGAAAATGAAGAAAATTATAAGATAATAGTAGGATCATCTAATATTACTCAAAGAGCTTTAAAAAGTAATGTAGAATGGAATGTTATGATTATTTCTAAAAAAGAAACTGAATTTGTTTCTGAAGTTTTAGAGGAATATAATTTACTTTGGAATAGTACAGGTTGTGTAGATGAAGAATTTTTAATAAAGTACAATAATTTTATAAGTACTATTAAAAAAAGAGAAAAGAAAAATGTTATTGATTTTAATGATTATAAGATAATAAAACCTAATATAATGCAAGAACAAGCTTTAAGAAATATATCTAGGTTAAGAAAAGTAGGAGAAAATAAAGCTTTAGTTATAGCAGCTACAGGAACAGGAAAAACTTATATGTCTGCTTTTGATTGTTTGAATTATAATCCTAATAAAGTTTTATTTTTAGTAAATAGAGAAGATATTTTAAAGGGGGCTAAGAGAACTTTTGAAAGTCTTTGTAAAAATAAAAATTTAAAGATGGGCTTTTATACTGGGAATATTAAAGACAAAGATGTAGATTATCTTTTTGCAACTATACAAACTATGGAAAGAAATTTAGAGAATTTTAAGTGTAATGAATTTGATTACATAATAATTGATGAAGCACATCATTGTACAAGCCCAACTTATGAAAAAGTGTTAAAATATTTTAAACCAAAATTTCTATTAGGTATGACAGCTACTCCAGAAAGATGTGATAAAGGAGATATATTTGAGGTTTTTGATAATAATGTTCCAGTTGAAATAAGGCTTAATGAAGCTCTAGAAAATGAACTTATAGTACCTTTTCATTACTTTGGTATTACAGATATAGAAGAAGTGAATCTTGAGGGGGTTAAGGCAGAGAATATACCTGAAATAGCAAAAAGGTTAATGATAAATTCAAGGGTGGATTTTATAATAGATAAAATGAATTTTTATGGATTTGATGGTACTAAACAAAGGACTATAGGATTTTGTATAAATAAAGAACATGCACATTATATGGCTGAAAAGTTTAGAGAAAAAGGTATTAATAGCATAGCTTTAACATCAGAAAATTCTATAGAGGAAAGAGCAAAATACATTAAGAAATTAGAAGATATAAATGATTCATTAAATGTTATTTTTACTGTAGATATTTTTAATGAGGGGGTAGATATTCCTTCTATTAATCAAGTGCTAATGCTTAGACCTACTAATTCTCCTGTAATATTTATTCAACAATTAGGAAGAGGTCTAAGAAAACATGATAATAAAGAGTTTCTAACTGTACTTGACTTTATAAGTAATCATAATAGAGCTTTTCTAATTGCAATAGCTTTAAAGGGAAGCAAATCTTATGATAAAGATAGTTTAAAAGTATCTGTAGCAACAGATTTTAGTCATATACCAGGTTGTTCTAATATACAGATGGATGCAATAGCTAAGGAGAGAATACTTAAGCAATTAGACAATGAAAATTTCAATAGTTTAAAGTATCTTAAAGAAGAATATAATAAATTTAAAGAATTAAGGGGAGGTAAAATCCCATTTAAATTAATGGATTATATAAAATATGAAGGTGCACCAAATCCATTAAAGTTTATAAGTTATTCTAAGACATATCAAGAATTTTTAAATAAAGTTGAAAAAGATATATATATAGATATAATTAATAATAAAGTTTTTATAAAAGTCTTAAAGGAATTATCAGGATATTTACCTTTAAAGAGGCCTCATGAATTTATAATCATTAAAGAGTTAGTAAATAAAAGTGAACTAAATATTGAAGAAGCTAAAAAGTCTACTTTGAAGTATATAGAATATTGCGATGATGCTACTCTAAAACATGCTTTTAGGTATTTAAATCAAGATTTTTATGATACAAGACAAAAAGATGAAAATATAAAGTTATTTAATATTAATAAAGACAAACTAATTAGATTAATTGCTTTTGAAAAGATTTTAGCAAATAAAAAGCAAAAAGAAATAATTTTAGACATATTAAATTATGGACTTACTATTTATGAAAAGAAATATGGAAGTAAAGATTATGGGTTACCTTTTTTTAAGTTATATGAACAATATAGTATGGTAGATACAGCACTTTTATCTAATTATGAGAAATCACATAGTTCTTTTAGAGGAAGTGGATTACTTACAAATGGTACAGAGTATTTTCTTTTTATAGATTTACACAAAGATAAGGATATTAAGGAAAGTATTAATTATAAAGATGAGTTTATAAATAGAAGTTTATTTCAGTGGCAAACTCCCAATGATACTTCTCAAAGTACAGAAAGAGGAAAAAATATTATAAATAATAAGGATAGAGGAATTAATTTACATATATTTATTAGAAAATATAAGAAGATAGATGGAAAAGTTCAACCTTATATTTATATAGGAAAAGGTGATACTTATGAGTTTTATGGTGAAAAACCTATAACTGTAAAATTCAAATTGAGAAATAAAGTTCCTGAAAAAATATACAATGAATTTATAAAAAGAGTATAAAATAAAGAATAGAAATGAGTGATACATATGAAAATAGTTGAAGTAGTTGCAGCTGTTATAAGGAAAGATAATAAAATATTTATCTCTAAAAGAAGTTATGGAGAATTTATAGATATGTGGGAATTTCCAGGAGGAAAGATAGAAGAGGGAGAAACAAGAGAAGAAGCTCTTAAAAGAGAAATTAGAGAAGAATTAGAATTAGAAATTAAAAATTTAGATTATTTAGTTACTGTAGATTATGATTATAGTAATTTTCATTTAACTATGCATTGTTTTATTTGTGAGATAGATAATGGAGAATTAAAGCTTAATGTTCATAATGATGCTAAGTGGGTTTTGATATCTGAATTAGATAATGAAAATTGGATACCTGCTGATATTTTAGTGGTTGATGAATTAAAGAAAAAATTAAAATAGAAGCTTATAAGAGAAAAATAAACTTTTTTACTAAAAATAAAAGTGAAAAGTTTATTTTTTTATTTAGATTTTTAGCTAATTAAGAGTAAAATCTTATATTTTACGAAAAAAATATTTATTAAATTTTCAGTGAAAGTATAATATCCATGATGGTTTATTATATATACAATCAAATTTATAGAGAGGTGTCACTAACCATATTCTATTTTAGGTAATTTTTAAATTTATAGGGGGGGATTCACATGAGAAAATTAACAAGCTTAATACTATCTTTAGTTTTAACTATTTGTATGGTATGTACAAGCTCTTTTGCAGTAAAAGCTGCAGAATTTAAGTCATATACATTTGATAAAATGACTTATAATACTTCTTATGGAGTTGAATATTCAGTTTTAGGAGAAAAACTAAATGTATCATTCCAAGGAAAGTATAAAGAAATAAGATATTATTTGCCAGAAACATTAGATATGGCAAATTGTAAAAGTGTAACTTTTAATGCTAATAGTACAAATGGTAAAATAGCATTTAAGTTATATAACACAGATGGAAAAGAAATTATTGCACATTATGATTTTAAGAATAATGGTGATTGTACATTTACACCAGATTCAACTGATAAGGTAGATTGCGTTGCTATTATGTCAATGGAAACATATAACTTCTCAGCTACAGTAAATAGTGTTAAATTCAAAATGGGTTCACTTATAGAAAAGGATCCTATAGACCCACAAAGAAATTTATTAACTACTTATGGTCAAGCTTTTGATACAGTAGGTGCTGCTTTAGTTGCTTCTAAAATAGCTAATCCTGTAATTATGAATTACACTAAGGAAGAACATAATAGTGTAACTCCAGGAAATGAAATAAAACCAGATGCTATTTTAGGTGGATCAGCTAAAACTATGACTGTTGCTGAAGCTAAAGAGCTTGGATATAATATTCCAGAAGGATATACAGAAGCTACAGTTCCAGTATTAAACTTTACTACTGTTGATAATATGTTAAAGACTTGCTATGACAATGGTATGACAATGAGAGGTCACACTCTTGTATGGCATCAACAAACTCCAGATTGGTACTTTAGAGAAAACTATTCAGCTAGTGGAAACTATGTTAGCAAAGAAGTAATGAATGAAAGAATGGAATTCTATATAAGAACAGTTATGGAACATGTATATAATAGTCCATACGGAAGCGTTCTTTACGCTTGGGATGTTGTAAATGAATATTTACATGCTCATGATTCAGGATGGCAAAAAATCTATGGTGGAAACCTTGGAACTACTCCTGAATTTGTAAAGACTGCATTTGAAATAGCTTATAATACTCTTGAAAAATTTGGATTAGAAAAGAAAGTTAAGTTATTCTATAATGACTATAATACTTATGAAAAAGTAAATGAAGTTATTAATCTTATAAACTTCATAAACTCAGATAAAAAGGTTTGTGCTGGTATTGGTATGCAATCACATTTAGCTACTAACTATCCATCAGTTTCAAATTATAAGAAAGCTTTAAATGCATTCTTAGATGCTGGATTTGAAGTTCAAATTACAGAACTTGATGTTACTTGCTCTTCAGAATCTGTACAAGCTAAATATTATCATGATTTAATGTCTGTTATTATGGAAGCTAAAAAAGCAGGTGGAAATATTACTGCTCTTATTTTCTGGGGATTAACAGATGAAGATTCTTGGCGTTCATCACAAAAACCATTATTATATTCTGATTACTCAACTCAAAAAGCTGCTTATGAAGAAGTTTTAAAAGCTTTTGAAGAATCAGGATATGTTAAAGAAGATCCAGCTCTTTATGGAGATGTTGATGGAGATGGAAAGATAAATGTTAAGGATTTACTTGCTATTAAGGAATATGTTGCTGGAGTAGATGTTACTATTAACGAAAAAAATTCAGATGTTAATGGTGATAATAAAGTAGATTTATTTGATGTAATTCTTGTTCAACAATATTTAAAGAAAGTAATAGTAACATTCCCAGTAGAAAAATAATATGAGAAGATGGGTGACACCATAAAAATTTTAAACCCCTTGAGTTTTTGCTCAAGGGGTTTTGCTTGATTAAAAAATAAAATTATCAATATTTGTTTTTGTTTATTAAAAAAATATTTATAAAAACCTTGGAGTGTTAATAATTATTTAGAAAAACTTCGATTTCTTTAACTATATGGTATAATATAAAAAAGATATAATATTTATACATAAAAGAAAATTTATTTATGTCCTGTATAGATATATAAATAAGAGAAGGTGAAATTATGGAAAAAAGAGAAGTATGGTCTTCAAG
>CAKVLD010000088.1 GCA_934755305.1 uncultured Clostridium sp. | reverse complement strand
AAATTTAATTTTTTTACCACTTTTTTTATTAGTAGCAGTAACTAAAATATTAGGATTACCAACAATAGTATTTAATGTTGCTTTATGTATATCATCTTGGTCATCAACATTTGCATTTATGATACTATTTAAAAGAATTTATCCAGAGCAAAGTTTTATATCATATGTAAAAGATAAATTTAAAAATAAATTGAAATTTACAATAATATTTGTTGCAATCAGTGTACAAGCTTTAATAGCAGCATTAGTGTTATTAATAATAATATGCAAGAATAATGGAATGATGCCTAGACTTACAATCTCATCATTAGGAATGTTTATATATTTATTCTTAAAAAATTTATTTGCAGGACCATTAGGTGAAGAATTAGGTTGGAGAGGATTTGCCTTAAATGAACTTCAAAAGAAGCATTCTCCTATAAAGTCATCCATAATAATAGGATTTTGGTGGGGATTATGGCATTTACCAATATGGTTTACAACAGGATTTACAGGAATTGATTTAATAAAATATATTACATTTTTTATGATTACCATTATATCAGTTAGTATTATAATTACAGTTTTTTATAATTTAAATAGGAATTTATTAGTTCCTATTATGATACATCAACTATTTAATTTTTTAATTGGAATAATTAGTTGGGATTTAATTGAGCTTATAAAATACTATGCAATATTATATTTATTAGTTGCAATTATATTAGTTATTATGAATCCAAGAAAAGTTCTAAATAGAAATATTTCTATTTAGATAAAATGAATTTCTTTAGAGGTATAACAGAGAATTATACTATAAATAAATATAAGAAGTGTAATTACACAAAAACTATCTATAGTCTCTGTGGAAATAGATTCCTCTATAGGAGACACTATAAGATACGGTGAATAGTACCATTTGATATTCTTTAAATACACCATCTTTTTTATATATTTTTAAATTTCACTAATTAAATTCAATAACATGCCTGGTATATTTTCTTGCTTTATGTATGTTTATTGAGGCTTCTGTTCAATATTATTAATAAGACGAAAAAATGTTTTATTACTTATTTTCTTCTAAATAAAATTTAATACGGTTATTTAGAGCATCAAGTGTAATTGGTTTAACTCTTGGAAATGATTAGCATTTGAGTTTATCTGTAATCGGAATAATATCTTGTTTATTTATTAAATTAATCATCTTCCATATCTTCTCTAATACCATAATATTATTTTCAATTTATTATGTGTTTTAGAGGATGTTAAAGTATAGTAAGTTTTCCATAGGATTATTGAATATTTATAGGAGTGAAAAATTTCTAAGATGGATCTGTAAAAATTACTCAGTAAGTAACGTTGTATAGCATAATTATGTAATACAACGTTTTTTTGTTTACAAAATAATGGTAATATAAAGAATGACAAATTTCGACATAGATAAAAAGAGAATTTTGTTATAATTAAATGAATTTATTATAAATCTTTGAAATGATAAAAATATAAAATGACAAGTGAAAATATAGAGGAAGATGAATATGGATAATAAACCAAAGTACTCTGTACTTTGTATAACTAGAAATGTTACAGATGACATAATATATAAAATTATAAAATATCTTTGTGATGGCGTTAAAGTTAGTTTAATATCAAATAATGAAGTTAGATTAACTGAAAAAAATAAAGATATTATTGAAATATGGAATAAGGCTATAAATGAAGGATTATTGCAGATTATAGTGGAGGATTCAATAGATATATTTAAAAATAGTGAATACTTTGATGGAAATATATCAGAAGAGATAAAAGAATTTTTGAGTAAAACTAAATTTAATATGAATCAATTTTTAATAGAACACTCAAATATCAATGCAAATATTATAGTTAAGGCAGGGGCTGGTAGTGGTAAAACTAGAACAATGATAGATAGAATAATGTATTTAAAGCATATGGATGACAATCTTGATTTCTCAAAAGTTGGAATGATTACTTTTACTAATGCAGCAACAAATGAGATGAAGAGAAGGCTATCAAAACGAGTATCGATTTATTATTCTATTACTAAAAATCAAAAATATTTACATTGGATGCAAGAGATAAATAAAATATCTATAAATACAATTCATAGATTTGCAAAAAACATAATATCTAAAAATCCACAGGCATTAGGATTATCTTCAAACTTTACTGTAACAAACTTTACATATAGAAAGAAAAAATTATTAGAAAAAATTATACATGAGTATAATAAGGAATTTGAAGAAAACTATAAATTAATAAAGCATATACCTCAATATATGGTTATAAATTCAATATTGAAAATTTTAGAAGAATTTAATAATAGAGCTGTTGATATCTTAGATGATGTAAAAATTGAAATGGGAAATGAACCATTTAGCCATATGTTAAACTATCTTTTAAGAAACTTAGTTAAAAAATTAAATCAAATAAAAATATCAGAAGATAAGTTAGAGACTTCTGATCTAATTAAAAAGCTAAGAATTATTAGCTCAGGTGATATAGATAATCTAGATATATCGTTAAGATATTTATTTGTTGATGAATTTCAAGATACCGATATGGCTCAAGTGGAGTTTATTAATTGGATAATGAAGAAGCATCAAACTAGGGTGTTTATTGTGGGAGATACTAAGCAAAGCATATATAGATTTAGAGGTGCTGATTATACTGCATTTGAGAAATTTATAGAAAATACAAAGAAACTAGATACATATTTAGAAGAGTTTTCTTTAAATATTAATTATAGATCAAATAATGAGTTATTAGAAAGTTTAAATAGTTTATTTTTAAAATTAAACGATAAGATAGATAAGTTTAGCTTTACAGAAAATGACTTTTTAAAGTCATTTAAAGAAAAAGAACAAGCGATAACTGTAGCTTTAAATGATATGTCATCACAAGATTTATTAATTGAAAATATTAGAAAAATTATTAGAGTAAAATCACAAAAAGAAAAAGATAGTAATGAAAAAATGAGTATTGCAATACTTACTAGATCTAATAGACAGGTAAAAGAAGTCGCAGAAATATTAAGTTCAAATAATATATATTGTAATGTTGATATAGAAGGTGATTTTTTCAGACATAGGGCAGTAATAGAATTCTATTCATTAGTTAGAGGAATACTTTATAGAAATGTATCGCAAGATGTATATGCATTATTAAACTCATCTTATGGATGCCTTAAACTTAATAATAATGAAATATTAAAAGCTTATAGTACTGAAAAAGAATGCATGAAAACTTACTTATCAGATAATGATGAAATTCAGGATTTATTAAATAATTATTATAATTTAATTGATAGTAAACCTGTTTTAGTGGCACTTAAGGAAATAATAGAGAATACTAAACCTCATCTAATATATGGGAGAAAGAAGTTTAGGTCATTAAAAGATAAAAATGATATGGAACTTTTAAAAAATATTAAGTTATCAATATTGGATTATGAGGTTAATTTAGATTATTTATTATATTTAATTAACAAGAATTTTAGTAATAAATATATAACTTTATTTGATATAGAAGAATATTTAAGAGTAAATATATCATCAAATAAAGATGAGTCAAGAAAGAAAATTGATAATGATATATCATCAGATGCAATTAACTGTATGACTGTACACAAGGCTAAAGGATTAGAATTTGATGTTGTTATCATGCCTTATACAACTACTAATTTTTTCTTTGATAATTCAGATGTTAACTTAATAGTTAAAGAAGTAAATAGTAAGGAATATCAAGTGGGATACAATATTGAAATAGCTAAAAATAACTACAATAATAAATTGTTTAGTGAACTAAACAAAGATGAAAAAGAAGAAATTATAGGAGAAGAAACACGTTTGTTATATGTGGCTACAACTAGGGCTAAGGAAATGTTAATTATACATTCTTCCAAATTAATAGCTAATTCTTCAAGTGTTTCAAGTTGGATGAATCTTATAGAAAAGGGTGGGATAACATATGAAGATTCAGTTTATAAGTAGGCCAAAGGAGTATTTTAGATCACTTAATATTAATTCCAATGAACTTCATGCATTTTCAACGTCTACTTTAGAACAATATATAAAGAATATTTTATTTGCTGATAAAAAAATGAATATAGTATTATTTAAAGATATTGAAAAAATACTATATCCAAAATGGAATAATACAATTGAAGTTATTAGGATGACATCTATATTAAGAGATATTATAGAGAAGATGGATATATCTTTTGAAGAAAGAACTAGTTATCTTAAAGATATAGATAATATTTTAGAAGTTATAAGATATTTAAGTGAGCTTGGAGTAAAAAAAATTAATAACTTATTAGTAAAACAAGATAAAACTCTTAATAAAAAAGAAAAAGATATTTTAATGATCTACACTGAGTTTATTAAAGATGAAAAAATAGAAGATTTATTAAGCGAATTTATGGAACCTATTAATAGTGAAATTTTTGCGAAAAAAATTCAAAATTTTAATAATAGATCAAAAGAAATAAATGGAGAGCTAAAAAATATATCTAAACTTTATATATATAATGATGTGAAGTTAGACATGAACACATACTTAATGTTAAAGAGACTTGAAAATAGGGGAATGGATGTTATTTTTAAAGTTTATTTTACAAGAGAAATAGCAGAAAATTGCCCTAATTATTATGAATTATATAAAACCATATGTGAAAATGGTGAAATTGAAAGTAGGATATTTACCAGTAATTTTATGAAATATTTAAGTGGAGATCCTATAGAAAAAAATCTAATGGAAGATATTGTTTTTAAAAGTTTTGAAAATCCATCAAGGTTTAAACAATACTTAAGGGAATATCCATTAGATAAAAAGCACACATATAGCGGAACTGTTGAAAGACAATATGTTGGAATATCATCAGATATATTAAATGAATATTTTAAAGATGTAATATTTGAAAATACAAAAGAAAATAAAGATATATTTTCTTATGATGAAGGAAATTTTTTAATTAATCTATATAATTTAGAGATAAAAGAAGATGATTTTAAAATTACATTTAATGACTTATTTAAATGCATAACTTCAGGATGGGTTGAAATTAAATCAGGTAATAAATACATATCAGGTAAGAGGGCAGCTACCTTATTAATAGATTTAAAGGATTATTTTGATGGATGTGAAACTATTGGTGATTATTTAAGTAGAATAGATAACCTAGAATTACTTGATCAATTCAAAAGTGAGTTTGATAAGCTTAGTGAAAGTAAAGTTCAAAAGGATAGAGTAAAAATGTATTTAATGAATCCACTTAAAGTATTTAGCTATTTAAATTCTGATAGATATGAAGTAACTATAAAACAATTTAAAGATATAATGCATAAGTTCAAAAGAATGGCTAAGATTCTATTACACGATGATATGCTAGATGTTAATGAACATTTAGCTTCATTAAAGGAAATATGGAATAATCTATCTTTTAACTGTGAACAAATAGAAGAAGATTTAAGATTTAGTAAATTAAGTGATGATTTATCTTTTAAGGGAGAAGATTATGAATTAATGAGTTTCGAAGAAATGAGGAGCCTATTAATTGCAATAATATCTGATAAATCTACTGATGATGGGACAGATATTAAAATAAAATCAATATTTACATTAGAGGGAATTATTTTAGAAGATGTAAAGGAGATAAATTTAGTTGATTTATCTGAAAAGAGTATTGAAAGAATACATGAAATTAAAGGAATATCAAATATTCTAAATAAAAATTTTTTAGAGAGAATTATTAATTATTCTAACTTAAATAATCCGTTATTTAAAAAGTTATTGGTAATTCATAATAAATGGTTAAATACGTTTAATGATTTTTTAAATTATAATTTATGTATACTTTTTGAAAATTATGATGGCAGAATTAATATATTATATATTGATGGTATTTTTGATAATGATAATAAGTCATCAGTTTATAATATTATTAAGAACATTTATGAAGTAGAAGAGGAGTTAGCTAATAGCACTCCAATTAGCTATTTTGATTTTATGGAAGATGAAGTTGAGCTAGAAAGGATAAAAATTGGTGATATAGATTGGAGTGAAGATATATCGCCTGTTGCTTTACTAGACTTAGATTTTTGTCCAAGAAAATTCTTTTTATCTAACATTTTGGGAAGCAACCCTGTATATTCTACAGAATTACATCAACAAATGGTCTTTACAACGTTAGCATCATTATTTAGTGGTTCTAAGAGAAATGATAAAAGAGTTAAGGAGATTTTCTTTAAGTTATTCCCACAGTGGACAGACACTTTGAAAGAAAACTTATTAGAAACTTCATATACTAGGGATATCAATACTAGATTTAAGTTTAAAAATATAAATTTTCCTTATTATATGAAAGATATCCAAATATTAAGAAGTAAATATGGTATTTATCATAAGATTAAAGATGCATATAAGGATAAAGATCTAAAGAGTAAGGAATATATCAAACTTTTCTTAGAAGATGTAAATATGAATACTATAGAAGGAAGATGTGGGACTCATTGCAGTATGTGTCAACATCAATATATCTGTACTAAGGGGGAATGGGCAATTGACAGAGTTAATTACTAATGAGTTATTTCAGCAATTTATCAGTGATAAGGCTAAGTTGTGGCAGAAATATATAAATTACGACTTTATAGATACGATAAAGCTTTCTGACACACAAATAAGAATAATAGATCAAGAAGAGGATCAAATGCTTATAAATGGTGTGCCTGGAAGCGGTAAAAGCGTACTTCTTTTATATAAATTTTTTAAAGTTCTTAATACTAGTGATGAGTCAAAAAGACTTGTATATGTTACTTTTAATAAAACCTTAGTTAATGATGTTTATAAAAGAATATCAAAATATAAAGATTTTGAAGAGTATAGAAAGAAACATGAAATATATATTGTTTCTTTTCATGACCTAGCAAGAAAAGTCCTTAAAGATATAGGCTTTGATAAGATTAAAGGAATAGAGACTAATATTGATTCAATGGAAAAAGTAAATGATTTGGCGGTAAGAAGAGTTATGAGAGCTTCATTACCATTTAAGGATGAGAGAAGTGAAAATTTTGTAAACTTACCTGAAAAAGAAAAATTATATAAAACTCATACAAATGAATTTTTAAGAGATGAAATATTATGGATTAAGGCTAATGGACTCATTACATTAGATAAATATTTAAATGTAGAAAGAATAGGAAGAGGTAATGCGCCAAGAGTTTTAAAGGAGCAAAGAAAGACAATTTTTAAAATATTTGAAAATTATGAGGCTGAGCGTGAAAGCGGACGTTATGGTGATTACGAAAGACAGTTAGATATGGAAGATTATGCATTATTATTATTAAAAAATAAAGAGCTTATCCATGATAAAAATAAATATGATTATATATTTATAGATGAAATTCAAGATTTTCAACCTATGCAGTTAATGGCGTTAAAGTTATTATATAAGGAACAAATAGTTGCTGCAGGTGATACAAAACAAAGAATTTATAAAAAGAATTTATATAGTTTTTCAGAACTTGGATTGGATTTTTCAGGAAGAAAAAATAAAGTGTTAAATGAAAATTTTAGATCTACAAAAGAAATAATGAGTTTAGCAAATACATTAAACTTTTTAGATGAAGTAAAAAATTCTAATATAAAGTATGTAAACTCAGGAGAAAGACCGGTAATTAAGTATTTTATTAATGAAAAGAAAATGTATGATAGTATAAGAGATTCAATAAGTAGAATTCATACATTAAATCCTAAGGAAACAGTTGCAATTATTAATAGAGCTGCAAATCAATTATGGAGCAGAGAAGATAATGTTAAGAGAAAGCTATCAATGATGTTCTCTCTTTCTGATATTAAAAACTATAGTAAGAAATTTAATGAAAATGAAGATAAACAAATTTTTTATAGCGATATGTTTAGTATAAAGGGATTAGAATTTGATCATGTAATTATAATGAATTTCAATAACAAATATTTACCAAATCCAAAAGAGCTAGAAAAGCTTTCAGTATTTTCAAGTATTGGATCTGAAGCTTATGAAAAAGATAAAGAAAACTTATTAAATCATGAAAAGAAATTGCTTTATGTTGCTATGACTAGAGCGAGAAAGACGCTAACATTTATAACTCCAGGGATCACAGGTGTCTTTACAAAAGATGCCCCTCAATTTATTATTGAAGATTTTGGCAACGAATATTATGATTTAATTAAAATATGCTAGGGATTACTAATTAAGGCAGGTGAATACAATGACTATAAACACGAAAGTTGAGGAATGGAAAAAACGACTATTAGATATAGGGAGAACAAATAAACTTATTAATTATAAAGAATTACGAGTAGGTAGTATTACTATTGATAAGCCTAATTATAAAGAAGTTTTTAATAATTTGTATACTAATGATAATGTTTTAGAGTTTATTAAAAAGGCTGAAATATATAAATTAGAAGAAAAAAACTTAGAGGAAATACTTAAAGATGGACAAGTTCTTACTACAAAAAGTGATGCAGAATTAAAAAAATCACTTGATAATTTAAGATTAAGAGCAAAAAACTCGATAGAAGAGCAAGGTGTTAATATACTTTATTTAGCAATTGGTTTTTTGGAGTGGGTGGATAAGGATAATAAGGAAACAAAATCTCCAATATTACTATTGCCAGTAAATATAATACATGGAAATATATTTGAAAATAATAAATTAAAATTAAGTGGAGATGAAGTGGTATTAAACCCTGCACTTAGGTTAAAGTTTGAAAGTGAATATAATATAATACTAGAAAATCCAACGGAAGATGATTTAATAGATATAGATAAGTATTTTGAAGATATAGAGGATATTATTAATAATCCTATGTGGAAGATTAATACTCAAGTTGAACTTGGAACATTTTCTTTCCAAAAGATATCTATGTATAAGGATTTTGACGAACTTGAAAATGAAATGATTAATAATAAAGTTGTTGAAGCTGTAATTGGTGAAGAAGTTGAAATAAATTCTGAAGAGATGATAAGTAGTTTAGAAGTTAATATTGATGATATAAATCCTAATGAGGTATTTCAGGTATTAGATGCAGATTCAAGTCAACAAGAAGCTATTTTGGCTGCAAAAAATGGTTTATCATTTGTAATGCAAGGGCCACCAGGTACTGGTAAATCCCAAACTATTACAAATATAATAGCTGAATGCTTATCAATGGGGAAAAATGTATTATTTGTATCTGAAAAGTTAGCAGCATTAAATGTTGTTTATAATAGATTAAAACAAGTTGGATTAGATGAATTTTGTCTTCAACTTCATAGTAATAAAAGTAATAAGAAAGATATAATTAAAGAATTAGCAGAAACTTTAAGTATGCCAAGTCATAACGAAAAATTCAATTATACTAATACATTAAATAATTTATATAATATAAGGCAAGAACTAAATCTTTATATTAAAGAACTGCATAGAATTATTGAACCTTTTGGAAAATCACTATATGAAGCATATGGAATGCTTTCAAAGTATAGTGAAGCAATGGATTTAAATTTTAACTATAAATATTTAGAAGATTTTACTGAAGAAAAGTTAAGTGAATATAATAACTTAATTACGTCTTATAGTAGTTTATATAATATAGTTAATAAGTTTGATAAAGAAGATACATGGAAGAATTACTCATTAGATAATATAAATGAAGCACAAATTAAACGTAATATTGAAGAAACTATTTTTAATATAAAGAAAAAATCTAATATTATTATAGAATTGAAAGAAAAATTTGATTTATTAATTGAAGATAGTGTAGACAGTTTTAATAAATTAGCTCAAATTATGGATGTAATAAACGAGTGTGATGCTTTCGAATTACAATTAGTTTCTATAAATGACTTAGAAAATTTATTTAAAATATTAAATGAAGTAAGAGATTTATATATTCATGTAAATGAATTAAAGTCGCGAATTGATGAAAAATATAATCACAAAGTTTATGATCTTGATTATTTAAATATTGCAGTAGAGGCAAAAAATAAAGAACAGGCA
>CAKVLD010000087.1 GCA_934755305.1 uncultured Clostridium sp. | reverse complement strand
AATAAGATAAAACTCTCTTCAATAACTTAATAATTATATAAGTATTGAAGAGATTCAACTAACATTGGAAAGAACCACAAGTTAAGTATAAAATACAACTGTTAAGGAATTATATGATATAAATGATTGTGAATTAAGAATTAAATATAGAATGGACATGTGCAATTACTTAAAATCTATTAATGTAGACTCTGCTCAAACTAATTTTTGGGGAAAAAAATTTTTAAATCATATAGGGGTTATAGTTGATAATGAAGAGTCAATAGTATATACATTATGTTTTCCAAAAGATTGTAATGTTGATGAAGTTGAAGCAAATATAATAAAATATGGAAATGAATGTTATCATAATATTAAACCAATAAAAGCACGAATAGATTTAAAGATTTTATGTGAAATGGAAATGAATGGTGAACTTGTTTTGGGCGAGAAGGGAGAAAAATTAGTCCCATTGTTAGAAGGGGTAATAAAACCAACTGATATTAGCGATACAGCTTCATTTATGATAGATAAATTAGTAGGATTATGTGCAAATCAGAAAACTATAGTAATTACAGATAACTATTTATTTCCTAATAAGTATGATAATCAGTACAAAAAAGACTTAATAGCAGTTTTAGAATCTTTAAAAGCAAAAGAGATAGTTCATTTTGGTATGCAAAAAACTTTAGATATAAATTTATTTTCAGATATACAAAGTCATCTTAGTAGTTATAATATTACTTTAAGTCACAGAGATATAAATGATTTTCATGATAGATTTTGGATTACAAAAGAAACATATGATGGATTTGTATTTGGAACTTCTCTTAATGGTATAGGTAAAAAATTATGCTATTATGATGAAATTAAAAAAGAGGATGCAAAAGAAGTTTTAGACTATTTGAAGATATAAAATATATATTTAATTTAAAAGATTGATTAGGGAGATTAGCCATGAAAAGCTAATCTTTTTTTGTTGCAAATTTATTGAAAAATATGGTAAGATTATAAGGTATAATATAATATATAAAATGGTATTAATAAAGTCTTAACTAGGTTAAGAACTTTAAGGAGCGATGAATCAATTACAAAGTAAATTAAAAATAAAATATTATAAGTAGTGGGGAAGAGAATATGGAAAATAGAGATAATAGATACTACATTTATGAATGGTTTAATAAAAAAACTGGAGAAGTATTTTATGTAGGAAAAGGATGTAACAATAGATATTTGCAAAAATCAGGAAGGAATCAGTTCTTTATAGATTATTACAATACACATGAATGTGATGTGAGAAAGGTATTTATTAATCTTACAGAGGAAAAAGCTTTTGAAAAGGAAATTGAATTAATTGCATACTATAGACAAACTTCAAACTTTAGATTAACTAATGAAACTGATGGAGGGGATGGACATCCTTTTAAATGTGGAAAGGATAATCCGAAGTATGGTAAAGGTTATTTGATAAAAGGTGAAAACAATCCTTTTTATGGTAAAAAACATACTATTGAAGTAAGAAAAATATTAAGTGATAATGCAAAAGAAAGATTAGGAGAAAATAATCCTTTTTATGGAAAAATGCATAGTGAAGAAACTAAGAGAATGATATCGGAAAAGGCAAAAGAAAGGTTTAAGGTGCCTGAAAATAATCCAATGTATAATAGAAGTCATACAGATGAATCTAGAAGAAAAATGAGTGAAGCCCAAAAAGGAAGATCATTATCTGAAGAGCATAAATTAAAAATTAGTAATACTCTTAAAAAAAATAATACAGGAAAAATTCATTTTAATAAGGGAAGAAAGCATTCGGAAGAGTATAGAGAAAAGTGTAGGGCGAGAAGTTTAGGGAAAAATAATCCTAATTGGGGAAATGGAGAAAAGATTAAAGGGGAAAAAAATCCTATGTATGGTAAGAAGCATTCTGAAGAAACTAGAAGAAAGATGAGCGAAAGAGCTAAAAATAAAGTGTTTAATTGCAAATGTAAAAGTTGTGGGGAATATTTTCATGGTAAATCATGGAATAGTGGTAGATGTGATAAATGTAAGTTAAAGTAAAATTTAATATATTAAATCAATTTTAAAGCTGATGCAAATCAAATTTGTATCAGTTTTTTATATCTATTTTTATACTTAAATTATATATAAATCTATTTCGATTTTGTAAAGATAGCTATGCAAAAGAGGATAGATAAAGACAAGGAACATGATTATTTTTATTAGATTACAGGGCTTATATTATATAAAATAATATTTTTCATAAATTTAATTGAGATTATTTTACGTTTTTACAGTTCATTACATATAGTAAAGTGAAGAAAATTCGAATTATAAATAAAGGAGTTAAAATCTTATGAGAAGTATTATAAAAGTTGAAAAAACTTTAAGTGAATTATGGAATGAAAACGGGTATGCTATTTCTGATGGTATTAGTTTAATAATAGCACCTTGTGGAAGTGGAAAAACTTATTTTACTTTTAATACATTAATTAAAGGCGAAAAGTTAGAAAATATAATTTACTTATGTGATACAAGAAACTTAAAAAATGCAGTTGCTTTAGATAAGGACTATTCAAGCTTATGTAGATTTTATTATAAAAGTGATGATAATAATGTAGTTAGTAATTCTATTGTATTTGGTGAAGGTGTTGGTGAAAATAGAATAACTGTTATGACATATGCCCAATTTGGATTGTTATCAAGCAATAACCCTGATGCTTTTATTACAGTAAAAATGATAATATGTGATGAAGCACATCAGGTTATAGATTATCATAGAAAGTTTGATGATGAGGAAACACAGGTTTATAAAATTGCTATTGAAACTATTAATAAATTGAGTAAACAAGCCAAAGTTATCTTATTAAGTGCTACACCTAAGGTAATAGATTCTAAAAGATTACATAATGTATTTGATTTTAGCAAAGATACTGGTATTAAAAGGTTAAGGGAAAATGTGATAATACCATATTCAACTAATAAGGATATAAAAAAAATAATAAAAGAGTTTAAGGAGATAACATTAAAACAAAAAATAAAAATGTTAGTTTATACAGATAGAATAACGACTGTAAAGTCTATAGTTAAGACTTGCCGTGAAGTAGGATTAAAAGCAGTTGGATTATGGTCTTTAAACAATAAGGATAATGCTATGAGTACATATCAATTGGAGTGTTTAGACTCTATAGTAAAAGAATCTTTAATTCCTGAAGAACTAGATATATTAGTTATAAATGCAAGTTTACAAACTGGAGTTAACATAAAAAATAAAGATATTGATTGGGTTTTAGTTAATTCAACAAATGAAACTACTCAAGTTCAAGCTAGAAGTAGGGTGAGAAAGGATATAGAAGTATTATTCTTAAAAACTAATGAGAAAATAAAAATTAATGAAATTCTATTAGATGATAAGTGGTTAAACAGACCATTAACATCTAAAGATAAGCAAGAGCTATCAATAGAAGTTGGTATATTTGACGAAAGAGGAAGATTGATTAAGTGGAAAGGACTATCAAAACAATTAATTGGACAAGGATATAGTATTAATAATTATAGTATTAGAATCAAAAGTAAAATTACTAGAGTATCGATAATTAGTAAAAAGTAGGTGTTAACATTTCTGTGCGTATTATTATAAATATATGTAATCACTGAAATGTTAACAAACGGCGAAGCTTTCCACTTGAATTTTCATTATTTTCTTATGTAACGAAGCGAAACAACGTGGAGCTGAAGTGAAATAAGAGAATAATGGGAATTCAAAAAAATGTTATTAAATATGGAAATGAGTGAGCGAGGTACGAGCGAGGGAATGAACAGATTTAATAACATTTTACTAAGAGGGAAATGGCTAATAAATATCTATAATTGGTGTATTATAAATTTTAAATTATAAAGGGAGAGAAATATTATGTTAACAAATGAAAAATTTAAACTGAAAAGAGAAATAAGTGTAATTAAAAAAGAACAGGGCACAAGCAATATGAAGAAGTATAGTAGATATTGTTGTGTAAAGACTATAAGTAGATATAATAAAATAAAAATTAATGAAGGATGGAGAGTTAAGGTTATTATAGAAGCAGAAGCAGAGGAAGACTTCTATAGAAGTCAATATATAATTTATAACGTAAACTCAGCAGTAACAATTAGAAAAAGAAATTTTAGAGAATATTATTGTATTAATGATATTGAGTTAGATGAGTTAAAAGATATAGAATTTAAGCAAATGTTAGAGTCCTACTATAGATGGAAGAAGAATACTAGAAAGGCATTTATAATGTTTCTTAAGTCTTATGTTATTGTAGATGAAAATTTATTGATGAGATTGATTAGAATAACTAGTACTACAAAGCAACAGGTATATAAGAAAAAAACTATATTAAAGAGATTTAGAGAGGAAAATAAACTGGGTATACATAATTTGTTTGATGAACTTAAGAAGATAACACCAGTAGAGATGCAAAGAATTAAGGAGATGGGAGAATATAATAAAATAATTGGAAAAAATAAAAAGATTATATAAAAAAGTATCCCTATATGTTTAAAGTAAATACAATATATAGTGTAAGGGTATATAACTAAAAATTATTAAAAAGTAAGTCTTATCAATATCAATAGCATATTAATAAGGACGTGCTTTTTTTATTTCCTCATTTTAACAGTTTCGCTCAGCAATTTCATAAAATAAATTCCCCTTTACAATGAATATTTTAAGGGGGTACATGTAAGGATAAAAAAAGGCTTAACCAATTGAAATATCAAAGGTTAAGTTTTTTTTTATTTTGATTAAAGCATATCATACAATAAAAATTACTGTCAAGAAAAAATTTAGGAGTTGATTATAAATTATAAAAGCTAGGTGTAATAGATGTAGAAGTTTAATAACTTATGGAAATATATATTGTGATAAATGTAAATCATCAGTGCAGAAGCAGAAAAGGAAAGATAGGACAGAAGCAACGAAAGAAGCTGACAAGTTTACTAATACCAGCAGATGGAGAAGTTTAAAGATTGATATTAAAAGAAGAGATAGAGGAGTTTGTAGGTTGTGTTTTAATCGTGGATATGTAGAATACAAATGTTTACAAGTGCATCACATATATAAAAGAGCAACTCATCCTGAATTAGCTTATGAGCCCTCAAATCTAGTGACAGTATGTAAAAAGTGTCATGAAGAACTTGAAGAAAAACTAGTGAGTAAACAATGTGAACTTTTAAAAATAGATATGCCAAAAGAACAAATAAACTATTTGCTATAGAGAAGGGAGAAAATATGGATAGACGTGTAAATAAACTTAATGTGAAAATTAACAGTTTAGAAAAAGAAGAGCTTAATAGATTGATGAATCAGGAGCAAAAGTCAATTAGTGATCTTGTTAGAATTGCCATAAGAAATACTTTTGAAGTTGAAGGTTTTGAGTCAAGTTATGAAAGTAATATTTTCAGCTTCAAAGGAAAAAAATCAATTTTTGATTAGGAGGATAATATGAAGAATTGGACTAAAGAAGAACTTAGTCTTCAGGAAGAGAAAGAGTTAAACATTCAGGCTTATTTCTCAGCCATTGGTGATATAAAAGGAACTACTAAGTTATTGCCAAGTAATGAGGAATATAAAAAATTATATAAGGAACTTGTTGAAATGATTCCTAATCTTATAAAAAGTGATAGCTTCATTCTTGCATCCATAGTCAGTAATATGGTGGATTTCAAATTCTTTAATGAGTTATTAATAAAATATAAAGAAAGTGGAAACATAGAGGCTTACTTATCAATAGTAAAGGTTAAAAATAGTACAAGTAATAGTATCTTAGCTATGTTAAAACAATTAGGATTAACACCTAGTACAAGGAAAAATATTCATATTCTTTTTGATCCGGAAGGAGAAGAAAATAATGGCTAATAAAAAGATACATAGGGAAAGAGTCACGAGAAGGAAAGAGAGTCCAATAGAGAGATTTTTAAACCTTGGAATAGCTTTCTATAATAAGAAACAAGTCTTATATAAGGGTGATAATAGCTTATGGTTTGCAATTCAGGCTTGGGATAAATATCAATATCCTAATTTCTATGAATATATGAATAAATGCATTGAGTATGATAAGCTTCACAACAACCATAAGAGAATAAAGGAATGGCAAGAGTTGTTATCTCAAGAGTTAACAATTGTAGAAATGCAAAAGTGGTCAGAGGAAGAGTATAGAAAAGATTGGAATAGGCTAATGGCTGAAGTTCAACATCAGATTAATAATGAAAGATAAAGAATTACTAAAGTTAAAGGAGAAAATTTTATATGTTACAAAATAAAAGTTATATTGATTTAAGCACAAATATATTTATAGGGGAAGAAATGGTAGTAAATTGTTCGGCAACGGTAAATTTTATACCCAAAGTAAATACTAATGTAGAAATTCTTACAATGAATGAAGAACTATACAAAAGTAATCATGATGAAATACAAGTAAAAATAGCAGAGTTCGAGGAATATTATAAAAAAGTAGAACTATATGCAATAAATGTGTTAGGAGAATAGAATAATATGGTAAAAACAGAGAGTATTATAAAGTTATATACAAGAATTGAAAGAGAGAAAGCAAGTGTAGTGCTTTGTGATTCTTATATTTATATAAAAGAAAATGGTGGTAACCATTTATCCGTACACGTTTGTGACAATGAAACTTATAATTCAAACATTGATGCAGTTAGAGAAGAAATAGATTCTTTTTATATGACACACAAAAAAATAGAAAATTTTATAAGAGAAACGAAGGAGAGATAATTAATATGATAAAGAAAAAAATAGGGCAAACAATCACAGGAATAAGAATGATAGAAAGGTATAAACAGATTAATAAATTTAGGTACTCTATATTTCAAGTAACTAACCCAGCCATACCAAATGAGGTATTACTAAATCCAATTTTAGCTACTATTGTATTGGATAAGTTAAGAGAGCTAAGAGATCAAATTAGAGGAGATATAAAAAATATTACAATAGATAATATTAAAGCTGAAGATATATTTGGGAAAAGAGAATCAGAAGTAAGTGAATTATTTGCTAATGAGATATGTTTATATGACTTTTCATATTATAAAAGAAGTTATGATAAGTATCTAAAAGGTGAAGCACTACAAAGAATATTGCCGACTCATAAGAGAGAGAGGATGATTGAAGAGTATAATGAAGAAATAGAAGCTTTAGAAGAAACCGTAAATGACTTAGATGCTATAGATAAACAACTTGCGAAAGAAGAAAGAAAAAAACTTGAAAGTTTAAAATTACAAAAGCAGGAGTTAGAAGAAAAACTTGAATTTCCTACACTCGAAGAGATAGAAACATCTTTATTTAACAGAATTCATAGTTATTTAAATAATATTATGGAAGATGTTGAAAATAGGATAAAGTACTTAGAGGGGAAATTAGGAGATAGATATGAGTAGTAATAGCAATAAAATATTTATCAGTAATGATAAATGTGAGATTAGGATACTAGAGAATGGAGACCTTTTAATAAAAGGTTTCCTACCTACTAATGAACTATCAGAAGTGTTATTTAGTAAAGAAAGGAGAAGTTTCTTTAAAGAAAGAATTATTAGTGGTGCTTTTAAAGATGTATTATATAAACAGAAGAAACCACCATTATTGTTAATAAATCACAACTACGATAAAGATTTTAAATTAAGGGATTTTACTTATTATGAGGATAAAATGGGATTACATTTTACTTATACAATAGAACCCACAGAAGAACTTATATCAAACTTAAGTAAAATAACTAGTTTATCATTTGGGTTTGTGTGTAAGAGTGATTACTGGATTGAAGTTAAGAATAAAGGTAAAAATTATAATTATGTAAGGGTTATAACTTCCTTTGATCACATTAAGGAAATATCTATATTGTTGGATGTAGAGCCAGCTTATACAAATACAAGAGTGTATTGTGGTAGTAATAAGAAGGAAATAGAGGAAATGGAAACAAGAGAGTTTATAAGTCGTATAAAAAGCGTTATAAAAGAATCAAGGGGTAAACAGATAAAAGATATTAAAGATTTTATAGCAAAGCATAGAAAAACATAAATTGATTATATAAGAAGCTTTATTGACTCAAGAAGATAATTAATCATAGAGGGACTAACAATAATTAAATATTGTTAGTCCCTATTATTTTTTGAAAAAATTTTTTAAAATTTTTTACATTTTTGCATGTGATCGCAGATAGTAAAGTATGAGGAAAAATGAAAGAAGATTATAAGATTAATTAATATTTTCAATCAAAAAAGTAACACTTTTGATTTTAAAAACATATGATAAAACAAGCGATACAAGGAGTTTTAGAAATGGATATAAGAATACTTAATTATGTTGAAAAGGACAAGCTTGAAGCTTATAAACGGGAATTAAAGCCTAATGAGATTAAGGATATATACAAGGATGATAATATAAGAATTTCATTATGGAAAAAAGGAAAAAGAGTATTTACTTTTATTGATGAATTTGGAACTAAAAAATTAGAGGCTGCTTTAAATGAAATGTGTAACTTAGTATAATGATAATACTAAGTTATTTTTACATAAGGAGGAATAAACAATGTTCAAGGTGGCAACTTTTAGTCGTACCAGTACTGATTATGATTCACAGTCAAAAAGTATTGGAAACCAAGAAGATATTTTTAAAGCTTGGATGGATAGAAACAGTAATTGCATTTTGTATAAAAGTTATATTGATGAAGCTATTTCGGGAACAAAAGCAAAATATAGAACACAGTGGAAAGAACTTATTCAAGATGGAAAAGATAAGAAATATGACATATTATTATCTAAAAGTTTTTCGAGATTTGGAAGAAATATGATAGAAACATTATCAGCGATTAGAGATTTGAGAGAAGTGGGAATACGGATAGTATTTATAGAAGATGGATTAGATTCTTTTAAAGAAACAGGTAACTTTGGTTTGTTTGGTTGGTTAAGTGAGCAAGAGAGTCAAAGAACTAGTAAAAGAATAAAAACAGTATTTGAGAACTTTAAAGAACAAGGTAAGATATATAATTGTATAGCACCACTTGGATATGATTATGATATACAAAAAAAGAATTTTGTAGTTAATGATTTAGAAGCATCAATAGTTAAAAGAATATTTAAACTTTACTTGCAAGGAAATGGAACAGTTAAGATTGGGAACATACTAACATCAGAAGGAATAAAAGGAAAAAATGGAGGAACGATAAGGGGAAATACTATAAAAAATATAATTTTAAATGAGGTTTATATAGGAACTTTAGTTCAAGGAAAATCACAAGGGATTGACGTAACTATGTCAATAAGAAAAAATATTGATAAAGATAAATGGGTTAAGCATTTGAATAATCACGAAGCCATAATAGACTATGAAACTTTTGTAAAGGCTAATGAAATATTTAAGAAAAATTCAGAGAGAGCAAAAGAATATAGATTTAGTGTAAAGGGAAAAGAAAAATCATCTAATGCCTCACTATTTAGCAATTTACTTGTGTGTGATAATTGTAAATCAAGTATGACTATAAGAAGAAAGAAGGGAAAAAAACTACATTATAATTGTTGTGAATATGAAAAAAGTGGTTTAGCAGTTGGTCATAGTAGCAACAGAGTCGAAGAAGAATTCTTAGTGGAATATATTTTATATAGATTGAATGAACTTGTAGAGAGGGATTTTGATTTAATAAATATAAATACTAACATGAGTATAAAAAATAACCTAGAGGAGCAATTACAAGGTATAGAAAAGTCAATAAAAGAGCAAATGAGGAAAACCAATAAATTAGTTGAACTTTATTCTAATGAAGCAATAAATATAAATCAGTTCAAGTTACAAAACGAAAGTATTAGTAATACTTTAGATAGTTTAATAAAAAATAAAGAGGTACTAGAGCAACAAATTAGGACTATACCACAAGAAAAAGGAAGCTTTAAAAAGGATGTGCAATCAGTTTTAAGTATACCAGTTGAACAATGGAACAATGTAATGTTAAAAACTATCATTAAGAAAATATATATAAATACTAATGGAATCATAAATGTTAAGTGGATAATAGAAGGATAAAGATGATAGTAGCGATAGAACCTAAATAGTTATAAATAGCAACTGCTACATGTATAGGTTTATCAGCAGTTAAATTATTGAAGAAGGATAATGATGCAGTAATGGTGGTGTTACCTT
>CAKVLD010000086.1 GCA_934755305.1 uncultured Clostridium sp. | reverse complement strand
GTGAATATATATTAGAAGAAAAAGATAGCACAGGCAAGATAAAGAGTATCTATATTGTTATGGACTATATAGATGGACAAACTCTTGAAAAAGTAGTAACAAAAAATCATAAAGGAAATGCACATAATGTTATAGAATGGGCAAAACAATTAGCGGATGTTTTATATTATATCCACACTAGACCTAATCCAATATTGCATAGAGATTTAAAACCATCAAATATAATGATAACTTCTGAAGGAAGAATAAAGCTAATAGATTTCGGAATTGCATCAATGGAAGATAGTGAAGATACTACTAAGGGTGGAATGACAGCATCTTATGCATCACCGGAACAAAGACAACATATGAGTTTAGATTGTAGATCAGATATTTATAGTTTAGGAGCTACTTTATATGCATTAATAACAGTAAAGTTACCTAAAAATATGGTTCCAATTAGGCAGATAGATGCTTCATTGCCGGAAGGACTTGAGTACATAATATCAAAGTGTACTGAAGAGAGACCAGAAAATAGATATCAAAACTGTAAGGATCTTAAAGATGATTTAGAAAATATAAAGAAGCTTACTAAAGAATATAGGGCTGGATTATTTAAAGAATTAAGAAAATTTATTATAAGTGCTTCATTGTTAGTAATATTTTTATTTATGACTTTAATAGGAACCAATGGAGTAAGAAGTAACAATTTAGCTAATTATAAAAACATGATTAATAAATCTGATAGATATCTAGTTGATGGCGAATACAACAAAGCTATAGAAGTATTGGATGAATTAATAATGGATGTTGATGGTAGTAAAGAGGATGCATATATAAAGATACTTAATATATATTCAAATATGGGAAATATATCAGATGGTATAGAAAAGGTTGAAGGATACATTAATGATAAGTATGCAGGAGTAAATAAAAATAATGAAGTATTATTCAAATTAGCAATGACATACTTAGATACAAAAAATTATCCAATGGCATTAAAGTATTTCAGAATGGTAAATGAAAAGAAGATAGAAGATGCAAAGTATTATAAGACCTTAGCTACAACATTAAGTAGTATGAATATAGATTATGCAGAATTCCAAAATGAATTAGTTGAATTTGAAAATTATAATGAAACATTATCAAATAATGAGAAAAAATTAGCAAATTATAATTCCTTAGCTAATATATATATGTCATATAAAGGAAGTTTAGCAAATGCTAATAATAAAATTATAGAGATAGTAAATAAGGCTAAAGAATTATTAAATAATTTAAATAATGACACATTAACTTTAACATATGAAACTGAATTTATAAATAAAATTGCTCAAGCATATCATAGCAAAGGTATAAATGAAAATGATAAGTCAGTTGCACAAGAATATTTTGAAACTGCAATTGAAAATTATGAAGTTTTACTTGATATGGATGGTAGAGAAAGAGAAAGTACATTAATAAAAATAGGGGAAATATATAATGATTTAGGCAATCCTACTAGAGCAATAGAACAATTAGATAGAACAATAGTTGAATATCCTAATAGTTTAAAAGCCTATATAAAAATTATTAATATACTTTTAGACATAGAAGCTGGAAAATCTGAAGGTGAAAGAAATTATTCAGCAGCAGTATCAAGATATAACTCCGCTACTAATATTTCAGGAAGTAGTGAAGATTTAGAGTTTAGCAAAATAAGAAGAAGACTTTCTAATCTTGGATTGATATAAGAGGTAGGGGGAAAGAGTTATGTATAAGATTATGCTTATTGTTGGGATAATTGGTAGTATTGTCACTTTTATAAGTACTACAATTTTATTCTTTAAATGCAATGTTATAGAAATAGTTAAAGACCTTACTGGAATAAAGATAGTTAAGAAAAAAGAAGTAGTATTGTCTGGAGCAACAGATAATGGTTTAACTAAAATAAAAACTTCTATATCAAGAAGTACAAGCACTCCAAAGGTAAAGTCAAATAACGAAGAGAAAGTAAAAAATGAAGATATTATAAGAAAAACTAAGATTGATGATAAATATATAGCAACTGATATATTATCTACTAAAGATACTGAAATATTAGATTCAGAAACAGATTTATTAGAAGAAGAAACAAATATTTTAGAAGAGGAAACAGGACTGCTAGAAGAAGAAACTGGACTTTTAGATGAGGAGACTGGCATTTTAGACGAAGAGACAGGTCTTTTTGAAGAGGAAACCAATCTTTTAGAAGAAGTTCTTGAAGATGGTGAATATGTTAAAGAAATTGATATTGTAGTTGTAAATTACACGTCAATTATAAATATATAAAAAATTTATATACATATTTAATAATGTGTAACATTGGTAAAATAAAAATAGGGGGATAATTTAAATGACTTTAAAAGGAAAAAATAAATTCCTGCGTAGTATAATTGTATGTTTAGTTGCAGTTGCATTTGTAGCAGGGATAGCTGGTGTTGTTTACTCTCAGAATAATGCTAGCGTAAAAGTAGAATTTAAAGGTGATACTTGGAATACTAATAAAGAATTTGGTCAGAAACAATGGTTCATGAATGCTAATGAAAATGAAGTAAAATTCATTGTTGATTTATCAGATTATAAAATGGAGTCTACAGGTTCAGAAGGAAGTGGTGGAGAGGATACTACACCACCAGTAGAACCAGAACAGCCTGAAAATCAAGATACTGAAGAACCAGAAAATCCACCATTGGATGGAGTAGAAGAAGGAAATGAAACACCTGATAATGCTGAAGTTGTTTCTGAAGGTGAAGATATACAGCTAGATGAAGATAATGGAGATGTAAATACTCCAGAAAATAATGAAACAACAGATAAAGGTGAAGTTAAGTATCCAAATCTATCAGATGTAATGGATATTAATATAACCACTGAAAATACAACTATTGAGTTTGGAAACATAAAAATTGCTAAATATTCAGAAAAAGAAGTTATAGATGGAATGGAAATAGGAGTATTTAAAGGTAAATATGAAGTAACTATTCCATTAAATAAGAAGGATGATTTTGATCAGGATATTATGGTTGAAACTGATTTTAATATTAATGTAGAATTAACATTAAAAGGAGTATTAGGAACAGAAGATGGAAATGTTAAAAAGAGCTTTAACATAGTAAAGGATGTTACTACGCCTACAATAACAATTACTGGAGTAAGTGAAGGTTGTTCAGGTCCAGTTGAAGATATAAATATAAGCTTAGATGAAGATTCTAATATGTACGTAACTTTAGAAAAAATTAAAGATGATGCAGCTATTTCAGTAATAACTGAAGATATTAAAAATACAAAAGTATTTAATATAGATGCTTCAAATTATGAGGATGGTAAGTATAGGCTTTCAGTTGTAGCTATTGATAAAGCTGGAAATGAAGTTATAAAACAAGTTACTTTTAATGTAAATAAACATGCTCCAATTGTTAAATTTAATGGTGAATCTTTAAAACATTTTTATAATAGTAAAGAAACAGAAATTACCATAGATATAAATGATGGTAATAAAATAGATTATAAAAATAGTAAAGTTATTATTAAAGGACCTAATGGATTTAAGTATGAAGGAAATTTTGCTGGTGATAATTCAGAAGTATGGAGCGATATAGTTACACTTGGAGAAGATGGAGAGTACACTGTTTTTGTAAAAACTAAAGATGAATTATCAGAAGGTGAAGTAGATAAAGAAGATGATGTTGATAATTTCACTAAAATAGATGAAAAATTTATTTTAGATACAAAAGCGCCTCAAATAAATGTTTTAACATTAGATGGAGACGATTATAAGAATATAATAGGATATCCTACATTTGATGGAGTTATATATTTAAATAATGATAATATAAAATTTGAGTTAAATAAAGCAGATGAATTAAAAGAATTTAAAGCTAAATTTAATGGGGACTTAAATGAAGAAATTACAGATATTAGTGTACCAGTAAAGTTAGAAGATGGTACTTATGAGCTTACTATTACTGCAAAAGATGAAGCTGGAAATGAAGCAGAAGTACAAGTAATTAATTTTATTGTTGATACAGACCCTGTAGATGTTAAATTTGATGGAGATATAAAAAATGGTGAGCATTATAATACAGATAAGACTTTAGTAGTAACTTTAGGAGGTAATAATTTAAATTTATCTCAAAAAAATAATAGAGTTGAAATTGTTAAAGATGGTGGACAACCAGTAATAGAGTTTTTTGATAAAAATGAAGATACATTTATTAAAGATTTTACTGAAGAAGGAGCTTATACTGTAACTGTATTTGCTACTGATAAAGCAGGAAATGAAGCTATTGAAGAAAACACAATAACATTTACAATTGATAAAACAGAACCAGTAATAATAGTGGAGGATTATGCTACTTTACAAGGTTCATTTAATAAAGAAAATAAAACTTTAAAAATAATAGTAAATGAAGCAAATCTACAAGAAGATTCAGCGATAAATTTAACTTATACTATTCCAACGTATGATGAAGATGGAAATGAAGTAGAAGCTAAAGAGAAAGTAATAAATCTTTTAAAAGCAGAGCATTCAAGTGGAGTTTATAGAATTGAGTATGTTGTAGGTGAAGATATTAATTGGGATGTTATTGAATCAATAAATTATGCAGTTAAATTTAATGTTAAAGATAAATCAGGAAATCAATATATATTAAAAGAGCATGAAGGCGGAGAGAAAATTGAAATATCTGATTTAAACTTTACAATTGATAAAAAACCAGCAAGAGTTTCTATAAATCATAATGGGGAAAAATATAATGAAGAAAATGAAGAATATTATATTTCAGCCAAAGATGATAAAACTGTACAAATAATCTTTGAGGATCAAAATTATGAAGACAGTAATACAAAGATAATTGTTAATGAAAAAGAAGAAACTGAAGCAGATGGTTGGAATAAGGTAGTAGAAAGCAATAAAGCAACTTATAGTAAAAGTTTTGATGATAATGGAATCTATAATATAAATGTTTTAGCTAAAGATAAGGCAGGTAATGAATCTTCAGATTCTAATAAAGTTAAATTGATAGTTGATAATCATGCACCAACAGTAAGTATTAATATGGATGAAATTAATCTTCAAAGTAAGATGGAACATTTCTTTGGAATAAGCAGTGCTAAAAGTCTTTCTATAAAAATAAAAGATACTAATCTTGCACAAGATGGTTTAAATGAAAAAGAAGTTATAATTAAAATTTATAAAGATGATTCAAAAGAACCATTAGATATTGATTTTACTGAAAATAATAAATCATCAGATGATTGTAGAGAATTTACTACAGATTATTTTAGTAAAGAAAATACAAATGAAGATTTAAATGGACTATATAAAGTTATTGTTGTGGCAACAGATAAAGCAGGGAATATCTATAATGAAAGTGAAGAAATAGTAGCAGAATTTACTATTGATAATACTAGACCAATAGTATCCTTTGATGGTGTTGAAGAAGGACACTACTTTGGAATAATTACAGATAATGAAGATTTACAAAAGAAAAATAATATAACAGTTGTAGTTAAAGATGATAATATTTCAGAAATTAATAGTATCGAAATTAAGAATGGAACTGAAGATTATATTATTAAAGAGCTTAACTGGATTGTTGATAGTAACAGTGGTGAAGCAAGATTACCTCTAGCTTTAATAGAAGATGGACATTATGAAATAAAAGTAAATTCTACAGATAAAGCTGGAAATGAAGTAATAGAAAATAATACTATTAAATTTACAATAGATAATGAAAAGCCAGAGATAGGTATTTTTGCTAATGTTTTAAATAGCAATAATGAATTAGGAGATGCTATTAAAAATGAACAACACATTAACATAGAAGGAGCTCAAATAAATATAACTATTTCAGACATTAATTTATATTCAGATTTAAGCTTATTAGATGAGAATGCTAATAACTATGTATCAATAAAGAGAACTTTAGGAACTGAAACTAAAGATGTTAAAAAAGATGATGGTGTAGAAGTAAGAACTTATATGGATAAAGCTTCTGGAGCTATAACTGTAAGTGCAGATGTAGAATTAGAAGGAACTTATACTATTGTAGTCAATAGTAATGATAAAGCTAATAATAAAAATAATGCTTCATTTGAATTTACAATAGATAGAACAAATCCAGAAGTGGTGATATCTAATTATGATGAAATTAATGGAAAATTCTTAGGAAGCAATCAAAATGTAGAAATTAAAGTTACAGAATTAAACTACAATGATGGTGATATTAAAGTAAATCTTTCAAAGCAAAATACAAATGGTGAGTTTGATAAAAACTATGAAAGATCAGAAAAAGCTAATGTAAATAGTGCCAATAAATATACAACTACAGAAGATGGTAAGTATATTTATACAGTTACAGGTAAAGATAAAGCTGGAAATGATGTTGTATTAAAGGTGGGAGATAATAAAATACCTGTTGTTAATTTAACTTTTGTAGTTGATACTAAGAATCCAGAGTTTAAAATTAGTGGATTAGACAGAGAAAATAATCATTACAATGTAACTAAGGATTTAACTATAACTGTTACAGATGATAACCAATTAAAAAATGAAGTGAAAATATTTAAAGCTTCTAAGGAAGGTGAAAATCTTACAGAAATAGATAAAACACAATTTATAGTAGCTGAACCAAGTATAACAGAGCCTACTTTAGATAACTACGGAAACACAGAAAAAGTTAATGAATATAAGTATAACTTTAAAGCAGATCAAAATAATGATGGTTATTACAAAATAGAAATTGTTTCTACAGATATTATAGGAAATAATCATAATGTTTCTAAAACATGGATGTTTACAATTGACTCTAAGTCGCCAGTAATATCATTTAATGATTTCAATATTTTAAATGGTTCATTTAGACAAAGTTTTGATAAAGTAACTGTAAACATTGATGAAACTAATATTAATCATGATGATACGAACATGGTAGTTTCTTATACCAAAACAACTCCAGATGGAGTAACATCAGACTCGGTTGTATTTAGACAAAGAACAAATACTGCAACATATACAGTAGATAATGATGGAAATTCTCTATTTGCAGATGCAGATGCAATTTACACATTTACTGTAAGTGGTGTTGATGCTGCTACTAATGAAGCAGTTACAAAAACAATATCATTTACAAAAGATGCAACTAAACCAGAAGTTTCAATTACAGGTGTAGAAGAAGGGGAACACTACAATACAGATAAACATGTAAAGATATTAAGTCATGATGTTAACCATGAAATTAATACTGTAACTGTAACTAAAGATGGTCAAAGTTATTCAGTTGGTGAATTTAGTGTAAATGGAAGAGATGCTGTTATAAATCATACATTCTCACAAGAAGGAGAGTATGTAATAACTTTATACTCTAAAGATAAAGCAGGTAATGATAATACAACATCTAAGAGTTTTACAATAGATAAAACTGCACCAGTTATAACACCAGTATTTAAAGGTGAAAATAGAGAAATTAAGCCAGGAGAATATATTAATAAAATATTTACTCCAGAATTTAAATTAGATAAAGCAGAAGATAAGTTTGACTTTATCACATTGAATGAGGGACAAAATGTTACAGGGGCAGTGCCAATGTCATCAACAGAAATGGTATATCATTACACAGGACAAGCTAGCGATAAAGCTGGTAATATAACTCCTCTTGATATTACATTTACAGTTGATGTAACTAATCCAGAAGTAAAAGTAACAGGAATCATAGATGGGTTCTTTAGTGAGGATATGAAGCCAGAATATGAAATAACTGATACTAACTTAGATAATGCTAATACTTCAGTAACATTAAATGATAAGGAATTTAAATCAGGAACAAAGATTGAAGAACAAGATTACTATAGCTTAAAGTTATTAGGTACTGACTTAGCTACTAATACTACAGCTAGAAATATAGTATTTGCTATAGATAAAGATAAGCCAGTAATAAAATTCTTAGAAGAAATGTCAGGAAAATATTTCACAGAAGATTTTATTCCAAACTTTATTATAGAAGATTTAACAGACTATACTATAATTGCAATGACTTTAGATGGTGTGGATTACGAAATTGGTGATCCAATTACTGAAGAAGGTAAGCACGTTTTATATATAGAAGTTAAAGATAAAGCTGAAAATGTTGAAAGTATAAGTGTTGAGTTTATTTTAGATAAAACTCCACCAAAGTTCATAGTTAATGGAATAAAGAATAAAGAAATTTATGTTGAGCCAGTAACAGCTGAAATAACATTAGAAAATCCATTAGATAAGATTACAGGAGTAACTGTTAATGGAGAATTAGCACAAGGTGATGTTAAAGAAGAAAATGGACAACAAGTAATTAAATTAAATTTTACTGATATTAATGATTATGAAGTAGTTCTTAAAGCAGTAGATGAAGCTGGAAATGAAACAGAAGAAGTAATTAATTTTAAGATTGTGAAGAAGAATATTTTCACTACAATCTATGCTAATAAAGCTATATTTTATCCACTTGTAGCTGCAATACCAACAATAGCTGTGACAGGCGCAATAACAGTGGTAAGAAAAAATAAAAAGAAAGAAACTCAAGAAGAGGATTCTGAAGAATAATATATTAACTAGAACAAAAGGTATGATAGATTAATCTATCATACCTTTTATATGTATAAATACTTTATAGAGATATGCTGAAGTATTTGGTATCATGGAAGAATAATGAGGAACAATAAAATAAATCTTATTATCTTCAAGTGGTTCTTATTTATACTCATCATTAAATTTATCTTTTGAGCTAGCTTTTAAAAGAGTAAATATAAAAATATATTTAATTATTAAAACTTAAAGACTTAATATTAATAGATAAATTATTTTCACTATTTTCTCCTAAGAATAAGAATTTAAGTATTCTAAATCTTCTAAGGATATATATTGAAAATGGTATACATAAAGAACCAATCAGCATATTACTTATAAAAAATATATTATAATTATCTATTTTAAGTATGTTATTTATTAATATCATGGATGCTATTTGAAAAAACCAAGATAAAAGATAGATATCAAGAGAGTGTTTTCCTAAAAATGATACGGTTTTTACAAATATTCTTAAGTTACATATTTTTTCAATAAACACAAGTATTAAAATCATTCCAAGTAATCCGCAAAGAAATCTTAAAGGGTTTAAAATATATCTATGTATATGTATTTGATTTGCCATTATATATGAATAAGAAAGTATTCATACCAGTGATAATAGGTATAGTGTAACTTTTTTAAAAGTAGTAATGTTTCTAATATTAATCTCTTTATTATTAAAGCAGTATTTTCTTAAATATAATCCTATAAGAAAATATACTAAAAAGAAACTTATTCTACTAACTGCTAAAAAGTTTTTGTACTGTGGTACTAATAGATTTAGTAATAAAGCTAAAGTAAGTGTTATTTTTACAGGTAATTTAGTAATGATTGGAGATATTGCACTAATAATAAATAATGTATATAAAAACCAAAGGGCTCCCATAACACCATTCTCTGGATATAAAAATACAGTTTTAATCATATCAATTAATGAATGTATAGTTGTTGGAGTATTAGTTAGAAACATTAAAATAAGGACCATAAGATTAGTTATAAATGATATTGTTAAAAATGGAACTGCTAACCTATAAAATTTTGCTTTTACAAAATTAAAATAGTTTTCTTTTAAATTCATATCTATAACTTTGTATGATAAGAATCCAGATACTAAAAAGAATAGTGGCATATGAAAAGAGTAGATTAATTGTACTATAAATTCATAGAAGTAAGGTCGTTCTAGGAATGATGGTGTAGCTGCATGTCCAATAAAAACCAATAGTATAGCTATTCCTTTAATATAGTTAATTTCTTTAATATTATATTTATTGTGCATAAATATTTCTTCCTTAGGTAAAATTTCATATATATTTCATCATAGTATTGAAATATATGTAAAAGATACATATATAGTTAGAGTAGGGTTAGATGGTATTATAAATAAACTTGAATAAAAGACATACATGAATTAAAATAGACTAGGAAGATTTATAATGACGAATTATGAATTATGAATGATGAATTAAAGAAAAAACTCCAACGGAGTTTAAGTAATTATAGATTAAAATTTAGGAGGATAACAAATTGGCAGATTACATAAATGAGATTAAGAAAAGAAGAACCTTTGCAATCATATCTCACCCTGATGCTGGTAAG
>CAKVLD010000085.1 GCA_934755305.1 uncultured Clostridium sp. | reverse complement strand
AAGTATACCCTTTTTTAAAAAAATACTTTTAAAAAATTTTAATTTTTTTGTATAACTGGTCTTTACGTTAAAATAAAATCCCTATACTGAATGTTAGTAAATAATTCAGTATAGGGACGATTATCTTTATTAATTATAAAAATTCAATAATTCCTTCTTCTAATCTTTTAACTCTAGCTAATGAATATACATCATATCCCTTATCATCTAGAATCTTTCTACCTGGTTGAAATGATTTTTCTATTACTATCCCAATTCCAGCTACCTTTGCACCAGCTTCTTCTACAAGTCTGGCTGCTCCTAATGCTGCTTCCCCATTAGCTAAAAAGTCATCTATTATTAATACTCTATCTTCTTCATTTATATAATTCTTAGACAAAGTTAATTCATAATCTGTTCCCTTCGTAAATGAATGAACTGTAGTTTGGAAAATATCATTTTTTAATATTTTAGAAGTTTGTTTTTTTAAAGTTACCATAGGAAGTTCCATTTGTAATGCTGTCATAGCTGTTGGTGCTATTCCAGAACTTTCTATAGTAAATATTTTTGTTATTTTATGTTCTTTAAAATATTCTTTAAATTCTGTTCCTATCTTATACATTAAATTTACATCTACTGCATGATTCAAAAAAGAATCTACCTTTAATACAGTACTACTTAATGCTCTACCTTCTGCTAATATCTTTTCCTTTAGTTCCTTCATTATTTAAGCCTCCTCTTTTAATAATTTGTTCAATATAAGCGCTACTATTGTTCCTGTAGAGATTCCTGAAGAGAACACTAATTGTAAAGCTTCAGGTAAACTTGATAAAAATTCTGGACGGAATGTTACTCCAAGACCTAATCCAATTGATGTTGCAATTATTAATAAATTTCTATTATTTATTTCTATTCTACTTAAAGTTTTAATTCCTGCTGCTGCTATAGTTCCAAACATAACTATTCCAACTCCACCTAATACTGGTGATGGCATTATATTGATTAAAGCTGAAAATTTCGGAAAAAACCCCAAAACTATTAATATTATTCCAGCCATTGTTGCAATACATTTACTGGCATTTCTTGTTAAAGGTATTAAGGCAACATTTTGACTAAATGTTGTATTTGGAAATGATCCTAAAGCCCCTGCAAGAGCACTACCTAAACCATCTGCTAAAACACCTCTTCCTATTATCTTATCATCTTTCTTAACATTAGATACTTCACATATTGTACTTAAACAACCAACTGTTTCTATCGTAGTAACTATATATGCTGGTATAAAAGCTAGTATATATTTAAAATTAAAATCTATTCCATATTCAAATATTCTAGGAAATTCAAACCAAGCTGCTTCTTTTACTAAAGTAAAATCAACCATTCCTAAAGGAATACATATAATATATCCAATAAACATCCCTATAAGTACCGAAGCTGCACTTACTATTCCTTTTCCATATCTATTTATTAATAAAGTTATAATAAGTACAAATAATGCAACACATATATTTTTAACATCTCCATAATTTGCACTTCCAGAACCACCTGCTGCCCAATCTATAGATACTGGTATCAATGTTAAACCAATTAGACATACTACTGTTCCCGTAATTAATGGTGGAAAGAACTTTAATAAAGGTTTTATAAAAAAGCTTGCTATTATTTCTACTAATGACCCTAAAATAGTTGCTCCAATTATCCCTGGAAGACCTGCTATAGAACCTACAGTAATAGATGGTGCTACAAATGTAAAGTCAGTTCCCATAACACAAGGAACTCTAGCCCCTACCTTTCCTATTCCTCTTGATTGAATAACTGTTGCTATACCAGAAGCTAAAATTGTTCCTCCAATTACAGCTGTTGATGTTGCTCCATCTAATCCTAATGCACTAGATATTACTAAGGGAACAGCTATTATTCCTCCAAAAGCTGCAAATATATTTTGTAATCCCAATAATATCTGTGTTAAAAGATTTGGATTATCATCAATATTATACAGTAATCCATCTGTCTCCATTATTCCGTCTTTATTTTGCATCTGTAACCCTCCGTAAATTATTATTTTTAAGGTTGTCTAATCTAAGTTATAAAAAAGTGGCTTCGCCACGCTTTTCTTAACTAAATTACATCTTAATTTTATAAAAGCATTTTTAGTATATTTAATCTTAACTGAAGTCACTTTTTTTAGCCATGCAAAAGGTTCTAAAAGAAAAATAATTCATTATAAAAATGCCATTTAATTATTTTTCTTTTTGGTTCTTTTGCGGCACTATAATTATTTTTTAACGTATTTGACAACTTACATACCAGAAAGCTAGTAATAATCAGTGCTCGCTCTCAAAAAAGTTTTAAAATTTCCTATACGTTAAAAAAAACGCCTCAAATTGAGGCGTTGATTTACTTCTAATTAAGTATAACTTAAATAAACCATATTGCCTCGTAGTCTGCTATTTTACGGTTAGCAGGTAGAAACTTTGGAACCATATTTTCCATGATATACGAGTTTCATATATATTTATTGATTATTATATCATCTTTTGTCATATATTCAATAGTTAACAGATTATTTTTTTTTATTTTCTACATATCTTTCAATTCTTTTAAGTGCTTCTACTATATTTTCCATTGAAGAAGCGTAACATGCTCTAATAAATCCTTCTCCACATTCTCCAAAAGCATCTCCAGGAACAGTTAAAACTCTTTCTTTTTTTAATAAATCTTCACAAAATTCTTCAGAAGTCATTCCTGTAGACTTTATACATGGAAATACATAAAAAGCCCCTAAAGGTTCAAAACAATCGAAGCCTAATTTTCTAAATCCATTTACTAGAACCCTTCTTCTTCTATTATACTCCCTTACCATTTTAGCTACACTTTCATCACCATTTCTTAATGCTTCAATAGCTGCATATTGTGCTGTTGTAGGTGAACACATAATAGAATATTGATGTATCTTTTTCATTTGATTTATTAATATAGAATTTCCACAAACATAACCTAGTCTCCATCCTGTCATTGCATACGATTTAGAAAAACCATTTATAACCAATGTCTTTTCTTTTATCTCTTCAAAGGATGCTATAGATACATGTGGCTTATCATAAGATAATTCAGCATATATCTCATCTGAAATAACAATTACATTCTTCTTTTTTAATACTTCTACTATAGGTTTAAGGTCTTCCTTAGTCATAATTGCACCAGTAGGATTATTAGGATACGGAATTATAACTACCTTAGTTTTTTCAGTTATAGCTTCTTCTAATTCTTCTGCTGTAAGTTTAAATTCATTTTCTGCTTTTAAGTTAATTATTTTAGGTGTAGCTCCTGTAAATCTTGTACACCCTTTATATGCAACAAAACTTGGTTCAGGAATTATAACTTCATCTTCAGGTCCAACAAGAGCTCTTAGAGCTATATCTATTCCTTCGCTTCCACCTACAGTCACCAAAATCTCATTATCTGGATTATAATTTAGATTGAATCTTCTATTTAAATATCTTGCTATTTCTTTTCTTAATTCTATAAAACCTGCATTTGACGAATAATGAGTGTGACCTTTTTCTAAAGAATATATACCTGCTTCAGTTACATTCCATGGTGTAACAAAATCCGGTTCACCTACTCCTAAAGAAATAACATCATCCATTTCATTTACTATATCAAAGAACTTTCTTATACCTGATGGTGGCATGTTCTTAACATTGTCTTTTATCATGTCCTCTAATATCATATAAATATTGCCTCCCTGTCTTCTACCTTTTCCTCTTTAAATATTGTTCCATGATCTTTATATTTTTTTAAAACAAAGTGTGTTGCTGTTCCATTAACATATTCTTGACATGCTAGTTTTTCTGATACAAAGGAAGCTATTTCTTGCATACTCTTTCCTTCTACCATTACCATTAAATCAAAGCCACCTGATGACATTAAATAACAAGATTTAACTTTATCAAACTTATATATTCTTTTTGCAACATTATCAAAACCAACTCCCCTTTGCGGAGTAATCTTTAACTCAATTAATGCTGTTATTGTTTCTTTACATTCTTCGTTATCCCAATTTATTAAAGTCTTATATCCTGCTATAACCCCTCTTTCTTCGTATGTTTTGATAGCACTTTTTACTTCTTCTACAGATTTACCAGTCATTTCTGCTAATTGTTCATCTGTATACCTACTATTTTCTTCTAAGATTTCTAGTAATTCATCCATCTTTACTCCTCCTAAAATAAATATAAAAAAACTTCATCCCTAAAAAGGGACGAAGTCTATTATCCGCGGTACCACCCTAAGTAGCAAACTAAATTTGCTCACCTCATTCCCTTTATAACGTAAGGGAAACGTCATTATCTACATTAAGAATACTCTTAGTTCTCAATAAGCGATTCAAAGGCTGCTTCTTAAAATCTATCTACTAAGTTCCACCTAACCTTAGCTCTCTTTAAGAAATTAATTTTAATACTCTTCCTTCTCACTATCTTTCAATATTACTTTATAATATTATCTACTAAAGAGACTTATAAGTCAATAATTTTTTCACTTATTTATTATTTATTTTTTTACACTCTTCTGCTAATTTTGTAAAACTATCAAGAGAATTTTCTATAATTTTATAATTTATACAATAAGCTAATCTAACATAACCTTTCTTACCAAAAGAAGATCCTGGCACCATTATTAAATTATATTTTTTCCCCATCTCTACGAATTTTTTATCATCTTCAATTAGTGATTTTGGAAAAAGATAAAAAGCTCCATCTGGATTTACACATTCAAATCCTAAACTAATTAAATGATTGTATAATAAATCTCTATTTTTCTTGTAAATATTAACATCTACTTCTGAACCTAAAGTTCTTCCTATAACTCTTTGAAATAATGATGGAGCATTAACAAATCCTAAAATTCTATTAGCTGTATTTAATGCATCCATAATTTCATCTATATCTTCCATTTCAGGATTCACAGCTATATACCCAATTCTTTCACCTGGAAGAGATAAAGATTTGCTATAAGAATATCCTACAAAAGCATTGGTATAATATTTAAGTATATATGGAACTTCCTTATTATCATATACTAATTCTCTATATGGTTCATCAGATATTAAATATATGCTTATACCTAATTCTTTTTGTTTCTTCTCTAAAACTTTTGCTATTCCTTTAATTGATTCTTCAGTGTATATTACTCCTGTTGGATTATTAGGAGAATTAATTATTAAAGCCTTTGTCTTTTCATTAATAGATTCCTCTAATAATCTTAAGTTTGGTTGGAAAGTCCCCTCTTCTGATTGAACTGGTACTAATACTCCATCAAAATTTTTAACATAGTTATTGTATTCTCCAAAGAAAGGTGAAAATGTTAATACTTCATCTCCAGGATTTAATATAGTTTTTAATATAATATTTAAACCTCCAGCTGCACCACAAGTCATAACTATATTATTAAAACTCAATTTTAAATTATAAAGCTTATTTATGTAATTAGCTATCTTTTCTCTTACATCATCATAACCAGAATTACTCATATATCCATGAACTAAATTGGGATCTTCTTCTGAAAGAATTTTAAGTATTTCATCTTTAACTTCCTTAGGTGGTTCTACATTTGGGTTTCCTAAACTAAAATCAAAAACATTTTCTGCTCCATATATAGAAGCAAGTCTCTTTCCCTCTTCAAACATACTTCTAATTATTGAACTATTACTTACTAAAACTTTCATTTTATCTGAAATCATTTATTTTATGCCCCCTTAATAAAAAATATAATATATTAATTATATCATTAATATTTGTAAAATATATATTTAAAGAAAAAAGTAACCAGAAAACTTATACATATAAGTTTTCTGGTCATAAAAAATTATTTATTTCTGTAATAAAATTATATAATTCTCTTATTTTATCAGCATCATTCTCTATTTTTACTTTTAAGCCTGTTCTATCATACAATATTTCTTTAGGTTAAAAACCGTTATTTTTAACAACTTCTTTTATCCATCTTCCTGATTTCTTAATAGTCTTCTTTTGTGTTTCTAAGTCCACAGCTATAAATCCATATCTATTTTTATATGCATTAGTCCAAGACCAACAATCTATTGGAGTCCATGTATGATATCCAAAACAATTAGAACCTTCCTCTATTGCTTTATGAAGATATTCTAAATGTTCTTTTATAAAATCAATTCTATAATCATCTTCTATAATTCCTTGAGAATTTATATATCTCTCTTCACCTTCAACACCCATTCCATTTTCAGAAATGTACCAAGGAATATTTCCATAGTTATCTCTTATGTTAATACCTATATCATACATACACTTAGGATATATCTCCCATCCTCTATAAGGATTCATTCTCTTACCTGGCATATCATAATAATCAAAATACTTATCTGGCATCCATCCTTGTGAATCATCAAATTTGCTTTCCTTTGCCTTTACTCTTCTAGGTTGATAATAATTAACCCCTAAAAAGTCTACTGTATTTTCTTTTAGTATTTTTAATTCTTCATCTGTGTATTCCCATAAAACATTGTCTTTCTTGAATACATTTACAAGTTCATTTGGAAATTCTCCTTTAACTGCAGGATCTAAAAAGGAATTATTATAAAAGTTATCAGCAAACTCACCAGCTTCAACATCTTTTTCATCCTCTGATCTTGGGTAAGATGGAGTTAAGTTTAATACAATTCCTATTTTTCCTCCATCTTTATTATAACCTTTTTCTTTGTATTTCTGAATAGCTTTAGCTGAAGCTAAATTAATATTATACATTACTTGTACTGCTTTTTTTCCATCCGATATTAATGGATAATGAAATTTATATAAATATTCTCCTTCTACTACTACCATAGGCTCATTAAATGTAGTCCAATACTTAACTCTATCCCCAAAAAGCTTAAAAGCTGTTTCTGCAAACTTCACATATAATTCAACAACTTTTTTTGATTCCCATCCTCCATATTTATCATATAATTCTACAGGTAAATCAAAATGATGTAAATTTAACACGATTTCAATATTATTTTTCTTACATTCATTTATAACATCATTATAAAATCTTATTCCATCTTCATCTGCCTCTCCAGTTTCTAAATCTTTTATAAGTCTTGTCCATTGTATTGATGTTCTAAAGCTATTAAGACCTATTTCCTTAATCATAGCAATATCTTCTTTATAACTATTATAAAAGTTAGATGCAACATTAGGTCCAACTTTATTAAAAAAAGCTTCTGGGCTTATATCAAACCAATAATCAAATACACTTTTATGTGGTTTATTAAACCTTCCTTCTGATTGTGGGCCCGAAGTCGCTGAACCCCACCAAAAATTTTTAGGAAATTGTAATTTTTCACTCATTATTATATCCTCCTCAAATGATCTTATTTAAAATATACAAACTAATTATCTTTGCTATTTCTGCTTATTATGGAATTTACACCTTTATTTTACTATCACTTTTTTTCAAGGTCAATATAATGTTATTCTTTTTTATATATTTGTCATATCTTTTTATTGAATTAAAAAAATGTAGCTTAATAATTAAACTACATCTCTAAAAATTCCACTGTAAATAGAACATAATCTTCTTCTGATTCCATATTAAATTTCAAATTTTCATGCTTCTTTAATGCTGAAGAAACTATATATAAACCTAAGCCAGTTCCTCCAGTTTTATTATTTCTAGATTTATCTACTCTATAAAAAGCCTTAAATATATTTTTTAAATCTTCACTTTCTATATGTACACCATAATTCTTAACTTTTAGTTCTCTTTTATTTAATAGAATCGATATTTCACGCCCTTCTGGTGTATGTTCAACTGAATTCTTTATTATATTGCTTATAGCTTTATATAATAGCTTCTGATCACCATCTATAAAAACATCATCTTCTATATTTTCTTTAAGTTTCAACTTCTTTTCTTCTATAAAATAATAACTTTCTTTAAGTGTATTTTTTAATATCATTGATAAATTTACTTTTTTTATATCTAATAAGAATGTCTCTTGATCCTGCCTTGATAATTCTAATAATTCAAATACTAACTCTTCCATTTTCTTAGTTACTTCATATACTTCATTTAAATATTTATCTCTATCTTGATACTTGCCAATATTATACATCATCCCTTGAACTTGTCCAGCAATAATTGTTATTGGCGACTTTAATTCATGAGAGATAGTTGCTAAAAATCTCTTTCTTTCTTTTTCTTCTTTTAGCTTTGTTTCTATATCTAAAGTTAAGGCTTCATTTGCTTTTTCCAACTCATTTATGGTATTACATAGATTATCACTCATTATATTTAAACTAGTTAATAAATTTGAAATTTCATCTTTTCCTTTTGGTTTAAATTTTTCAGTAAAATCTAACTTCGCTATCTTATCAGCCTTTTTACTTATTTCAATAATAGGAGTACTTATTACCTTTGAATAAAATATAGTCATAGTAATAGTTATAAGTATATTGGCAATACCTGCAAAAGGTAAAAACACCATTAATATAGTTCTAACTTCTTTACCTGCTTGTATATTCATCTGAACATTTAAGTTACAAGCAGAATCATATTGTTTAAAATAAAACTTAAAACTTTGCTCAATTTTATTCATACTTAAAGACTTATATTGATTATATTTGTTAATATCATTTATCTTTTCATTATTAAAAGAAGAATATAATAAAGTATCCTCTTCATCTGTTATAATTATCATTAAATCATTATCTAAACAAAAATCATCTAGAGTTTGATTAATATTTATAAAATATTCTGAATCTAAATCCGATATAAATGCCTCTACTGTACCTCTTAAGTTTGCCTTCTTATACAATCTATATACCTTAGGCACAAATAAATATAAAATAATATATAAAATAATTAAACCAAAAGTTACGCTACTTATTGTAGCTATAAAGGTTTTCGACTTTATACCTATATTATTCCATTGGTTTTTCAAGAACATATCCAATCCCCTTTAATGTTCGTATATAATTATATTGTATCTTTTTCCTTAAATTTTTCACATGCGCATCAATAACTCTAGTATCACCATAATAATCATATCCCCATACCTTTTCCATCAAAAATTCTCTTGATGCCACTCTTGGATATGTATTTATCAAAATTTTTAATATATTAAACTCTTTTAAAGTTAACTCTATTTCATCATTGTCAATATAAGCTTTATATGTATTAATATCAAGTTTTAAATTTTCAAAGAAAATTATATTACCATCATCTTCTTTGTCTCTTCCTCTTTTTAAAACTGCCTCTACTCTTTTTACTAATACATTAAAAGAAAAAGGCTTTGTTATATAATCGTCAACTTCTAAATCAAATCCTTTTATCTCGTCTTCTTCACTTGATAAAGCTGTCAAAAATATTATATGAACATCTTTATTATTCTTTCTTATCATTTTGCATAGTCCATAACCATCTAAGTTAGGCATCATAACATCTAATATTATTAAATCATATTTATTATCTTTAAACTTCTCATACCCTTCAATTCCATCATTAGCTGAATCAACTTGATAATTTTGAGATTTTAAAAACTCAACTACTAATTCTTGTATTCTTAAATCATCTTCAACAACTAGAATATTATTTTTCATTATAACCTCCTCATTACTCACCAAAAAGTATACCCTTCTTTCCTAAATAATCCCGTATAATATATATTATACGGGATTATTTTTATGCCTTTAATCCAATTATATAATATCATTTTCACTTAAACTCACAATGAACTAGATATGCTAGCCCTATGAATTTATAATGAATTTATAATGAACACATAACTCTACATTTTTTAATTTATTTCATTATAAATTTCTTCTTTAAATCCTACTATAACAGAACCATTTCCAATTAAGATAGGTCTCTTTATTAACATTCCATTACTAGATAAAAGTTCTGCAGCTTGAAATATATCCATATCTTTTATTCTATCTTTTAACTTCATTTCTCTATAGATAACTCCTGAAGTATTAAAGAACCTTTTAAAATCAATACCACTTTGATTTATATAATTTATAATCTCTTCCTTTGTAGGTGTTTCTTTAACTAAATCTCTTTCTATGAAATTAATATCTTTATCTTTTAAAAATTTTTTAGCTTTTCTACAAGTACTACATTTATTATATTCTAAAAATATATATTCCATATTAATAATCTCCTTAATAAACAATTATTAATATTATATATTATCTCTTTTTTTAAAGCAATGTCAACATTTTGCCAAATAAAAAAGACCATCTACACGATGATCTTACTAATTACCTGGCAACGTCCTACTCTCCCACACGGTCTCCCATGCAGTACCATTGGCGCTGTAGAGCTTAACTGTCCTGT
>CAKVLD010000084.1 GCA_934755305.1 uncultured Clostridium sp. | reverse complement strand
CTGATATATCTGTATCTGATATATCTGTATCTGGCTTATCCGTATCTGGTTTATCTATATCTGGTTTATCTGTATCTGATATATCTGTATCTGGTTTATCTATATCTGGCTTATCTACATCTGGCACTTTAACTTCATTTATTACAAAAGAAGTGTCGCCTATTGTTTCAACATTATTTGAAACTAACTTTTTATTGCTATTAGTTACAAGTTTTATAGAATCCTTTTGTTCATTAGGAAGTACATTATAACTTGTCCCTATATCTCCTGACATATTTAATAAACCTATTACTAAATTTCCGTTTTCATCCACAAGATCTTCTGTACTAGTTACATATATATCTACTGTATTATTGTTATTAATATATGTAGCTTTAGCTTTATTATCTATTTTAGAAGACCAATCTATACTGTTTAATGTTACATCCTCAAGTTTTAAACTAAGCTGAAAAGACTTTACCATAGAATTTACATCTTCTATTTGAAGTAAAACATTATTATTGCTATCCGCAATTCTTGAAAGCTTTAAATCAACATTATTAAGTGATGCTTTTATAGTCAAAGATGATCCTATTAAAATAGCTGATGCTATTAATGCAATTATACTATTTTTAACTTTTTTCATATTATCTTTATTCCCTTTCTATTGCTTTGTATAATGCTAAGTTTTCTTCATTTTTAAACTCAATTTTAGGTAAAATAGTTGGGACACTTACATATAAGCTATCACTTACTAATCTTTGTCCTTCATTTGTTTCAGCATTATTTACTCTATACATTTCAATTTTTATTTTTGAAGTCAATAATTTAACATTTTCAGGTGTTATCCAATACATGAATGTACCCTTACTAATTTCTCCTATATGCGCATTTTCAGGTATTTCAGCAAGAAGAAGTTGTTCACCTGATATTATATTATTATATTCATCTCTTAAAACAGCTATATTGTAGGCTGGATTTCCTCTATATTCTCCAGTAATAATTATTGATCCTTGTGGAATATAAGCACCTGATTCTTTGTCATAAACATAATCTGATTTTAAAATTCCTATACCATCAGTATAATTACCTTCAGTAGTACCTATATTGATATTATCTCCTGGAGGAGCAATTATATCTAATTCTGAAAGAGTAATACTATTTGTATTTTTAGCTACTAACTTAATATAATTTGCTTCATAAGTATAAAGCTGCTTTCCACCTGAAGAATCCTCTTCATTGAAATAAATAGTTTCGGATGTATTTGTTTGATCCACATTAAATGTACCAGCTTGAACTAAAGTCCAATTTGTTTTATCCTTACTTACATAAACTTCATAATCACCTATAGCATTACCTGATAATTCAGTATATTTAATTCCTGCTATAGATTGTGTAGAATTCATATCTATGATTACATAAGGATCTTCTTTTCCTGATTTTGTACCAATAAATGATGTATTGTTATCTCCATCTATTATTTTATTAATTGCTGGGTTTAATACTGGTCCATGACAAATATCTTCATCATTCTTATCTTCTGAAGAAATTGTATTAGTTTCTATAGCCCAACTATCTTTTGCTAAAACTCCACTATGAGATACTTTTATAGCACCTAAATTGTATTCAGCTGTAACATTTAGCTTATAGTCATAAGCTTTAACACTATAATCTAAAACTCTATTATTAATAGATCCTAAATTATCAGTAAAAGTATTTTCGGTAGTGAATCCTATTACTTCACCATTTCTTATAATTTCATATCCTAAAATACTATCTTCATCTTGAGACACACCAAGATTTATAGTTATATCTTTATTTTCTATAATTGTATTTTTAGATATACCATCTTTGTAACTTGCAATAACAGTAGTGTTTTCACTCATACCATTATTACCACTTAGTACTTGTCTTCTAGCTTCATCGTTTAAATATTGAATTTTTCTTGTTTCCTTCTCTAAGCCTAAAGATTCTAAATAAGATGTAGTTTCATCAGTAGATATTATACCCCAAGCTTTAAAGAAATCACTTAAATCTTTTTTAGCAACTTCTGAAACAATTCTTATCATTAATTGTTCTGTATCTAAAGCACTTTCTTCTTTAGTTAATCTTCTATATCTCTTAGATAATTCACCGTAGAAATTTTCATTAGTAAGCATTTGTGAAGTAGGATTTTCATCATAACCTAAATGTAATTGCCAGAACATACCTAGTATCATAAAGACGTCAGATGGCATACCTACAGTATTTGATGTTACTTTATTATAAATTTCATCATATTTATTATTTATTTCAAGCCTTGATAAAGCTGTATCATCGAAAGTTTGCGCTAATAAAGCTATTATATTATTAGTGGCTTCTACATAAGTAAGTTTAGGTATTTCTGTAACATGTCCTATTTCATGTGCAATTCCCCATCCAAACAATTGGCCTACTTCAGTAACTAATCCATTTTCATCCATTACAAAAGGTTTACCTTGCATTAAAGCAGCAACTGATCCATATTCAATACCAATATGAGTTCCAGAAGCATACATAAATGCACCATCAAACATTCTTTGATATTTAATATTTATACGACTTCTTGGGGCTAAATCTTCTTTTGCTGTTCCTTCAGTTGAACTTACCCCTCTCTGTGCATAAACTATATCCATAATTTGTTCGAATGCTAATAAGGATTTATAGACTCTTTCCACTTCTTCCTCTTCTGTAGTTAAATCTGAAGTTATACCATCTAAAATAGCTGTAGCTGGTAAATTAAGTGTAACCTTAGTTGTTTCTATATCAGTTGTATTTAATACACTAGTTTTTTCATCATAAGCATATTCATTTGCTTTTTTGCTTCTGAATATACCATAATCATAGTTGTTTTCTATGGAATTCACATAAGTTTTCAAATCTGATATATATGATTTGATTTTATCCTTAGCTAAGGTTTCATTTTCTAATTCACCATATATGTTAAGTGAAGGAATTTTATATCCACCACTAACTCTAACTTTTATTTCATTATTTGATGGATTGCTATTTGGATATCTAATATATACACTACCACCTTTTTCAACGTCCATATTTGAAAGAGAAGGTACTTGAATAACATTTTTACCCTTTTTCAAGTTATATGTCTTCATTGCATTTCCACTTTCAGCATAATGTTGTGTAAATACAAGTTGTGGTATTACATTTCCTGTAGTTCCTACATAAACAACTATTTCTTCATTAGCTCTAACTGAAATACCTAATGATTGATAGTCATTTAACATCCCAAGATTATTACCTGAATTATTTATATTTTGATTAACTGTGATTATATCAGCTGAAATATTATTATCATTTAGTAAATCTTCAGCTAATTGTAATTCATTTAAAATTGCAGTTCTATTAGGATGGGTTTCTTCACTTATAGGATCTATTTCATTAACTCTTGCTCTTAATGTATTTATTTTATCTATATTTGTATCCTGTGCTAATTCTATAAGTAAGTCGTCAGTAAATAGATTTCTAACATCATCTTCTAAGCTATCGTAATGATAGAATTTTAATTCTGAAATTGAGACAAAATTACCACCATAGACTGAAAGATTAACTTGAATTTTATTAGTTGTTACAGGCTTATCTAAACTTAATACAACATAATCACCATTATTATTTTTCACGGAAATGTTACAAGATACATATTCATAATCATTAATAGACTCATTCCATACCCCTATATTAGCTCTATATGGTAAAGTGTATCCTGGTTCTTGTCTAGCTATAAGAGTTATAGTATCTAATGTATATTCTTGATCAAAAGTTATTTTAGGACCTGTATGTCCATAAACAGAAGTATCCCAATCCTTATGTGTCCAATGAGATCCGTAATCTCCATCTACTATGTTAAATTTATTAAATGTAGTACCATATCCTTCTATATGGCTAGGCATAGGATATTCTACGTCTATAATATGATCTGTTATAGGATTACCTTTAGTTACAGTATTTATAAGTTTATAATTAGGTGTAACTGGTGGATTTATTGTTTTTGTAGTCCCTTTATGTATTGGAGAATTATCACTAGTTCCAATATCATTAGTTGCGGTTAAATAAACTTCATATTCAGTTTCATTATCAAGGTTAGTTAAAGTATAGCTTGTACCTGATATTCCTTTAATCTCTATAAACTTATCATCTGTATTAGCTTTTCTATAGTAAATGTTAAATATTTTAGCATTTTTGTTATCTTTCCAATTAACTACTAAAGACTTATAACCATCTTCTATAGTAATGCCTTCTGGAGCTTTAGGTTTTTCTGTTGGCATAGGAATAGCAGTAACTTCATTAGAATATCCACTTTTCCAATCTCCATTTAAAGATTGAATACTTACTTTATATTCATTAAAATTTTCTAAATTATTAAAGGTTGCTTTAGTATGAGATGTTTGAGTAACAAATTCTTTAATTGTTCCTTTAACCATACCAGTAACCTTAACTTCATATCCAGTTACATTTGCTTCTTGATTCCAGGTCACTTTTAAAGATTCATTACCAGATGCAACTTGAATTGTTGGTATATTAAAATCAGGTTTTGATATCATATCTTTAGTATTATTAACAAACTCTACTTTACTTATTTCTACTAAATTGGCAGTTTGAGTAGTTTCTGTAACAAAGATAGTTACTTTCTTTATAGCAACTTGTTTGCCTAAGTTAATAGAAATAGTATTATTTTCCCTTGAAGTTGTTGTTTTAAGTATATTATTTTGATACGGAACTTGTATTACTTCCCCATCTTCTGTAGTGGCTTCTATATATCCCTTACTTATACCCATACCATCAATTGGAGATTTAATAACTATCTCTTCCATTATAGTTGAAGTATCTATCACCATTTCTAAAGATAGTGGATTATCTTCTGATACTTCTTTATCACTAGAAATTGTCATAATATTTTCACCATATAAAATATCTTCTAAAGATCCTTGAATTGTTTGTCCTTCTTTTTCTATTAGTTCAAACTTACTAGCATCTATAATCGGGTTAGTATTAATTATTTTAACTTCTTTAACTATACGACCTAAGTTTTCATGTACATAGGATAAATCTGTAATATCTACACTTCCATCTCCATTTAAATCATATTTAGAATTAGTACTGTCTATATTATTTAAAACTTCATTATAATCCTCTTCACTTACAGTACCATCATTATTTATATCTCCTAATAGAAAAGATTCTTTATCATTCATGTAGACCTTTTTAGAGTAACTTAATATGTCTATATTATCAACAACTGTAGATTTAAATCCATTTCCACTAAGTTCTAATGAATATGTATCACAAGGTAAATTTGTAAATTTAATATTGTAATAATAAACTCTATCGTTACTATCAGTAATAATTGTTTTATCTATAGCTAATTTTTCAATAGTATAATTTATATTAAAACCATTTAAATTAACAGTATTATTTAAAGTTATCTCAGAAAAAGATAACGGAATGTTAACTTCATTATTGTTATTAAAAAGCTTTAGATTTAAGTTACTCTTTTCTGTAGAAACTATTGGCATACTTAAATTTATTTCTGTCTCTAAAGTACCAGTTAAAATTCTAGACACCTTAGTACTTTTAGTATTATCAGCATTAACTTTAGCATCTGCTAAAACTGATATGTTTGTAGTGGTAAGGGCTAAAGCTATCATACAAGCTAAAACTCTTGATTTCATTATATTCACCTTCTCTTTTATTTAAATTCACTTTAATTTTCGCCTTAACTTACCTAATCTTAATGAAGCATATCAGTTATTCACTTAAATTTCACACATAAAAAACATAAAAAACATAAAACGCATCAAACACATAAAAAAAACATAGAAGTATAATTTCTTCTATGTTTTTTAGTTATATTAAGTTATCGTTTTTTAATAAGTTATATAATGTAGGATTAAAGTTAAATTCCTTAATTAAATTATATACTTCATTTAAAGCTTTTGATTTTTTTTCTTCTGAAATCTTAGTTTTAGATGCTCTAATCAATATGTTTTTAGGGGAATGTGATATATCTATAAACTCTAATAATTGTGTCTTATATCCTACTGCCTCTAAAAGATTACCACGAACTGAATCAGTCATAAGTGCAGCTACTCTTTCTTGAATAATACCATATCTAGTTAATATTGATAAATCATCTGTTTTCATTTGTCCATTAAACTCATGTTGGCAACATGGTACTGAAAAAATCATCTTACTATTCCACTTAATAGCATTATATAATGCATAATCCGTTGCAGTATCACAAGCGTGTAATGTTATTACCATATCAACTTTATTATTGTATTTAAATCCATTAATATCTCCAAGTTCAAAATGAAGATTTTCATAATTATATCTTTTGGCTATATCATTACATTTTTTTATAACATCTTCTTTTAGATCTAATCCTATCATTTTTACATTTATATTTTTTATCTTAACAAAATAATAATATAATACAAAAGTTAAATAAGATTTACCACAACCAAAATCTAATATAGTTAGTTCTTTATAATCTTTCTTTTTTATCTCATCATCTATAATTTCTACAAATCTATTAATTTGCTTATATTTATCATATTTAGAGTTAACAACCTTACCTTCTTTAGTAAATACTCCAAGATCTATAAGTGGTTCTATTATCATTCCCTCTTTTAATATGTAGTTCTTTTCTTTATTATGTGATTTGTTTACAAGTTTTTTATTATCGCTTCTTTTTTGGCTTAAATGCATTTTACCTTTTTTGGATATTTTTAAATCAAAAGTATTATTTTCAGACCAAGCTGCTACTTGTTTATAGTTTCCCTTTATTATTTCTATTAATTTCTCTTTTAACTTATTTATTTCTATATTCTCGTGAAATACTTGCTTATCTGTATATTTTTCTATTTGATAAAATTCCTTTTTATTTTTTTCTTTTAACGCAAATACAACTTTATTGTATTGTACAGTACTATTTAACTTATTACTAACAACTACTTTTATTAATTTATCAAAAGATAAAATTTCATCAATCTTATTGCTTAATTCTTCCATGTCTTCACACCTTAATATTTATTTTCTATATATAATTATTATTATATCTACTATATTTATTATTTCAAACTATTTTTATTACATATCAATCAAAAATATAGGATAAACTAAAATTAATATTAACTTAAAAGTGGTGAAGTTCATGAAAAGATTTATAAAACTTTTGGTATTTATTTTAGCTTTATTGCAAATATCAATACCAATTAAAGCTCAAGAAGAGGATAAATACAATATTCAAATGAAAGAAGATATTTTAGTACTATTTATGGCCTATCCTGGCTTTATTAAAGATATCGAAAAAACTGAGGATAATAAGGTATACATAATTATGAAATCAGGTAAAAAAATTTTATATGATGATAAAGTAGAAAAAAGTCATGAAGAGGTTTTGGCAAATCCTGACTTACATGATATGTTAGAACAAATTTATCCTTTAGAAATGACAACAGAAATAATGGATAAAAGCTTTGATCCAGGAAGAGCTAGAAATTATGAACTCTTAAATGAAGTATATGGTTCTTCTCAAAGTACTATTAGTAAAAATCTTACTACTTTAAAATATGGTTATACAACCTATCAATTTAATACACAAAACGGAGCAAATATAGCTTTAGATGAAACTCTAAAAGAATTACTTTCAATGGTTAAAAGAAAAAGTGAAATAGGTGGTATTCTTTTTCCTGCAAGCGGTACATTTAATTACAGAGTTATATCAGGTACTGGAAGATTAAGTCCACATGCATATGGAATAGCTATCGACTTAAAAAGTGATAGAAGAGATTATTGGAAATGGTGTACTAAAGAAGAAGGTAAAACTAGACTTTTAGATTATCCAGAAGAATTAGTTAAAACCTTTGAAAATAACAACTTTGTTTGGGGTGGCAAATGGGGTCATTTTGATATTTTACATTTTGAATATAGGCCTGAAATAATTATTAAAGCCAAATATTTTAGTAATACTGATAACTTAGAAAATTGGTATGGTGAAGTACCAATGGATGATGTAAATAAAGGCTATATATCATTAATAGAAGAAAAATTAGGATAAATTAAATTTATAGAAAGAGGTTTCTATTGTGTTTAAAAATATTAATTTAGTTTTTAAAAGATTTGTTATATTATTATTAATATTTTTCTGTTGCATACTAAATATTAATACTTATACTTATGGAAGTTCAGAAGAAGAAGTAAGAAACTTTATAGAAAATGTATTTCAAAAGAAAAGTAAAGCTATTTTAAATAAGGATTTAGATACTATAGAATCCTTTTATAATACAGATATTAAAATAGCTCAATATGCTTATGAATACGAACAAAGAAAAGTTAAATATATAAATAATTGGGCAGAAAAACAAGGAATACAATTTATAGATATCAATCCTACTGTAGTAATAAAAAATATAAATACCGGAAAAGATTCTAGTAAGGTTACTGTTTTATGTAATACTGAATATAAGTATATATATCCAGATGAACCTGATATGATAAATAGTTCTTATATCGGAACTCATCATTATATGACATTAAGTCATAAAGATGATGAATGGGCTATTACTAAAGAATGGTATACTGATCCATTTGCAGATTCTTTAAGTTTAGAAAATATTAAAGTAGATTCTATTAAAGAATATATATCTTCTCAAAAATATAGAGATTTATCCGAAATTGATGAAAGAAGAATTGATGCTATAAATTATGCAAAAGAATATTGTGGTGCTGCTACCTTACCTGAATATAATTTTAAATATAATAAAAAATATAAAAATTTTAATCCTGAAGGTGGAGATTGTGCTAATTTTGCTTCTCAAGTTCTTTATGAAGGCGGTAAATTCAAAAAAAATACTATCTGGAATTATGATAAAGGAAGTGCAACTGGCCCTTGGGTAAATGCTGATAAATTTACTTCTTATATGTTAAACAGTGGTAGAGCTTCACTTATAGCAAAAGGAAGTTATGAAAAAGTATATAAAGAATCTTATAAATTATTGCCTGGAGACTTTGTGGCTTATGAGAAAAAAGGTGATATTACACATATCTCTGTAGTTTCAGGAGCAGACTCTAAGGGATACTCTCTTGTTACTTGTCATAATACAGATAGAAATGATGTTCCATGGGATTTGGGATGGAGTGATAAAAAAATTAAGTTTTGGCTAGTAAGAGTGCATTTTTAAAATAGAAGTTCGAGTATTTTTATAAAGTATTCGAACTTCTATATATTTTACATATCGTAAAATATATAGAAATATCGCAAAAGGCATTATTTTAATCGTTAATAACATTTATATATATTGATATAAACCTCTTAAAATAGTAATATTTAGTGGTATTGCAAAATACTAGTATACATTCTTATGTTTTGGAGGTAAAAAGATGGGAAAAAGAAAATTTATAAAAACTAAAACATCATTAATAGCTCTTGTTATGCTTGGAACTTTAGGTAGCTGTATTTATACAACTCCTGTACAAGCTGCTACAATGAAGGATTCAAAAAAAATAGTAGATGAAATGGGAATAGGTTGGAACTTAGGTAACACTTTAGACTGTATAGGTAGTTGGATTAATAGTAAAGATCCTTCAGCTTATGAAACTGCTTGAGGAAATCCTATTACTACAAAAGCGATGATAGATAAGATTAAAGAAGGTGGATTCAAAACTGTAAGAATTCCAGTTTCTTGGGGAGAACATATGGGAGAAGCTCCTGAATATAAAGTAGATGAAGCATGGCTTAACAGAGTTAAAGAGGTAGTTGATTATTGTATAGATAATGGACTATATGCAATAGTAAATGTTCATCATGATAGTGAATGGTGCTACACTTCTTATGAAAAAGAAGAAGAAGCTTCTAGGAGATTAGAAAAATTATGGACTCAAATAGCTACAGTATTTAAAGATTATGATGACCATTTAGTATTTGAAACTCTAAATGAGCCAAGAGAATTAAATACTTCATATGAATGGATAGGTAGTTCTGATGAAGGACGTGATGTAGTAAATCATTATAATGAAGTTGCATTAAAAGCTATAAGAGCTACTGGGGATAATAACGTAGATAGATCTGTTATGATACCTACTTATGCAGCATCTGGCTCAAGTACTGCTATAAATAGTTTAAAGCTACCAGAAGATAAGCATATAATAGTATCTTTGCATGCGTATTCACCTTATTTCTTTGCTATGGATACTTCAGCTCAATCAACTGACTTCTGGGGTACTGCTCAAGATAAAGCTAACCTAGCTAATGAATTAGCATACTATGGAAGTGCGTTTGGTGAAACTCCTGTAGTTATAGGAGAGTTCGGATCTATTAATAAGGAGAATATTTCTTCAAGAAAAGCACTAGCTTCTTATTATGTTACTTGTGCAAGACAAAATAAAATGGCTTGTATATGGTGGGATAATAATGCATCAAAAGTTGGTTCTGAGAACTTTGGTTTATTTGATAGAGCTAACTTAAACTGGTATTTCCCAGAAATTCATAATGCTTTAGTTAATGCATATGTAGCTAGTAAATAATTAATAAAAATTTTAGCTGTATCTAAATCTTTTTAGATTCAGCTTTTTTTAACGTCTATGAAAATATAA
>CAKVLD010000083.1 GCA_934755305.1 uncultured Clostridium sp. | reverse complement strand
CCTTATATATATACAGTGTGGAAAAATTGTGAATTTAAAGGGATAGAGGAAAAAGAAGAAAATCTAATGTTTATTAATTTTAAGGGAAGTCTTTTACAAGATTCTAATTTCTTAAAAAGTCAAATGATTACAAGTCAATTTAAAAATTCAAAAATAAAGGGGTGTAAATTTATAAACTCAATTTTAGCAGGTTCAGTTTTTGAAAATTCTATTATAGAAAATTCCAAGTTTAACAATTCAAATTTAATAGGAGTTAATTTTAATAAGGCTTCATTAAAAGAGGTATGTTTTAAAAATTGTAATTTAAAGCAATCAAATTTTATTGATGTAAAGTTTAAAAATGTTTCTTTTGAAGAGGCAGATTTAGAAGGAGCTGTTTTTAATGAAGAAGATATACCTTTTATTAAATTATCTCCCGAACAGCTTCAAACAATAGTAATTTATGGAGGGGATAATTAATATGAGATATTTTATATTAAAACAAGATAGGAACCTTCAAAATTCCATTGAGATAAAAGGGTTTAATAATAGTCAGAAGATGGTTTTACTAAAAGAAGATGAGAATAAGTATAGAGATGCTACTAATGTACCTATTAATGGAGATAAGGATAGCATATTTCCAAGCTTCATACAAGCACCAGTTTTATTAGTGGAAGATGCACTACATAAGGTCTTTAAAATGTATGAAAACACAGTTATTTACAAGATTGCAGTATTTACAAATGTAGAACTTAGAAAGCAAAAAGTATATAGATTAGTTTTAACAGATATAGTAGATGCTTTAGATGAAAGGACTACTTATTTAAAAAATGGATGGGTAGACAAATTAGTTTTAAATAGAGAAAAGATTGGTGATTATAATGTATTTCAGGTAAAAGCAGGAGTAGATTATTATTTTATAGTTTCTCTAGATGTAGTTGAAAGTATGTTAAAAAGAGATTTATTTACAGGAATTAAGTTTGAGGAAGTTGAGGTGATTTAAAATGAGTGATGGGTTAAATGCAAAACAAATTAATGGGGGCATGGGAGCTATGAATCCCAATGATGCAATAGAAGCTTATGGGGATCCAAGTAAAGTAGAAATTCCTAAAACTGAAAGTGATTCAGAAAAAAAGGCAAAGTATTCATGGCTTGGACCTTTAGATGGGCTTGCAGCTACAATTGATACAGAAATAAGTAACAAAATAGATGGTATAAAACAAACAGCAGAAAATATTGGAGATAGGGCTTCTGAAATTATGGGGAATTCAGAGGAAGGTGAAGATTCTGGAGAAGAAGCAAATGAAATGACTCCAGAAGAAGCTCAGGCTGCTGAAGAGGCAAGATTAGAAGCGTTAAAAAAGCAATACATTGTAAATGCAGCCATTATAGAATGTGAACATTCACCAGATAGAAGTTATTTAATAATTCCAACAAGTCATGGGGAATTCATACAAAAAAAGGCTCAATTAAATGTTGCAGATTGTAAACCAGATACTAATATAGTTAGTTTTAAAGTTTGTCAAAGTACTGAAAACCCTGCAGTAAGAGAAGCTGCTAAGAAAGTATTAGAAAAGGCTCAAGATAGAAGTAAGGGATTTTTTGATAGGGTTATGGATTTATTTTCAAAGCCAAAAGAGATAAAGGTTGATGAAATAGATGATGAATTAGTAAGTCAATGTGCAGCAGAATGTAAATGTTGGTTTGATGGTGATGCAACTTGGATTGATGGGGAAGAAACAGTTCTAGTAGATGGTAAGCCAGCACTTTTAGGAAGATGTACAGCTATGTGTGGATATGGTGGGCAGATTAAGTTTTATACAAGTGGGCAAGAAGAATAGAAAATTGAGTTAGGAGGGGGAATATGATATTAGTATATAAAAATTATAAAGTTGATATACCATTTGAGGCTTTAAGTATAGATAAGATAAAAATAGAAAGTTCTTTGAATAATCATGCCTCTTTATATATTAAATTATTAACTGTAGAAGGTAAAATACAAGAATATATAAATAGAAGCATGGAAAATGAAAAAGTAGTTGTATACAAAGATAATAATGAAAAAGTATTTGTAGGTAAAATTAAAAAGTTCCAGATGTCTTTTGAGAGTGGAGTAGAGATGATGGAACTTAATTGTATATCTTACACAAATGATTTTGATATTAAAAAGAATAGCAGAACTTTTACTAATCTTAATATGACATATAATCAAATGATAAATAAAGTACTACAAAATTATCCTAAAAAAAGCTTTATTGATAATGTAACAAATGGTAAAGAAATAGGAGATTTTGTTCTTCAGTATGAAGAAACAGATTGGGAGTTTATAAAGAGGATTGCAACTCATTTTAATGCAGTAATATTACCAGAAGTTACAGAGGATTATGGACGATTCAATTTTGGCTTACCTACAATAGGCAGCAATAAAGAAATAAAATCAGATGAATATAAAGTAGTAAAAAACATTAATGATTATAATAAGCATGAAGCTTTAGGAATGGAAGATAATTTCCTTCAAGAATATACAAAGTGGGATATAGTATGCAAGGAAGAATTTAAACTTGGAGAACAAGTTACCTTTAATGATGTTTCCTGTGTAGTGTCAAAAATAAGAATTGAAACTTATAAAGAAGAAATAAGAACTATATATACTTTAGCTTTAGCAAGAGGGGTAAGGACAGGTTATAAGATTAATCATAAAATATTTGGAATGAGTATACCTGCTACTGTAAAAGAAGTGCAAGGCAATAATATGAAGGTTAACTTTTCTATTGAAAATAATGCTGGAGGAAATGAGAAGTTCTTTACCTTTGCAATAGAAAGTAGTAGTTTTTATTGTATGCCAGAGGTAGGAAGTGAAGTTCATGTTTATTTTCCAACAAATGATGAAAAGGATGCTATAGCTGTACATGCAATAAGAAAGACAGGTTCTGGAGCAAAATATGCAAGCAAAACTTCTAATCCAGATGTTAAATCTTTTTCACATACAGCAGGAAGTAATATGGAATTAAGTCCAAGTAATATGAATTTTGCTTCAGATGCAGGAGGTGCCTCTACTGTTAATTTATCAGAATCAGGAGATGTTGAAATAAATGCATCAAATATTACGCTAACAGCTACTGAGGATGCACAATTAGGAATGAGAGAAAGTTCAGGAGATGAGCCTCCATTTAGACCTACTACCATTGATATATCAGCTAAAGATAGTGTTACTATTTCAAAAGGTGGAACTAAGGTAGAGGTAGTAGATAACATAAATGTTGGTGGCCCTATTATAAAATACGATGGAAAGATAAAAGATGCAGTAGAGGTTCCAGCAGATGTAGCAAAATGGCAAAGTGCAGATATGCAAGCTCAAATAGATCAGATTAATGCAGGGGCAGAACAATATGAAATACAGAAAATAGAAGAAGCAAAAAGCAAAGTATTTGATGGAATATTTACAGCTGTAGTAGGAGCAGCAGCCGTAGTAGCAGGAGCTGCAATAATTGCTGGAGCTACAATATTAACAGGAGGACTAGCTTTAGCAGCTGGTAGTGCATTTATTGCATGTGGTATAGCAGGAGCTACAATAGGAACATCACAAATTAGTGAAGGAATGTCTGATTATTCAAAAGTACAGGGAGGAGATTTTTCTAAATCTTATAATTTTGTGCGAGATAGTCTCCTTGGAGGAAATCAAGCTCTTTATGATGGAATTAAATATACAGTTACTGTAATTAATGGCTTTGCAGTAGCATTTGTAACAGGTGGAGGAACAGCTGCAGCAGCGTCTAAGGCAGGTGTCGGATTTCTTAAAGGAGGAACTATAGCAGGACTTTCAACTTTAGCATCTGATTATTTAGATGATGGAAAAATAAATATGCCACCTAGTGCTTATTTAGATTCAATAACAAAAGGAGGGACCTTAGGTTCCATAGCAGAAGCCAATAGACCAGTTAAACCAAAACAAAAAACAAGCTTGAAAGATAAAGTTAAAAATAAAGTTAAAGAGAAAAAAGAAAAAGTTAAAAATGCATATAATAGTGCTAAAAATACATTGAAAAATGCAAAAAATACTGCAAAAAATGCTGCACATAAGTTAAAGGAAAAGAGCAAAAATATTTATAATTATTTAAAGGAAAAAAAAGCAGACCCAATAGATGCAGTTGATGGAAGTCTTTATATTCCAGCAGTAGATATTCAATTACCAGATATTCATAACGAGTTTTTAATTGAAAGAAAATATGAGTCTACTAATTATGAAACAGGAGTATTTGGATTTGGATGGACCTCAAATTTTGAAAGTTATATAGAAGAGTATGATGATTATATTGAAGTATCATGTTCAGATGGTCATGTTGAGAAATTTAATATAGTTGATGGTGAATATATAAATACCAAAAATGGTGCAAAACTTTATACTTTAAATAAGGTTAAAGATATTTGGATATTTAAATCATATTCAGAAGAAAAAACTTATAAATACAATGAGCTAGGTAAATTAATTAATGTAATAGATAGATATGGTAATACATTAACAATAACATATATAGATAAAAACATAGAAACAATAACTACCTTCTCAAATTATAAGTTATTCTTTACTTGCAAGGACAATAAAGTAATACAAATAAAAGATGAACTAGGAAGAACAGTTCAATACAAATATGATGGTGACTATTTAACAGAAGTAGTACATGTAGATCAAGGAATAACTAGATATAACTATGATGATAATGGTTATATATCATATGTTACAGATCAAAATGGACAAACCTATATTAAGAATTTCTTTGATAAAGAAGGTAGAGTAATAAGACAAGAATATCCAGATGGTGATTTTGTTGAAATAAGTTATGATGAAGGAGAAAGAGAAAACACTTTCTATTATCATAATAGTGGCAGGGTAGAAAAGGTTAGATATAATGAAGATGCCTTAATTACTAAATCTATATACGAAGATGGAAGTACAAAAGAATATGGATATGATGAATATCAAAACAGAAATTATGAAAAAGACAGAAATGGAAATATTACAAGAAGAGAATTTAATATTTACGGAAGTCTATTAAAAGAAGAACTTCCAAATGGATTAATAAAAGAATTTATTTATGATGAAGATCAAAACTTAATAAAAGAATTTGATAATGAAGGAAAAGAAGTCCTTTATACTTATGATAAAACAGGAAATTTATTAGAAGAGAAAACAAAGATTTCAGTTGGAAAGTGGAAAACTGAAAAGTTCACATATGACAGTTTTGGTCGTGTATTAACTAAGACTGATGCTAACAATAACACAATAAAATATGAATATGCTATAGGAGATTCCTTAAATGAAAAGATAGGAAAAGATCCAGTAAAAGTTGTAACAGGCAGTGGTTATGTATATGAATATAGCTATGATAATGTAGGAAGAAATACAGAAATAAAAACTGATTACGGAACTATAGAGTTTGGTTATAACAACTTAGATTATGTAGCAAAAATAAAAGATGCTAATGGAAATATAACTAAGAAGTCTTATGATAAGATGGGTAATTTAATTAGAGTAGATACACCAAATGGAATAGTAAAAGATATAGCAGAAGGGGAAGGCTATCATTATGAATATGATCATATGGATAGACTTATTTCAATTAAAAATCCATTAGGATATGTTCAGAGAAGTATTAGAGACAGTGAAGGAAACATAATTAAGGAGGTTAATCCTAACTATTATGATTCATCTACTAAAGATGGAAAAGGAATAGAATTTGTTTATGATAAAGATAATAGAAAAATAAAAACTATTTATCCTGATGGAGGAGTAGAGAGGTTATTTTATGATCCTAATGGAAATGTTATAAGACATATTAGTCCAGAATATTATAATGAAGAAACTGATGATGGTCTTGGATATTCTTATACTTATGATTCTTTAAACAGACTTAAAGAAGTAATAAATGAAGAAGGAATTATAGAAAAAACTTTTGAATATGATCATCACGGAAATATTATAAAAGAAACAGAAGTTGATGGAACTTCAACTCTTTATAAATATGATTTACTTGGTAATGTTATTGAGAAGAAAGTACCAGTTGAATTAGAAAATGTAGATAATGCAAATGATGCAAAATATGCATATGATGTAAATGATGCGAATAATGCATTTGATGCGTTTGATGTAAAAGAATATAAGAATATTAGTGCAAATACTAAGTACAATGTAACTTATTATGAATATGATAATAACGGTAATAAAGTCCTAGAAAAGCATGGTATAAACTTAGTTTCAGAGGATGAAGTTTGTTTAAAATGTAATGAAATTAATTTTAAATATGATAGTGAAAACAGGCTTATTGAAGTAAGTGATAAGTATGGAGCAAAAGCAAGATATAAATATGACTGTTTAAATCATAAAACATATGAGAGCTTTAAGATAAATGATGATACAACAAAAGTTATTCATTATATTTATGATAAAGTAGGAAACCTTATTGAAAGAAAAGAAGAGTTAAGTTCAAGATTTATTTCACCAGATAAAAGAAATTCAACAGTTTGGTCATCAACTAAATATGAATATGATAAGAATGGAAATATTATCAAGATAACTACTCCTAATGGTTATGAAATAGGAAGAGTTTACGACGAAATTGATAGAGTAATTGAAGAATATCAAGTTGATGATGTTAATGGAATATTTAGAGCTAAGGTTTATGAGTACGATAAAGCAGATAATATTATAGCTTTAAGAGAATTTAGTGGTAGTGATGCTAAAGAGATAACTAAGAAATATTTAGGTGAATATAATTATAACTTAAAGTTCTTTGATAGATATAATAAGAAGAAAGAAAATGAGAAGTTATTTGCAGAGAAGAATTTTAATTTTGATAAGAAAAAGAAAGAATACAAATATGATGAACAAAATAGGTTGACTCATTTTGTTAATGCATCAGGAAATACTACAAGACTTTTCTATGATAAGAATGATAGGATCATAAAACAAGTTTTACCTGAACAATATGATATTAACTCTGATGATGGAGTTGGTACAACTTATAAATATAATCCAAAAGGACAAGTTGTTGAAGTTATTAATGGACTTGGAGAAATAGTAACACAAAATACTTATGATCCAAAGGGTAACTTAAAATCTACAATTGATGGAGAAAAGAATAAAGTAGAGTATACTTATACATTACTTGGACAGATTAAGGATATAACCACTCCAAACTCAAGAAAAGAAAATAAGAAAGCACAAAGCTATAGCTATGATGCTAGAGGAAATATTACTGGAGTTATAGATGGTAATGGAAATGAAACTAGTTACGTACTTGATGATTGGGGAAGAATAATTCAAATAAATACACCAGAAGGTGGAGTTGAAAAATATACTTACGATTATGCAGGTAACATAACAAGTACAACAGATGCTAATGGTGGAACAATAGAATATATTTATAATAGTTTAAGACAAGTTTCGGAAATAAAAGATCAAGAAGGAAATTCAGAATACTTCTATTATGATAAAGAAGGAAACTTAACTAAGAGAATTGATAGAAATGGAAATCATCAAGATAGAAGTTACAATATTGATAAGAATATTGTATCCTTAGAAGCATACAAACTTAATAAAGAAGATTTAGAAAAGAATAAACTAAATGTAGTAAGGCAAAAATTGAAATATAATCCAGATGGAACATTAAGTAATGCAAATTTTAACAATATGTATTATAATTATGAATATAATGTTGAAGGCTTGCTAGAGAAAAAGAGTACATCTGGTAAAACACTTCTAGAATACACATATGATAAAAATAATAATATCAAATCAATAAAAGATATTACTGGTAAAAGTAGTATATACACATATGATAAAGCAAACCGCTTAAAAACAATTCAAGATGAAAATAACAATATCCAAGCTCAATATGAGTACTATGGAAATGATAATATAAAATCTGTTACTTTAGGTAATGGTGTTAAGACAGATTACACTTATGATGGTGATGGCAATGTAGAAAGTTTAGTTACTGTAACATTAAGTGGTGAAGTTTTAGTAGATTATAGTTATGCTTATGATCTTAATGGAAATAGACTTCAAAAGGTAAGTAGTAAACATAAGAATTATTATAGCTATGATTCAATGAATAGACTTGTAGATTCAAGCTATGACGGAAGAAAAGAAAGTTTTACTTATGATAAGGTAGGTAATAGGTTAACTAAGACTACTAATGATATTACTGAAAAGTATGTTTATAATGTAAAGAATCAACTTAAAGAAGTTTATCAGGAAAAAGGAAACTCGACTCACCTTCGTTCGCTGAGTAAGTTCGACTTAGCCAAATATAAAATTTGGAGTCTCACTTATGACAAACAAGGTAATACACTAAAAGAAGATACAAACTCTGGAACTAACTCATTTGAATATAATGCTTTAAATCAGCAAGTTAAAGCTATAACTAAAGATGGTAACACTTTAGTTAATAGATATGATGCTGAAGGTTTAAGGTATGAAGTTGAAGAAAATGATAAGTTAAGTAAGTTTATTTTCCATAATGATGAAGTACTTGTTGAAACTGATGAAACTGATGATATTGTTTCTAGATTTATCAGAGGTTATGATATTGTAGCTGCTGATGTTAAGGATGGCAGGTATTATTACTCTGTTGATGAGCAAGGAAGTACTGAGTTTATAACTGATGTAACTGGTAAGGTTAGAAATGAATATAGATACGATGCTTTTGGTAATGTATTAGAAGCTAAAGAAGATATTCATAATAGAATAACCTACACTGGACAGCAGTTTGATAATGTTACTCAGCAGTATTATTTAAGGGCTAGATTTTATAATCCTTTACTCTCTAGGTTTACTCAGGAAGATGAGTATAGAGGGGATGGACTTAACCTTTATGCTTATTGTGAGAATAATCCTGTTGTTTATTATGATCCTAGTGGTTATATGTGTTCTAAAAAGATAAATCAGTATAATAAAAAGAGAGCAAAAGAGAAGAATAGTGGGAAAAAGTTAATATCACCTCTTAATTCTAAACAACAAAAAAAATATAATGATGCACGAAAAAGAGGAATCGGAGCTGCAGAATCGTATTATATAGCTACGGGCAAAAATCCATTAGATACTATCGGAAGTAAGTACATGGTAAAAAGAGAAGAAGATAAAATTATTAATTATTATCAAAATGCTACAAGAAAATATTATAAAAATAGAAAAGGAACAGGTTCAGCTCATAAGGTTGGTTCGTGGACTCATGGTGACGTTGCATCAGATATGAATAATAATTTTATTCCTAAAAACAAAAAATATTTACCATATATTGAGGATATCCAGATTGAGCAAAATTATTTAAATGGTAGAATGATTAATAACAATGCAAAAGGAAGTTCAAGAGTAGATATGTTAATTAGTAATAAAGTTAATAAAAATATAGTAGTAGCTGATATAAAAACTGGACGTGCAAGATATAGAGGTAAACAAAAGAGAAAAAATGAAAATAATATTAATGGTTTTAACAGTAGAAATAGATATACATTTACACATATTGAAATAAAACCATAAGGGAGGAAATAATGAAAATAATAGATTTTAGTATGGATGAGTATAATTTTAAAGAGGCAATGAAGCAGAATATAAAAGAAAATATACAACCTTTATTATTGGAAAATAGATTTAAAAAGTATTCTACTAATAAATATATACGTGAAAGTAATGGCTTGCTGCAAATTATAACATTTAGAATAGGTAAAGATAATTTAAGGGCATATGCAAGTTATATTCCACTGTTTGTTCCATTAGATAATGTTTTAGATTATGGAATTGAGATAACAGGTTCGAGTGGAGTGAATTTGCTTAATGGTGAGTTTTATACAACAATATATGAAAGAGAGAAATTAGATACAAAAATTCAATTAAAAAATTACTATCAAGAACATTTAACTGAATTAAAAAAATTGTTCGTAACAATCAAAATGGGGGTTATACCTGAAATGGATGAAATAGATTCATTTGAGTGTTTTGCTAATAGGTTAAAATCAGACAATGTAACTTTTTTTGGAGCTAAATATAATGATGCTTTTAAGAATGGGGTGTTATATGAATTTATCATGGGAGTTTTTAAATGTATATCATGCGATTTTAAGCAAGGCATTAAAGAATTAGTACGTTTAAATGAATGGTTACAAAATTATGCTATTTCTTCTGATTTAGAAATAAAATTATGTTTGGAAAAACTCTTATCATTTGATACAAGTAGAGTAAATATAACAGAGAATGAATTTTTAGATAATTACGCGGATATTTGCAACAAGAGAAGGAAAAAGTATAAATTAATAAAATAATATATTTAAATAAATAATACTTACTTATTAGGAATATATCATAAAGTTAAGGGATATATGAAAATGATTTAATAATTATTTACATATATCCTTTCCTATTATAAGAGAAAACAAGGCTTTCAGTTGGAAAGTGGAAAACTGAAACATTCACATATGATAAAAATAATAATCTAAAAACAATAAAAGATATTACTGGTAAATACAGTAAATATACCTATGATGAAAATTCTCGATTAAAAATAATTCAAGATGAAAATAACAATATCCAAGTTCAATATGAGGTAAGAGTAAAAGTTTTGGCGTCTTTTACTGATTCAAAAATAGTAATAAAATATCCCTATAAAGATTCTTGGGGCTG
>CAKVLD010000082.1 GCA_934755305.1 uncultured Clostridium sp. | reverse complement strand
AAGGGGGTGTAAAAAAACTCCCCCCAATTGAAAAATCGCTGTAAGTATTAAACTTACAGCGATTTTTTGGTAAAATTAACTTATGCAAACCATTAATCTTACTAATATTAATTTTACAATAAAACAATTGAAATTACCACTAGAAATTGAAAAAATAATTGATATTTCTGATCCGGTATATACTTTCTGCGATGTAATGGACCACATTGATCTAAAATCATATTTTGCAGAGAAAGGCTGCAGAACAGGTCGTCCAAGATGTGGTTCAGAGAAACTGCTTAAAGTTATATTGTTCGCATTTATGCAAAATGGCATAAGCTCTTTAAGAGAATTAGAGAGGCTTTGCAAAACAGATATTAGATTTATGTATTTACTTGATGGTATCGAAGCTCCATCTCATGCTACTTTTGGAAATTTTATTCGTAATGAGCTATCTAGTTCGATTGAGCAGATATTTAAAGATATAAATAACTATATCTTTGAAGTTGATAACGTAGATTTAGAGCATACTTATATTGATGGAACAAAAATCGAAGCAAATGCCAATAAATATACATGGGTATGGAAGCGTTCCTGCATTAAAAATAGAGATAAGGTTTTTGATAAAATTTCTACATTAATAGATGAAATGAATTCTGAAGTATTAAATCTACTAGGTGTAAAGCTTGAAAAAAGAGATGAATATGCTGTAGATTATGTCAAAGATATGCTTTCTAATTATAAAAAAGCTACTGGACTTGACACAAATACTTTTGTGTTTGGTAAAGGGCATAGAAAAAGTGTTCATCAAAAACAATATCAAAAGATGCTAGAATATATGGAGCGTTTAAAAGGCTACGCGAACCGCATAGAAATATGTGGTGATTCAAGAAATAGTTATTCAAAAACAGATTACGATGCTACATTCATGAGGGTTAAACGTGATTATATGGGAAATGATCAGCTATTGCCAGCTTATAATGTTCAAGCAGCTATATGTGATGAATACATAGCAGTAATAGATGTTAAGAAATATGCTTCTGATATGGAGTGTTTTGTTCCTTTAATGGAAAAATTTAATGATACATATGGGCATTATCCCAAATATCCAATTGCCGATGCCGGTTACGGTTCATATAATAACTACATCTATTGTGAAAAACATTGTATGGAGAAATTCATGAAATTTACCATGTTTGAAAAGGAGACTAAAGATAAAAAATATCGTAATAATCCTTATAGAGCAATAAATTTTTCAAAGGATGAAGAAGGAAATCTTATTTGTCCTAATGGAAAGAAATTTATATTTAAATATGAAAAGGAAGTTAAAAAGAACAAATATGGAAGAACAGAAGAATTTTATGAATGTGAGGATTGTGAGGGATGTCCTCAACGGAGCGAATGCTGCAAAAAAGCTACTGGAAATAGAACTATAAGCTTAAACAGAGAATTAACCTCAATGCATGAAGAAGTTATAAATAATCTAGAATCTGTACATGGAGCATTACTTTGTATGAATAGAAGTATACAAGCTGAAGGGACATTTGGAATAATAAAATGGAATAGATCTTACAAAAGATTGTTTAGACGAGGACTAAATAATGTAATTCTTGAACTCACATTGATTTCCTGCGGTTATAATCTTTATAAATATAATAATAAATTAAACCGTAAAATGCTCGTTGCATAAAAATTACTTTAATTTTTTTATTTATAACGAGGTTTTTATTAAGTGCGCCCATTTTTAAAAATTTAGATTTAAAAAATGGAAATATATAAAAAAACAACCATACTAGTTTTTCAATTAGTATGGCTGTTTGCTTTTTAGGACTTCTTTTACAGCCCCTTAATTTTTATAAATTCAATATCTAACTGCTTAGTAATTAGGAGATATAAATAATAGTATAATTAAACTAAAGAAAGAGTTAGGAGGAAAAATTTATGTCAAAATATAGGCTTGTTTTTGAAGGTGAAGTTCAGGATGAATTGTATGATAGTTATGAGGCAGCAGAAGAAGCTGCATTATATTTATGTAGTTGTTCAAGAGAAGGTGCAGAACTTCTTCATATGTCAAATCCAGGAGATTATGATTATGACTAAGATGAGGAATATGAGTATGAGATTGAGGAGATTGATTAATAACTGAGTTTTAAGCAGGGATAGTAGGAGATAGGTTGGTTCTTGGGATTAATAAGATTTTAAAATAATGTTAAATTATTTAGGATTGAAGAAAATATACATGTCCTACAAAAGTTATAGATGATGAATTTAAAGTGCAATTTAATGATTCTAGAAGTAAAGAACATGAATAATTAGAATAAAAAAGTAAGCGATAATCAGTGTATTAAGCTAGATTATAGCTTGTTTTTTTATTGTATAAGCAATTTAAAAATAAATGTTAAATAACTAATATAATAATATATTAAGTATTTGTAAAATGTACTTAACGTGGTATTATTTACAAGGATATTTAAAATTCAATGTTAATATTAGAACCAGATGATTAAAAGTTAGAGTAGGGGATTTAGGAAGGAATTGTTATGCCTGATAAAAATTATGATGAACTTTTAACAGAAGGATTAGTAGTATTGAAGCATGAAGTTGGTTTAAGAGATTTACTTGAGGTTAGAAACTTCGGTTGCAAGTATAGATTTATTGCAGATACTAAGGTTAAAGGGAAGTAGTTGCATTTGTGGGAGGTTTTGTTATGGCAAAAGAATATAATGAAAATCATAGAGGAGATCCTTATAAAGATATTGTTACAAGTGCAAATAGTGATGAAGAACCATCTAATGTTACTGGTGTAATTTACACTAAAGATAAGTATCATATTTTATTGAAGGATTTAAATAAGCTAGTGGATAAGTTCATAGAGTGCGAGCCTATAGAAGATTGTTATTTAGATTTAGATTTTTTAGCTTGTGAAGGCAGGATGAAATTATGTTACAGAAATATAAGTAATTCTTTTGAAGAATATGCTAAAGACAATAACATTATATTAGAGAAGATAGACGATACTTTTAAATATGAAGAAGATTTCTATTTGACAATGCATACACGTGCTAGAGTCAATAAGTTACGTAATTTTATGAAATATTATTCCGAACTAAAAAATCAATTCAATTGTGTTAATTATGTTACTTTGAGAAATGTTTATAACCTAGCTGATATGGATTGTATAAAATTATTAATTGTGTTAAAGAATGATGTGTGTTTGAGAGATAGATTAGATATAAAAAGTATTGGAAGCAAATATGCACTTGTAGCAGACCTAATTGTAGATGAGGGAAATTTATAATGCCCCCTACACAAATGAGTTTATATTTCTTAAAGATTGTAAACTTTATTGCTATGCTATTCGCTTATTATTAAAAAAATAAATAATTAAAAATAAGGTTTAAATTTAATGATGTATAGGCATAATTTTAATATGGAATTATGTCTTTTTTAATTGAATTATATTAAAAATTAATTGTTATTTTAATATATAATAAAATAAATATTTATTTTAATAATAATATTTTAATTAATGTAATTACATTAAAAAATAATTATATAAATATTTTAAATTTTATTATATATTTAATTGTTATAATTAATGTTATAAGATATAATTATATTATATGAACACAGAATATAAAAGAATTTATGATATAAAGTGAGGTACTATAAATGAAGATTATAGCATTTGTTAATCAAAAAGGTGGAGTGGGAAAAACAACTTTAAGTTTAAATTTAGCAGCACTTTTGGCTGAAGAAGGAAAGAAAGTTTTAATAATAGACAATGATTCACAAGCTAATATTACAAATACTTTCTTTAATGAAGAGTTTGATAATACTATTTACAATGTAATATTAAAAGGTGAAGATCTTAATAATGTTATTCATAAAACTAGTATTGAAAATTTAGATGTAGTAGTTAATAGTTTAGCTTCTGCAGACATCAACCTTTTACTATCTACAGAAATAGCAAGAGAAATGAAGTTAAAGAATGCTGTAACTAAAGCTAAGCTTGATTATGATTATGTACTTATTGATTGTAACCCAAGTTTAGATTTAAATATGGTTAATGCATTGGTTGCTTGTGATGAAGTTATAATTCCAATTGATTGCTCTGCTTATTCATTAACAGGATTAAAGAATTTAGTAGACTTTATTGAAAAGATTAAAGTATTAAATGAGGATCTTAATATTAAGGGATTTGTACTTAATAATGTTGATAGAAGAACACATTTATATGTTGACATTAAAGAAGTTATAGATGAAATATATCCAGGAAAGTTGTTTAAACAAGAAATAAGTTTAAATAGTATATTTAATAAAATGCAATTTAGAAAAGATACTATTATTAATTATAAGAAGAATAAAGCCTATACAGAATTAAAAGAATTACTAGATGAGGTGAGATAATATGGCTAAAGAAAATGTTAAAGGATTATTTGATAATTTAGGAATGAAGAATAATAAAGTTGAAAAAACTGAAATTAAAGTTGAAACTGAAGTTGAAAAAGTAGAAGAAGCCCCTAAGAAATCAACTAGAGGAAGAAAGAAGAAAGTAAATGAAGTTGCTTTTAACTTTACTGGTAAGGGACTAAAGATAACTAATAAAAATCAAAAGATTGAAAAGCTTAATAAGACTTTCTATTTAGAAAAAAGATATATAGATATATTAGAAGATTTATCAAGCAAAACAGGGGTAAATACAAGTGAATTAGTTCAAGCAGCTATACAGTTATTAAAGAATAATACTGTATTAGAAGGCTTTGATGATTAATATCATATTTTAAGATATTTTAATTTAGTGAATTATAGGGAGTTGATATATTTGCAGGTTAAAGAAATAAGTATAGAGAATTTCACTGTATTTGAAAAGTTAAAAATCGACTTTAGTAAGGGAATAAATATATTAATTGGAGAGAATGGAACAGGTAAAACTCATTTAATGAAGATGATGTATGCACCATTTTCACAAGGTAAGCAAAGTAGAATATTTTGGGAAGATGTATTTACTCATAATATAGAAGAAGCTAGGTCATCAGAGTATTTTAGAAGAAATAAAAGTAAAGAATTTAGCTATATAATTCAATTTGGTGAAGAAAAAGAATATTCTAATTTAGATGGAAAAATAAATCAAAGAATATATAATTGTGGCGCTGTTTTTATTCCAACAACAGAAATGCTTTCACATTCCAAGGGATTTTTAGCATTAGAGCGTGAAAGAGATATACCATTTGATAAAACATTAATAGATATTATTGCTAAATCAGAATTAGGATTAAGTAAAAATATATCTTTATTTAAAGAGAATATTTTAAATAGAATATCTGAAATAATTGGTGGAAAAGTGGTATATGAAAAGGATACATTTTATATTATTAAAAAAGATGGTTTAAAAGTTGAGTTTTCAATGGAAGCAGAAGGAATAAGAAAAATAGGGTTATTATGGAGACTTATACAAAATGGATTAATTGATAAAAATAGTATATTGTTTTGGGATGAGCCAGAAGCCAATATTAATCCTAAATATATTCCAGCTTTAGTTGAAATATTATTAGAATTACAAAGAAATGGAGTTCAGATTTTTGTAACGACACATGATTATATTTTCTCTAAGTATTTTGATATAAAACGCTCAGATAATGATAAGGTGATGTACTATTCACTATATAAAACTAATAATGGTGTAGAGTGTGAAAATGCTGATAAATTATCAGAGCTAAATAACAATCAAATTAGAGACACATTTATTCAATTATATGAAGATGAAATTAAGAGGGCTATGGAGTAATGGTTAGAATAAGTGAATCGGGTATGGTATTTGGTGAATATGCTGAAGAAAACGTATTTCAAATTGAAAAATCTAAGCTACATGATAAGATTGGAAATGGGATAAAGGTGGTAGAGTTTATTTTAATAAATGAACCTAATAAATTAAACTTTATTGAAGCAAAATCAAGTTCACCTCAGCCAAGAGAAGATAATATGGAACGTTTTGATGAGTTTATTGGAGAGATTACAGATAAATTTATACATTCATTTAATCTATATTATTCAGGGATTATGAAGAGAAATAATGGATATGATGAAATAAGCAATAAGTTTTTTGATATTAATAATTCAGAGGTAAAGTTTAAATTTATTCTTGTTATAAAAAATCATAAAAAAGAATGGTTAGCACCATTATCAGAAGCATTAAAAAGACAATTAATAGTTCATAATACAATTTGGAAAAGTGAAGTTATAGTTATAAATGAGGATATGGCAAGAGAATATAAATTAATTATTTAAAATAATAACCTAAATACATTTAAAAAATTAATGTATTTAGGTTAATTTTATAATTGAGTGTTATATATAGCATCTTGATAATTTATGAGCCATATTGTGAAGAGTATCTTCCTTTGTTTTCTTTTTAAATATTATATCTATATTATTATTAAACTCTTTAATGAGATTTTTATATTTTAAGGCAAATTCACTTTTTACCTTACTGCTCTTCAATATATCTATAATAGCTGTGCAATCATAAATAATTGTTATACTTTTTACTTCTTTGTTAATAGCTATTTCTATGGCTCTAAGTACAGCAATTAATTCTGCTTTAATATTGCTCATATCTTTAATACTTTTATCAAAACTTATAGCCCTTTTACTTTCTGTTATTAATATTTCTTCATTTTTATTAGTTATAACTACCCCATATCCATTTTGCTTAGGATCTTTATAACTTCCATCTGTATATGCAATAAAATCACTCTCTTTAGCTAGATGATATTTAATACTTTTTAAATTTAAATTATTATCTAATTTTTTAATACCATATTCACACATATTTTATATCCTCCAATACCCCTATATACATAAGCTTGTCCAATTTTTGAATTAATAATCAATGTAATAAAAATTTTTTTAGTATATAAAGAAAATTTTAAAAAAATTTTTTAAAGTGTGATAACATACAAAAAACTGTCAGTAAGTGTTTATATAATGACAATGTAGATAAGGCTATCACCTATATTATCAAGCTTATAAATAGAATATTAAATTGAATGTAAGAAAGATATAGATTGAAAAATATAAGTGATAACAAATAACATTTGCAAATGATGAAAATTTGAAGGAAGTATAAAGGGAACTAGGTTATATATAAAACTATCTACAAAAGATAATTGATAAAAACAATATAGGAAAAACTGGAGGAATAAAAATGTACTGTAGAGAATGTGGAGAAAAATTAACTAACGATAAAGCTGTAATATGCGTTAAATGTGGAACTAATAAGGGACAAGGAAATAATTATTGTCCAGAATGTGGAGAAGAAGTTACTAATAAAAAAGCTGATGTATGTTTAAAATGTGGAATAAGATTAAAGGGTAGTATAAATAATATAGCAGGGCAAATAAAAAATGCTACTAGTAATTTGGATAATGCCAATAATAACAATAATAAAACAGTAGCGGGATTATTAGCAATATTTCTAGGTTCTTTAGGAGTCCATAGATTTTATTTAGGTTATAAGGAAATAGGTTTTATACAACTTGGAATATTTGCTGTATCATTATTTTTATTTGCACCAATAATATGGATATGTTGGATATGGGCAATTGCTGATGCGGTTAGTATATTTAATGGAAAACTTAAAAATTCTAATGGAACAGAACTTGTTTAATATAGTTAATTAGGAAAGATTAAATCAGATGATTGGGTAAAGGGTGTATTATAGATATAGAAAGCTCATGCTATTTTATTAGCATGAGCTTATTTTATAAAGAAAATCACACATTTATATAAAATAATGGACACATTAAGACCAACTAGGTAAAATAATATTTAGTTAAAAAAGGTTGTTCTTATTACGTAAATAGCATAAGACATTAATAAGAGGTGGTATATATTAAAGATAATAATAAATCATATATATTGTTATATATGTATAGTGTTTTAAAAGATGGACAAATCATCAACAAAGATGATTTAATTGATAGATTTTCTATTAATGAAAGAACCTTTTATAGATATATAAAAGAGATAAGGAACTTTATTTATGAAGAAGGGGTAAATACTAATATTGATCTTATAGATGAAGATATTATATTTGATAAAGAAAAAGATGGGTACATATTAAGTAAAAGAAAGAAATCTAATTTAAATGAAAAAGAAATATTGGCTGTTTCTAAAGTTCTTTTAGAAAGTAGAGGCTTAATAAAAGAAGAGCTAGAAATTATATTACAAAAAATTCTTAAGAATTGTAATAAGGATGAAAAGGAAAATATTAAAAGTATTATAGGAAATGAACTTGTTAATTATGTTGAACCTCAACATGGTAGACCATTAATAGAAAGTCTATGGACAATAAGTAGTTGTATTAAAAAGCAACAAGCAATTGAAATTGAATATAGAAGAAGTGGTGAAAATATAAGTTGTGAAAATAATATATCAAAAAGAACAATATACCCTCAAGGTATTATGTTTTCAGAGTATTATTTTTATATGATGGGATTTATAAAAGGAAAGAATTTTGAGCATCCAACTATATTTAGAGTTGATAGAATAGAAAATCTAAAAGTACTAGATGAAAAGTTCACCATTGATTATAGTAAGAGATTTCAAGAGGGAGAATTTAGAAAAAATATACACTATATGCAAACTGGCTATATAGAAAGAGTAAAGTTTAAATTTACTGGTGTATCAATAGAAGCAGTAAAAGACAGGTTGCCTAATGCAAGAGTTATTAAAAATGAACTTGGAGAATATATAGTGGATACTCATATGTTTGAAAAGGGATTAAAAATGTGGCTATTAAGTCAAGGTGAATTTGTGGAAGTATTAAGGCCTCAAAGTTTGATAGATGATATGAAAAAATCAATAGAAATCATGAATAGCAAATATTAACTATGATTACTAGGAAAACTGTTTCATAGTATTAAAAAAATTTTAAAATCTTATGATGAAATAAAAAATACTAAGGAGAAATATAAAAATGAATTATAATATGGTTGAAAGATGTGAGAGAATAGAGTGTTTAGAAGACTTAATATGGATTTACTCAAATGGAAGTCAGAATGTAATTGATAAGTATATAATTGAAAAGAATATAATTAAAGAAAATAATACTTACAATGAATTGTTATGTGAAAAATTTGATATATGCAAAAATATAATTGAAAATAAAGTAGTGGAAGTTTTAAAGCAAGGTTGCAAAAGCTTTACAAAGGATAAATCAAAATATAACCTGTATGATGGTGAAACTGCAATTCAAATTTTATGTGAAAAAATATTAGATGAAAGCAAAACATTTATTACTAGTGAAAATATAGATAAAGAATTTTATACTAAATTTCAGATAGAGTTTGACCTTATACCATTAGAATTAATAAAGGTATGGAGAATTATACCCAATATACAAATGTGTACTGATGAAGAAATAAAGTTTAAATTTCTTAATTTTATCAATACTAATGAAAATATAAGAAATGATATTGAGTTAATAAGAGAATATATAGATTTATCAATATTATTATTTGATTCAGTTGAAAGATTGGGAGGATTATCTGGAATTAAAACTAAGATTTATGGAGAAGAAAGGATTCTTTTAAATGATTTAATAATGTTATTTAAAAATGATGAATTAGAACTAACTTTAGCTCATGAAATTGGACATAAGATAGCAAGATTGGTTAATGAAGGAATTATAAGAGAAGAATTTTCAAAAGTTACTGATACAATTGGAGTAGAAGCATTTAAAGGTGAATATCCAGATAATATAATAAACAATGAAGATATGTTAACAGAAGAGATATTTGCTGATTACTACGCGTATGTTAATGCCAAAAAATATCGCAAAGATAATAGACTTCAATCAATAATAGATAAGTTTAAAGAGAGGAATACATGTATAGATATTGAAGAAAAATTACAGGTAGCTTTTGAAAGGGTAATAAAAACAAATAATTCTTTATATAATAAGTTATCAATGTGTTTAGAGCCTGAGGAAATTGAAATAGAAATTGAGATTGAATAGAATTTTATTATAATTACATAAGGGGAGGATGTATCATAAATGACTTTAAAATCATTTATGATACATCTCTATTTTTATATAATAAATAAAATTAATTATACCAGAATAGTGTTAGTTACATATACGTATGTAACTAAAAAGAAAAAGATACTTTTAACTTGTTATGAAAAGTATTTATCATAAATAACATAGGTTATAAATACTAATACAACATAAGGTAAATAAGGTGGTGTATTAGTATATGGAAAATAGTTTTATAGGAAAAGAAGTAAAGGTATATGATGGAGATTTAATAGGGTGGACTACTGGAGTTGTTATTGAAATGCTTAGAGAAAATAGAGCTATTATAGAAACTAAAGAAGGTTCTAGATTACAAAGACATGTATTTAATAGTACAGAATTAAAGAAAGATGGATCAGGGTATATTTATAGATAGAATTATATGGACAATCACTATTGTTATAGTGGTTGTTTATATTTTATATAGAACTTTTAATTATCTAGTATAGAATATTTGTTTTTTAAAAGGGATTTACTTTTCATATAATCTTATTAATTATTTTAATTGGTATAATTTTAATTTCATTAGTTTGTAAAATGATTATAAAAAATAGAACTGATAGAATTATTAATATAATAATATTTTGGAATATAAATTTGATTGATTGTATTAAAAAGTTATATTAGTATATTTATGAAAAGGTAATATTTTAATAGATAAGGATAAGAACTATGGTGTTAGTATAAAGTAGTGGACACATTAAATCGAACTAAGTAAAATAATATTTAGTTAAGAAAGGATGTGTCCAT
>CAKVLD010000081.1 GCA_934755305.1 uncultured Clostridium sp. | reverse complement strand
AACAGGACAGTTAAGCTCTATAGCGCCAATGGTACTGCATGGGAGACCGTGTGGGAGAGTAGGACGTTGCCAGGTAAGAATAAAAGCTATCGACTAATGTCGATAGCTTTTTGTGTTTTAAGACGGTTTATGTTTATTAATTTTAATAGATATAAGCCGTCTTTTTTTAAAATTAAAGCAAATTAAATTTTTTTTAATTATTTATAAAAAAATAGGTGAAAATTTCCAATTAGTCTGATAGAATAGTATTATGAAAAAAATGGAAAGTATCAGAACGAATTAATTGCTATCTGATTAAGGGAGGTTTAAGGGTTGGAGATTAAAAATAATCAAGATATTTTAGGTATAAAAGAAAAAGAAGCTGTTGCAAAAACAATAGAAGAAAAAAGTTTAGATATAGTTAAAAAGAATACTAAGAAAACTTCAAATAAGAGAAATAGTAAAAAAGCTAGATATAAAGGAAGTACATCAAAAAAGGTTTCAACTAATACTAAAAAAAGCATAGTAAATAAAAATGCAACAAATATAGATGAGGTAGCAAAAGAAGAATTAAAAAATAGTGAAGTTCATGGTAGAAAGTTAAATAAACATGATTTAACTGATTTTAATATGTATCTATTTCACGAAGGTAGAAATTTTGAAGCATATAATATTTTAGGTGCTCATTTTACTACAGAATCAAGAGTAAAAGGTGTAAGGTTTACTACTTGGGCACCAAATGCTACATCAGTATATGTAGTTGGTGATTTTAATAACTTCGAAGTAAGAGATGAGTTTAAGCTAGATAAGGTTACAGAACATGGATTATGGAGTGGATTTTTTGAGCAACTTTCAGTTGGACAATTATATAAATATTGTTTAGTAGATAAGTATGGAAATAGAGGGGAATATAAATCTGATCCATATGCAATACAAAGTGAATTAAGACCTAATAATGCATCTGTACTTTATGAATCTGATAAATATAAGTGGAATGATAAAAAGTGGCTTATGAAACAAAAGAAAGTCAATATTTTTGAAAGTCCTATAAATATATATGAGGTACACTTAGGATCATGGAAAAGGAAAGATAATGGTGAATTTTTAACATATGAAGAATTAAGTGAAGAATTACCTAAGTATGTAAAAGATATGGGATATACGCATGTTGAAATAATGCCAATAGTAGAACATCCATTAGATGCTTCATGGGGATATCAAGGAACTGGTTATTATTCACCTACTACTAGATATGGAAATTTAGAAGGTGTTAAAAAGTTAATAGATGCTCTTCACAACGAAGATATAGGAGTTATTTTTGATTGGGTTCCAGGTCATTTTTGTAAAGATGCTAATGGTTTATATAAATTTGATGGAGCTCCTGCTTATGAATATCAAGAAGGATGGAGAGCTGAAAATAAGGGATGGGGTACTTGTAACTTTGATTTAGGAAGACCAGAAGTAAAAAGTTATCTAATATCTAATGCATTATATTGGCTTAGAGAGTTTCATGTTGATGGAATTAGGGTTGATGCAGTTTCTAGTATATTATATCTAGATTATGATAGATCTAATGGAGAGTGGGTACCTAATAAATATGGTGGAAATGGTAACTTAGAAGGTATGGAATTTTTAAGAGAGCTTAATAAGGCTGTATTAACAGAATTTCCAAATGCTCTTATGATAGCAGAGGAATCAACTGCATGGCCTAAAATAACTAAGCCAATTGAAGAAGATGGTTTAGGATTTAATTTTAAATGGGATATGGGATGGATGAATGATGTTTTAGAGTATGTGGGAATAGATCCTCAATATAGAAAATATCATCATAAAAATATAACTTTTTCAATGATGTATAACTACTCAGAAAACTTTATTTTACCATTATCTCATGATGAAGTTGTTCATGGTAAGAAATCCTTATTAAATAAAATGTGGGGAGATAAATGGAATAAGTTTGCTGGAGTTAGAGTTTTCGTATCATATATGATGGCTCACCCTGGCAAGAAGTTAACTTTTATGGGAAATGAATTTGCTCAATATATAGAATGGCGTGAATATGAAGGTTTAGAGTGGATATCAATGGAAGATGATGATATGTATAAGAAAACACATGAGTTCTTTAGAGATTTAAATCATCTATATCTTGAAAATAAAGCTTTTTGGGAATTAGATTATAACTTTGATGGATTCTCATGGATTGATCCAGAAAATAAAGATCAAAGTATATTAATATTCATGAGACGAGGTAAAGATGATGAAGATACATTAGTATTTATTAATAATTTTACACCATGTGTATATTATGACTATAAGGTTGGAGTACCTTTCTTAGGTGAATATGAAGAAATATTTAATACTGATGATATAAAGTATGGAGGGTCAGGACAAATAATGGGAACACCTATATATTCTGAGAAGGAACCTTTCCATAATCAACAATATTCAGTAAAAATAAAGGTTCCACCAATGGCTACTGTTGTATTAAAGATTAAAGATATAAAAGAAGATATTGTAAAGTCAGAAATAGAAGAAGTAGTTGAAGTAGCTAAGGATAACAAGATAGAAAAGAAAAATATAAATAAATAATAGGCGGGAGAGAGAATATTTATGAAGGTTTTATTAGTTGCATCTGAAGCTGCACCATTTATTAAAAGTGGAGGACTTGGAGATGTTGCAGGGGCTTTACCTAAGGAACTTGCAAAAAAAGGAGTAGATGTAAGGGTTGTTATTCCTAAATATAAAGAAATCAATTGGCAAATGAGAGATAGGCTTAGGTTTAAGAAGTGGTTCAACATAGTTGTGGGATGGAGAACTAGATATTGTGGAATATTTGAATATCAAGAGAATGGCGTAACCTATTATTTAATAGATAATGAAAGATATTTTAATAGAGATGGTCTTTATGGATATTATGATGATGCAGAAAGATTTGCATTCTTTGATAGAGCTGTTTTAGAAATGTTAAAGCAAATAGACTGGCAGCCAGATATAATACATTGTAATGACTGGCAAACAGGCATGATTCCTGTACTTCTAAGATTAGAGTATTATAAAGATTTATTTTATTGCAGTATGAGAACAGTATATTCTATTCATAATATCTTATTCCAAGGTTGTTTTGATAAAGTTATTTTGCCTGAATTATTTGGATATGATTATGAACCATATAAAAATAAAAGTTTGGAGTTTAATAAAGGAGTAAGTTTTATGAAGGGAGGAATTAATTATTCTGATCGTATAAGTACAGTAAGTTATAGTTACTCTAATGAAATTAAATCTCCTGAATATGGAGAAGGTCTTGATGGATTATTAAGATGTAGAGAATGGGATTTAAGAGGTATTGTAAATGGAATTGACTATGATGAATTCAATCCAGCGACAGATAATCATATTTATAAAAAATATGATGTAAATACTCTTAAAACTAAGTTAGACAATAAAGAAGAATTACAAAAGGAATTAGGATTATATCAAAGTAGAAGCACACCTTTAATCGGAATGGTAACAAGGTTAACTAGGCAAAAAGGGATAGATTTGATTATCAATATAGCTGATAGATTATTACAACAAGATGTTCAGCTTGTCATACTTGGAACTGGAGATAAGAATTTTGAAGATCATTTTAAGTGGTTAGATTATAGATATGGTGATAAAGTATCTGCAAATATTAGATTTGATAATACTTTGGCTCATAAGATATATGCAGCTTCTGATATGTTCTTAATGCCATCTTTATTTGAACCTTGTGGCTTAGGACAACTTATAGCTTTAAGATATGGTTCTATTCCTATAGTTAGAGAAACAGGTGGTTTAAGAGATACTGTTCAAGCTTACAACCGATATGATGAATCAGGAAATGGATTTAGTTTTGCCAATTTTAATGCAGATGAAATGTTTAATATAATTCAATATGCAATTGGCATTTATTATGATAAGAGGCAATGGAATAAGATAATTAGGCATGCTATGAAATCAGATAACAGTTGGAGCAGATCAGCAGACTCTTATTTAAATATGTATAATGAAATAATTTATAGATAGAAACTATTTAAGGAGGAGTTAGAATGATATCAGTAGATAAAAAGGCGTTTAAAGAAGCGTATATAAATAAGTTTTTAGAGCTCCATGGAATAGATTTAAGAGAAGGAAGTAATAAGCAAAAGTATGAAGCATTAGCTGGATTAATAAGAGATTATGTTTCAAGGAAATGGCTTAGAAGTAATAAGAGAAATAATAAGTCCGGACAAAAACAAGTATATTATTTTTCTATGGAATTTTTAGTGGGAAGATTATTAGGTGATGCCTTATTAAATTTAGGGATAAGAGATATTTGTAAAGATGCATTACATGAATTAAATATAGATTTAGATGACTTAGAAACTTTAGAACATGATCAAGGATTAGGTAACGGTGGTCTTGGAAGACTTGCAGCATGTTTTTTAGATTCAATGGCATCATTAAATATTCCTGGTAATGGGTGCGGAATAAGATATAAGTACGGATTTTTTGAACAAAAGATAGTAGAAGGTAAACAAGTAGAAGTTTCAGATGATTGGTTAAGGGAAGGAAATGCATGGGAAACGCGAAGAATTAATAAGTCTGAAATAGTTAAGTTTGGTGGTGAAGTAAAGGTTGATTATATAAATGATAAGTTAACCTTTACTCATATAAACTATGAACCTGTACTTGCAGTGCCTTATGATACTCCTGTTGTAGGTTATGAGAATGATGTTGTTAATACATTGAGATTATGGAGTGCAGAGGCTGTTTCTAATGAATTTGATTATTCATCTTTTAGTAGGGGAGATTTTCTAAAAGCTATAGAGTATAAAAATTCAGTAGAATCTATATCTCAGGTATTATATCCAGAAGATTCGTTTTATAAAGGAAAAATATTGAGGTTAAAGCAGCAATATTTCTTTGTATCAGCTGGGGTTCAAAGTATAGTAAGACATTTTAAAAAGTATAACGGAAACTTAGAAGAAATGGATGAAAAGGTAGCTATTCATATAAATGATACCCACCCAACTTTAGCTATTCCAGAGCTTATGAGGATATTAGTAGATGAGGAAGGTTTAGATTGGAATGTTGCATGGAGAGTAACTACTAATACTATATCTTATACAAATCATACTATATTAGCTGAAGCATTAGAAAAGTGGCCTATAGAAATGTTTAAGAGCTTATTACCAAGAATATATATGATTGTAGAAGAAATTAATAGAAGATATTGTGAAGAGCTATGGAATAAGTTTCAAGGACAATGGCAAAAGATTTCGGATATGTCCATTATAGCTAATGGTCAAATTAGAATGGCGCATTTAGCTATAGTAGGGAGTCATAGTGTTAATGGAGTTGCAAAGCTCCATACAGAAATATTAAAAAAGAAGGAAATGAGTAATTTCTATTATTTATATCCTAATAGATTTAATAATAAAACAAATGGAATAACTCATAGAAGATGGCTTATTAAAAGTAACCCAGGGCTTACAAGTTTGTTGAAAGATACAATAGGAGATTCCTTTATAAAGCATCCAACAGATTTATGTGAGTTCGAGAAATTCTTAGATGATAAGTCAATTCTAGATAGATTAAGAAATATTAAATTGAATAATAAGAAAAAGTTAGCTGAGACTATATTAAAAAATCAGCATATAGAAGTAGATCCAAATTCAATATTTGATGTTCAAGTAAAAAGAATTCACGCTTATAAGAGGCAAGTTTTAAATTGTTTAAGAATAATGGATTTATATAATTCATTAATAGAAAATCCACAGTTAAAAATAGAACCAAGAACATTTATATTTGCAGGTAAAGCAGCACCAGGTTATTATCTGGCTAAAAATACAATAGAGCTTATAAATGCTATTTCTAAAACTATAAATAATGATCCACGAGTTAATGACAAAATTAAAGTAGTATTTTTAGAAAATTATAATGTTTCTTTAGCTGAAGAAATTATTCCTGGAACAGATTTAAGTGAACAAATATCAACTACAACTAAAGAAGCATCTGGTACATCGAATATGAAATTCATGATGAATGGTGCTGTTACTATAGCTACCTTAGATGGAGCTAACATTGAAATAAAAGATGAAGTTGGAAATGACAATATAGTTATTTTTGGATTAACAGCAGATGAAGTCTTGAATTATTACAAAAATGGAGGATATAATTCTGTAAATTTATATAATAATAATCCAAGAATTAAGAGAGTTGTAGATGATTTAATAAGTGGAAAGTATCACAGTGATAAAGATCGCTTTAGAAGTATATATGATAATTTACTTACTTTTAATGATGAGTTTTTTGTTTTAGAGGATTTTGATGCATATATAAAAGCTCAAGATAAGGTTGATGTTTTATATAAAGATATTTATAAGTGGCAAAAGATATGTGGAAAAAATATAGCTCATTCTGGAATATTTTCATCTGATAGAACAATTGAGCAGTATGCAACTGGTATTTGGGGTTCTGAAGTAATTTACAAGAATTTATAAAGGGGCGTATATAGTGGAAAATTTAAAGATAAATTATAATTCGCAAGACATGAAGTTTAAAAAGCCCTTTGGAGCAGTTGAAACTGGAGAAAAAGTTAAAGTATCAATAGAGGTTGATAAAGATGTTGTAGTAGCTTTGGAATTAATTGAGCCAGATGGGACAATAAAAAATTTTGGTATGACAAAAGAATACTTAAATACAGGCTTTTTTAAGTATTCTTTTGAAATAGATACAACAAATTATGTAGGAATAATTAATTACTATTTCATAGTAATTGATGGTTATGGAAGAGTGTATTATGGCAATAATGATGAAAGGCTTGGTGGTAATGGGCAATTGTATAAATATAATCCTGTTCCATATCAATTAACAGTATATGAAAAAAGTAAAGTTCCTAAATGGTATAAGGAAGGGGTGATATATCAGATTTTCGTTGATAGATTTTTTAATGGAAATGAGGACAGAAGTGTACTTTCACCAAAGAAGAATTCCTTTATATATGGTAATTGGAATGACTTACCTATATATATAAAGGATGCTACAGGAAGAGTGATTAGATGGGACTTTTATGGAGGAAATTTAAAGGGAATATTAAAAAAGTTAGATTATTTAAAAGAACTAGGAATAAGTATTTTATATTTAAATCCAATATTTAAGGCATCAAGTTGTCATAAGTATGATACTGGAGACTATGAAGTCGTTGATGAGATGTTTGGAACAAATGAAGAGTTTGAAAATTTATGTAAAGTAGCTAAAGAAAAGGGAATAAGAATAATACTAGATGGTGTATTTAGTCATACTGGAGCAGATAGTAAATATTTTAATAAGTTCGCAAATTATAAAAGTATAGGAGCATATCAATCTGTAAATTCACCATATTTTAGGTGGTATAGTTTTAATAATTATCCTAATAACTATGAATGCTGGTGGGGGATTGATAATCAACCTAATGTAAATGAATTAGATCCTAGTTATATTGAATATATGGTAAAGGGAGAAAATTCAATAGTTAAGAAATGGATTGATCTAGGGGCAAGTGGTTGGAGATTAGATGTAGCAGATGAATTGCCAGATGAATTTATAGAAATGGTAAGAGAAAAGATAAAGTCTATTAGCGATGAAAATGTTCTAATAGGCGAGGTATGGGAAGATGCTTCTAACAAGATTAGTTATTCAAAGCAGAGAAGATATTTATATGGAAAAGAATTAGATTCTGTTACTAATTATCCTTTAAGAGAGAGTTTAATCAATTTTGTAAAGGGATATATAGATTCTAATAAGTTTATAAGAAGGATAATGTCTTTATATGAAAATTATCCAAGAGAAAATTTCTATGGAAATATGAACATAATTGGAACTCATGATACAGAAAGAATTTTTAGTATTTTAAATAGAAAAATTAATATTCTTAAGATAATAGTAGTATTACAAATGACATTACCAGGAGTACCACTAATATATTATGGTGATGAGGCAGGAATGGAAGGGAATAAAGATCCTGATAATAGAAGATCTTATCCGTGGAATAATGAAAATAAAGATATATTAAGTTTTTATAAAGAAATTATAGCAATAAGAAATAAAGAAGAGGCTTTAAAGAATGGAACATTAAAGTTCTATAATACGGATTCAGAAGTATGTGCTTTTGAGAGAGTATACGAAGAGGAAAAGATAGTTGTTATAGTAAATAGAAGCAATTGTATAAAAATTATAAGGGGAATTAATTTTAATAAAAAATACAGGGATTTGTTAGGAAATAACAAGGAATACATTAAGTTAGGGATAAACAATGAGTTAATCCTTGAAGCGTACGATATGAAGATTTTAAAGAGTATTTAAATTAGGTTTTGAGAATTAGTACAAGAGAGAGGGGTAGGTTATATGGGTAAAAATGAGATTGTAGCAATGATATTAGCAGGGGGACAAGGCTCTAGATTAGGGGTATTAACTAAGAAATTAGCAAAGCCAGCAGTTCCTTTTGGTGGTAAGTATAGAATTATAGATTTTCCTTTAAGTAATTGTTCAAATTCGGGGATATATACAGTTGGAGTATTAACTCAATATAAACCATTAGAATTAAATGCACATATAGGAATTGGTGAGCCATGGGATTTAGATAGGAAGAATGGAGGGGTTAGAACACTACCGCCATATCAAGAAGAAAAGGGCGGAAAGTGGTATAAAGGTACAGCTAATGCTATATACCAAAATATAGAGTTTGTCGATGGGTCAGATCCAGAATATATATTAATTTTATCAGGTGATCATATATATAAGATGGACTATACAAAAATGTTAGATTTTCATAAAGAAAATGGAGCAGAGGCTACAATAGCGGTAATAGAAGTTCCTAAGAAGGAAGCAAGTAGATTTGGAATAATGAATACTAATGAAGATTATTCTATATATGAATTTGAAGAAAAACCAAAGAACCCAAAAAGCAATTTAGCTTCAATGGGAATTTATATATTTAATTGGAAAACATTAAAAAAATATTTAAGAGATGATGAGGCAAATAAAAGTTCAAGTAATGATTTTGGAAAAGATATTATACCTAGCATGTTAAGAGATGGAAATAAGATGATGGCATATCCATTTAAGGGATACTGGAAGGATGTCGGAACAATAGAAAGTCTTTGGGAAGCTAATATGGATTTATTGAAAGAGAATAATGAATTAAATTTATATGATGAAAGTTGGAAGATATATTCGGTAAATCCAGTAAGACCTGCACAATATATAGGGGAAACTGCTAAAGTAGGAAATTCCTTAATAGTCGAGGGATGCATTGTTAATGGGACAGTAGAAAATTCAGTATTATTTCAAGGGGTACAAGTAGGAAAAAATACAATAATAAAAGACTCTGTAATAATGACTAATGCTAAAATTGGAGATAACGTAGTTATAGAAAAAGCCATTGTGGGCTCAAATGCAATCATAAGAAAAGATTGTAGGATAGGACTTGGAGATGATATAGCAATTATTGCAGCTAAAGATGAAGTGAAAATGGGGACTATTATAGAAAAGAATAAAGCTGTTTAAAACTTAGATTATGGGGGGAAAAAATGAATAATTGTGTAGGGATAATTAATTTGGATGGAAATGAAAGAAAAATGGGAGAATTGGTAGTAAACAGGACATTAGCATCTGTACCAATTGCAGCAAGGTATAGAATTATTGATTTTGTCTTGTCTAATATGACTAATTCAGGAATAGATTCTATAGGAATATTTACAAAGAATAAATCTAGGTCTTTAATAGATCATTTAACTAATGGGAAACCATGGGATTTAAATAGAAAGAAAGATGGATTAAGGGTATTTAATTTTAGTGAGTATGATCCATCATTTGAGGATGTTCATACTTTTGCTGAAAATGTAGAATTTTTAAAGTTTAGTCATAAGGAATATGTTTTATTAGCGCCATCATATATGATTTGTAATATTAATTATGAAGAGGTTATAGCAGATCACATAAAAAGTGGTAAAGACGTCACTATAGTCTATAAAAAAATAAAACAACCAGATAGTTCTTTTCAAGAATGTAATGTTCTAAATTTTGGTGATTTAGGTGATGTTATTAGTATTGGAGAAAATGTAGGGCATGGTAATAATTTAAATATAAGTATGGAGATGTATGTATTAAAAACTAATACATTTATAGATATAGTTAATGAATGTATAACTAATGGTATGTATAGAAAAGTAAAAGAATACATCAATGATAACTTAGATAAATTAAGAGTTGGTGGATATGAATTTAAAGGGTACTTGCAGTGTATAAGTTCGTTAAAAGCATTATATGATGCAAATTTATCTTTATTAAATCGTAAAGTCAGTAAAGAAATATTTAGTGAGGAGAGACCTATATTTACTAAAATTAAGGATGAAGCTCCAACACGTTATACAAAAGAGAGTAAAGTAGTTAATTCTATGATTGCAAATGGATGTTATATAAAGGGAAGTGTTGAGAATTGTGTAATAGGTAGAAGAGTATATATAGGAGAAGGTGTAAAATTAAAAAATTGTGTTATTATGCAAAATAGTAGCATAGGAGATAATTCTATATTAGATAATGTTATTGCAGATAAAGGAACAGAAATTAAAGCTGATGAAAAATTGATGGGATCAGATTTGTATCCATTATTTATAGAGAAAAGAAAAACGATATAACTTTTTTAAAAAGAATCTTGTAGATTAATATCTATAAGATTCTTTTTATATGTAATATTTTTGAATAAAATATGTAATGAGGTAAATAAGAGGCAGAAACTTGTCCTAGCATGTCAGTATATGAAAAATAATGAATAACTATATAATTTAGAGAATATATAAAATAAAACAAAATAATAGCAAATAATATTAATAATACAAAAATGTTATGTGATAAGATAAAACACGTCGCTGATGGCAGTAACGAGTAACAAAATTACTTAGAAATAATTAAGTAAAAAAAGTTGTTGACAAGTTAATCGCAAGGTGATAAGATAAGAAAGTCGCTTGAGGGCGACACACAAAATGGTCTTTGAAAATTGAACAGATATAAATAAGTTAAGAACCAGCAATTCTT
>CAKVLD010000080.1 GCA_934755305.1 uncultured Clostridium sp. | reverse complement strand
GTTCAAATACATCATCAAACTCATCCTTATATCTCATATATATTCCATCTTCTATTTTTTTTGCTTTAACATATGTCATACTTTCATGGTTTCTTTTAATTGATGATGAAAAGTGATAACACATACAACACTTCCCATTTCCATATATTGCATTATTAATTATTCCCTTATATAACCTTATATTTAAATTATTTTTTTCTCCCGCAATTTCATATATTTCTCTCCATAACTTTAAACTTTCCACTATTTTTCTTTTAGCATCTTTTTGAGAATATTGATTTGTATATATATTACTTACCTTTTCTTCTCTATAATCTGCTAAAACTATATTAAGAGTATTTTTTTCATTTTTTAGGAATTCAATAATCTCCTTTCTATTTGCTTCTGTCCACGCATATCCATATACATGCAAAATAAAAATATTATTATCTTTAATGTTAAAAAGATCGTCTGTTAGATTAGCTGAGTACTCATCTCTTATATCAGTAATTCCTAATTTTAACGCTTTAGATTCTCCATTAATGCAATCACAAACTTTATTTATTAATTCTTCATCACCCCAACATTTATTTAAAAAATCAAGTACACTACTTACAATGAAATAAGATGCTAAAGTTCCTAAAACAGTGTTTATTATTCCATCACTCATTATTAAAGTAATTATTAATAAAACTAAACCTAAAAAAAATAGCATTCCAACTTTCAAATAATTATTACTTCTCTTTTTAAATTCATTATATATTTTCCCCATAATCCACCATCCCACTATTTATTAGTATGTTCTATAAATTCATTTTAGTATATAATTAATTATACCAATAAACACCAATATTCTTTATTTATATTCCACCAATTCCCAAAAAGCTTTATCTTTCATATAAATAGGTCTATCACTATCTCCCATTTTAACTAAGCTATAATGTTTATTTAAACTCTTTATCTTATTATATAAGTGTTCTTCTTCTTGCTTGCTTTGTGTATTAAAAATATACTTAACATCTTTATTATTTAAGTCAGCTACATTATGAATTACCCAAGTTAAAATATAATTTGCATAATCATTTTCTCCTGTTGAGAAATGGCTTAATAATTGAGTGGAAAGAATTGTTCCTACACCAAATTCCCTTCCTTCTTTTAATATCTTCTTTAATGAAGCGAAATTCTTGCTTAGGAAATTATCAGCTTCATCTACTAAAACTATTTTATTAAGCTGTCTTAAGCTACCATCTATTTTACTATGTCCATACGCCTGCATTTGTGAATAGAATAAATCTAAGGTAATTGCTACAACAAGATTTTGTATTCCTGGATCATATCCTGATAAATCAATTACTGTTACCCCTTCTATTAAGTCAAATAAACTTTCTGTTTCATTTGGATCTGGTTCAAATATTTCAAAGTCTATTAAATTACTAAAAGCAGCATATAAACTATCTTCCTTTAAATCATCTCTATTTACATATATATCATATACATCTTTTAATGTTGGAGCTGGATTATCCCAAGTATCAGGCTTATTTTTAATAATTCCTCTCTTTTCATAAGCTTCCATTATTAAGTCTCTTAAAAGAGTTTCTTGCTTAATTCCAAGTCCAAATGCTTTTGCTAGTGTTTCTTTTAAGCTATTAGCTGTATGAAGTGGTAACATTGGCTTTGGTGTTTGTGTTTTTACAATTGATAATGGGTTAAAAGGTAAATGATATAGTTCAAATACTTTTGCATTTGTAGCTTCTATAAAGTCTGTTTTTGATTTATTATAATCTCCTTTATAATCAAAGATTAAAATTCCAACTTCTTTTCCATCAATATTATTTTTAAATTCCCTATGAATTTGTGTAATAACTGATTTAGTAAATTGAGTCTTACCAGTACCCATAGTTCCTATAATACCAGTATTGGTATGGAAAACTTTATTTGTATCGTTAGGACACCATAATATTTCCTTATTGTTATTTTGATTTGTTCCAAATAATATTTCCATATTTCTATTTTCAGTTTTTTCAATTACAGATTTAGTTGATGACTCTGATAGATGCTCATTTACTACCTCTACTTCAACTGAAGCTTCATCTAGTATTTCATTATCATTAATATTTACTTCTTCCTCATAAATGGTTTTAACTTCTGGTAATATTACTGCTTCATTAACATCTGCATCTGAAATAGCTATACTATCTACTATTGAACGTATTTCACCTACTGTTTTAGTAATAAAGTTTATTCCATCATCTTCAGACATTTCAACGACCATTACATTATCCTGCATTTCAGAAATATTACTTGTACTACCTTTCTTGAATGATATTACAGCAGCCTCACCTATTGAACCTTCAATTCTATTACTGATTTCATATTCTTCATTAAGCAGTTTTCTTCTCAAATCTGAACCTATTATATTTATCCAGTTTTCTTCAGAACAAACATTATATAGATTTAATTTCTCTGCACTTGTTATTACTAACTGCATTAAGAAGTTTCTATATACTTTTTGTGTGCTAGTTAAATCACCATTTTCATCTGGTAATAAAGTCTTATTAAATATTTTCTTAGTTGATTTAGCTTGCTCTATGCCTTTGTGAACATATGAATTTTCATTAATTCCTATCTTTACTTCAACTGGATAATAGTTAACAAATACTCTACCTTCAATTTCTTCTATTCCAACTAGTAATATATCATCACTAGTAACACCATTATCAAATCCTAAATTTTTAGCTGAGAAGAAACCATCATTTTGTTTTAAACCTGCTCCCCCAGATACTCTTAAAACTTCTTCTAAAGATATTGGTACCCAAATCATATTATCTTTTCTAAATTTAGCTAATGCTAATTTTATTGCAGATAATATACTTATCTTTTCCTTAGGAAAATGTGACTTGCTTGATAATAATCTTAATAACCAATCTCCATTTATAGCATTAAACATATTTATTATACTTGGAGAAAATTCTTCTGCATTTTCTACTTTATTCTTACTTAAGAATTCTTCTATAACTCTTTGATATGGCCCAGACTTTCTAGTTACAGTTATGGCATCATATCCACCTGCTGTAGTATATTGATCGCTATAATGTATGATTAATAAATCTTTTGCCTCAGGATCATTTTTAAAGAAATTTAAATCTACTTTAGGATCAATAAATGTTACCCAATGACTTGCATCATATATATTATCTAATGTTATTCTGCTGTTATTTGATATCGATATTGCCTTACATTGATTACTATTAAATGGTTCTCCAGAAAGAGCTGAATTTAAAGCATTTAACTTTATAGATATATTCATTAAATTTGTATCAGTATTAGCGTATTTAGTCCCAAAACCTGTTCTATATGAATCTCCTAAGAATACAGAAGGTACTCCTGAAATAAGTCCGTTCATTATTATTCCTGATGGTATATCATCCATATTAGAAGTAACAGTTTTTACAACATCATTCATTTCTAAGAATGTAATATGTGCATATTCTATTCCTTCGCTTATTTTTTTAGTATAGAATTGTACTTTTTCTCTATATAAATTCAATACATCTTCTTCTGACATATTATCCACTGATAAATCTATTGCATAAATATTCTTTAAACTTTCAATATTATCGTTTAAAGCCACTTCTTCAAATGCATTCGTTATATTTTTATCTGAATATATAAATAATTCTATAGGTAATATATTTGAATTTTTTGTAGCCTTTAATTGCTTTAAGTAATATTTAAAAATACCTTGTAAGATTTCCTTGCTATCTCCAGTATTGATTAGATTAATTCTTATAGGGGCATTACCTCCCATATTGAACATATATTTAAAATGTCCTACAAATTCCTCTATCTTTTCATCAACTAATTTAGCTACGAAATCCCTAGAACTTTTATATCTTGGTAAATGTTGATCTACATAATATTTCCATTCAGGAGAATGGAATTGCTCCATAGGAATATATAATTTGTCTTCCTCACATATATATGGCAGAAGATATGTTGATGTAAATTTCTTAATAATTTCATCATTTAACTCTTCATCTTCTGTTTCACCAACCATTTTTAATTGATATGCTATGTTTAATGGATGAAGCGGCGTAAATAATATTTCTCTATCTTCAACTTGTCTCTTTACTACACCTAGCTTGAACAAATCTTTTTCTCGTTTTGTAACATATGATCCCTCTTCAATATTATTTAACTCTCTTAGATAACATTGAATATATATTTCATATAAAACTCTTAAATCATCATTAATATACGTAAGACTTGGAAGTTTTTTATTTAACTTATAATAAGAAATAATATTTCCATATGCATTAGTTAATTCACTGCTTAACTCTAAGTTTATCGCTTCTAATCCTTCTGATCTTTCTTCAAAATATAAACCTTCTAAATCAATTATTTGTTTTTCTAAAGATAAATTTTTTCTAAATTCACCTCTAGTGAAGAATTCTCTAGTACCATGTTGTAATTTATCTTCTCCTACTAGTTTAAAGTCACATTCTTTTTCTCTTTTTAACTTCCAAACTTTTAAGCCTTCTACTACTGTTGGCTTTTCTGTAGATCCTTTTACTGCAAAAGGAATGTCTTGTCCCTTAATATTGATTTTAAAATTAATTAAATCACTATCATTTTCATATTCAAAACTTTCACTAAACTTCACTACAAGTTTTTCATTTTCCGGTAATGGTATAGTTTGATAATTATCTTTTACCTCATATACCGTTTCACCACTTGCAAATTCATTTAGAACCATTGATGATTCATTAGTATTTACTAATATATAACTCTTATTTTTCTTATAGACTACAGAGAATTTTGTTTTAATGCTTTCTAAATACTTCTCGCTACACTTAACCATAGCAATTCTAAATTCAAATTTAACATTTTTATCATTTTTGTAAGTTATCTTATAAAAATTAGATTTACCTTCAGTGTTCTTTACCTTAACTTTAATTTTTTTACCTGATGTAGTTGCTTCAGCATCTCCATCAACTTTTAAAAATTCTTTTTTTAAGTGATCATCAAATGAAAACTCCATTGAATATTCTTCTAAATTATCTTCATTAAATACTATTATATTTCTTATTCTTGATTTTGCTTTTGAAGTTCCTTCTTCTTTATCCCAACCTTCTGAACCATTTATATATTCTAATGGCTTTATCTTTTTCTTTTCTTCTACTGATTTTATAACATCTTTAAAATCAACATTTCTCCAATCTTCGCCTTTAAGCTTATCAATACCTTTTTCTTCGAAGTACCTTTCTAACTGAACTTCAGGATTTCCATAGTTGTGAATTTCATCAACTTTTGCAAAATAATTTATATTTTCTTTTAACCTTTTCTTTAAATGTTTCCCTGTAAGGTCATATAATTCACTATCAGCGAACAATCCAAAATTTCTATATTGTTCTTTTTCAATACAAGTACCATTGATTATTTCTAAAAGATCTCTATACTCAAAAACAGATTTACTTTCTCCAAATAATCCACTTTTCTTTCTCTCTAAATCAAGATTTATAATTTCTCTATCTACTTCTGAAAAGTTAGACATTTGTAATTTAATCTTAATATCTCTTTGAATAGAATCTATATGAAATGGCATACCTTCCTTAGCAAAAGATTCTGTTCCTCCCATAATACTATCAAGTGTTGTATTATGAATGAATAATATTGCCTTATCTTCATAACCTGGTTCTAATCCTACCATATTTCTTAATCTAGTTAAGAAATCTGGTTGGACATTATTCATAGTAGAAGCTATAATAAGCTTTACTCCACTAAAATCAAGAAGATAACTTCTATATTTTACAGAGCCATCTTTGTCTAAATATTCATAATCTTCCTTTAAGCTATTTTCCTTTAATGCTTCATATAAATTTTCAACTTGCTCTTCTGTTTCAAATTGAATATTATATTTTGCTCCAGATGTTAAAGGATTATCTTTAAAAAATTCTATTATTTTATCTGATAAATAACTATAAAATTGATCTAACATATTGTGCATCCCCACTATCGCTCTTCTTTTCTAATAAACTTAATTTTTCATACAATTGTACAATCTTTTCTTTAGAATCACGGTCAAAATACATTCCTCTTAATTCGAATTCTTTAAACAAACTACTTAACTTCAGTTTTTCATTATTATTTATACAAAGTTTTGTCATTAATATAATATCTTCTTCTGTTAAATTTAAATTGTATCCTAAAGAACCTCTCCTCTTACCAAAATTAGCTTGTACAAATTTTATATACCAGTTCTTATATGCATCATTTGCCCTGTTTCTAGTCTTACTTACAATAAACTGATATTCTACTGACTTAAATAGTTCATGAACTAAGTCAAATTCTTTAAGCCCACTATTATATTCATTATATCTAAAATTATTCCAATCTATATCAATAACATGTTTTTTATAGTCACTTATAATTTTTGTTATTTGAGTCTTAATATACTCCCTATCATCGCTCGAAAAAATCTCAAATAATCTTTTATAGCCTAATTGTTCATTTAAATTATGATAATTAAGTAATTCTAAAGTAACAGCATGTGCAAATATTGAACTTAAATAATTATTCAACATGTTCCATCCAAATTTATATGCTGTTCTATTTTTTGAAGTACTCTCCCAACTTAACGTATAGTACAAAATTTCAACTTGATTCTCATCTGCTTTTTCAAATTTTGATAGCTTTAAAATTAGTTGCGATATATAAAACATATAATAATACTCTAATACTCTTTTTAATGAATTCTTATATAGTTCTTCATTTTCTAATAAAAATCTTAAATCCTTAATAAATATTTCTTTTACATATGGTACATAATTAAAAGATGATTGTTTCGCTACCTTTTTATTATCTAACTTTGGTAATGAATCTAAAACAATTTTATTTAATATATTTCCTTCACTCTTATTATAGTGAATATCTACTAAGCTTTTTAGATCCTCATCAAACAAATTATTATATAGAAATTTAGCAAATTTCTTTTCAGTATTACTCGAATTAATATAATTCATTGTTTTTATATTGAAATTTACTAACTTATCTTCATCTATAAACATAGTCTTAATAATATCCTTAAATACTTCCTTTGAATTCTCGCCTTCGTACTCATCGATTTTCTCTAAAACACTATTAATAAAATCATCTACATTAAAAGATTCATTCATTTTTACGTCACAAATCATTCTTGAAAATTCAGACATAACACCAGTAAAATCTGTAAAAATATTTGTTTCATTTGCTACAAACGGAAAAATTTTGCACTTTTCTCCATGACTGTGATTTAATAAACTATTCTCTTTATATCTAAAATCGCTAGCTATTTCATCAAAATTAATTTTGTAATTCATGTTTTCGCTCATCTTAAATCTCCACAAATCTATATTCTTCAAATTCATCATTATATTCTAATTTATATTTCTTATTAGTATCTTTGTTTTTCTCAGTAAATACTAACTTTTCATCTCTAGATCCCATTTCCTCAGTTCTATTAATAAACTCTATAAACTTAATAAATTGATTTTTATCTTTTTTATTTGGTCTATATCCATTTATAACTTTTTGTAGAAGGTCATATAAACTATAATCTAAATCAATTTCATTACTATCATTTGTACCTTCTTTTTTATATTTTAATTTCAATGTAGTTAAGAATTTAACTAATTCACCTTCATCATTTTTAGGAATGTTAGATACATCTGCTTTTAGCTCTATTTCTTCACTTACTTTATATTTTATTTGATTTTTTGCTACAAATATATTCATATAACCTTTTTCAGCTTCACCATTCCACTTCATAATTCCATCTTTAATATCACCATAAAGTTTCTTTAACTTAGATTTATCACCTTTATTCCAATAATAAACATTTTTAATAAATTCATCATATCTACTATCCTTTAATGAGAATATCTCACCCATTCCACATAAATAGTAACTTCTGATAAATAGTTTTAATAATTCTAATCTTATTTTTTTATCACTAGTTTCATTAAAGTTTATATCTGCTACTTTTTCTATATATCCCTTAGGATAATCTATATAATCTTTAAAAAACTTCATTATGTCTTCTGAGTTATTAAATTCAACAATAAAGTCATCTACTTTACTATTTCTAATATTTAATGGATCTAAAGTATTTAATGCTTCAAAGATAAAAGATAATTCTTTATGATCAAAAATAATATTTGGAGTTAAAGCTTTGATATAGCTTATATTATCAAGTTTTGCTATTTTATTTTTAAATGTAGGTGAATTAACATCTACATATGTTCTTGAAATAATAAGTTCATATATAAAATTAAGTAATGCTCTAGTAGAAATAATTATTTTATTTTTTATGATACATTGAACAAGTAATTGGACTATTCCCTCTTGAACTTCATCCTTACTTATAAGCTCATAATTTGCTTTAATAGGGCAGCATGTACTATTTTTGCATCCTGTACAATTTTCTTTATATGATTTATAAAATATATTCATTTCTGATTGATCTGTAACTTTCTTAATTAATGATTTTACGTAATCAGATTGAACTTTTCCATCTTTTAATGTATAGATATGATAATCACTAAAATTTATAAATTGTATATTACTATTTTCATCAAACTTGTTGTCCTCAATTGTTGATTCTAGTATATTCTTATCTAATACATATTGTTTAAGCTTACTAAATCTACTTCCATATTCTGAATCAATAAAATTATTTAAAGTTCCAAGATTTATTGCTAATATAAATTTTTCAGTACTGGTATCAATTTTTGCATCACAAAAACTATCTAAAACATCGTTTAATGTATCCATAGATGTTTTGTTTGGCTCTAAACTTTCTGTTGCATCATTATGTAATGTAAAGTTTGACATTATATCAGGATATTTATTTTTGAAATATGATATTATATGAGACTTACCATCTCCAACACTTCCACATACTAAAATAAGCTGTGCATTGCTTTTTTTATTAGCTTCTTTTATTAACACTTCTAACTCATTTTGTACATTTCTCGTAATATGCATATAAGTTTTGAATTCACTAAATTCATTAAGGCCTTCTACTGCCTCTTTTGATGATTGCTTTAATTTTGAAAGTTCTTGAATTAAACATTCCTTACTTTTTTCTTTTGAAACTTTTACTTCTTTTTTACTTTCTTCCTTTTTTTCAATAACAGTTTCTTCACTAGTCTTTTCTTCTTTATTTTCTTCAGTTTTGCTACTTTCTTTGGTAATGTTTATTAAATCTTTTACTTGATTCATTAAATTATCTATAGCTTCTGAATTATTTTCTTTAACTTCTGGCATAGGTACTTCATACTTTTCTGCTTTGAATTCATAATTAATATAACTTTCCATATACCAACAAGCTAACTTATATAAATTTCTATGCATTGAAATTGCTGATTCTAAATCGTCTTCAACTATATCATGTGCTGCCTTATTTCCTAATGTCCTAATTCTGTGTAATATTAAATCAATTTCTATATCAATTATTCCATGATTTTTAAGCTCTCTTATTCTTTCAACTTGTGTTAAATTATTAAGCTCACTGCAACCTTCTGTATCTGAAATAATTTTTGACAACTTCTCTGCAAAAATTCTTCCTTTTATTATTGCTGTATGCGGATCACTATAAATTGAATTCTCCATATCTTTTGCTAAATTATATAAATCTTCATTTTCATTTTCTAAAAAATTAAATAAACTTTTTTTCAACTATGTTTTCTCCCTTCAGCTGCTATCTGGATATTTTTATTTTAATATCTATATCATTACTCTTATATTTTAACAAATAGTAGCGCATTTGTAAGTAAATATTTGTTTTAGAAAGTATCAATTAAAAGGTAGTTATTAAGCTATAACTACCTTGTTAACCAAATATATCAATTGATCATTTTAATATAATTACTTATAACATTTTTTTTATTCTACTTTTAAAACTATTGAATGAACCTAAATTTAATATAGTTAATGTGATACCTACAGTCGTTGAACTTACCCCTATAATTTTCCCTAGCTCTACTGCACTTTTAATTTCGGGAATATTCTCAATGTTATTTACAATATACTCTGCAACTAAAAGTTGTTTAATTGATAGTTTATTATATTTATTCGTAATTGTATCCTTTAATTTTTTTATTGCAATATTATTATTTTGTTTTTCTAAGTTATTAACTATTTCAGGCTTTTCCACCTTTTTTACTATATCAGAATCTTTCAAAGTATTCACTTCGTAAATTTTATTACTTTTTGTTTTCTTATAATTTCGAATAATATCATTTATCTCAAATAATACTGTTCTATTTAGAAGAGTATTGCATCTAAACTCCTCAATATGCTCATCTGTAAGCATATCAATATACACTATTCCCTTCTTATCACAGAACTTTCGCAGACTTTTAAACTTAGTATCAGAAAATATGTTCTCTATTTTAAGTTTTTCATTAAGCTCCTCACTATATTCTGTAATTTCTTTATTTTCTTTTATAATTACTTCTCTTTTTGATTCATTAATTATGTTAGACGCAATGTTTTCTTCACTAATAATATTAGAATTATTTCTTAATTTTATCTCACCATGCCTTAAGGTGATTTTTCCCTCTTCAAATAATAAATCGATAGCATTTATTAGGTATCTTTGTTTTAATTTATTGGTGTACTCTTCTTTAAAATATAATAATACAGCATTAAATAAATCATCTTTTTTCTTAGGTCCTTCTTCTTGTAATATTTTAATCATTGCTAATGCTATTTCTTCTTTGCATATATACTCTATTTTTCTTTTGTATGGCAAATCACTTCTTAGCTTAATTTCTTTTGAATCTTTAATCCATAAGAACTCATTATCTTTAATCTCTATACAACCTATATTTTTAGAAATAAATTTAAGTATTTCTTCTTTATAACTATTAGTTACCTTATAAAGCTTATCTAGCTCCATTATTTCTTCGCATACCCTTTTTACATGTACAGGATATTCTTTTCTTACTATAGTTTCAATTTTTTTCTTTTTAATATCAAATATACTATTTCTGTTTGTCTCTACATCTTTTATTTCGTAATGCACAGAGGCTTTTTCATAAGAATCCCTATCAAAGTCTGTAGTTTCCATAAGATTTTTATTACTTAAAATGCTAAAATCAGATGTTGTAAGTAAATTTTTATTTATAAAATCTTGCTCTTCAATTTTGTTTTTAATTGTTACATTTTCAATATTAACATTATTATCATTATTTAAAATACTCTCATCATCTACTACACTCTCATATGTTTCTACATCTTTAATTTCATAATGCTCAAATGATTTTCCAAAAGAGTCTCTATTAAAATCTGTAGTTTCCA
>CAKVLD010000079.1 GCA_934755305.1 uncultured Clostridium sp. | reverse complement strand
GAACAGGACAGTTAAGCTCTACAGCGCCAATGGTACTGCATGGGAGACCGTGTGGGAGAGTAGGACGTTGCCAGGTGATTATTTAAAAAAGGATAGTATAAACTATCCTTTTTTTCTTGTGTAAATTCAATTTAAAATTTAATATAGGGGAGACAAAAGAGTTATGAAAGTAGGAACATTTAAGAAACCTAAACTTTTTTCTATAATAAAACATAGAGAAAAGGAATTAACGAAAGAACAATTTTTAAAGGATATAATAGCTGGGGTAATAGTTGCTATTATAGCTTTACCATTGTCAGTTGCACTTGGAATTTCATCAGGAGTAACACCTGAGAAAGGTCTTATTACAGCAATAGTTGCAGGATTATTTATTTCATTATTTGGTGGTAGTAGAGTTCAAATTGGTGGCCCTACTGGAGCATTTGTTGTTATTGTATACGGTATTGTTGAAAATTATGGAATAGATGGATTAGTAATATCAACATTAATGGCTGGAGTGATATTAATATTATTTGGTATTCTTAATTTAGGGGATTTAATAAAATTTATACCTAAAACTGTAACAATAGGTTTTACAGCTGGTATAGCAGTAACTTTATTTTCAACTCAAGTAAAAGATTTATTTGGATTAACAATATCAAGTGTGCCTTCAGAATTTATTCCAAAGTGGGAAGTATACTTATCTAGTTTTGACTCTACAAATTTATGGGCAGTAGCATTAGGAGTTTTAGCAATTTTTATAATAGTATTTACTCCAAAAGTTAGTAAATCAATTCCTGGATCATTAGTAGCTTTAGTTGTTATATCAGTGATTTCAACAATATTTAATTTGCCTGTAAATACTATAGGAAAGCAATTTGGTGAGATATCATCATCAATTCCTGTACCTACATTACCTCACATGGCATTAGGTAAAATAGTTTCATTGATAATACCATCGTTAACAATTGCGTTTTTAGCAGCAATAGAATCTCTTTTATCGGCTGTAGTTGCTGATGGAATGATTGATAAAAAGCATGATTCTAATACTGAATTAATAGGACAAGGTATAGCAAATATAGGCTCTGCGTTTTTTGGAGGAATACCTGCAACTGGAGCAATAGCAAGAACAGCAGCAAATATTAAAAATGGAGGACGTACTCCTATAGCTGGTGTTGTAAGCGCTTTAGTGTTATTAATAATAATGAAGTTACTTATGCCATTAATAAAATTTGTTCCATTAACAGTTTTAGGCGGTATATTAGCAGTAGTTTCATATAACATGATTGACATAAAACAATTTAAAGAACTATTTACTGAAAATAAATACAGTATGATAGAATTAGTTTTAACTTTTGTATTAACTGTAATCTTTGATTTGGTAATAGCAATAATTGTATCTATGATTGTACATTTCGTATTTGAAAAGGTATTAAATGTAAATGAGAATACAGTTGGTAGTTCATATTAATTTATATATTACATAATTAAAAAGCATTATATTATTAAGTGCATATATCAATTTAATAATATAATGCTTTTTTAACGTATAGGAAATTTTAAAACTTTTTTGAGAGCGAGCACTGATTATTACTAGCTTTCTGGTATGTAAGTTGTCAAATACGTTAAAAAATAATTATAGTGCCGCAAAAGAACCAAAAAGAAAAATAATTAAATGGCATTTTTATAATGAATTATTTTTCTTTTAGAACCTTTTGACAGGCTAAAAAAAGTGACTTCAGTTAAGATTAAATATACTAAAAATGCTTTTATAAAATTAAGATGTAATTTAGTTAAGAAAAGCGTGGCGAAGCCACTTTTTTATATAACTTAGCATATTTAGCATTGTATCTACATTTTCTGAAAAAGTATATACTATATTTAGGAGTTATATTATGAAGAAGATTAAAAATAAGGGATTAATATTTTTACTATTGATGTTTGTAGGGCTTTCATATTTTAAGTTATATACAACGAAAATTCATATGGATAATGAACCTACTACACTAATTGTAAAGAGAGAAGAATTAAATTTTAAAAATGATATTAATATTGCAGATTATAATGATAAGCAGCAATCAGAACTTAGCTGGTACCATAATAATGAATATAAAGTTTTGTATTCAAATGAAATGGGCAGCATTACAGAAAAAGCATATGATTTTAGTATCATTATTTGGTGGGTTTTATTAGTATGTATCCCTGTGTATATATTAATATTATTATCAAGACGTTTTTTAAAAAAGTAGGGTTATAGTTTAATAAGAAATAGGCTGTATCAAAAGTATTTAAAATAAAGATGGTATAGTAAAAAAAGATAAAATGATTAGCAGAGTATAGCATTTTGATGAGAATTAGAATTTCATGAAATCAAACTAGTCTATTATGTAACTAATTATTTTATCTTTTTTCATATAAGAACATCATTAGTGTTTAAGTATTTTTTTGATACAGACTTTTTTTATTCACAGAAATTTTTAAAAGTAATATTAGTTTCTGTGGATAACTTTCTGCACCTTGGGGATTATGTATAAAATATTAAAAATAAAAATAATAAATATAACTCGTTGTGAATAGATTATATGGAACAGTAATAAATAGGAGAAAATATTTTAATTATCGATTATCCATGGAAAGTAAAAAATAATACTACATAGGGTAATTATTAAATTGTGTTTATAGGAGCCAAAAAGGAGGGAATTTTATGAAGGTTTTGTTGGTAGCATCTGAGGCATATCCTTTTATAAAAACAGGGGGACTTGGTTATACAATGGGAGCTTTGTCTAAAGCATTAAATAAAAAGGATATAGATGTTAGAGTAGTTATTCCAAAGTATAAAAATATAGATTCTAACTTAAAAGATAGTATGGAATTTATAAAATGGTTCAATGTACAGCTAGGATGGAGAAATCAATATTGTGGAATCTTTAAATGCGATAAAGATAATGTAACATACTATTTAGTGGATAATGAGTACTACTTTAATAGAGATGAAGAATATGGCTATGATGATGATGCAGAGAGATTTGGATTCTTTGATAAAGCGATATTAGAATTAGTAGATGAAATTGGATGGTATCCTGACATTATTCATTGTAATGATTGGCAAACAGGAATGGTACCAGTTATCTTTAAACAAGAATACAATCAAAAAGAAAATTATAAAAATATGAAAACAATTTTTTCATTCCATAATATGATGTTCAAAGGAGTTTTTCCACCAACTGTTTTAACTGATATATTCGATTATAATATGGAGTTATTTAATAATGGCAGTTTGGAATTCTATGGTGGAGTTAGCTATATGAAGGCTGGACTTAATTTTGCAGATAAAATTACAACTGTAAGCAATACTTATGCAAATGAAGTTAAGACACCACAATATGGTGAGAAATTAGATGGATTATTAAGAGAAAAAGGCTCTGTTATAAAAGGTGTTCTAAATGGATTAGATTATGAGGAGTATAATCCAAGAAAGGACCCTAATATATATAAGGTTTTTGATTCTGATGATTGTATTAATTGTAAGCAGGTTAATAAATTAAATTTGCAAAGAGATTTATCTCTTCCAGTTAATAAAGATATACCAATGCTTGGAGTTGTATCTAAATTGAATAATCAAAAAGGTCTAGAATTAATTATAAATATTGCAGATAAATTACTTCAACACAATATACAGCTTGTTATATTAGGTACTGGAGATAAGCAATATGAAGAACATTTTAAAGGTCTAGAAAGCAGATACAAAGATAAGGTTTCTACAAATATAAAATTTGATAATAAGTTAGCTCATAAGATTTATGCAAGTTGCGATATGTTATTAAAACCATCACTTTTAGAACCTTGCGGTTTAGGTCAACTTATAGCATTAAGATATGGAGCTGTTCCTATTGGAAGAGAGACAGGTGGCCTAAAGGATACTATTTCTCCTTACAATAAGTATACTGGAAAAGGTAATGGATTTAGTTTTACTAATTTTAATGCTAATGAATTATGTATGATAATTGAATATGCTTTAGAAGTATATAAAGATAAAAAGAGTTGGAGCTCTATAGTAGAGCAGGCTATGAAATCAGATTATAGTTGGGAAAAGTCAGCAAGTGAATATAGTGAATTATACAAGGAAGTTATTGAGGCATAGGAGGGGATTGATATGCTGACCTTAGATAAGGAAACCTTTAAAAAGGCTTATGAAAATAAGTATAAAAATCTACATGGAGAAGAGATTGAAGAAGGAAATAATCAACAGAAGTATGAAGCATTAGGGAGCTTAATAAGAGATTATGTCATAAGAATATGGATGAATACAAATAAGAAATATAATATCTCGGGTGAAAAACAAATATACTATTTTTCAATGGAATTTTTATTAGGTAGATTACTAGGCGATGTATTAATGAACCTTGGAATTATGCAGGTATGTAAAGAAGCTTTAGCAGACTTTAATATAGACTTAAGAGAATTAGAGGAGTTTGAACAAGATCAAGGTCTTGGAAATGGAGGTCTTGGTAGACTAGCAGCTTGCTTTTTAGATTCGATGGCTTCTTTAAATATAGCAGGGCATGGTTGTGGTATAAGATATAAATATGGATTTTTTGAACAAAAAATAATTGATGGAAAACAGGTAGAAGTATCTGATAACTGGCTTAGAGAGGGAAATGTATGGGAAAGAAGAAAACCAGATAAGGCTGAAATAGTTAAGTTTGGTGGTGAAGTAAAGGTCCAAGAATTAAACGGTAACTTAACCTTTACTCATGTGAATTTTGAACCAGTTCTAGCTGTTCCTTATGATACTCCAATTGTAGGTTATGAAAATGATGTAGCTAATACTCTAAGATTATGGAGTGCAGAAACAGTATCAAATGAATTTGATTATTCTTCTTTTAGTAGAGGAGACTTTTTAAAAGCTATAGAATACAAAAATTCAGTAGAAGCTATATCACAAGTACTGTATCCAGAAGATTCTTTTTATGAAGGTAAAATACTAAGGCTTAAACAACAATATTTCTTTGTATCAGCAGGTATGCAAAGTATCATAAGACATTTTAGAAAACATGGAGGTAATATACTTCTTCTAGATGAAAAGATAGCAGTTCATATTAATGATACGCATCCAACTCTAGCTATACCAGAGCTTATGAGGATATTATTAGATGAAGAGGGGATTTCGTGGGATGAAGCATGGAGAATAACTACAAATACAATTTCTTATACTAATCATACTATCCTTGCAGAAGCATTGGAAAAATGGCCTATAGAAATGTTTAAGAAGTTGTTACCTCGTATTTATATGATTGTAGAAGAAATTAATAAGAAATATTGTGAAGAACTTTGGAATAAGTATACAGATCAGTGGGATAAAATTTCTAGAATGGCAATATTAGCAGATGGTCAAATAAGAATGGCAACATTAGCTGTTGTAGGAAGCCACAGTGTTAATGGAGTTGCAAAACTCCATACAGATATATTAAAAAAAGAGGAAATGAGAGACTTATATTACTTGTATCCTAATAAGTTTAATAATAAGACAAATGGTATTACTCATAGAAGATGGTTGTTAAAGAGTAATCCAGGTTTATCTAGTTTATTAATTGAAACTATAGGAGAAAGTTTTATAAAACATCCTACTGATTTAATATATTTTGAAAAATATGTTCATGAAAAAGGTGTTCAAGAAGAACTTAATAGAGTTAAACAAAAAAATAAGATTAAGTTAGTTAATAAAATCTTTGAGAAAAATGGGATTGTAATAGATCCGAACTCTATTTTTGATGTTCAAATAAAAAGAATTCATGCTTATAAGAGGCAGACTTTAAATTGTTTAAGAATAATGGATTTATATAATCAATTAATAGAAAATCCTAATTTAGAGATTGAGCCAAGAACTTTTATATTTGCAGGTAAAGCAGCACCGGGTTATTATTTAGCAAAAAATATTATAGAGTTAATAAATTGTATAGCTGAAAAAGTTAATAATGATTCTAGGGTAAATGAAAAAATAAAAGTAGTATTTATGGATAACTATAAAGTTTCTTTAGCAGAAGATATTATTCCTGCAACAGATGTAAGTGAACAGATTTCTACAACAACAAAAGAAGCTTCTGGTACATCTAATATGAAGTTTATGATGAATGGAGCTGTTACTATAGCAACTTTAGATGGAGCTAATATAGAAATAAAAGATGAAGTTGGTAATGATAATATAGTTATCTTTGGTATGAATGCTAGAGAGGTCTTGAATTACTTAGAAAATGGAGGTTATTGCTCTATAGATATATGTAATGCAGATAAGAGAGTGAGCAAAGTTGTAACTGATTTAATCAATGGGACTTATCATGTAGATATAGATAGATTTAAGAGTATTTATGAAAATCTTATTACCTATAATGATGAATTTTTCGTACTTAAAGATTTTGAATCATATGTAAATGCACAAGGTAAGATAAATGAAATGTATAAAAATATGTATAAGTGGCAAGAAATATGTGGTATAAATATTGCTCATTCAGGTGTATTTTCATCTGATAGAACTATACAACAATATGCAACAGGTATATGGGGTTCTGAGTTAATATATAAAAACTTATAAGGAGGCTTAAAAATAATGGAGCATTGTTTTGCCTTTCATAATTCTCATATAATTCAATATAGAGAGCCTTTTGGAGCAGTACCAGTAGGAACTAAAGTTCTAGTTAGACTTTTAGCAGATATAGGTTCAGAGGTGTTTTTGAACATACTATACTTTGATGACACTAAAAAGGTTATAAAAATGAGTTGGGAAGGAGATAGTGGTAATAGGAGATTATTCTCGGCTAAGATTGATACTTCAAACCATGTGGGCATAATAAGATATTATTTTTCTATAAATAAAAGTGGTAAGATATTTTATTATGGGAACAATACTGAATATCTTGGTGGTGAAGGTCAAGAATTTAATGATAATCCTGTTCCGTATCAAATAACAGTTTATCAAGAATCATATATTCCAGAATGGTTTAAGGAAGGCATAATATATCAAATATTCCCAGATAGATTTTTTAATGGAAACTCAAATAATCAAATAAAGTGTAGTAAAAAAAATAGTCTTATCTATTCAGATTGGTATGATGATCCTATGTATATAAAGGATTCTTCAGGAAAGATATTAAGATGGGATTTTTATGGAGGCAATCTAAGAGGAGTAATAGAAAAACTACAGTATCTGAAAGAACTAGGGGTAAGTATAATATATTTTAATCCCATTTTTAAATCTTCTAGTTGCCATAGATACGATGTAGGAGATTATGAGAAGATAGATGAAATGTTAGGTGATGAAGAGGATTTTAAAGAATTATGTACAAAAGCAGATAAATGTGGAATTAAGGTTATATTAGATGGCGTATTTAGTCATACTGGCTCAGATAGTAAGTATTTTAATAAGTTTGGAAATTATAAAGAGTTAGGAGCATATCAATCAAAAGAATCTCCATACTATAGGTGGTACAGATTTGGAACTGATTCTAATAATTATGAGTGTTGGTGGGGATTTGATAATCAACCTAATGTTGAAGAATTAGAACCTACTTACCTAAGTTATATAGTTACGGGCAAGAATTCTATAGTAGAAAAGTGGTTAAAGCTTGGGGCTAGTGGATGGAGATTAGATGTGGCAGATGAGCTTCCAGACAAATTTATAGAGCTACTAAAAGCAAAAATAAGAGCGGTTAATAGTGAAAGTGTACTAATAGGTGAGGTTTGGGAAGATGCTTCAAATAAAGTTAGTTATTCAGAAAAGAGAAAATACTTATTTGGTAAGGAATTAGATTCTGTTACTAATTATCCTTTAAGAGATACTATAATAAGGTATGTTAAAGGTGAGATAAGTGGAGAATATTTTGCAAAGAAAATTAATTCTTTATTTGAAAATTATCCTATAAATAATTTTTATAGTACCATGAATATGTTAGGAAGTCATGATACTTATAGAATATTAACTGTATTTAATGAAGATATAAAATTATTAGAATTTGCAGTACTTATACAAATGGTATTGCCGGGAGTTCCTCTAATTTATTATGGTGATGAAGCTGGGGTGCTTGGAGAGGGTGATCCAAGTAATAGAAAGCCTTATCCATGGGGGAAAGAAAATCAAGAAGTTCTTAATATGTATAAGAAGATAATTCATCTTAGAAAAGATAATGAAGTATTAATAAAAGGGAATTTCAGTATTCAAGTTATAGAGGAATCAGTAGTTTTAATAAGGAGAAAATATAGAGATAAAGAAGTGGTTGTTGCATTAAATAATGCAGAGGAATATAAGAATATAAGAATAAAAAAATATAATAATAAAAAAATATTTGATATGATTAATAATAAATTTTTAGAGAAATCAAACAATGATGAGTATTTTATTAATATATCAATAAAAGGATACAGGATTTTTGAATTAATTAATTAGTTGTAATAAATAGATGGTGGTTATTTATTTTAATTTAAATTACTACTATCTATTTTTATTTAGAGCTTTTTAACAAAAATATTTTTAGTGAAATTTACAAGATATATGTATATATTAATGATTTCAATCATAAGTATTATGGAAAGCACATAAGAGAGGAGATAAATGCTTATGATTAAAAAAGAAATTATTGCCATGATATTAGCTGGAGGACAAGGCTCTAGATTAGGTGTATTAACTAAGAATATAGCAAAACCTGCTGTGCCTTTTGGAGGAAAGTATAGAATTATAGATTTTCCGTTAAGTAATTGTTCTAATTCAGGAATTCATACTGTTGGTGTATTAACTCAGTACAAGCCTCTTGAATTAAACAAGCATATAGGAATAGGGACACCATGGGATTTGGATAGAAGAGATGGGGGAGTTAGTTTGTTGGCTCCTTATCAAAAAGAAAAGGGTGGTAATTGGTATAAAGGAACAGCTAATGCTATATATCAAAATATTGAATTTATAGATAGATATAATCCTGAATATGTATTAATTCTTTCAGGAGACCATATTTATAAGATGGATTATTCTAAGATGTTAAATTTTCATAAACAAAAAGATGCAGCAGCTACTATTGCAGTAATAAAAGTTCCAATAGATGAGGCACCAAGGTTTGGAATTATGAATACAAAAGAAGATATGTCTATATATGAATTTGAAGAAAAGCCGGCTAAACCTAAAAATGATTTAGCATCAATGGGAATATATATTTTTAATTGGTCAGTATTAAAAAGATATTTAAAAGAAGATGAGCAAGACAAGCTTTCAAGTAATGATTTTGGAAAAAATATAATACCTAGGATGTTAAATGATGGTCAAAAGATGGTGGCTTATCCTTATGAAGGCTATTGGAAAGACGTTGGAACAATAAATAGTCTTTGGGAAGCTAATATGGATTTATTGTCAAGGAAAAATGAATTGGATTTACAGGATGAAGAGTGGAAGATATATTCTGTTAATTATAGTAGTCCCGCTCAATATGTAGGGAAAGATGCTAATATAAAAAATTCTTTAGTTGTAGAGGGGTGCCATATTGAGGGCGAGGTAGAGAATTCAGTTATATTTCAAGGAGTGAGTATAGGTAAAAATTCTGTAGTTAGCAATTCAGTAATTATGCCTAATGTAGTTATAGAAGATAATGTGATTATAGATAAAGCCATAATTTCTAGCGAAGCATTTATAGGAAGGGGATGCGAAATTGGCGATGGAAAAGACGTTTGTGTAATAGGAGCCAAGGAAGAGGTTACTTCGGGAAGTTTTATAGAAGCATGCACTACACTTTAAGGTTAAAAAAACAATAGGGGGATATAAGTGTGAATAATTGTATAGGAATAATTAATTTAGATGAAGACGAAAGCAGAATAGAAGAGTTAGTTAAAAATAGATCTTTAGGAGCTGTTCCCTTAGCAGCTAGATATAGAATTATTGATTTTATTTTATCCAATATGACTAATTCAGGAATAGAAAGTATAGGAATTTTTGCAAAGAGCAAATCTAGATCTCTTATGGATCATTTAAAGAATGGAAGACCATGGGACTTGCATAGAAAGAGAGAAGGTCTTAGATTTTTTAACTTTGGATATAGTGATCCTGCATTTGAAGATGTTCATAACTTTGCTGAAAATATAGAGTTTATTAAACGAAGTAAGAAGGAGTATGTAGTATTAACTCCATCATATATGATTTGTAATATAGATTTTAATAAGGTTGTAGAGGCTCATAAAAAATCAAGTAAGGATATTACGTTGGTTTATAAAAATATAAATAGTACAGAAGAGGAATTTGAAGGATGTGACTTATTAAATATTAATAGTGATGGAAAATTATTATCAGTAGATAAGTTTTTGAAAGACAAACAAAGTATAAATGTTAGCATGGAAATGTATGTAATGTCTACTGAATTATTTATAGATATAGTTTTAGATAGTATTAGAACAGGAATGTTTAGAAAAGTTAAGGAGTATATTAATTTTAATTTAGATAAACTTGAAGTGGGGACTTATGAATTTAAGAGCTACTTAGCTTGTGTAAATTCATTAAAGTCATACTATAAGTTTAATATGGAGTTATTAGATGAAAAGGTTAGTGAAGAACTATTCAATAAAGTAAGGCCTATATATACAAAGGTAAAAGATGAGGGACCAACTTATTATGGAGAAAATAGTAATATTAATAATTCAATTATAGCAAATGGTTGTTGCATAGAAGGAGAGGTTATTAATTCTGTAATAGGAAGACGAGTGGTTATTCAAAAAGGAGTTAGAATAGAAAATTGTATTATACTCCAGAATACAGTAATAAATAAAGGATCAAAACTTGTTAATGTAATAGCAAATAAAGGCTGTTTTTTAGAAGAGGATACTGTTTATATAAATGAAAATAAAATACCAATAGTGATTAGCAGATAAATTTTATAATCGATTTAAAAGGTATTAAGAGGTATGAGGAATCTAACTTCTTGATACCTTTTTAGTATAATAAGAAAGATTATTATTTTTAGTACTAAAATATATTTTAGAATAGATTTAATATAAGAATAAAGTAGAAACTTTACCGAGTGTATCATTATATAAATATTAAAGTATATTAAAGAATAATATAGTATTATTATTCTTATTTTAAATAATAATAATTTTTTAAATATATGTATATTATTATTATGGTAAGATAAATCTCGTCGCTGAGGTAACAAACAAAAACAAGAAACAACAAACTTGAAAAAAAGTTCGAAAAACTTGTTGACAAATGTTGAAGCGAATGATATACTAAAAAAGTCGCTTGGGTGCGACACGCAAAATGGTCTTTGAAAATTGAACAGATATAAATAAGTTAAGAACCAGCAATTCTTTTTATGAGTAAGTTTTTTGAG
>CAKVLD010000078.1 GCA_934755305.1 uncultured Clostridium sp. | reverse complement strand
AAGCAATTTATAGATGATAAATATTCAAGATTAGATATTAAAGCAGAAACTAATAATAATGAAATAATAAATATAGAGATACAATTAAAAAATGAATATAACATGATAAAGAGAAGTCTTTATTATTTGAGTAAAATGTATGAGGAACAATTAGGAGAAGGGGAAGATTATTCAAAGTTAAACAGAACAGTATGTATAAATATTCTTAACTTTAAATACTTAAAAACAGAAAAGTTCCATACAGGTTATAGATTAAAAGAACTTGAAACTAATGAAGAATTGACAGATGTTATAGAAATGCATTTTATAGAGATTCCAAAGCTTCCAGAAGAATCTGATGAAAAAGATATTCTTATGGCTTGGACAGAATTTTTAAGAGATCCTGAAAGTGAAAAAGTTAGAAGTATTGAGATGAGTATAGAAGAAATAAGAGAAGCTAAAGATGAGCTTATTAGATTAAGTAATGATGAAAGCCAACGAGAATTATATGAAATGCGTTCAAAGATATTAAAAGATAAAGTAAGTGCATTAAATGAAGCTGAGAGAAAAGGAATAGAAAAAGGAAGAAAAGAAGGAATAGAAAAAGGAAGAAAAGAAGGAATAGAAAAAGGAATTAAGCAAAGAAATATAGAAATAGCAAAAAATCTTTTAGATGTGTTAGATGATGAAACTATATCTTTAAAGACTGGCTTAACTATAGAAAAAATTCAACAACTAAGAAAAGAAAATTAATATTTTTGGAATATGTAATGATGAGTGAACATTAAAGTTGGTATAACACTAGTGTAATAGTTAATTATAATATAAAGATAGTACTATAAATATTAAATAATAAATCTTGTACTATTTATTTTTAGGTGTAAAAGATATTTATAGAAATAAAATATTAGGATATAATTTAGATAATAAGAATATAGAGGTGAAAAAATGAGAGGATTACTTGACCCAAAAGTAGATTTTGTATTTAAAAATATATTTGGATCACCAAAGCATCCTAAAATATTAATATCCTTTTTAAATGCTGCACTAAAACCTAAAAATAAAATAACAGCAGTTGAAATTAAGGGAACAGATTTAGAAAAGCAATTTATAGATGATAAATATTCAAGATTAGATGTTAAAGCAATTACTAGTAATAGTGAAATAATAAATATAGAGATACAATTAAAAAATGAATATAACATGATAAAGAGGAGTCTTTACTACTTGAGCAAAATGTATGAAGAGCAGCTTAAGGAAGGAGAGGATTATTCTAAACTAAACAGAACCGTATGTATAAATATACTTAACTTTAAATATTTAAAGACAGAAGAATTTCATAGTGCTTATAGATTAAAAGAACTTGAAAGTAATGAAGAACTTACAGATATAATAGAACTTCATTTTATAGAGATTCCAAAGCTTTCAAAGGATTCTGATGAAAAAGATATGTTAATGGTTTGGACAGAATTTTTAAGAGATCCTGAAAGTGAAAAGGTAAGAAGTCTTGAGATGAGTATAGAAGAAATAAGAGAAGCTAAAGATGAGCTTGTCCGCATGAGCAATGATAAAGAGCAAAGAGAAATATACGAAATGAGAGCTAAAATATTAAAAGATAAGGTAAGTGCATTAAATGAAGCTGAGAGAAAAGGAATTGAAAAAGGTTTAGAGCAAGGTAGGGAAGAAGGAAAAGAAGAAGGAGAAAGAAATAAAGCTATTGAAATAGCTAAAAACCTTTTAGATGTATTAAATGATGAAACTATATCTTTAAAAACAGGATTAACCATAGAAGAAATTACGCGATTAAGGCAAGAAAACTAAGTTTATGGAATATGTAATGATGAGTGGACATTAAACAATTTTATTAAGATTATATTTTAAGATGTAATTAGATAACAGTTTATTTTTATAAGAAACTTGATATAATAAATATATAAGAAAAGTCTAGTGCTGATAACACTAGACTTCTTAGAACATTTTTTAGTTTTAGAGCTATTGAATTTTTAATTAAAGGTTATTTAAGAGTAAAGCACACTAATCTTGGTTGGATGGGTGCTTTTTTTCTTTATTTTTAATTTTAGTGTAGAAATAAAAAGATTATGTTCTAATATTAATTTAATTATATATGTACTAAAGATACATTTTATTAATAATTCTATCATATCCAATACCACCCCCTTAAGCTAAGGTAAAATACCAATAACCAAGGCGGAAAAATGAACAAACCACCGTAGCCATCCATCTACGGAATACTATTAATAACTTGAATATTATATCATGAGGATAAGTATAGTATAAACAGGTATATGTTGGATGTTATATTTATTTAAAGTTTTTGGAAGCAGAAGAGGTGTAACATGGAAGCACATGAGGAATTAATGCTTGAGTATGGATTAAAAAAGAAAAAGGATATCCTTGTGAGTTTGTTAATAGTATGAAAATATAAAGATTATTTATATATGGCAAATGTTTTAAGTTTATACTTCCTAAAGGTGTGAAAAAGGGATATTAAAGAATTAAAGATGCAATCATTATTTTTAGAGGCTGAATTTACACCTAAAAATACAAAACTCTCTAAAGAGGCAGAGCATTATAAAATAAGCTTTGAAAGGCTTCTATTAGACACAGTTAAATTGAGTAATGCAAGGATTAGAGAATCAGTAATAGATTCAGGCGAAATTTTTACTGAGTATACCTTAGAAGCGGAGCAGAAGACAAAGTGTTATACAGGGATAGATATTAATTCTAATATAACACTAATGGAAAAAGATTTGGATTGCAAAAATTCAAATAATATTAACTCCAAGATAGTAAAAAATATAAAGTGCATTAATGCTAGAGCTATAAAATTATTGAATGGACTAATAGATTTTAAGATGAGAATTTTAGATTGTATGTTATGTTGTAGGTTATTTACAGTAAATTACCCGTTACTTATAGAACATATAATACGAGAGGCAAAATTATATCGTTCATATATAAAAGATCTTGAAGCAAATAAGGATATAGATAAAGAAAATATTAGGAAAACTGAGCTGTTTTGGGATCAAATTATGATGGAGCATTCTTTATTTATTAGAGGATTGCTTGATCCTACTGAAAATGAATTAATAACAACTTCAAATAAATTTGCAAATGAGTTTAGTGAATTACTTCAAAAGGCTGATGATGCTACTGAGATGACAATGCCTGAGGTTACAAGGGACATATTAATGGAGACTATTAAGTTAAGAGATTTTAAGGCGGCAGGTGCAAAGGGGATAGTTGATTGTAAGATACAATCTATAATATTACCATTACTTGCTGATCATGTGTTAAGAGAAGCAAATCATTATATACGACTATTAAATGATTGTAAAGTTGTATAAGTGAATTATTATAAAATGGTGTGAAATATGTAGTGAGGATTGGCTTACTAAGATAGTATAGTTTCACACAAACAAAATAGTTGATACAAAAAGCTTGAGTAATTCTGCTCAAGCTTTTTAGATACTATTCTGTAAACACTATCATTTGAAAAAGTTTACTTATTATAAAAATAAATAATTACACCTATAATTATAGCTGCTAATATTATTGCGATTAAAACTCTAAGAGCTGAAATAGGAGTTTTTCCACTTACCTTTCCAGTCTGGCCATTTATCATAAATTGATATACTTTTCCATTATATTCAAATGAAGAAATCCATACAGGAAGAAGTAGATACTTATATGTGACATTTGAAAATACAGTTTCAACATTTGTAATAGTAGATCTATCTGCATTATTATCATATTTTATTTTTTCTGTTATTTTACTATTTATATGGCTTTTTATAAATTCTTTAGCTTTTTTAAAGGCATCTTTTAATCCTATAGAGGATCTTTCTGCCCCAAATCCTGCTACATATTCTGGTTTATAAGAAACATTATCTTCAGTATTAAAAGGTTCTAATCCCATTAATATTGAATTGTCATGATTTGTTGTTGCAATTATAAGTTCATCATTTATAAATTCTTCATAATGCCCTGAGGTAATATACCAATCAGTTTTTACTTTATCTTTTTCTTCTGAATCTTTATAGTGTTTGTCTATACCATATTTACCTGTATATTTTGAACTAGTATCTGCATCAAAAGTCCAGTAGGGAAGATAAATTCCTTTTATTTTTCCAGGTTTTATATTTTCTTTGGCTTTTTTTGGACAGAAAAGTTTTCTTTTAAGCCATGATTTAAAGTTATCTAGAGCTTCTTTTTCTGTTTTCTTAAATATACATACTCCTCCTGGAGCAATTGTACTAACATCTTTTGCTTCCATTACTTGATTTGAAGCACAATATGGACAAGTACCTGAAATAGTTAAATCATCATATACTATTTCTGCACCACAGGATTTACATATTACTGTTTTTGTTTTAACTCCCCAGTTACAGTTTTCAACACACTCAGCTTTATCAAAATCTAATTCAATAGCTCCTTTTTCACTTTCCTCAATTTCTTTTTTATATCCACAATAGGGACATACTAAACCTCCAGTTGCAGGATCAAAATCTAATACACCATCACAATTAGGACATTTTTTAAACAAAGATATTTCCTCCAGGTTTATTGATTAATATATAGCTATAAAATATCATTATCATCAAAAATATCTCCACACTCAGGGCAGAATTTAGGAGGGGGAGTAGTATCTTTTGGTTCCCATCCACATTTGTTGCATTTGTATGATTTAATTTCATTTGGCTTGGGACTTCCACAATTTGTGCAAAAGCGACCTGTATTTATAGTTCCACAAGAACATTGCCATTCTTTTGTTTTTTCTGGTTTTTTGGCTCCACAATTTATACAAAACTTACCTGTATTAGATGCACCACATTTACATATCCAACTTTCTTTAGCTGTAGGTTTTTCTTTTCCACAGTTCATGCAGAAACGACCATAATTTTTTTCACCACAGCTACATGTCCATGTGGTATTATTAGGAGCTTTTGAAGGTATAAAATTTTGAGTTTCTTCTTGTCTATTATTCATGGAAAATAAATTATTAATATTCATTCCTCCAGAATTTTGAGCCATACTCATACCTGCAACCCCCATAAAGGCACCATTTTCATTTTTTGCTGCTGATTTCATTGCATCAGCCTGTGACCCTGCTATAACTGCACCTGCCATATTTGGATTTTTTAAAACAGCATTTTTTTGAAGATCTTTTATAATGGCTTCATCTTCTTCAGAGGCCTTAATTGTATTTACACCAAATGAATAAACTGCAATTCCTCTAAGTTGAGTCCATTTTTTGGAAAGAGCTTCGTTTAGTGCTTCTGATAATTCTAAGGTATGACCTGGAATAGCACTATATCTTATTCCCATTTCAGAGATTTTTGCAAATGCTGGCTGAAGTGCTGTCATAAGTTCAGTTTTTAATTGACTGTCAATTTTATCACGAGTAAACTCTTCTGTGATATTTCCGCATACATTAGAATAGAAAAGCATTGGATTAACTATTTTATATGAATATTCACCATTACATCTAATTGATATATCAATATCAAGTCCTATGTTTCTATCAACAACTCTAAAAGGCACAGGATTAGCTGTTCCATATTTATTTCCTGAGATTTCTTTAGTATTTATAAAATAAATACGCTGATCTTTTGCTGTATCTCCACCTAGGGTAAATCTTTTTCCCATTGTTTTAAATGTTTCTTTTACGCTTTCACCAAGGTCTCCATAAAATATACTAGGTTCACTTGATTTATCATATACAAATTCTCCAGGTTCGCAGCATATATCAACAACTTTTCCTTGTTCTATAATAAGCATACATTGACCTTCATTAATAGCTATAATTGAACCGTTAGAAATAATATTATCTTCACCTTTTGTATTTGAAGAACGTCTTGAAGTTCTTTTTTTACCTTTTACAGCTAAGACATTAGATTCTAAAGAATCTGCGTAAAAATATTCTCTCCATGAATCTGCTAATACACCACTAGCAGCTCCAACACCAGCTTTTAATAATCCCATCAATAGCTCCTAATTATATTAATTTTATAGTAATATTTATAGTTTATTTTCAAGGTTTTTATTACTATGGCTCATTGAAAAAGCTATGTTGTTATCAAAAAATTAATATTGAATGTTTATGAAGTTTAATCTTCTTTAAAATAGTGAATTTTTTATATGATATAAGGAAAACTAAAATATAAATGTAGAAAGGAGAAAAGAAAAATTAAAATATGTATAAATAATGAGAATGATACTTTAAAATCTTGTTTACTATGTTATCCAACCAATTATAGAATAACTAGTAAATCAGATAAATTTTATAATAAAGTAGATTATACTTTAGCGTGTAATCAATATAATAAATATATAAATTATTTAATTGAAAATGATGTTAAACCTGTATTTGTTGATATAACTAGTTCTTCAAAGCAAGTATATGCAAAAGATGTAGCTTTCTTAATAGAAAATAATTTATTTATCAGCAAAATGTCGCTAAAAGAAAGAAAAGTTGAAATTGAGCCTATAAAGAAATTAGCAAAGGAAAAAAAGCTTGACTATTATATCATGCAGAACAATATAGAAGGTGAAGATATAGCAGGATCAGATAAAGTGGTTTTTGTAGGAGTAAGTAATAGAACAACTTTACAGGCTATTGAAGAATTAAGAAGAGTATTATTGATTAAGGGGATAAATAAGGAAGTTGTACCAATTAACTTTGATAACAGTATGTTACATTTAGATTGTGTTTTTAGTTTATTAGGAAAAAACGTTGCTGTAGTATCTCCTTATGTTTATGACAAAGAAATTATTGAAAAATATATAGAAAATATAATAGAAGTAACAAAGGAAGATGCAGAAGAGTTTGCAACTAATTTTGTTTATTTAGGAAATAAAAAGTTGGTTACTAGCAATATAAACATAGGTAATAAGTTAAAGGAATTAGCTGTAAGAGTAAAAAGAGTTTTTAGAAACAACTAGTATTGAATTTAAATGGTATTATATTGTATAATTTATTATTATTTCAAAAAGTCAGTTTGATTTGTAATTTAAATTATAAGAGGTGTAATATGGGGAAAATAGTTGTTTTATTAGGAAGTATGAGAAAGGAAGGAAATACAGATTTATTGGTAAGATCCTTTGTAAATGGAGCTTCTAAGAATAATGAGGTAGAAGTTATATCAGTGGCAGATTATAAAGTTAATCCTTGTGTAGGATGCAATTCATGTTTTAATAGGGAAGGAAATTTATGTTTTCAAAAAGATGACATGGAAATAATTTATAAAAAATTAGCTAAGGCTGATATGATTGTTATATCTTCTCCTGTATATTTTTATGGAATAAGTGCAGAGTTAAAGGCAATCATAGATAGATTACATACTCCACTTAGAAATACTTTTAAGGTAAAAAAGTTAGGATTATTATTAGTAGCAGCAGCAACATTACCTGCTGTTTTTGATGCTATTATACTACAATATAAGTTAGTGTTAGACTTTTTTAAGTTAGAAGATGCTGGTAAGATTTGCGTATATGGAGTAAAGGAAAAAGGAGATATAAAGGGGAATAAAGCTTTAAAGGAAGCTTATGAATTAGGTTTGAATTTAATATAATATAAGGTATACTCTTTAAAGAGTATTATTATAAAGATAAGATTCTTTAAAGGAGTATCTATTATATGAAAAATTTTGACGTAATAAATGAAAATAAACATAAATTTCCTATAATAATAAGCATTCCTCATAGTGGGACATACATTCCTAAAGATATAAGAAATAAACTAATAGAGGATGTTATACTGCCTAATACAGATTGGTTTTTGAAAGAATTGTATAGTTTTTTAAAGGAAGAAGAAGTTACAGTTATACAAAACAATATAAGTCGTTATGTTATTGATGTAAATCGTGATGCTAATATAGTAAAAGCTAAAAATTATAGAAAAGATTTAGTTTTTTCTAAAACAAGTAAAGGTAAGGAAATATTTAAAAATTCCATAACTAGAAAAGATGTAGAAAGAAGAATAAATGTATATTATAAGCCTTATCATAATGAGATAAAAAGTTTAATAAAAGAAAAACTTAAATATTTTAAAAAAGTTTATATTATTGATTTACATAGTTATTATACAACTCCTAATGGAATTATAGATAAAGTTTTATTAGGAAATCAAAATGGAAGGACAAGCTCTAGTGAGTCCTTTGATTTTATTTGTGATACATTTTTAGATAAAGGTTTAGAAGTTGAGTGCAATAAAGAATTTCTAGGTGGATACATAACTAAATATTACGGTACTAAGTATGGTAATAAAGTTGAAAGTATACAAATTGAACTACCTTATAGTAAGTATATAGAAAATAGGATTTTTACAGAAGAGGTAGTAAGTTATTATGATAAAGAGTTATTTAAGGAGATGCAAAATAATCTTAAGTATATATTTAAAAGGTTAGTTTTAAAGTTATCTTAAAGTTGGTCTAATAATTATATAGAAGATAAATAAATTTTAAGGAGCTGTCATATTAACGTTTAAAAATCGTTAGAGACAAGCTCCTTTTCTCATATTTAAGTTAATTTGATGTGTTTGATGCATATGTTTTTTAGCATATATCCTATAACAACACCAAAGGTATTAAAAATAACATCATCTATATCTACATATCTAAAGCCTATACCCAATATGTTTTCTAGAAGTTGAAGAGATTCTATTGATAATGAAGCTATCAATCCAATAAAAAAGTAAGTTTTTAATCCATTTATTTTAGGGTATAACATTGGTATAAAAAAGCTTAAAGGTAATAGCAACAGTATGTTTCCAATAATATTTTTTATTAAAAATGCTATTCTAAAAGATAAAGAAATAGGTAATGTATTTATATTACATAGATATAATACTATTGATAGGAAAGGAATGTAATTTATACGTAGAATATAATTATTATTTACAATATTATTATTTATATTAATTGGAAATAAAGTTACTCCTATTAAAGCTAAAAAATAAACTCCAAAAGCAAAGATTAAAAGATGTCTTAATAAACTTGTATTTGGGTTTCTTTTTATTGATATTAAATATTTAATTAATATTAATACTGATAATAAAGGAATGCCTAATATAAAAATTGTTTTGGTCTCAATAAATAATCCTAACATAAAATAAATGTCTCCTTAAAAAATATATAAATAAATTATACTTTGATATCTGTATTATGTAAAATATGTTAAGGGTTGTATAATAAGAATGTAATATTATTTAGATTGAGAGGTGAATTATGAAAAAAGTATTGGTTACAGGAGGTACAGTATTTGTTAGTAAATATGTAGCAAAATACTTTACCTTTTTCGGAAGATCAAAGTGTTGGTTTTAATTCTATATGGGGAAAATATGGAATAGATAAAATTGAAGCAGAAGAGTACTTAATAAAAAAAGTTCCAAATTCTTATATTTTAAGGCCACCATACTTATATGGTCCGATGCAAAATGTATATAGAGAACCTTTTGTTTTTGAGTGTGCACTAAAAAATAGGAAGTTTTATATTCCTAAGGATGGAAAGATGAAGTTGCAGTTCTTTTATGTAGATGATTTATGTAAGGTTATTGAAAAAATTTTAGAAGTTCATCCCAAGGAACATATATTTAATGTAGGAAATAAGAAATTAGTTGATATAAATACTTTTGTTGAGTTATGTTATAAAGTTGTTTCAAAACCTTTAGAGAAAGGTTATTTTGTATATTACTTGTTAATTTTAATTTAATAGATAAAAAGGAATAAAAATGTCTTGAGAATGATTTTCAATGATGATATAATGTGCTTGTACAAAAATTTAAGGAGGAATTTTTTATGAAAAATTATCTAGAAATCACTGAAGTAGTTGCAAGACAAATATTAGATTCAAGATGTTTCCCAACTGTAGAAGTTGAAATTTACTTAGAAGACGGAACAATGGGAAGAGCTGCAGTTCCATCAGGAGCATCTACAGGTATGTATGAAGCTGTTGAATTAAGAGATGGAGATAAAGAATATTATTTAGGAAAGAGCGTTTTGAAAGCAGTTAATAATGTAAACAAAACAATTGCTGAAAAATTAGTTGGTTTAAATGTATATGATCAAACAGCTATAGATAAAATACTTATAGAATTAGATGGAACAGATAATAAAGGAAATTTAGGTGCTAATGCAATTTTAGGTGTATCTCTTGCAGTTGCACAAGCTGCGGCTAATTCATTATGTATGCCTTTATATAGATATATTGGTGGAGTTAATGCTAAGGTATTACCAGTTCCAATGATGAATATATTAAATGGTGGTTCACATGCTGATAATTCTGTAGATTTACAAGAATTTATGATTATGCCAGCAGGGGCTAAGAGCTTTAGTGACGCTTTAAGAATGTGTGCAGAAGTATATCATACATTAAAGAAAATATTAAATGAAAAAGGTTATGCAACTGGTATAGGTGATGAAGGTGGATTTGCTCCAAACTTAAAGAGCAATAAGGAAGCTTTAGATGTTATTGTAGAAGCAATTAATAAAGCAGGTTACAAGCCAGGGGAAGAAATGTTTATAGCAATAGATGCTGCATCATCAGAATACTATAAAGATGGAAAATATGTTTTAGAACATGAAGGAAAAATATTTAATGCAGATGAAATGGTTGATTTCTTCGAAGAATGGGTTAATGAATATCCAATAATCTCAATTGAAGATGCTATGGCAGAAGAAGATTGGGAAGGATGGAAGCTAATTACTGATAGATTAGGTAATAAGGTTCAATTAGTTGGAGATGATTTATTTGTTACTAATACTACAAGATTAGAAAAAGGTATAGATAAACAAGTTGCTAATGCAATTCTTATAAAATTAAATCAAATTGGTACATTAACAGAAACATTAAATGCAATAGAAATGGCTAATAGAGCAGGATATACAGCAGTAGTATCTCATAGATCAGGTGAAACAGAAGATACAACAATTGCAGATTTAGTTGTTGCAGTTAATGCAGGTCAAATAAAGACTGGTGCTCCAGCAAGATCTGAAAGAGTTGCTAAGTACAACCAATTATTAAGAATTGAACAAGAATTAGATTCGGTTGCTGAATATAGAGGAAGAAAAGCTTTCTTTAATATAAAATAAATTGATAATTGTTATCAAGTGTATTGACAAAAATGAGGAAATGAGGTAAAATGTAATTGAGAATTAATCTCAATACATCATATATTTTATATCTCAAAAAAACTATTTTGAATGCACACACATCAAAATAGTTTCAAAGAAAATTATTATTTAAAATGTCATATATAGATATGACTAAGATAAAATCTTATTATTTAAGCTACACACACTTAAAATAATAAGATTTTATTTTATATTTGTCAAGTTTATAAGTTAGGAAATGGCGAGATAAGAAAGGTGATTTACCAGGAAGGTAATGGAGTTCCTACTTATGATATAAGAACTATTAGAAATATATA
>CAKVLD010000077.1 GCA_934755305.1 uncultured Clostridium sp. | reverse complement strand
GTCCTGTAGGTAATTCAACGGTTATGTATAATGTGAGTAAAATGGGTAAGTTTCAAGTTCCTAATATAAGAAAAAGAAATGATGATGCTCTTTGGTTACAAATGTTAAAAAAAGAAGAATATATCTATGGAATTAAAGAAGTATTAATGAAATATAGAATAAGAGAAAATTCAATTTCAAGCAATAAAGTAGACTTAGTAAAATATCACTGGTATCTATATAGGGAAATAGAAGGTTTATCAGTAATTAGATCAATGCTTCATATAGGTATATGGGGAGTAATAAAAATTCTTAGAATAAAGTAGTTAATTTAAATTTATAAATAATCGATATTTAATTTTAAATTTTGAAAGGAGCTAGTATGAACCCTATTAGAGTATTACACTTTGTATCATCTACAAGAGTTGATAGTGGAGTAATGTCTATAATAATGAATATATACAGAAATATAGATAGAGAAAGAATACAATTTGATTTTTTATATTTTGATAATTATGATAATACCTTCGAAAGCGAAATAAATGCTTTAGGAGGTGTTTGCTATAAAATTAGTAGACCAAGGTTATCTAAAAGTTTTTTTAAGGAGTTAAAAGCTTTTTTCAATGAGAAAAAAAACATGTATTCTATTTTACATAATCATGAAGTATATATGAATGTTATTATAGCTCCAATTGCTAAAAGATATGGAGTTAAAAATGTTATTGTTCATTCTCATACAACAAAATTTTCAGATAAAAAGATTAATTCCATAAGAAATAGAGTATTATGTTTACCTATAAAAAAGCAAGCTGATTATTATTTTGCATGTTCAAAGTTGGCTGGAAGATTTTTGTATGGAGATGATTATATTAATAAAGGTAAAGTAGTTATTTTAAATAATGCCATTGAATGTGATAAATTTAAGTATGATAAGAATAAGAGATTAGAAATACGTAAAAAACTTGAATTGGATGGAAAAATGGTTGTAGGCCATGTAGGTAGGTTTAATGAACAAAAGAATCATATGTTTTTAATAGATATATTTAATCAAATTTGTAAGTTGAAAAGTAATGCACATTTAATTTTAATTGGAGATGGACCACTTGAAAATAAAATTAAAGAAAAGGTAAAAATATTAGATTTACAAGAAAAAGTAACTTTTTTAGGTAGAAGAAATGACATAAGCGATTTAATGCAAGCAATGGATGTTTTTATATTGCCATCCTTGTATGAAGGGTTACCTTTAGTTGGAGTGGAAGCTCAAGCTGCAGGATTACCATGTTTTATGGCGGATACTATTACAGATGAAGTTAACTTTTGTAACACTAAATTTTTTAATTTAAAAAATGATAGTTCGATTATTGCAAAACAAATAGTGGAAAGTGTAGAGAATTTTAATAGAGAAGATACAACCATATATATAAAGGAAAATGGGTATAATATACATGATGAAGTTGATAAATTAAAGGAGCTTTATTTAAAGCTTAGTTAAAAGTTAAAAGGAGATTAATGTGTACATACATTATATTTTTATTATATATACAATACTGATGGGAATTTCGTCAGTTAAAAATAAAAAAGTAAATAAGATATTAATGGGGGGATTTTTTATTGCTGCATTTATTATTGCGGCATTCAGAGATGTATCAGTTGGTAATGATACACTAGAATATGTGAGGTCTTTTAATAATATAAACGGAATATCACAATTACATAATAATATACAAATAACAAGATTTGAATATGGATACGTTTTTTTGAATTCTATAATAAAGACATTTACAGATAATTATACTATTTTATTAGCAGTGATTAGTGCCTTTTACTTATATTCAGTATGGAGATTTATAAATAAATATTCTGAAAGTATTTGGTTGAGTACATTTCTATTTTATATATTAGGTAATTATTTTTTAATATTTAATCTTTTAAGGCAATGTATAGCTATATCATTTTTTTTAATTGCAATAGATTTTATTATTGAAAAAAAACCAATAAAATACGTCATTACGATTATATTTGCAAGTTTGTTTCATATAACATCTATAATTCTATTACCAGTTTATTTTATTAGAAGATGGAATGTAAACTATAAAGTTATTATGGGATATTTTATTGTGACATTAATAGGAATAATTGAATTTGATAATATAATTAATATAATAATAAAAATACTACCACAATATTCTCATTATTTTTTAAATTCAAAATATTCTTTAGGTGGAATTAGATTAGCAAGTATTATTAATTGCTTAAGAATAATTACTATATACTTTTTGTGTAAAATAATTAGTGCAAAGTATAAAGTTTTTGAGAAAAAAGGATTAAAGGATGGTAATGAAATAATAAAGAGAAATGCTTTTGAGAGTTGTGTAATTCTTTGTATCATTGTATTAATTTTATCTATAAAATTTAATTTGCTAGATAGAATAGCAGATTATTTTTCTATAGTTTTAATAGTGTATTTACCAAACGTGATATGTAAATTAAAAAGAGAGAAATGTATAGTATATTATGTGATTATAGTATTTTTAATAATTTATAGTACTATTATTATTTACTATAGGCCGGAATGGAGTGGGATTTTTCCATATAAATTTAAATAAATAGGAGGAGATGAAAATGGATCCTGTATATAGAGCTTATTATATTGCTAGATTTTTTTATAAAAGAAAGTTGGAAATAATTTCGGTAATTATAAGGGCAAGTATGAGAATTATTTTTGCTTGTGATGTTCCTTATAAAGCTGAAATTGGTAAAGGGACAACATTTCCACATCATGCATTAGGAATAGTAATCCATCCATATGCTAAAATAGGTTGCAACTGTAAGATAAGTCAAAATGTAACTGTTGGAGGGCGAAGTGGACTTGAACAATTACCTGTTATTGGTGATAATGTCTTAATTGGGACTGGCGCTAAAGTTTTAGGACCTATTGAAATAGGGAATAATGTTCAGATAGGGGCTGGTGCTGTTGTGATAGAATCAGTACCAGATAATGCAGTTGTAGTTGGAGTACCTGCTAAAATAATAAAATATTTATAGGAATAATATGAGGTAAGATATATGAAAAATAAAATCAAAGAAAAAATATTATTAGCTATAAATCCTAAATTAAGAGAAAAATTATTATTGCTTTCAGTAATTACTAGGCCAGTTAGCACAGTAAAAAAATTAAAAAACTTAAATTGTATAGTTAAAAATAAAAAAGATGAGTATAAATGGGGACGACTGAATAATGATTGGGATATATGGATAGAGGCATTGAAATCAATTACTATTAGAACAAGTGTAGGATATGAAATCGCTTTAGGTTTCTTAGAAGATAAAATTGAAATAATTAATAATAATGAACATATTGATGATGGAAGCCCTATTGTTATTTGTGTAGTAAAGAATGATATAACAAGAATAAAAGAATTTTATAAACATTATAGAAAAATGGGTATAAATAACTTTGTTATGTTAGATAATAATTCAGATGATGGGACATTTGAATGGTTATCTATGCAAAAAGATACTAGTTTATTTAGAACAGAAGTTAAATATACAACTAATAAAAGACAGGCATGGATAAATAAATTGATTAGTTATTATGGATTTGATAGATGGTATATTATAGTTGATTCAGATGAACTTTTAGTTTATGAAAAAATGGAAAGTAAAACATTGGAGGATTTAATTAGTTTTGCTGAAAAAAATAAATATAAGAGAATTAGGACTATTACTCTTGATATGTACTCTGAAAAATCATTTAATGATGATGATAATAATGAAAATTATTTAGAAAAATATATTTATTTTGATTCAGATAATTATAATGAAGTATTTCATCATGCTTTTAAATGTATTGATGGAGGAATGAGAGTTAGAATGTTTAAAGGAACAAATGAGAAGTTTGGACCATATTTAACTAAATATCCATTAATATATTTTGAGCGTGGAGATATTCAATACAACTCACATTATTCATATCCGTTTTATAAAAATTTTGATGGACCTTGTTGGGGAGCTTTATTGCATTATAAATTTCTAAAAAGTGATATGAATAAATACATTGCAATAGCTAATTCAGGCTCATTTTATGGAGGAAGTTACGAGTATAAACAATATATAAAAATGTATAAAGAGAATCCAGATATGAAGTATATTTATGAAAACAGCAACAAATATATTAATTCTACTTCATTAGAAAAAATTAAGGAAATTGAAAGAATTGGATGGTAAGATTGATGAAAGTATGTATTGTTACAGTATATAATAGTTTGAATTATGGGAGTTTTTTACAAGCATTTGCATTAAGTGAAGTATTGAAAGAAATGGGACATGAAGTATCTTTTTTAGAAACAAAAGCTAGAAACCCTTTAGCTCAAACATTAAAATCAACAACGAAAAAGATAATTAACTTTGATTATGAGGGAGTTAAATTAAATATACAAAAATATATAAAATTTAAAAATGCAAATAAAAAATTTAATATATGTAAGAAAAAAATTGATGAATTAGAGAAACAAGACGTATTTATATTTGGAAGTGATGAAATATGGAATATTAGTAGAGAAGATTTTAGTAAATATCCAATATTTTTAGGAATGGGATTACCTAAAAAATTTTTTATGTCATATGCTCCATCTATTAATACGACAACTTATCAAATGATTAAGGAAAGTAGTTATTTCATAGAATGTATAAATAGTATTGATAGGATTAGTGTCCGTGATAAGCATTCACTATGTACATTACAACAGGTAACATCAAAAGATATAGATATAGTATTAGATCCAACTTTATTGCTTGATAAAGATAAATATAATAGTTTAGAAGAAAAATGTGATGATAAAAATTATATTCTTGTATACTCGTATGGTCATAATATGACTGAAGAAAGAATTAAAAAAATAAGAGAATTTGCTAATTTAAAGAAAATGAAGTTGATTTCAATTGGATTTGATTTAAAATGGTGCGATAAAAGTATTTCTGCTTCTCCATTTTTATTTTTATCATATATAAAAAATGCAGCATATGTTATTACAGATACTTTTCATGGAACTGTATTTTCTATAATATATAATAAATCATTTGTTACATATGGAGGAAGTAATACTAAGATTGGAGAAATAACAAATCAATTTGGTATTAGTGAAAGAAATATAAATAATGAGGATAGTTTAGAAGTTGCATTTTCTAATAATATAGAATATAGAGAAGTTAATTCCTTTATAGAAAAATACAAAAATGATTCTTTGAAATATATTTATGATTCATTTGAAAGTATTAAGGAGAAGAAAGATGAAAATATTACATAATGAATGTCTAAAAAAATATACTACTATAAAAATAGGTGGATATGCTAAAAAGCTATTTATTCCTGAAAATTTAGATGATTTAATTAATTTAATAAATGATATAGGAAATGAAAATTATTATATTTTTGGTGGATGATCAAATCTCCTTATTAATGATAAAAAATAATTTGATAATGTAATACTATTAAATAGCTTAGATAAAAGAATAGATAGCTTAGGAAATGGAAAGTATTATATTGGTGCGTCAAATAGATTACAAATTGTTATTAATGCAATAAATAAAGATGGGTTTGGAGGCATAGAGTATCTTTATTCAGTTCCAGGATTAATAGGTGGAGCTATATTAATGAATGCAGGAAGAGGAAAACCCTATGGTGTAAGTATAAGTGATTATATTGAATCTGTAACAGTATATGATAACGGACAAATAAAAGTACTTAGTAAAGAAGAATGTGGATTTAGCTATAGAGAATCAATCTTTAAACATGGAAGATATATAATTTTAGGTGCAAATTTCAATTTTGATAAAAAAACATTAGAAGAGAGTAAAAAATTAAAAGATGAACGATTAGAGCTGTGTAAAAGTGTGCAAGATATGAGTGGATATAGTTTTGGATCTGTGTTTAAAACAAATAACTGGAAAATAATGTGGGTTATTAGACTTATTCATCCAGGTTATAAAAAAGGAATGAAATTTTCAAAGAAGACCTCTAATTGGATGATAAATAAAGGAGAAGGAACTTTTAAGCAAGCGATAAATCTTATAAATATGGTAAGTACATTACATAAAATATTCAAATGTAGCGTAGAACCTGAAGTAATTATATGGGACTAAATAGGAGTTAATATGTTAAAAGTAATAAGGGCTATTACAAATAATAATTATATGTTTTCGATAGTAAATAAGGTATTTTCAATATTATGCGGATTAATAACTACAGCACTTATAAATCGTTTTTTAGGGCCCGAGTTAAAAGGAGAGTATTCTTATATAATAAATATAGTTAACCTAGTAGTTGTTGTTGCAAATTTAGGGATATATCAATCTTATTCATATTACAAAAGAGAAAAAGTAGAAAATCAATTATCTAAATATATAAATATATTTTTCTTTCAAGCAATAATATATTTGATTTTATCAATAATATTAAGTTGTTTCTTAAAGGTTAATAAATATGTAGTAGCATTATTTATGATACCAATACAAGTATTGGCGCAACAATTAAGCATGGTATTATTGATAGAGATAATAAAATTTAGGCAAAAGTTAAACTTTGTAATGATTTTTATAAATTTATTATTAGTAGTTTGCGTATATAGTTTTTGTCCTCAAAATATAGTATTTATAATGTACGTATCTATAATAAAAGACTTCATAGCTGTAATAGCTTATTTAATAAAAATTAAGTATATTCCAAATCCATTAAATATAGATAAAGTTTTTTTCAAGCAATTAATTAAATTTGGAACATTACCTATGATAACAGCTGTATTAATAAATTTAAATTACAAGGTAGATATATTTGTTTTAAAGGATTTTGTTAGTAATTCAGAAATTGGATTATATTCAACAGGTGCGGCATTAGCAGAGTACGCATGGCTAATTCCAGATGCTTTTAAAGATGTATTATTTTCAAAAACTGCTAAGGATGATTCAGTAAACGAAACAGTATTTTGTATAAAAGTATCCTTTTTTATTACTTTAATTTTATTCCTGGGAATGATTTTATTTGGTAAGATGTTCATTAAAATGCTATATGGTAATGAATATATATCTTCATATAATGTGACATGTTTAATTTTTATGGGTATACCAAGTATGATACTGTATAAATTAATAGGACCGTTATTTATAGCAAAGGGAAAACAAAGGTTTTATTTCTATGTATTATTAAGTAGTGTTATTAGTAATATTGTGTTAAATTTTTTACTTATACCGATTTGGGGGAAAGAAGGAGCAGCAATAGCATCGATAATATCTTATTCTATAAGTGGAATACCATTCTATATAAGATTTATTAATGAGTATAATATTAGATGGTATCAGCCATTAATTATAGAAAAGAATGATGTTAAAAAAATTAAAAAAATTATAGAAGGAATAAAATTATAATGTATAAAGAATATATAAAAAAAGAAGTATATAAAAATGAAAAAAGTATATTAAAAAGAATATATTTAAAATATTTTTGTGTACAAACTAATGCCGTTTATCTTATAAGAAAATACCAACATTTATCTAGAAGTAAATATAAGTTACATAATATTTTAGCTGTTTATTATAGAAATAAACTTGTAACTAAGTATGGAATCTTTGTTGGAAAAAATACAAAAATAGATATAGGATTAAATTTACCACATCCCAATAATATTATTTTAGGTGATGGTGTAAGTATAGGTAAAGATTGTGTTATATATCAAGGAGTAACTTTAGGTGGTAAAAATAGAGGGGATTATGAGAAAAATAATTATCCAAGTATTGGAGATAAGTGTGTGCTTTTTTCAGGAGCTAAAGTTTTAGGGAAAGTTTTAGTTGCAAATAATAATGTTATTGGGGCTAACAGCATAATTTTAAGAGATACAATAGAAAATGCAGTTTATGTAGGGATTCCTGGGAAAATGATACATAAAGATATATAGCAATGAATAAATTGATGAGTAATAAGTATTAGTTGCTAATAATTATAAGGGAAAGTTTGTTAGATTCATTATAAATGTAGTACAATTTTATAAATTAATATAGAGTAATTAGTTGAATTAATAAATAAACTAATAAAATTTATAAGAATAGAAATAAAATATTTTAATATAAAACAAAAGATATAGGAGTCAAGAAAATGAAAATAGCAATAGCAGGAACTGGTTATGTTGGATTATCTAATGCAGTTTTATTAGCTCAAAATAACGAAGTTATAGCAGTGGATATTATTCAAGAAAAAGTAGATATGATTAATAATAAAGTATCACCAATAGTAGACAAAGAGATACAAGATTATTTAAGTAATAAAGAGTTAAATTTAGTGGCAACTACTGATGCGTATAAAGCGTATAAAGATGCAGAATTTGTTATAATTTCAACACCGACAAATTATGATCCAGAAAAGAATTATTTTAACACTAGAAGTGTTGAAGCAGTAATAGCAAATGTTCTTTCAATTAATCCAAATGCCACAATGGTTATAAAGTCAACAGTGCCAGTTGGATATACTAAAAAGGTTAGAGAAATGTTTGATACAGAAAATATAATATTTTCACCAGAGTTTTTAAGAGAAGGGCGAGCTTTATATGATAATTTATATCCTTCAAGAATAATAGTTGGAGAGCAATCTGAAAGAGCTAAAACATTTGCTGATCTTTTAGTGCAAGGAGCTATTAAAGAAGATATTCCAGTTTTATTTACAGATAGTACTGAAGCGGAAGCCGTTAAGCTTTTCTCAAATACATACTTAGCATTAAGAGTAGCTTATTTTAATGAATTAGATACATATGCAGAAGTTAGAGGTTTAAATACAAAGCAGATAATAGAAGGTGTTGGTCTTGACCCAAGAATAGGAACTCATTATAATAATCCTTCATTTGGATATGGTGGATATTGTTTACCGAAAGATACTAAGCAATTAAGAGCAAACTATGAAGACGTACCAAATAACATTATTAGTGCTATTGTTGATGCCAATAGAACAAGAAAAGATCATATTGCAGATCAAATAATAGCTAAAAATCCTAAAAGAGTTGGTATTTATAGATTAACAATGAAAACAGATTCTGATAACTTTAGAGCATCTTCAATTCAAGGAATTATGAAAAGAATTAAAGCTAAAGGAATTGAAGTAGTTGTTTATGAGCCAGTATTGAAAGAGGATGAATTCTTCCATTCAAAAGTTATTAGAGATTTAGATGAATTTAAAGATATGTGTGATGTTATAGTATCAAATAGATTATCAAAAGAGTTATTTGATGTAGAAGAAAAAGTATATACTAGAGATTTATTTAATAGAGATTAAACAGCAGATGAGGTGATAGATATTATGAGAACAATTTTAGTAACAGGTGGAGCAGGATTTATAGGATCTCACTTATCAGAGAGATTATTAAAAGAAGGAAATAGAGTATTAGTTATAGATAACTTTAATAATTACTATGACCCTGAAATAAAAAGAAATAATGTAGAAGAAGTTAAGAAGACTTGTATTGAAAATAATATATCTTTAGATAACTATAAGGTTTTTGAAGGTGATATTAGAGATAATGAATTTTTAAAAGAAGTATTTTCTAATAAAATAGATTCAATAATGCATTTAGCTGCATGTGCAGGTGTTAGACCTTCAATAGAAGATCCATCATTATATTATGATGTAAATATAACAGGAACAGTTAATCTTTTAGAAATATGTAGAGAAAATAATATTAAGCAATTTGTTTTTGCATCAAGTTCATCAGTTTATGGGAACAATGAAAAAGTTCCATTTGCTGAAAGTGATAGAGTGGATAATCCTATTTCACCTTATGCAGCAACAAAAAAGAGTGGAGAACTTTTATGTCATACATATCATCACTTATTTGATATGAACATAGCTTGTTTAAGATTCTTCACGGTATATGGACCAAGACAAAGACCGGATCTAGCCATTAATAAGTTTACTAGCTTGATATTGGAAGATAAAGAAATACCATTCTATGGTGATGGAACAACTTCAAGAGATTATACATTTATTGATGATATTGTAGCTGGTATAGTTAGCAGTATTAATTATGTAAATACTGATGAAAAAGTATTTGAAATATTTAATATAGGTGGAGATAAAACAGTTTCACTTATGGAAATGGTAGAAACCATTGAAGAAGTTTTAGGTAAGAAAGCTAAAATAAATAGATTACCTATGCAACCAGGTGATGTTAACAGAACATGTGCAGATATAACGTATTCTAAAGAGAAAATAGGATATAATCCACAAACTACTTTTAAAGAAGGAATCCAAAAGTTTATAAATTGGAAATTAAAATAGAAGTATATTTAAAGCTCTATGTATAATATATACATAGAGCTTTAGTTGAAGAAGTAATCTATTTTCATAATAGAATAAATTAATGTAATTATCAAAATATTGAAGGAGTAATTATATGAAAAAAGGAAGTAAAATTGCATTATGGATTATAGGGATAATTCTTGGTGTTTTTATAATTGGTATTGGTGGGGTATACATATATGGAAATCATATGTTTAATAAAGTTGAAAAAGTTGAAGTAGATAAAAATGATGTAGGGATAACAGAAGAAGTGGAGGAAAAATTATCACCATATAGTAATAGTATTATTAATATTGCCTTATTTGGTGTTGATTCTGCTGATGCTAGTACAGGAAGATCAGATTCTATAATTATCGCTACAATAGATACCACTCATAAAAAGTTAAAATTAACATCAGTTATGAGAGATTCTTATGTTAATATATCAGGTATAGGAAATGATAAAATCAATCATGCTTATGCTTTTGGTGGACCACAGTTGGCTATAAAGACTTTAAATGAAAATTTTAATTTAAATATTGAAGATTTTGTTGCAGTTAACTTTGATTCATTACCTAAGATAATAGATATGCTTGGAGGAGTAACTGTAGATATAACCAGTGAAGAAGTGAGTCATATTCCAGGAATCCCTAGTGCAGGTACATATAATTTAAATGGAGCTCAAGCTCTTTCATATTCAAGAATCAGATATGCCACTGGTGGGGATTATGTAAGAACTGAGAGACAAAGAACAATATTGACAAAGATATTTGAAAAGGTATTAACTATTAATCCAATGAAATATCCAAGTCTTTTAAACGAAGTGTTACCAATGGTTCAAACAAGTTTAGATTATTCAAAAATACTTGAATTAGGAACAGAAGTATTAAAAATGGGAGTAACAACTTTAGAACAAGAAAGATTCCCATTAGATGGATATTGTCAAGGCGAAATGATTAATGGAGTATATTACTTAACATTTAATAAAGCATTAACAGTAGAACAATTACATAATTATATATTTGAAGATGTACGAATTTGGTAATAAATAATTATATAAACTATCTGTGCTAAGGTATTAAAAAAGAGGAATAACTAAAGGATGATACTTTAGTTGTTCCAATAATGAGAAATCTAGTTTAAATATTGCTTGTAAGACAGAATAAATTAACGAAATGGCTCCTAGCATTGCAAACTTAATATGAAGTAAGATATAATAAAATGTATTAATTTATAAGGGGAATAATTATGAGTAAGAAAATTAGAAAAGCTATAATTCCAGCAGCGGGTCTAGGAACAAGATTTTTACCAGCAACAAAGGCACAGCCTAAAGA
>CAKVLD010000076.1 GCA_934755305.1 uncultured Clostridium sp. | reverse complement strand
AAGTATCAACTTAATTATATATTATAAACATTTTTATTAAAATATAATTTTTTGCAAAAAAATAAATGCTCCAATAAAAAGCATTTCAATACATCCCATGTTACTGTTAAACAAGACTACTATAATGATCTAGTGTTATCATTATTAGATTTCAATACATCCCATGTTACTGTTAAACTAACACTATCCTCTAAATCTTGCAACCCATCTTCAATTTCAATACATCCCATGTTACTGTTAAACTGAGGAATTATTAGGGAATAAAGCAGCAGGATTTAATTTCAATACATCCCATGTTACTGTTAAACATGGGAAGGTGTATTTTTAGAAAACCTTCCACCAGTATTTCAATACATCCCATGTTACTGTTAAACGTACCACCTATTTGCATATGTTGTATGTTTAAACCATTTCAATACATCCCATGTTACTGTTAAACATGATTCTAAATTACAAGATACAATCGAGGACTTATATTTCAATACATCCCATGTTACTGTTAAACGGACAAGCTTTGCAACTTAAAGACAAGAATTTAAATTTCAATACATCCCATGTTACTGTTAAACGAAACGTCTTGGCATCTTAAGAGCTGATGGAGAATAATTTCAATACATCCCATGTTACTGTTAAACCTCTCTTTGCTGCAAATTCCTACATTCCTCTTCTACATTTCAATACATCCCATGTTACTGTTAAACTTAAATGCAGTATAAATTTAAAGATAACGAAATAGGAATTTCAATACATCCCATGTTACTGTTAAACATGTGTTAGTAATAATAAGTTTCCTGTGCCTTGTTCATTTCAATACATCCCATGTTACTGTTAAACTAGCTCTTTAGATACAATACTATTAAACTTACTCAAATTTCAATACATCCCATGTTACTGTTAAACAAAATCTATTGAATATTTTAACGATGTATTTAATAAATTTCAATACATCCCATGTTACTGTTAAACCATGGAGCAAAAACTATGTTCGATGAATTAGTTGCATTTCAATACATCCCATGTTACTGTTAAACAATATCACTAGAACAATGCAAAAATTGTTTACTAGATTTCAATACATCCCATGTTACTGTTAAACTTATTCATATTAAAAACATCTCCTTACATCACCCAAATTTCAATACATCCCATGTTACTGTTAAACACAAAGATAAAGATGTAGAAGAGTATAAAGAAAAATATTTCAATACATCCCATGTTACTGTTAAACAGGAGTTATTAAAAACAGAAGTGATGAATGGTTGTAATTTCAATACATCCCATGTTACTGTTAAACGAGTAAGATAATAGTGGAAAGCTGGGGGACTATACTATTTCAATACATCCCATGTTACTGTTAAACCTTAATAAAATAGCCATTCCTTAATTTATTATATTCCTCTAAAGCCTATTAGTAAAGCTATTTGTCAAAATTTTTTCCAACCGATTAGCTATTTTCTGAAAATCATATTCAAAATAGTCCTAAAGCATTGAAATAACAAGGCTAATGCACTTATATAAGTATTACTCGGTTGGAAAATTTCATATAATTAAATCTTCTCCTGTACCCTCACCACTATTACCTAAAGATTCTTCCCCAAAAACATTATCATTCATTAACTTAATAATGCATACAAAATCTTCTGATTCATCAATAACCTTCTTTACATCGCTTTTAAACCTGATTAACTTTGAAGGTGACATTTCGGATTAACCCCTTTATATTGAACAAAATCTATTAAATTCTAAGTTTTTCTCACTTTTATATCTTTATGCAAATTTTTTGTGGATTCTCTCCAAGATGAAGGTTATAAAATTCCTTTGGTGGTATATATCCTAAACTCGAATGTAATCTTCTTTCATTATAAAAAATCATAAATTCATTAACTATTCTATAAGCTTCAGTATAAGTTTCAAATTCATTTATTTTAAAACATTCATCCTCTAAAATCCTATGAAATGATTCAACATGGGCATTCTTGTTAGGTGTTTTTACAGGAATTCTTTCATGTTCAATATTCAAATTGGCACATGTTTCTTCAAATATATGACTAATAAATTGTGGACCATTATCACTTCTTATAACAGGTTTTTCTGCACTTTCTATAAATAGATTTCGCTTAATAAGACAACGTCTTATAAGTGCGGCAGCATCCTTTCCTTCGCAATGTAGTCCCATATGATAATCAATAATGCTTCTATCAAATACATCTATTACATTTAAAGTATAGAAAAACTTATCTTCGCCTTGAACATATCCATATTTTATATCGATTTCCCATACCTGATTTGAAGCAGTAACAGTCCTATTAGAAGCCAATATTCTTTTAGCTTTAGGATATGTTTTTCTTTGATCTCTAAGGACGTCTAATTCTTTACAAAGTCTGTACACCTTTTTGAAATTAATAACTAAATTATATGTACGTCTTAAATAATGTGTTATTTTTCTATATCCATAATATTGAGCATCCCCATTAATACCTTCTATAATATAATCCTTAATTTCATCATCACATACTTTTTTGTTATTTTTAGTTAAAGAATATCCTATTGGCTTACGCCCAGCGGGCTTTACCTTGTCCTCATCTTTAACTTTATAGTTCATATTATAATAGTATGTAGATCTACCAAGTTTAACTATTTTTAAAACTAAAGAGATACAATATCCTGCATTTATATATTTATTTGCAATTTCTATTTTATCTTTAATTGAGGGTTTGCTTTTTTTAATAAATCTCTGAGAATAGCTATTTCTAAGTCTTTTTCACCTAATATTTTTTTCAATTTATCATTTTCCTGAGTTACTTCATTTAATTCTTCTATACTATTTTTCCCCTCAACTAAAGCTTTTCTACCTGATTTTACCTTAATCTTATCTTTATTCTTTGTTCTACTTATCCAAGTAGAAATTGTACTAGTAGATATTCCATGTTTTCTGCCTACTAAAGAAATATTTCCTACTTCTTTTACTTCATTTAGTATTTGATTTTTAAATTCTTCTGAATAAGTTTTTCCTTTCATAAATTACCTCCAATAATTACTATATTTAGTATACCTTATACTAATATGCTTTGTCCAAATAATTATCGGGGCTTAAGAGATTTCTCCTCTAAAAACTGACTTTTGAAAATGAGATAAATACTTTTTACACACCTTAAAAACCTTGGCAACTCTTTTTTCTCCTACATCATAAAAAACAAATGCATAATTATAATTATTTACTTTTCCCATACAAGCTACATTTCCTCCTTTAAACTAAATGGAACAAACTCTTTATCTTCCATAATAAATTTAATAAGCTTATAACAATCCAACTTAATTGCTGTTCTATAACTCACCTGTCTTTTTAATTTTGGATGCTTAAACACAGATTCCATTCTAGCTTCAAAGGCTTCTATAAAAATTTTTCTTCCTTCTTCATTTAATATACAATAGTTAACCTTTTTATCAAAATGCTTTTCTACTTGCAGCTTTCTCTTATTAACTAAATCAAAAATGGTCTTAAATACAATTACAGGCTTAAATACTTCACTTATGTCTAGACTAAGAGAAAACCTTCCTTCTGATGGCTCATGCAAAAAGCTAATTCTTTGATCTAGATGTGTTCTGAAGATAGCTGATATTGTTTTTGTGTAAAGCAAGGTATTACCAAAAGATATAAGAGCATTTATTGGATTATCAGGTGGTCTTTTTACCCTTTTATTCATCACAAAATCTTTAGGCAAAAAATATTTAAAATCTTTATAAAATCTTTGCCAAACTTCCCCTTCTGTACACATAAGTTCTGTGATGTCTGTGCTTTTATCAACCTTTTCAAAAAACTCATTACTTATCCAATCAATAGTTGTAATAACTTCTTTCTTATCACGTCTATAATAATGATACAATACTTCCCTAATATTATTTCCTATTCCTTTAACAATTGCTTTAGCTACTTCTAACCTTTTAGTATTATAGCATTCAACTTGTTTAACTAAAAGTTTTCCACTATTATACTGATTCTTTGGATAAAAAGTTCCACTATACCCTTCAAAATAATTAAAAAAATGAACAACAATATTATTACTAGATAAAAAATCTAATAATTTTGTATTAATACTTACTTCATTTAAACAATAAATTTCTTTAGTATTTTCTACAGGAATATAAACATTTTTGCCATTCTTTCTAAAGCAAAGAGAATTATCTTTTCTACTAAGCTCTCCCATAGAAGTTATATATCTTGTACTTCCCATAAGTTCCTCCTATATGTAGCAATATTCATAATATGCGCACTTCTTGCACTTTGCTGAATTTAATATAGCTGGTATACTATCTTCTTTAATTAAATTCTCTATATCTTTAATTATCTTATCTAATTCTTTCTCAACTTCATCTGTAAGCTCTATATACATTATCTTTTTATTTTCCTTTTTCTTTTCAACAAACTCCAATTTTCCTTTTCTTTGTATCCCTTTACTTTTTAATACTTTAAGATACAATAAAAGTTGCCACTTAGCAGCTTCTATATCTGCATCTGACTTCTTTACCTCAATTACATAATCTTTAGTCAACTTATCTAACTTTATATTATCTATAGCAATCTCAGTATTTTTTGACTTTTCACTTTTCTCTTCACGTATTGCCTTTCCTATCTTTACAAGTTCACTATTATCTTCTAGATTAAGTCTATTTCCACATAAATAACATTGCCTTTTACAATGAAAGTAGTAATTAATTAAAATACCATTTATCATATCAAATAAATTCACCTACTCCTTTTATAAATTTTTCTCTATCTAACTTACCTTCTTTAAAATAACTTTCTCCATCTTCAATAAAATAAATTTCACCTATCTTATCACTATAAATAAATGTATTACACCTTTTAATGTCATATAAAAAATAATTCATTTCACTCCTTACCTTAGATAAAAGTACCTGCTTTTTAGCATAATTCATTTTTGTATCTTTTAATAATTCTTCATACCTATCCCATACCTTATGTCCTTCTATTATAGTTCCATCTTTTAGCTTGATATTAGAACATAAAAATACAGAAATCTTATAAGCATCATCATCTATTAATTTCATTCTTTCCTCAATTGCATTAAAATCAAGTTGACCTACCTTATCCTTAAAGAACTCTTCTATATTATTATCATTTAATTCCTTATTTGTACTTTCTATACTACTTAATACTGGTGAATAAAATTTCTTAAAATCTTTATTCAACAAAACATTCTTCATATAATCATTTCTAAGACTAAACTCCTTATTTATTCTAAAATCTTCTTTATATACTTTACTTTCTCTATCATGATCAAAAAAGAAAACTAACCCTTCTCCTTTGCAAGATCTATTAATTCTTCCTAAGAACTGCTCATCTCGATCTAAAGAAGATATATCCTTAAGACCAATATCCATATCTATGTCTACCCCTGCTTCAACTACTTGTGTTGCTACTAAAATGATAGATTTACAATCTTTTGATGATATAAGATTCAATATTCTATTTCTTTCAATTATATTATCATCACCAGTAATAAGCTCTACTGTGCAATTAATATCCGTATCTTCTCTCAATCTATAAAAAAAGTTATTAGCTGATTCTTTACTTATGAACTCAATTAATATTCTTTTAGTTTTATAGCTAAATTCTTTTACTTTTAAATAAACCTCATCTAAATCTGCTTTTATTAATGAATAATCAATTTTAACTCTATTTTTAAATAATGGATGTAAAAAGTACTTTTCCCTATTTCCAATTAAATTTACTGCTGGCCGCTTATCTTTAGTTAATAAAGTCAAGTTTGGCAATGTAGCAGACATTATTATAATCTTTATATTAAGTATCTTGGCATATGCTTTTAAAAACCTTATTATTTCTGTCCATATTGTATTTTTGTAACTTTGAATTTCATCTAAAACAACCACACTATTTACAAGCTGATGAAACTTAAAATTTGATTCTTTAGAGCTTCCAAACATTGTTTCAAAAATACTAACATGAGTAGTTAAAATAAAAGGATAATTTAAAAACTCTCTATTTAAAAAAGCTTTTTTATAATATTCATTATTGCCATCCTCATCTTCTTCATTCTTTAATTTATTATTAACTTTTATAGGAACAATAGAGTTAATAACTGCAACTTTATTAAACAACTTTTCATTTTTTTCAAAAATCTTTTTTAAAGTAGCAATATTCTGTTCTATTAATGTGTTAAATGGATATACATAATAAATCTTATTTAAAGTTTTATCATTTTCCATAAGTTTAAAAGTTAAATTCATAGCAACATTACTTTTTCCCCCTCCTGTAGGAGCCTCTAAAAAAAATAAATTACTATTTATATTTTTCATTAATCTTTTTTCAGCATCAAGAAACAGCTCATTTCTAAGAATATTAATTTCTTCTTCATTAGATAGATCTCTTTTTAAATAACATTGCTTTTCATAACTTCTTATACCTTTGAAAATACTTGTTTTTTTATATACATCATAAAACTCTGCAACATCATCAATATTTCCAAAATCATTAATGTCAACATTATCACTAAAGCTTGAAGTAGCGTAAAAATCACTTGCAACTAATAAAGAAAAGATTAATTTCACATAAATGTATAAATATATATTCTTATCATCTTCTTGATTACTCAAATACTTTTTAGTGTTATCACACATTTTCCTTGCCCTAGCATTACTTAAAGAAAACTTATGTTTATATACATTTTTATAACCATTATTAAACAAAGTAATAACTTTATAAGAAGTCCCACCTTCCTCAAAAGAATCTAAAAAAATATCAAATTCATATAAATCACCATGATGTTTTGATATAATATAAGCATTTGCTAATAATATTCCTCTAAGTATCTTATATTCATCCTTATTCTCTACAGCTTTAAGTCTCTCAAAAAAATAATCTATATATAGTACAGAAGATATAATTGAGTGATTAGAACTAAACTCTAAAAATTCATCCTCTTTTTCTATATTCTTATTATCCATTTTTGTTATTTGAAATAATGGATTAATTTTTCCTAAATCATGAAATACAAAAAGATTAACTAATAATTCTCTAAAAACTTCTTTTCCTTCCTTGCTTACTTTTTTTAAATAACATCTTTCAAAATTCTCTAAAACTCTGTCTATACATTTTTCTTTTAAAATCTGTTTAAAATAACTTACTGTAAGATCTGTATGATCTTTTAAGGTTTCTTTTCTATCTTTAACAAAGTGAGCAAAATAGCTATATTTGCTATTCAATAAATTTTCTATATTTACAATATTAATATTACATAAATACATAACTTAATCTCCTAAACTCTGTTATTACATATAAATATAAAGGAGGGTTCCCCCTCCCATTTAGTAAAAAATTAAATTTCTATCATCACAATGATAAACATCTATATCCTTCACTTTTACATACATATTGGTATATACAAACTTATCCATAATATACATATTAGTTATACTATTTAATCCTATAGGTAAACCTTCCTCATACTTAAATAAAGAAACAATTTCATCATCATCATCATCTTCTTCATCATTGTCTTTCCAAACTATATCCCCATACCTTTTAGGGTAAAGACCATGAATACTAGATACCTTTTCTAAAGCTATGTTACACTCTACTACCTTAACATCAATAATATCTGCAAAATGATCATTACTCCCAAGATAAGGTATAAATATAGCTGATTTATTTATAAGTGCATCTTTTATTTTTAAAGATTCTTCATTATTTAATAATACATATATATCCCAAGAAGGATTTTCAAGCCATTGCTCTTTTACTATTAAATTGCCTCCTTTTTCATGAGATGCATAACCTACAGAATTATTAAAAACCTGAACTTTCTTTGGAATAAATCCCTTATCTGCCTTAGGTACAATTGATATTTTTAAGTCTTTAAGCTTTCTATAAAACTCTGGAGTTATATTTTCCCCAGTACCTTTTTTCTTAAGATGATTATAACCACTATAACCAAGTATTGCTCCAAAAATACCAAGTAAAGCTACCTTATGAATATTTCCATAAGTAAAATAAAAATATGAATTCACATCAGGTTTCTTAAAAAAAGCTGATTTACCTTTCAAGGTAAACTTCAAAGTTTCCATAGTTTATACCTCTTCTTGGTTAATAATATTAAATAACTTTGCTTTCTTTATATCAGACTTAATTTCAGTAGTATAAGGATTATAGTATATTTCAACTGACTTTATCTTATTAGAAATAGAATTTAGAAGTTCAGAACATTTTAATTCAATAACATTCTTATCTTCTCCCTTGATAAACTCAATATATTCAGAAAGATTAGGTAAATAAAGATCGGTATCCCCCTCTACAAATAAAGCAAATTCATTTTCGCATCCAATTTTAGAATTAGTTGCAAAAGAAGTAGCTGCTACAATAGAAGTTTTCTTAAACTTTTCATAATCTTCATCAGTATACCCTTCTGTAACACCAAGATCTACAAATTCTTTATATGCAAGAGGATTAATAGAAAAAGGATAAAAATAATGTGCTTCATCACTTACTATTTTAGTTCCTAAAGTAGAATTTTTAGCTTCATCAGAATCTAATTCTTTCTTTTTTGAACCATCTCTAAAAGGAGAAAGTATAGATTGTTCTTCTGAATTAGTATACTTATATTTATTAAATCCTTGCCCTATTTGAACTGCACCAGTAATAGATATATTATTTCCTTCTTCTGCAAATGTAGCACCAAAATTTTTAACATCTATTGCTGTAAAAAGATTAGTTAATACAGTTTTAGTATCTTTACACTTTTTTAAATCTTCTACACTAAATATTTGTTCATAACGCTCTTTTAATGACTTAGGAACAACTGTAATTTCTTTATTTTTACTTTCAGAAAGCTTCATAGATTTTATGTATAAGACCTTTTCTCCATTATTGTCCCATAACTTTTTCATAGGATATTTAAAAGCCTTATCACTACCAAAAACAGCACCACTAGAAATAGTCTTAGGATAACCTGTAAAATCTGCATTCCAATTAGCCATAATAGATGATATTCCCAAAACACCGTATACTCTTTTATTCATTTACTACTTCCTCCTTATTTGATTTAAATATAAGATTTTTACTTAAAAGTCCTGCAATAATCATGTCTTGATTAACCTCTTTCTCTGGTACATATCCAGTTACAAGTACATAATAATTCTTAAATCTTTTATCTCCAATATTTACAGCATAACTATACTTGTTATACATTTTTCTCAAGTTTTCCTTTAACGTTACATTATCCTTAGCATTAGTAAATGGACCAGCTAAAGAAAGAGGTCTATTTTTCCCTTTATACTTAGTTAGTAAATAAGAAACTATCTGTCCAACAGAAAAATAATATTCATCATCATTTTCTATAGGTTTATATTCATTCATATTAATTTTTTCTTCTAGAGACTTAATAGTTTCACTTAGAACATCTGCCATATTAATACCTCCTGTATAATTTTTTAGTGACCATCTTAAGTTAAATTGATGTTTAGCTATTAGATCATTATTATTCTTAATATTATTTTTAATTAGATTTAAAGAAACATTATCAAGTACGTCAAAAATCCCTGTATCTATACCTTTATATATGTAATTAAAAATACACTCTCTAGATAGAAGAAGATTTTCCTTTAAAATATTATCTTTTATATTGATGTCCTTTGTTTCTCTAAAATAATTATTTACCAAGGACTTGCTAAAAAGTACTTCATTTAATATATTCTGAAACTTTTCTCTTGAATCTATAGTCCCGTAAAAATTAGGTATTTTTATTTTGTAATTCAGGTCTATTTCTAAAGTAGGTTTAAAGATTATCTTTTTAGGAAGTTTTCTCTTAAACCCTGTTATAATATCATAATCTTGAATTTCTACCTCTGTTCCTTTATTTAATCTTATAAAGATACCATTAAAATCTTTATCTGGGAATTTACCATCATCATAAGCTTTTATATCATTATCTGAAATATAAACATTTAGTTTTCCATCAGATACAAAATTATTTAATAGATCAAAAAATTCTTTTTGCTTTATTACATTATTAATCTCTACTAAATAGGGTGCTCTATTTATTCTTGTATTGTTTCCTACATAAGGCTTCTTATCATTCATACTTATGTTATTATCTGGCAAACCATATATGGTATCATCCACTAATTCAGTAAAATCATTTTTATTGAATATATTAGGAATCAAATAGCGTTTTCCTTCATTTATATAATCTTCATTAGGATATTCAAAAAATATTTTTAAATATCCCTTTCCTTCTATAACTTCCTTAGGTAAGCTAAATATATTATCTTTAATCCAATTTCTTATACTTTCAAGTCTATCTATATTAACCCTGCCAATTTCTTTTTCAGCAAAATCATATAATTCCTTACCTTTTGCTGAATTATATTTTTCTCTTGGATTAGATAAAATGTCATAATAATTATCAATTATATCTTTAGTAAGCTTTCCATTAGTTAAACTATCTTTCTTTATAAAAAAACATAAATAATTATTGCTTTGAACTAATTTCTTTTTCTCTATACTTTTGTTTATACTAATAATTTGACTATTATAATCATAAAAGCATATATCGTTAAACTTATTATTTGTCTTCCCTTGTAAAACCTTATTTTTAGTATCCATATAGATATCAACAATTTGATCTATTTCAAAAGAGTTATCTTTAGGTTTTACTAACACATAACTACCATTAGCAGGAATATATCCATCTAGAATTCTCTTTTTTCTAATTTCTTCAGATTCTTTACAGAAAACTTCTATACATTCGCTAAGCACTATTTATGTACCTCCTTAGATCCATTGATAATTTAGAAATCCAAATCCTCTTGCATTCATCTCACAAATTCCTACCCCTAGAGAAAGATATGCTAATTCTTGAGCAATAGGATTATCTGCAACCTCTAAATTAATCTTATCTCCTAGAAGTTTTATGCCTTTATATTCAGTAGCTATTGGCTTTTTATTTTTAAACTCTATATCTGTATATAAGTCAAAGGCTGCTTCTATTTTTTCATTTGTTATAAACTTATATTTCTTTATAAGATTTTCTTTTAATCTTCTTTCAAATTCATCAATTGATAATACACCTTTCCAATATCCTGAATCTGTTTTTAGTATTATTGGAGTTAATGAATAAATTTTTTGAATTTGTTTTTTAGGAATAACTTTTATGTCTGCTTTTAATGCTTTTAATTCAGAATTATATTCATTTACTAATTTGTTATTAAAAAATGTTGCTAAACTTTTATCTATTGTTCTTAGAGTTAATGTATATATATTTCCTTCTTTATAAAGCTTATCTTTTTCTATGGGATAAGGCTGATTAAAGCAATAGTTTTTATATTGGTTTGAGTTATGAAGCATTAATAGATTATTTTCTTTTGCTAATGCTCCATCAATTAATGATGTTATTTTTGATTGGATTTTATTTTGTGGAATATCTTTTAATAGATATATTTGTAGCTTTATTTCTATTACATTCATGAGAACACCTCCTTACTTTTATTAGCTGAATTCTTTTAAATATAGCTTGCAAGCACATAAGATGTTATGGTTAAATTTCGCTTTTTTTGATATTATGTTAATATTAATTATTAACAAATTTAAATACTATGGGTTTATAGTTAATATTAATTATTAACAAGGATTAAATTGTTATATCAATAATTATTGACTTGTCTTTTGAATTTTATACATTAAATTTTTATTTTTT